>CAZLZD010000167.1:0-1500 GCA_964563925.1 uncultured Roseivirgaceae bacterium | reverse complement strand
CCAGGGTCATCGCCGATGTCAGCCAGTTACAAACGGGCGATTATACAGACCTCAGGGCGGTAGGACATTTTTACCTGCCCGAACCCGATAAATGGAAAATGAATGATCTCGGTGCCGACTACCTGTTCGCAGGTAAGGAACCGGTTCCTTTCATGCTTCCCAACGGGCTTAAACAGATTGTACATTATGACACCTGGAAGAACCTGGAAGACCAGGTACACTGCCTTCCGGTCTTTACGGCTGATGAATACCTGTCCCGGGACCCTGCGCATCCTGCCCTCAATTTTCTCCGGGCGGATACGGCTGAATGGAATGATGACCTCTTTGACGCTGTCAGTGACGATAAGTCCCTGGTCTTGTGGCTCTGTACCCGGAATGCCCATGCCATGCCTGCACTGCGAAGGATTTTCTTTGAACTTATTTCCAGGGGGTTAAAACATCCGGTGGTGATTGAGCGAAGCTTTCCCGAGCTGTCGGAAGATACGCTGCAATTGTATGCAGCTACCGATATGGGCGGTTTGCTTATTGACGGACTTGGTGATGGGGTGATCCTGCATACCGGACAGGTGAATGCCCCTGATCATTCGTCACGGGTGGACCTGATCGACATGTACAATAAAACGGCGTTCGGTATCCTGCAGGCGGCCCGTACCCGAATGACCAAAACCGAATATATCTCCTGTCCGTCGTGCGGACGTACCTTGTTTGATTTACAGGAAACAACCGCTAAAATCCGTAAGCGCACCGATCACCTGAAAGGTGTTAAAATCGGAATCATGGGCTGTATTGTAAACGGTCCGGGAGAAATGGCCGATGCCGACTACGGGTATGTGGGCTCAGGAAAGGGGAAAATCACCCTGTACAAAGGCCAGGACGTTGTAAAAAGGGGAGTCCCTTCCGAGAAGGCTGTGGATGAATTGATAGAAATTATCCGGGAAGACGGGAACTGGACAGAGCCCGAATTAAGTTAACTGAGAAACAAGAAAACATGTCAGAAACAACATCGGAGAAGGAGAATAACAAGGAACGCCCGACGCTTCGGGAATATCTCGACCTGGGAGAAATGTGGGGGTATTTTTTCCGCAGGAAGGATCCCGACCGGCCTTCCAATTTTAATATCCGGATGATGCACGGCATCAACAAGATATCCATCCTCATATTCCTGGCCGGTATCATCTACCTGGTCGTTAAAAACCTGTTCTGAATGAATATTGAATTCTTCCGTGACTTCTGCCTGGACAAGGCTGGTACAACGGAGGAAATGCCCTTCGGGGAAAATACCCTGGTTTTTAAAGTGGGGGGTAAGATTTTTGCGCTAACGGATATCAACGAGTTTAATGGAGTCAACTTAAAATGTGATCCTGAAAAGGCCGTTCATTTCAGGGAAAAATACGAAGGCATCAGGCCCGGGTATCATATGAACAAAAAGCACTGGAATACGGTAAGCACTGACGGAAGTGTGCCGGATGACACACTTATATACCTGATTAATCACAGTTA
>CAZLZD010000166.1:0-1509 GCA_964563925.1 uncultured Roseivirgaceae bacterium | reverse complement strand
AGTCAGTGAGTCCGGCACGGGCGGAGATCCGGTTTTTATAGGTAACCTCGGCACCTACGTGTGGCTCGATACTCATCCTTCCCAGATTCAGATAGTAAGCCTGACGGTTTTCAAACAGCAGGTTCAGGTCGGCGGCAGCGAGTAACTCAAAATCATTCAGGCTAAAAGCACGGGAAGCTCCCAGCCGGACAGAGGGTAGTACATATTCATTTTCCCCGGAAGGAATGGAATCCCCGAAAGTTTCCTGAAAACCTTCAAACTCACCTTCATTCACGGTCCACATCTTCCGCATGGTGGTCACGTCCTGTACGGAGATCCCCAGATCAGCAATGGAAGTTTGTAACTGTACTCCCACATCCAGGCTGTATCCCCAGGCGTTGGCGAAGGGTCCCAGTCGCTGATTGATGATCTTGGCACTGGCACCATAGGACAGTACTTCCGAATGACGCTGTGCATACGATAAATAGAAAGCCATGTCTGCCGCACTGAAACGGGTGATATAGGCTTCGGGGTCGGCTTTGGGTCCTCCGCTGTCCCCCCGCTCGTTGTCCCAGGCATTCAGGGTATTGGCAATATTATCCACCCCCTGACGAAAGAAGCTCACTGCAATGACCCCGGAACCTGATCGGAGGGGCATGCTGGCCGCACCATAATCATATCCCACTACTCCCCCGAATCGTTCGGAATGCATATAAATGACTTCAGGTGTTTCTAGTGAGGCTAATCCCGCTGCATTCCAGTATCCTGCCGTCACATCATCGACGAAGGAAGTATGTACGCCTCCCATTCCAAGGGCACGGGCACCGGCTCCCACGCTCAGAAAATCATTGCCATACTTCGCCAGTGACTGGGCAACAGACATCCCTGAAAAAAGAAGGGTGACAATCAGCGCTATTAGGATTCTTTTCATCCGAAAAAAAGAAAGTGTTAATACAAATTTAGTAGCGCTTTAACGATATGGAATCAGGGTTATTTGAGTGGTATATTTGCATTCTCTCTGGTTGCAGAGAGAACAAGTATTTCTTAGTATAAGCACACTATTTTGAAAGGGCAAGAATGCGGGAAAATTGTCCTTAAACTTATTAAAACACGGATTCATGAAATTTTCTGTATCAAGTAGCGAACTGAACAAAGGCCTCTCTGCGGTTATCGGGGCTGTGCCCTCAAAAGCCACTCTTCCTATTCTCGAAACCATTTTGGTGCAAAGCGAAGACGGACGACTTAAACTTACGGCCACCGATCTGGAGATCTCCATCATCGAATATATCGATGCAGACATCGAAGAAGACGGTGCCGTAGCGATACCTGCACGCCGGTTACTGGAGACGCTCAGACAGCTGCCTAACATCACCGTGTTTTTTGATGTGGATGACAGAAAGAATATCAATTTCCGTACCGATAAAGGTAACTACAAGCTGGTAGGCGATGAAGCCGAGGAATTCCCGGAAGTACCCAATCTGGATGAAGGAACCCATATCAAATCCACTTCTGAATTAGTTCACAAGGCCA
>CAZLZD010000165.1:0-1537 GCA_964563925.1 uncultured Roseivirgaceae bacterium | reverse complement strand
CTGCGGAATGACGGAAGGGTCTGGGTGCCTAAGACCGTGGAGGATGCCGAAAAAATCAGGAAGGGCGAATTGAAGCCTACTGACCTGCCCGAAGACCGGAGGGATTACTACCTGGAAGAACGATACCCTTCTTTTGGAAACCTTGTACCCCGGGATGTGGCTTCCAGGAATGCGAAAAATGTGTGTGATGAAGGACGAGGAGTAAACAAAACCGGTCTTGCGGTTTTTCTTGATTTTGCCGATGCCATAAAACGGGATGGCGAAGAGCTTATCCGGAGCAAATACGGAAACCTCTTTGACATGTATGAGCAGATCACCGGGGATAATCCGTATAAGACTCCCATGAAGATCTTCCCGGCGGTTCATTATACGATGGGAGGCCTTTGGGTAGATTACAACCTCATGACCAACGTGCCTGGCTTGTATGCCATCGGCGAAGCCAATTTCTCTGATCACGGTGCCAACCGGCTTGGTGCCAGTGCACTTATGCAGGGACTGGCCGACGGATACTTTGTAATTCCGTATACCATCGGGGATTACCTGGCCAACATGTCGTATGACAAGGTGGAAACCTCCCATGAGGCATTCCGGGAAGCAGAGGATAATGTCAGGAAAACCATTGATAAATTGCTGTCCATAAATGGATCAAAATCTGTGGACCAGTTCCATAAGGAGCTGGGCAATATCATGTGGGAATATTGTGGTATGGCGCGCAATGAAGAAGGTTTGAAAAAAGCCAAAAAGCTTATCACTGAGCTCCGTGATCAATTCTGGCAGGACCTGAAGGTGGTGGGAGAGAATGACGAATTGAACCAATCCCTGGAGAAGGCCAACCGGGTGGCAGATTTTATCGAATTGGGCGAACTGATGATCGATGATGCACTCAATCGCGATGAATCCTGCGGAGGACACTTCCGTGAAGAGTCTCAAACCGAAGAAGGGGAAGCGAAACGAAAAGATGACGAATACTCATACGTAGCGGCCTGGGAATATACAGGGCCTGAAAAACCTGAAGTACTTCACAAGGAGGACCTGGTCTTCGAAAATGTGAAATTAACCCAGCGGAGTTACAAGTAATCATTTAAGAAACGTCAAAGTTTATGAAAATTAAATTAAAAGTCTGGAGGCAAAAGAATGCAAATGACAAAGGGGGTTTCAGGACCTATGACCTGAACGATGTTTCCCCTGATATGTCATTTCTGGAAATGTTCGATGTGCTTAATGAAGAGTTAATTGCCAAAGGGGAAGACCCGATTCATTTTGACCATGATTGCCGGGAGGGTATATGCGGATCGTGTAATATGTATATCAACGGGAAGCCGCATGGCCCGAAGCAGACAACGACCTGTCAGTTACATATGCGTTCATTTCACGATGGACAGACCATTACAGTGGAGCCCTGGAGAGCCAAATCTTTTCCCGTGATCAAGGACCTGGTGGTTGACCGTACGGCATTTGATCGTATCATGCAGGCCGGGGGCTACGTATCGGTGAACACCGGCGGAGTACCGGATGCCAATGAAATTCCCATTCCCAA
>CAZLZD010000164.1:0-1596 GCA_964563925.1 uncultured Roseivirgaceae bacterium | reverse complement strand
CATCGTCAGATAGGACAGGGCCGTATGCTGTTGGGTGGAGTGGAATCCTTCCATATCATCGGCATCGAATGCTACATAATCGGCGCCGGTGGAGCGTGCCGCGGCCGTGCTTGCCGTAAGTTCACCCGTGTATATCTTTTCGAGGATTTCCCGGTCGTCGAAGCGGAAATACCAGGTCGGGGTATCCGGCTTCCCTTCCTCAATCGTGACGGAATGCGGACCGTATTCGTGGAAAGTATACTGATTGGTTTTTCCGGCCGCATAGGGTTTTTCCACACGCCGCACGCTAACCTGCCACCAGGCATCCCCGACACGGATACCAAAATCCGCATCCAGGGCCATCGGGTCATTTCGGTAACTTTCCGCAAATTCCCGGAGCATAACTTCCGTTTCCGGGAGACCCCTGTCCTGTTGGGCATTTACACCTAGAGGGATCAGGATAAATCCAAGAACCCCACCGAATTGAATTAATTGTTTTAATCGTCTCATTGTTGTCAATTTTTAGGTTGAACTGAATTCTGACAAAATGACGACAGCCCCTGGAGTCCTGTTACGGCGCCCATCCGGCTTTGTGGCGGATGACCTGTATTTGGGGTGAATGAAATTTCAGGGGGTTGCAGCGACGTCCTTCAACCTGGACAGGACGACTTCCCGGTAGGATTTTGAAACCCGGATCGGCTCGGGCAAATCCCTGAGGCGTAGTAAGAGCGGGTGGCCCCGGGTGAAGGAATGTATCTGGTGCAGGTTGACGACATAGGAGCGGTGACAACGCAGAAGCATCGATTTATCCGTTCCTCCCGCCAGTTCTGCCAGGGTCGTTCGCAGCAATTCCCGCTGCAGCTTACCATCACGAAGAAAATACAGTGCCACATAATTATCCTGCGCCCGGGCATACCGAAAATCAGCAGTGCTGACGGCCAGTCCCTCATTCCTTCCCTGTCCGTCGAAATAGAGCATTGTATTCTTCACACCTTCAGGATAACCCTGAACCTGTAATTTCTGGTAGCGGATATTCAGGGATTTAAATCGGTAATAAAAGAAGATCCCTACCATTGGAAAAGCCAGCATGGTCGAACAATTAAATACGAATTCCACAGCGCTGTACAGGCTGAAATCGTGCCAGTTTCCCAGGAAGTTGTAGAGCAAGAAAAGGCCAAGACCAAGGCTCAGGGCCATCCAAACGGACCAGATGATTACCTGAGCCCTTCCTGCGCGTCTGACCACCAGGGGCTTTAACATGAATTCATTCAGGGCAGCCAGCAATACTGTAGTTGCCAGAAAGTATGCCATTTCCAGCAGGAATATAAAAGTATACTCATGAGCGGGGTCGTAATTGCTCACACCGAAAGGCAGGAATAATATCAGGAAGCCGTACAGGAAAATACCCAGCCCCAGGGAGATCGACCATTTATAAGACGGGGTCAGAAAAAAATCATAAACTGCAGGCGACTTCAAAGGGATCGCAATTTACCCTGAAAGGTAAAAATTTCGCACCTTATTTCCCTAATTGGCTAACCTAAGGGTTGTCGTGATACCTGTCCACCAATTGTTTCAGCATTGCAGCTTCGGTCATATCAAGCGGACCGGAAAAGACAA
>CAZLZD010000163.1:0-1675 GCA_964563925.1 uncultured Roseivirgaceae bacterium | reverse complement strand
TCAAGAAGTCCGGAACAATACTCAAGGCTTCCACGCGGCAATTCAGCTACATTGGTCTCAACAAAAATTTAAATGATGAGACCAATAGCTTACTTTTTTTCACTACTTCTTTGTGTGTGCCTTTCTTCCTGCGGCGATGATGATGAAGCTTCCTGTTCACTGGAGAATACCTCCTATACGTTTAATGTTCCCGAAAATTCAGCGAACGGAACCCTTGTGGGACAGGCAGGCATCTCTGCCGGAGATGGTTCGGAAATAACCTATTCCATTCTTTCCGGGAATGAACTCAACCTGTTTTCAGTCAATCCGGATACCGGGGAAATCACCGTCAGTAATTCCGGTTCCCTTGATTATGAGAATGTACAGCAGGTATCACTGGGGCTGGGCGTATCCTCCGCTACCTGTGGTACGGCGGAGCTACAGGTGACTGTGATGATTGGCAACCAGCCTGATCAGCTATATACCGACCAGCTCTTCTCCAGTGTAAATGAGACAAAGGATCTGGTTTATGGTGATTATCCGGAATTCCAGAACATGACCGTCTATACCCCCGTTACGGACGGTGATATGCCACCCCGGCCATTATTGATCATTGCCGGCGGAGGTGCGTTCTATCCGTCTGCTCTTGGTTTTCTGGCTCCTATTGGCCGGCGAATGGCCAAAGCGGGATACGTCGTGGCAGCTATCCGCTATCTCTCGGACCCTGATGATGAACTGGACCCGCAGGTACGACTGATCCATGCAGCGCAGGACCTGAAAGCAGCGGTGCGATTTTTCAGGAAAAGCGCCGGGGAAGGGAATCCATTCGGAATTGATCCGGATAATATTTTTATGGGAGGCTTCGGGACAGGAGCGTTCCTGCTTTACCCTGCCTATTACGTAAAGGAAAATGATGTCACGCCGGAGGAATGGGTGTTAATAAATGAAAACGGCGGACTTGAAGGTAATCGCGGAACTCCCGGCTATTCGAGCGAGGTGAAGGCGCTGGTTTCGCTGTCCGGGGGAATTTATGATATCAACTGGATTGATTCGGGAGAACTGCCGGTTGTGTGTATTCATGCCGAAAATGATCCTGAGGTCCCTTGCGGGGCAGGGGGTAATTTCCAAGGGTCCTGTAATATCATTGAAAGGGCGCAGCAGCAGAATATTGACAGCAAACTCATCCTGATACCGGGTTCAAACCATGATGCACCGGCCAATTGTACCAACTGTTATGACCAGGTCATGCAGTTCCTGTATCCCTACATAGAGTAGAGGACATCAGAACACATGTCGGAAATCAGACTGCAGATTGTTAGGGAAAAATGAGGAATGCTCCCGGCCAGGAAGGAACTTGTACTCGGTCCCATAATACATGGAGGGAACATTCATCAGGGTATTACGTGGTACACCAAGGGCGGGTAGCATTGTGTGACTAATATTCAGGAAATAACTCACCGTCATCTCGTACGCCCAGTTCATTTTATAACTTTGCATCGGAATAAATACATTCACGGCATTAAACCTGCCATTGGTATCCATCCAGGGTGTACGATAGATGGTTTCAGCATCTACTGGTCCGTATACCAGTTGTTTCCTCTCATCGGACTCAGGAGACAGCCTTTGAGTGGACGGAGATTCTGTGGGAAGCGGCCGTTCGGCCTTTGAATAAGTAATATCAATTTTACCGTCACTG
>CAZLZD010000162.1:0-1735 GCA_964563925.1 uncultured Roseivirgaceae bacterium | reverse complement strand
TTCCGCTCCTGTACTCATTGGCTATGTGTTATTTCTGTCAAACCGCAAATTTCGCGTATCGCCGGCTCAATTGCAACTGACCCTCAAGCGTGTAACAAAGGATATCCATAAACCACCGGCAATTCAAAAACGCATTGCGGCTTTTGATCGGTTCTGCCTTTTACACATCCATAACATCACCGGAACGGGGATGTTTGGCTTAATTAAAAAGAAGCAATAAGTCCGGTGATGAGTCGTGTGAGATCCTTTTCTGCCTCCCCGGCAATGGCGATAATCTCGGAAATGACTGCAGGTTGAAGGTTGTCAGGATCGCAGTCATCGGTCAGTACAGAAATTGCCGCACATTCAAGGTTTAGCTGGCTGGCCACGATCACCTCAGGTACGGTAGACATACCCACGGCGTCAGCCCCGATCCGCTGAAGATACCTGTATTCTGCCCGTGTCTCAAGGTTTGGTCCTGATACAACCGCATACACCCCTTTGCGAAGGGTTATATTTTCACTGGCCGCCAGTTCCTCCAGTTTCTTATTCATTGTAGGAGAATACGGGGCACTCATATCGGGAAATCTTGATCCCAGCCGTTCGTCGGTCAAGCCACGCAACGGGTTATCGGGTAAAAGGTCGATATGATCGTCAAGCAACATGAGCTCTCCCTTGGTCCATTCCGATGTCCGAAGATTACCTGCTGCATTGGAGATGATCAGCCTGGATATTCCCAGTTCCTTCATGACCCGGACGGGGAAAGTGACCCTTTTCAAATCATAGCCTTCGTAATAATGAAATCGACCGTGCATAGCGACCACTTTTTTACCGTGCAATGTGCCATAGAGCAATTTGCCGTGGTGGAATTCTACGGTAGCTTCAGGAAAGTGGGGGATTTCGGCATAAGGGATCGACTGGCTAACCTCAATCTGGCCGACAAAGCTCCCGCCAAGGCCAGTACCTAATATTATTCCGGCTTCGGGGCGGTCAAAGCCACGCGACTGTAAAAAACGAACGGATTCCTGAATCTGGTCAAACATGGCCAAATATACATACAGGGTACGGGAATTCCGCGATCAGGGAGCGGTGGTTTCCGGAATGGCTATCCGGTAGGTCTTGTCCTTCTTCACTTTCAGCTTGTCTTCACGCAACCAGGGGTTATGTCGCTTAAGTAATTTGTAATTGATACCCTGTTCCTGGGCGAAGGTGACCAGGTCATCGATATCATCCGACACCTCCACGTAATGGATTTTCTCCTGATCGTACAGGTGCTTGCCATTGATGTTGAATCCATATTTTGCCGGATGCTCAATGATCTCCTTAATGGCAAGGATTCGAAAAACGTAGCGGGAGGTCTCATCGTTGAGCAAAAGGTCGTAATAGGAATCAACCTGCTGATCGTCCATGGCCCGTTGCAGCCCGGCCATACCCCGGTTATAGGAAGCGGCTGCACTGGTCCAGCTTCCAAATTTTTCATGGGCTTTCTTCAGGTATTTGGCGGCGGCCACGGTGGATTTAAGCGGATCATACCGCTCATCGACATATTTAGTGATCTCCAGGCCATTTTCCTTACCCGATGAGGAAAGGATTTGCCAGAACCCAACAGCGTTGGCCGGAGAAACGGCATTGGCAAACCCGCCTTCAATGGCCGTAAGGTATTTGAAATCATCCGGTATATCATTCTCCTTAAGGATTTCTTCAATCTGCGGCAACCAGCGATGGGCCTGCTTGATGAGAAAGATGGTACTGCTGT
>CAZLZD010000161.1:0-1823 GCA_964563925.1 uncultured Roseivirgaceae bacterium | reverse complement strand
CGATTGTAGAGAATTCATGCAGTACGCCGGGGACCTTGATCCCTGTGATGGCATAGCCTTCCAGAGAAGAAAGAAGAATTCTTCGCAATGCATTTCCAATAGTCACCCCGTACCCTTTTTCAAGTGGTTTGAAGGTAAAAAGACCATGGAAATCATCCGCCTTTTCCATCACTACTTTGTCAGGCATTTGAAATGCTAGTATCGACATAGTTTATTTGGCTTTTAAGTGATGGCTTTCCCGGTACCCGCAGGCTCAGGAAAGCCAGAATAATTTGTAATTAATGTATAGTACGTGCGACTGTTTACTACTTGGAGTAAAGTTCGACGATCAACTGCTCGTTAATGTTTTCAGGAATCTCATCCCGCTGAGGAAGGGATACCATCTTACCAACGAATTCTGATTTGTCCCACTCCAGCCATGGATATTTCCTGGCATTATGTGATGCAAGACTGTCCGACACGAGCTCAAGCGATTTGGAACGTTCACGAACACCCACGCTGTCTCCCACCTTGATCTGGAAGGAAGGAATGTTTACAATCTCTCCGTTCACCACAATATGTTTGTGAAGGACAAGCTGACGGGCAGCGCGACGGGTAGGAGCAATTCCCAGGCGGAAGACAGTATTGTCAAGCCTTGATTCCAGGAGCTGAAGCAGGATCTCACCGGTAATCCCCGAACGGCGTGACGCCTTCTCAAAGAGATTCGCAAATTGCTTTTCCAGTACACCGTAGGTATACTTTGCCTTTTGCTTCTCCATAAGCTGGATGGCGTATTCCGACTGCTTGCGGCGGCGGTTACGGCCGTGCTGTCCCGGAGGATAGCTCTTCTTCTGAAGCGATTTGCTCGGACCGAAGATCGGTTCATTGAATCTTCTGGCGATTTTAGTTTTCGGACCTCTGTATCGTGCCATTATATGTTTCTTTCTATCTCGTTAATATTATACTCGTCGTCTTTTCGGCGGACGGCAACCATTGTGAGGAAGCGGAGTGACATCCTTGATCGTGGTAATTTCGATACCTGTATTCTGGATGGTTCGGATCGCAGACTCACGACCTGCACCCGGGCCTTTCACAAACACTTCCACCTTACGCAATCCCAGGTCATATGCTTTCTGTGCGCAATCCTGAGCGGCCATCTGGGCAGCATACGGCGTATTCTTCTTTGATCCCTTGAATCCCATTTTCCCGGCAGAGGCCCATGAAATCACCTGGCCGGTTGTATTGGTCATCGAGATAATGATATTATTGAAAGAAGCCTTGATATGCGCCTGTCCGATAGCCTCAACAGCTACTACGCGTTTTTTTGCTTTATCTTTTCTCTTTTGTGCCATTTTTGACTCGCTTTAATTCTCCCTCAGGAGACATCGGTTAATTATTTCGTAGCCTTTTTCTTGTTAGCTACCGTCTTACGTTTACCCTTTCTGGTTCTGGAGTTATTCTTAGTACGTTGTCCCCGTACCGGAAGCCCTTTACGATGTCTCAGACCGCGATAGCAACCAATATCCATCAAACGCTTGATGTTCAGCTGAACTTCTGACTTAAGTACCCCTTCCACCTTATGGTTTTCGCTGATGAAATTACGGATAGCGGTCGCTTCGTCGTCTGTCCAGTCCTGTGCTTTTTTGTCCCAGTCCACACCTGCCTGTGTAAGGATATTCTGTGCGGACCTTTTACCAATACCGAAAATATAGGTAAGGGCGATTTCTCCTCGTTTGTTATCGGGAATATCAACTCCTGCAATTCTTGCCATAATTAGCCTTGTCTTTGTTTAAATCTGGGATTATTTTTGTTGATCACGTACACCTTTCCCTTCCTGCGAATAA
>CAZLZD010000160.1:0-1998 GCA_964563925.1 uncultured Roseivirgaceae bacterium | reverse complement strand
GCCAGGGACGGCAGTTATTACTGGGTGGATACCTTTATAATGCCCTTCCTTGATGAGAACGGTGACATCACGCAAATCCTCTCTATCCGGAACGACATCACCCACCGAAAGAAGATCGAGGAGGAAATGCAGGTCTCCAGGAAACGCCACCGGGATGCGCTTACATTTGCCGGTATGGGATATGCCGAATGGAGCCGTGAAAGGGACGAATTTTATATAAGTGAGGAGCTGTTGATTATTCTCGGGGAGAAGGATCCGGCCCGGCGCCTTACCCTGGAAGCCTTTGTCAAGGGGTATGTACATGAGGACTCAAGGAAGTTATTCCGCCAGCTGCTTACCAACCAGACCCTGTCAGACAAAACAGAGCAGGTCATTACGCTCCGCGACCGGGAACGGAATGAAAAAATGGTCAGGCTCGCCGGCCGGAAATTCCGGAAAATCTATCACCTGATGTTCCAGGACATTACAGACAAGCACCAAGCCCAGCAGGCCGTGAAAGCCCGCGAAAGCAGGATCGAACATTTGCTGCAGGGGATTACAGACGGGTTTTTTGCCTTTGACAGAAATTTTCACTTCATCTACGTGAATTCTGTTTTTGCCCGGCTGGCTAAATTGGAAGTTCAGGATATGGTGGGAAAGCATATCCTGGAATTATTTCCCTTTATGCAAGGAACGGAATTGCTGAAAGTCTATGAGAAGGCAATGAAAACGGGTCAGTCAACCACCATAGAACATGAGGCGGGTGTCGGAGAAAACCAGGTTTACCAGATCAATGTCTATCCCAACGAGGAAGGATTGTTCATATTTTACAAGGATATCACTACGGTAAGGCAAACCCAGAACCTGCTGGAACAAAGCCACCGCACGCTGCAGACCATCATGGACAATACGCCCCAGGTGATGTTTATGAAGGACCGGGACGGAAAATACCTCTATTTCAACCAGTTTTACCGAAATTTCATCGATCACAAGGAGCTGACGGAGGGAATGACCGACTATGATATTTTTGATGCGGAATTTGCCGGCCTATGCCAGCTGCGTGATGAGCAGGTACTGAATACCGGTCAGTCGCTGACCTTTGAGCACGTTGTTAATGATGATGTATTCCTGGAGACTAAATTTCCGATCCGTGACGGGTCGGGAAAGATTTTTGCCCTGGGAGGCGTTTCTGTCAATATAACCCCGTTGAAAAGGGCCAATGAGAGCCTTAAGGATGCCTCAAAGCTGCTTCAGCGATTATCGTCCAATGTACCGGGGATGATCTATAATTTTTATATGCCGGAAGGGACGAAAGGTGTATTTGAATTTGTCAGCGAAGGCTCCATGAGGTTGCTTGGCATTTCGCCTGAAGATCTGATGCGTGACGCAACCCTCCTGTTTGATTTAATTCATGAAGAGGATATTGCCCGGGTAAATGAGTCCATTATTGAAGCGATCGTCACCGACGCGCCCTGGCACAATGAATTCAGGGTGAAGCTCCCTGATGGAACCATCCGATGGATAATGGGTAAGTCCTCACCTTTCGAGGATATCTCAGGAAAGAATCTTTGGTATGGCTTTATGTCTGACATGACGGAAATAAAGTCAGCGGAGGAAAAAATAAGGGAAAGCGAGAATAATTACCGCCTGCTGGCTGATAATATCCAGGAACTGGTTTGCCTCCACCGTACGGATGGACGCTATTTGTATGTGAGTCCGTCCGCCAAAAACCTTCTTGGCTATGATCCTGAAGAGTTGATCGATAAGGATCCTTATGAATATTTTCATCCGGATGACCGAAAGCATATTCACGATAACTCGCATATACCAACCCTGGAGGGAAATAATGTTTCAGCTGCGTTATACCGGATGCTTCATAAATCGGGGGAATACATCTGGCTGGAGACGAGCTCGACCCCGATGTATGACAACCAGGGCGAACTGCTTGGTATTCAAACTACCTCCAGGGACGTCTCCAGGCGTAAAGCCAGCGAGGATGCGCTTCTTGATTCTGAAGCC
>CAZLZD010000159.1:0-2001 GCA_964563925.1 uncultured Roseivirgaceae bacterium | reverse complement strand
AACGTATGAATCCATTCGCTTAATCTTACTGCCGGAATTGCTGGTGAATTGGTACACATCACAAAAAGTATACACACGCAGATTGCCGGAATCTCCCATCTTCATTTCACCGTTCAACGCAGCCTCCCGGCCGTGCGTAATGATGGAATGGATAATCAATTCGTCCACGGTATACTCTTTCATGAGGTTTATTTCCCGGCTAAACGCCTCCTTCCCTTTCAGGCATTTATCGCCATGAATGTTCCATACGATATCCTCGCTGACATGCTCAATAATAAATCCGGCATCACCGGTGGCGAAGGCAACATTGAAATTCTTCAGAAATTCCTTTCTGGGTGCGTTTCCACAATCGCTGGATAATGTAATCTTTGTCATGATCTTTTCGTTGACGGCTGAGTCTGACTTGGGTAGCCAACGGTTTATTTCACCAATGGCAGGTATTTTTCGTAATTCTCAATGATTATCCATGTCTGCACCAGGGCAATGACGATGATCATCGGAATGCCCATGGCAAGGGTGATATGCTGGAGAATAATTCAAGTGACGATGGGGGTCAGTATTAATGCTCCCAGAGCCCTGAAACGTGGGATAATAACCAACACGCCTCCGATGATCTCAAAAAGACCAAGCAGAGGCATTAACCAGCTTATCTGCATCATGGCCTGAAACATTTTCATGGCCTCTTCCGGCATTTCCTCAGGAATCGGCATGTAGTTGAAAAATTTGTTCAGTCCGCTATTGATGAACAGGAGTCCGTACAGCAAACAGACGACGAAGAGAATTTTGTTTTTCATTATAGGCCATTTTTAGTTTTGGAAGGTTGCATTGGCTCAACCAGGGTATAGTTTTTTGGTTGGCGGCTACGGCTTTGCTTTTGCAGACATTTAAACGCCAATTTTTATTTCCCCATGGTTTTCGAACTCCGCGATCAAATCAAAATTCCGGATTGAAATTGATCATCCACATGACGCCGAATTTATCTTTAAAACAGCCAAAATAATCGCCCCAAAACTGGTCTTCCATGGGCATTTCAATTTCCCCACCGGCTGAAAGACTGTTGAATAATCTATCGGCTTCCTCTCTGGAATCCGGATGAAGCGAGATATAGGAATTGTTTCCCAGGTTCAGGTTATGGCCCACGGATGGCAGGATGTCCGAGGCCATCAGAATAGTATCCTTGCCAATAGGAAGGGAAATGTGCATAGTACGGTTTTTCTCGGAAGCAGGTAGCTTGTCGGTATCGGGAGCATCGCTCATTTTCATGTGGGCCATGAATTCCCCGCCGAAAACGGACCTGTAAAAAAGGAATGCCTCTTCGGCATTGCCGTCAAAATTGAGATAAGGATTTACTTTCATTTTATATTAATTTTTAAGGTTGTTTGAATTAATCTCGTCCATGCCACACCTATTGGAGGTTCGTGTCCATTGTTGCTTATCATTATGTTCACCTCGAATGCATGGTGATATGCTGTGTTAAGGTTTGGACATTTTATCCATATCCATGTACAACATATTCCAACAGTGGCCATCGGGATCTCCAAAGCTGAACAGGTACATCCAGCCATCCACTTCCTGAGGTACCTGATACACTGTACCACCGGACTTCCTGACCGTTTCCGCAAAGGCGTCCACTTCCTCTTTGCTTTGGGCGTCGATATTAATGAGCATCTCGTTGCTTTTTCGGGTATCCGTCACCTTGTTTTTAAGCCATTGACCTAGTTGTTCCTCCGGGAAAAGCATGAGCACAAAATCATGTTCGCCAATCAAAAAACTGCCTAAATGTTCGGCCTTTTTGTGAATAGGATTCTCACGAAAGCCGATATCCCTGAAAAACTGTCTGGATTTTTCAAGGTCTTTGACAGGAAGGTTAAGCCAGATTGATTTCATAATAGTGGTTTGTTGATCAAATAGTTTAATAAAGATACGTGAGTGAATTGAGATCTATGTATTGCGATTCCGTCAATATGACGGGTTGATTGCGACACGGCTTTACACTAACTT
>CAZLZD010000158.1:0-2065 GCA_964563925.1 uncultured Roseivirgaceae bacterium | reverse complement strand
TTCCGTCATGCCGGCCAAGCTCCGTGGGATCACGGAGTCAAGCCGGTACTTTTTATTTCAACCCTTCCGGGATGGGGTTATCCTCTCCTTCGGTGGTCCAAAGCACACTGGTGATCCACCACCTTCCCTTGTCATGGATCAGGTTAACGAGGTTGACACCACGTTGCCTTGATTCAGGCTGGCCATTGACCATATATTCATAAGCGGTTTTAACCTGGGCTATCTTTCCGAATTCCCAGACCTCCCTTCCAAGTTCCTTTTCGACGAATTCATTCTCCGAAAAGAACGGATCGTTTCGCTCCATATAATCTTCCGGGGTCATATGGACATACCGGCTGTTACCTTCCGGTGAAACAGCCACCGCTCCCATTGTAGCATTCTCCGCGTACAAAGACCGGAAGCGCGTCCAGTTTCTTTTTCCGGCCGGACCAGAAATCACGTCATACATGGCTCCGACGATACCTTCAATGGATTTTACATCCTCTGCACGGGCCACCGCGGCATCCGCCTGCAGCCAGGCGAGACGAAGATTGGCCTGCTCAAACGACGGGTTTTCCATAAGCGTAAGGCTATGTCCTGCCGAAGCAGTCTCCATCACCACCGGTTCGGACAGCGTCACCTCCCGGAACGTACCATCTTCCTGCGGCCGGTTGACCACTACCACCAGCTCATCCCCTTCCTTCAGGTGTTCACGAATAGCCTGGATCAGGGCCTGTGCCGAAGAGGGTGTTAATTTGCGACCCATTATGGAAATGATCCGGTCACCTTCCTGGTACCCGATTCGCTTTCCGAAATCATTCATGTTACTGATATCTGCAATCATCAGCAGGTCCTGCTCAGCGTCATACCCGAGGGAAATGCGGCCCAAACTAACCCGCTCAACCTCCTGATCTTCCTGGTATTCCACACCGACCTTTGCAAAATAATCCTGCAGGGGCAGAGGCTCCCTGCCTGCCACATACCGGCTGAAAAAATCCCCGATCTCCGGATAGGTCATCTGGGTAATCACCGAAAACAATTCATCATCATTGAACGCTTTATCCTTGCCATATTTTTCACCCAATTCACTCAACAAATCCTCGAGGTCGTAGGTGCCTCCGGACAATTCAAGAAGCCGGATGTCGAGCATGGCGCCGATAAGCGCCCCTTTTTCATACACATTGGCGTATTCACTCTGATGTTCCTCGGCAGCCTGCTCACTGAGCTCGGTAAACGGAAGATCATCGGTATACAGTGATTTGGAGCTCCTGATCTTTGCTGCCAGGTTATCAAGGTATTCCTCCTCCGAGATCATGTCATAACGCACCTGTACATGTCCGGCAAAATATTCTGTCACCCCCTCGTACAGCCACAAATGTTTTGAGAGATCAGGCTCATTAAAATCAAAGTCCTCTATCTCCGTTGAATGGATCGTCAGGGGCGTTACGATATGGAAAAATTCATGGGCAGCGATGTCCACCAGCGTCTGAGCCAATTGCTCCTGCGGATATTCAGGCAGATAATAAAAGGAGGAATAGGAATGCTCCAGGGCACCAGCCACAGGATTTACAGACGGACCTCCGTCAAAATAATAGATAAAAGCATATTTGTTTACCGGCAGCTCCCCTCCTAAAAATTTGCGCTGATTCTCCAGCAATCCGGAAAGTTTCTCCGAAAGAAAATCAGCAGTTACTTTCTTGTTCGGAGAATATACCGACACAAGGACATCAGCACCTCCTACGGTTACCACCGCGGTATCCGGCACATTGTACATCAGGGGAGAATCCACAAGACGGTCATAATCATCCACCCTGTACACATCCTTTTGGGCATCTGAACTTTCTGCGATCAACGCGGTAGACCCGTAAAACCCTTCCGGTTTATACACAGTTACTTCAAACGGCTGTTCCCGGGTTTCTCCCAGGTAGCCGAAAAAGCCCGGCGTACTGATTACAAAGTTTTTCCCCTCTTCAATATTGGTTCCCGACATGGGGTACACCTGGTTATCAATGGAGGTATCATAGGTATCTTCCACCTGGTAGGTAATCCGATGCAGTTTCTTCGCTTTTTTTATCAGGTACTCATT
>CAZLZD010000157.1:0-2171 GCA_964563925.1 uncultured Roseivirgaceae bacterium | reverse complement strand
CGAACCGTTCCAGGATCGGCCGGATATCATCTTGCAGGGGAGCTTCCGTAAAGACATAAAGTACGCCGTCGCGAAAGAAAAAACTGTTGTGGTAAACCTCTGTGGGAAGCGCATCCAGGTTGAAGGTCGCTGGATAATCCGGGGCGTCGTTCAGATTTCGGAAGTACTGTTCCAGATCCCGACCTTCCAAGACATAGGAATAGTGTCTATTTTGATCAGACCAGGACTGCTTCAGGCCTTTGGTCAGGGAATGCCGCGACATGTCCAGCGTACCGGCATCCAGTACGGTCTTTCTGCCTTCCCGGATGGAGGCGGTCCACAATTTCATGTGCTCGGATTGGCTCAGGATGCCTACGCCGCACCGCATGGAAGTATCCGGGTCCAGGCCCAACAGCTCGTTGAAAAAAGTGGTGACTGTCTCCGCGATATCTTCGGTATTATGCATGGCCATGGTCTTGGCCCGGACCCGTTCCAGGGCAGCTTCGATCCGGGCTTCCCGGGCCTGGGACTCGGCTTTCTGTAAATCGAGGAAACGGGTGTAGGCCTGTTCAAATACTTTCGCAAATTTGCCAACGATGGCATTTTCCTCCTCCGTGTAGGCTTCAGGGATATAGTTGCCGATATAGAGGTTGATGTTTTTCAGTATGAAAGAGGACCGGGCAAAACCCGGTGCGTTTAATAAATTGTCCCTAGCCTTATCCGTAAAAATTGATTGATTTATATGTTCCAGGAAATGCCGGGACCATGACCGGTTTTCTCCCTGGCTGTACATGTCGGCGAAAAAAAATTCTCCCTTCTCCTGCGCTTCCCGTACCCGATTGGGGATTGGATGATCGATAAAGGGTACCTCCATAATAAGGGGTTCCGGCATATTGTAGCCCGCAAGCCAGAATTTCATGTCGCCATCGCTCATTTTGGGCCCCAGGCTTACATGATTGTACTTGATATTTAAGTGTTCCAGTTGTTCGGCGATAACCTGTATGACCTGCAGCATTTCCTCACTTTGGTGCATGGCCATGGTTTTGGCCCGCACCCGCTCCAGGGCGGCCTCGATTTCAGCCTCCCGGGCCTGGGCTTCGGCTTTCTGCAAATCCAGGAAACGGGTGTAGGTTTGGTCAAACACCGCGGCAAACCGCTGCAAGAGTTCCATGGTCTGCTCCGATACGGGTTCCGGAGTCGTTATCAACAGCAAGCCCTGGCTGAACATCGCAACGGAGTGCACCCTCCGGTCGCCAATGAGTTTCTGATCCACCGGCAGGCCGATGACTTCCTTCATATGGTGTACCCAGGATTTCAATTCGTTTCCCGTAAGATCCACAACCGCGGTCTGATCCCCTCTTTTCCACGCCTTGAAAACCCTGGAAACCGTCGTCGGTTCTTCGATGCTCGCTTTGAACAGCCTGTCGATTTGCTGGCCGCCCTGCTGCGTGGACCAGAATTCAATGATCTTTTCCTCTTCCCTGATAATCCCGATATTCATCCGCTCGGGCATGCCCCCAAGGGCCTCGACCTGCTGGAAAAGCACGGTAGCCACCTCTGACAACTCCTCGCTTTTATGCATGGCCATGGACCGGGCCCGCACGCGTTCCAGGGCGGCTTCGATTTCTGCTTCCCGGGCTCGTTTCTCGGCTTTTTTCAGGTCGAGGTAACGGGTGTAGGTCTGTCCGAAAACGGAAGCAAACCGCTCCAATATCTTTCGGATGTCCTCGGGCAGGTCCACTTCGGTGAAACTGAAAAGTACCCCGTCTGAAAAGCTAAAACTATAGTGGTAAAGCATTTCAGGTATTTCTTCCGTATCGATCTGAGGTGAAAAGTCAGGTGCGGCATTAAGATATTGGTAATATTCCCTTATCGCATCACCTTTCAGGGTATACGTGCCGTATGTTTTCCCCTGCTGCCAGATTTTCATGGAATATCGTAATAAGGGGTGCCCGGACATATCTAAATATCCCCGTAATATGCCTTGCTCATGAATATGCTCACCACTTGCCGCCCATACATATGCCTGTTCGGACTGGGTGTAAATATTTACCCCGCAGACCAGGGAGTCCTCCAGTCCCAAACCGGTCAATTCGTTGAAAAAAGTAGCTACCGTTGCCGAAATATCTTGGGAGTTGTGCATGGCCATGGTTTTGGCCCGCACCCGTTCCATCGCTGCTTCGATTTGGGCT
>CAZLZD010000156.1:0-2239 GCA_964563925.1 uncultured Roseivirgaceae bacterium | reverse complement strand
CGGCGGAAAGTTCCCAGTTATTCTGTTCCAAAAGCACATACTCCGTACCAAAACGGATAATTGACAGCGTCTCATTCGGGTCCGTCTCAATACCGCCACCCAGGGACAGCGTCCACCCCGGGCAGGCTTCCCAGGTAGCGCCGAGCGAAAGAACGATGGCGTTTTCCCGTTCCAGGAAACTGTCGTCGTCGTCCTCCACCTGAATCCGGATGATTTCTATATCGTTATAGGTGCCTATGGCCCATCGCCTGGTAAACCAGTATTCGTATGAGAACCCGACGCTGGGGGCCAGCAGGGTTTCCTCCTCACCGGTTTCCGCATTAAGCCCCTGAGGGATCCAGGAATACCCTGTATACAGGGAAAGTTTATTGCGGAGAATGGCTTCTTCTGTTTCAGAACTTTCCCCTTTTTCCTGTGCCCTGACAAGATCGGGCATCAGGCAGAAACAGGAAGCCAGCACAATAATCTGGAGGTATCGTACCATTTTCAAACAGTCACATAGATTTATAAATATGCAACTTACTCCCAATCGCTCCGGCAGCACAAGCCAGAATTTCTTACCTCCTGGCCTGCAAAAACCGAACGGTCTCGCAGTGTCGCGTTTCAATGCCTGAATATTGTGCTACCTATTATTCGCGGACACGGCATTCAACATGGCTGAAAAATCTCCCAATTGAATAGAAAAACTCTCCTGGCTTGGCGGGTACTCCTTAAACGACTCCAAAAACGATCCCAGATGCGTTGCAATTTGACCGAGCACCCAGGATCGGTTCTCCGCCCATTCGTCATACCCCCGCGCTTCATGAAAACGCTCAAAAGGATCCAGTTTCAGATTGGTGACAATTGGCGTGGACAGGACCGGCTGCGGGGATCGAAACCATTTTTCCTGGTCCCTGAATAGGACCTTCCAGTCACCGTACCGCATACCATGCAAAGTGGTTTCCGTGAAATAGTAGAACTCCTTTCTCTTGCTTTTGCCATTGTTGAGCAAAAGATCGCTCTGGTCATAGCCGTCAAGGTGCACTTTATAGGACGTTCCTCCGATATTATGCCCATCCAGCAACTCTTCTTTAACAGAGTCCTCGCCAACCCAGGACATTAGAGTAGGCACCCAGTCTTCCATCGTCATGAACTCCCCCGTTACCGTACCGGCCGGAATATGGTCATCCCACTTTACGAGCATCGGCACCCTGAATCCGCCTTCCCATCCGCCTACGCCTTTTTGGCCATGGAACGGGTGGTTGCCCCCATCGGGCCAGCTGTTGGATGCAGCACCGTTATCCGTTGAGAACATGACGATCGTGTTTTCATCCACGCCAAGTTCTTCAAGCAGATCGAGGAGCTCGCCCACATCGTCATCCAGTTCCATCATCCCATCGGCATAGAGCCCATAACCGGACTTACCCTCGTAATCATCATTGAGGTTGGTACGATAATGCATGCGGGTGGTATTATGCCAGACAAAAAACGGCTCGTCGTCTGCAACCGCATCCCGGATAAAGCGCTTGGATTCTTCAAGGACCATCTGGTCCAGGTTGCGCTGGACTTCCCGGCCCCAGTCACCCAGGTCTTCAATTTGCTGACCTCCGTTTTCGAGCGCTTTCGAATGGATGATACCCCGCTGCTTGAGACGTAACCTTTCCAGTACTTCTTCATCCTTCGGATAATCGTATTGCTCCGGATATTCGCCGGCATTGAGGTGATAGAGAATGCCATAAAACTCATCAAAACCATGGGCGGTCGGCAAATGCTCATCCCTGTCCCCAAGGTGGTTTTTACCAAATTGTCCCGTAGCATAGCCGAGCGGTTTCAACATTTGTGCCAGCGTAGGGTCGCTGTCCTGTATGCCTTCTTTGGCCCCGGGCAATCCTACGGTGCTAAGCCCTGTCCGCATAGGGTATTGCCCAGTTAAAAAGGCTGCCCTCCCGGCTGTGCAGGATGCCTGGGCATAGTGATCCATAAATATCATTCCATCCCGCGCTATTCTGTCAATATTCGGAGTTGATCCGCCCATCATGCCCCGGTGGTAGGCACTGATGTTCCACATTCCCACATCGTCGCCCCAAATGACGAGGATATTGGGTTTGTCCTGAGCTGAAATTCCACTGTAAACAAACATTAGTACAAGCAGAAAGATGATCTTTTTCATATATCTTAATAAAATTAAATTACTGTTGACTGTAACCTGTACTGCAATTAATCTGAATTCACTTTTACAGGTTTAATATCTATTGGTAAT
>CAZLZD010000155.1:0-2295 GCA_964563925.1 uncultured Roseivirgaceae bacterium | reverse complement strand
CGCACAGTTAAAATCACACGGATCACTCCACCAAAATTTTATCACAACCAGAACTTCGTGCCCGTCAGTATATACATGAATTTCAGCTCTAGGGAGATCAATTCCAGCTCCTCCTCCGGGTTATTCGTAATCCCGTGGCCTCCGTTTGTTACGTATAAATAATTTCTTTCGTTCGTAGAACTTGCCGAAAGTGCCTCCATAAACCGATAGCTGTGTGCAGGCGAGACCCGGGTATCGTACCGCCCGGTAATCAACAGGAAGGATGGATAGTCCACATTCGCCTCCAGGTTATGTATCGGCGACAAGGCCATTCGTGTTTTGAATGAGACCTCCCTTTCAGGGTCTCCGTATTCGATCCGGTTGACCAAATTATTACCTGTCGTCTCATCGGTAATCCTGACCAGGTCAAGCGGGGCAGCCCGCGAGATCACTCCTTTAAACAGGTCAGGTCGCTGGATTGCCGCAGCGCTCACCGCGAATCCGCCATGGGATGACCCCTTAAGCAGGAGTAAATCAGGATTGGTGTATTGTTCCGAGATCAGAAATTCAGCAGCGCCAATTATATCATCGATCGTATTCTGCTTGTTAACTCCTGCACCTGCCTCCGCCCAGGCTGCCCCAAGCGCGCCGCTTCCCCGCACTGCCGGTATCAACAACACCCCCCCGTTTCGTACAAAATAATAATTCTCCCACGAAAATTGCGGCTCCACTACATATCCGTACCCTCCGTAAACCTGGACCATCGCAGGATTTTCCCCTTTGCGTTTTGTTTTATTCCGGTTGTATACCAGGTAAGCAGGAACCTGGTCGCCCTCCCCGTTGGGATAACTGGTAATTTCAACCTGAATGTCTTCCGGGTAAAGGCCGGAAACGGACGAATTAAAAGCGACTCCCTCGTCAGTAACCACAAGCCTGATCCGCGAAGGGTTATGATAAAACCCTTCGAGTTGCACGTAAATATCCCCCGCCTCTTCCAGGAAGTCCAGCGTCACCCCCACCGGGGCAGGGATGTATGCCCTGGTCTCCTGGTCCATGGTTATCACCTTACCGATAAACGTACCCTTGTCCAGGTATTTGAGGCCGATCAACCCGTCCCCGAGAAGTACCGCATCCAGCAACACCTCCTGGTACCCGGGAAGAAACGTATCAAACTTTCCGGGTTGATCAGCCGATACCTTAACGATGCCGTACGTCGGGCCAATCAGATTCGTGCGAAAATAGTACTCATCCCCGGCATAGCAGACAAAATCAATGTGCAACCGGACGTCCGACTTAAAAACCAGCAAATTGTCAGGGGTCAGCGGATTCGCAACATCCAGGACACTGATTGCCTCCCGCCATTCTCCGTTTAATTTAAACGGATGAAAAAGGATGATTTTTTGCTTGTCTTCACTGACGGTAAATTCGAAGGTGCGTTGGTGAGTTTTATCCGTATTCTGAAACATGATTCTGTCTTCCTTTTGCGGCGTATTAAAGGCGTGAAAACTCAGGCGCTGGTTAATGCGCAGGTTCTTGTCATCAGCCCCGGGAACTTCAAACTGAAGGTAAATAAACCCGTTGTCGTGCATCAGTATCCAGGGCATCGTTGTACCCTGAAGGGAATACAGATATTCCCGCTCCTGTATGTCAAAGACTGCCAGCTCAATCCAGTCACTTCCGGAATGCGAAATGGCTGCCACCAGGCGGTTTTGCCCTTCAGCAATCCAGTAATTTACAATCTGCGGAAAATCATCCGCAGACTGCCGCATATCATTGGCCTTTACGATGGGAAGACTGACCGATTCGCCAACCAGACGCCTGCTCAGCAGTACCGGTGGGTGGTCTTCGTAGCGCTTAAGCGTAAACTTATAGGACGCACTTTCCCTTTCCTGCGGCTTGTCATTAAATACAAGGCGACGATTGAATTTCTTAAAGTCAGCCCTGCTGAATTCATTTTCAAGGTGAAGCCGCTGCACCTCAAGCCACTGACTCGTCCGTTCACTGCCTGGTTCCTCAAGCCAGGTATATTCATGGACCACGTGTTGCCCGAAGTATTCCCGGGATTGTCTAATTGAATCACCGGTCTGCGACAGGGCCGGTGAAAATATAAGAACGAAACATATCATTAAAACATTACGCATTATATTCTAAGTTATAATTCTATCGTATCAGGTAAAAGAAGAAGGCCGATTAATTCACAAGTCACCAGGTGAACGTACCCGGAAAATCACAACAACATTCACCATCCTGACAACAAAAAACCCCAGATTCCATAACCTTAATACGAAAACATTCGTACAACCAGAAATAACCCCC
>CAZLZD010000154.1:0-2307 GCA_964563925.1 uncultured Roseivirgaceae bacterium | reverse complement strand
AAAAGACTAAGCATGCCCCGGGCCTGACCCGGGGACTAAGACCATTGTCCCCGGGCCCGGACCCGAGGATCTGACTAAGCGCGTTTTCACTACACGGCTGAAAGTTCAGGGGATCTTCTCCTGCTGAAGCCTGGCCACAGTGCCAGAAGGCCGCCGAACAGAAATGTGGAAACAGCCGTTTCGATCAGATGGACGTACCTTACAGATTCAGGCATCAGTGGATTAGCGAGAAGAAGCTGACTGCTGCCCAGTACCGCAAATAATCCGCCGGTGAGTAGTATCCGTATCCAGACGGGATGATGGGTAATCGGTGACAGGATCAACCAGGCCAGGAGTACCCAGAGAAATCCACGAAAAACCTGGAAGGTATATAAGCCGTCCTGCAGGTTGACTACCATCATATCAATAAATGACCTGATCTCCTCCGAACCGGTATAATACATGCGGATATCTGCGGACTGCCAGGCAATGTAGTAGCCAGCCAGGAAATACAGCAGGGGCCATACCACAATAACCAGTAAAGCCAGAAGTCCTAGATTCTTCCAGGAAATACTAAATGCCTGGCTCGCTGCAGACATTCTTTGCAACACGGGCTTGCCACTTACCCTGACCAGGGCCCAGCAAAAGAGTAACGAAGAAATAAAACCTCCGGTCATCAGTCCGAGCACCATATTCCGGTCCATTCCCAGGGAACCAATGAACCACAAGGATTCCACCTGGGTGATAAGATAAGTCAGGCCAAATGAGATAAACACCGTCCGCGGCCAGAGAAGATCGGGTCGGGCATGATGGACATACGTCCTTAGGATCAGGACATGCAAAGAAGCAACTGCAAGAATCATAGGATCCAGGGCAGCGGAGGAATCAGTGATTACAGTTTCGGTCGGAAATACAGACAGCCCTGCCATCAGTCCGGCCAACCAGGTTATGGTATAGACCACAACCAGAAACAGGAATTGAAATAAGTACCGTATCATGGGATAATATTTAAAGATGTATATGCAACTAAAATTTGTTAATCAAGATTTTTATTTATTATTCTCAGGGCCTTGACCCCTGCCTCCAGGTCACTTTCCTGCATTCCGGCAAGGGCTCTGGCGTACACTGTGCCAGCCGTTCTGATCAGTTCATCTTGTAATGATTTGCCTTTTGAGGTAAGGTAAATCAGTTTATTCCGTTGGTCGGATTTGTCAGGTATTCTTACCAGGAGGTTTTTCTTTTCCATAATGTGTATTATTCGGGCAATAGTCGTCTTATCGCGGTCCAGCTGATAGGCAAGTGCCTGCTGATTGATGCCCTCCTCATACCATAAACTGGCCAGGACAGTAAATTGCTCGACGGTAAGGTCAAATCCTTTTAATCGAAAAGCTTCGGTTACTGCCGCATGAATACGCCTTGTGATTCGCCCGGCGAGGAACAGTATGTTATTTTCAAGTGATTTTGGGTCTTTCATAATAGATGTATATACAACTAAACGCATACAATACTCTTTAGGTTTCAGTGTGCCTGATTTATTTTTCGGTTACTTTCGTTGGACTTGCTGTTTCAGGTTGCCTGCGTAGGACTAAACCTCACAGGAAAAGCAGGCTTGGAGGAAAAATGGTATTACCTGACAGGCACAATGTCTGGTCTTATTATCTTGTGATATTTTGAGGAGGGAAGCACTCGGCAGGAAGCCAGTGTTGATCAGCCGGACAAAGATTGAACATAACAACAGCCTGGATCAGCCAGAACATGTAAAGCCAAAAAGGTCATTGATCAGTCGTCCGCTCCTGGATCTCTCGTTATTCATCAAATCTGCGTCGTCATTCAACGCATTATTATCCCTGTCAATATCAGGAGCATATTCAATTCGTAAATTATACACCGGGAGGGTTTCAAGTTCTTCACAGGAGCAAACGACCCATGGTCGGGTGTATTCGATTTTAAAATACTCCCCAGGAGCCAGTTCAGTAAACTCCTGGAAAGCAACCAGTTTACCTGGATAAGCCATTCCGGGCTGTTGCTCATATAACCGGGCCACCTGCTGACCCGCAGCAGAACTGAATCCTATATCTCCGGAATTCAGAATCATTCCCGAGATCGTGGCATTTCCTTCAAAATAGGTAGTCAGATCAACAGAAAAATTTATGGAATAGGCTACAGGATCAAGAGGTTTCAATTCCGCCCCGTCATCATTTTCACACCCTGCTACCAGCGCTGAAACTACGCCTAAGCAAATCAACAGGATATATTTCTTAACAGTGAACATGAGATTGGCAAACACATAGGTTCCTAGGTAATAATAAGCTACAAAATATCCTCATT
>CAZLZD010000153.1:0-2410 GCA_964563925.1 uncultured Roseivirgaceae bacterium | reverse complement strand
CTGAAGCCAGGGCAGAAATACAGATGGATCACCATGTGCCGCTGGAAAAACTTCAGGCAGCCCTTCAGGACGATGGCGGCCGCTATAACATCTTTCTGCCCGGGAAGAAGCCGGATCACATGCATCACCATGCCCATACACCGCCGAAAAACAATACCAGCGGGACATCACATGCCCATCAGCCTTCAGATCAGCAAGGCACCTATTATTGCCCGATGCTCTGTGAAGGGGATAAAAAATATGATGCTCCTGGCGATTGTCCGGTATGCGGGATGGACCTGGAGAAAGAGCAGACCACAGGGCAACAACAGATAAAGTACACCTGTCCGATGCATCCGGAAATCATACGGGATGAACCGGGGAGCTGCCCGATTTGCGGAATGGACCTCGAGCCGGTAACTGTGAGCCCTGAAGCCGGAAAGGAAGAGGAAAGTCATTACCGGAAGCTGCTCCATAAATTCTGGATTTCTGTCCTGTTTACCCTTCCTGTCTTTTTCATCGCCATGAGTCATATGGTGGGAATATCACTCGAAAGTGTCGCTTCCGAAAAAACCTGGGGCTGGATTCAGTTTGCCCTGTCCACCCCGGTTGTTTTCTATTCCTGCCGCGAATTCTTTGTCCGGGGCTACAAGTCGGTGATAAATAAATCTCCCAACATGTGGACGCTCATTTCCCTGGGTGCAGGGGCGGCGTATCTCTTCAGCATTGTGGCCCTGGTGGCTCCGGACCTTTTTCCTGATCAGTTTAAAACAGCCCAGGGGAATGTCCACCTGTATTTTGAGGCCGCTACGGTTATCCTTACGCTGATCCTCCTCGGACAGGTACTGGAGGCCCGGGCGCGGGGTAAAACAAATTCAGCCATACGCGAATTGCTGAACCTCGTACCGCCCGAAGCCACGGTCATTCGCGGGGGTGAGGAAAAGGTTGTGCCCCTGGAACACGTCCGCCTGAATGATATTATTAAGATCAAGCCCGGCGAAAAAATTCCTGTAGACGGAGAAATTACCACTGGCAACAGTACGGTGGATGAATCCATGATTACCGGAGAACCCGTTCCGGTTAAAAAACAGCCGGGTGACGAGGTGATCGGCGGCACGATCAACGGAACCGGGACGTTTGAAATGAAAGCGCTGAAAATCGGAAGTGACACCTTACTTTCCCAGATTATTGAGATGGTGAATAAAGCCAGCAGAACCAAGGCCCCCATTCAGAATCTGGCCGATAAAGTGTCAGGTTACTTCGTGCCGATTGTTGTGACCATTGCCCTGATCTCCTTTGCGGTATGGGCAATCTGGGGCCCTGAACCAAAGCTTGTGTATGCCTTTACCAGCGCGGTAACTGTCCTGATTATCGCTTGTCCCTGCGCCCTGGGGTTGGCCACACCTATGTCGATCATGGTGGGTACGGGCAAGGGCGCCAAACAAGGAGTGCTTATAAAAGACGCCCGGGCCATTGAAGAATTGCAAAAAGTGACCACCCTGGTGATTGACAAAACAGGTACCATTACCATGGGCAAACCAACTGTGCAGGAAATCAGGCCGGTTTCCGGTAAATACACGGAGAATGAGATACTGAAAGTGGTGGCTTCCCTTGAAAACAACAGTGAACACCCCCTGGCTCACGCGATCCTGAGCTATGCAGAGGGAAAAGGCATAAAGCCTGAACCCGTTTCAGGATTTGAATCAATAACCGGTAAGGGTATTTCGGGCTCGGTGTCAGGGAAGAAGGCATCTATTGGCAACCAAAAACTGCTTGAACAGCTGAATATACCGGTCAGTTCAGACTGGACTACCGATACCAGCAGGCGCCAGGGCCAGGGAGAAACCGTGATGTATGTGGTAATTGACGGAACGCTGGCAGGCTTTGTCAGTGTGTCCGATCCGATCAAGGAATCTTCTGCCGCGGCCATTAAAGCGTTGCAGAAGGAGGGGTTGGAGGTGATCATGCTGACCGGGGATAATAAAATTACCGCACGATCTGTTGCGGAAAAGCTTGGCCTGGACGGATATGAGGCTGACCTGCTGCCCGAGCAAAAGTTTGAAATTGTTGAAGGATTGCAAAAAGAAGGCAAAAAGGTGGCTATGGCCGGTGACGGCATCAATGATGCGCCGGCCCTTGCCCAGGCGGATGTTGGCATTGCCATGGGCACGGGTACCGATGTGGCCATAGAAAGTGCGGGCCTTACACTGGTTAAAGGCGAACTGGACGGGATCGTGCGCGCACGCCGGCTAAGTTCGGATGTGATGCGAAATATAAAGGAAAACCTGTTTTTTGCCTTTTTTTATAATATAATCGGCGTTCCGGTAGCGGCAGGCGTACTTTTCCCTTTTTTCGGTCTCCTTCTGAGCCCGATGCTGGCAGCGCTGGCCATGAGCCTGAGCTCAGTAAGTGTTATTGGGAATAGTTTGAG
>CAZLZD010000152.1:0-2452 GCA_964563925.1 uncultured Roseivirgaceae bacterium | reverse complement strand
ATATTCACGCTGCCTGTAATCGATACAGAAAATTCACCTGAGGTAACTCCCTTAAAGAAATATCACAGCCCAAAAAAATGTGATTTTTTGCAATTCAGCCAGGTCTTTCAGACACTTTTTGAGTACCCCGAATGGTCCGGACCGTGTATTTAGGTTTAAGTTTACGACCGTTCGGTGAGTTTTCCATAATTCACCCGGAAAAATCTGAATTTTACTTTGTATCGGTGCTAAACGTACGGATACGGCGGAATCCGTACCAGGCGAGTAACAGGTAAAGGACCAGGATCATCGGCCCCAGTATGCCCAGTGAATCAAAGGTCTGGAATTCGAGGAATATGAGGAAGGCCCCTGCCATGACAACCAAGGCCAGCAGACCGGATATTCCGGCCAGCCATTTGGGAAATAACGAAGTGGTCAGCAAAATTCCTGCAAACCCGGCACAAAAGATCACATTACAGATGGCGTACAGGTTAACGGCGATCTGGTTGAGTGTATCCATCAGCGCAGGTACCTCCTGGTAGGCAGCGGCTGCCATCGGATAACCACCCAGCATGATGGGATATGACACGATAATACAGATCTGCCCGAATGCCACGAGTACCCACCACAGGGACTTTTCCGACACGGCAAACCAGGTGGCAGCGATACCCATACCGGTCATGCCCAGGAATTCAAGCTGCCATAAGCGTTGGGCGGAAGATTGGTGTGCCAGGTATTTCAACACTTTATCTTCGCCCGGATCCAGACCGGCACTGTAAAAGAAGGGAAAAAGGGACATGGCTGTACAAACAACCAGGGTGCTGATCACCCACAGCCAGCAGACGATTTTTTCTGTCTTTTTATCTCTCATGCGTTCAGAAAGTTGAATTTCCTTCGAAAGTACAAAACAGAAGGAAATCAGTTTTAATGCAGAAAGCCGCAATCCTAGTGCAAAAAGCCCGTACCATGAACAGGCCGGAGGCCGTACGATTCACGCCTGGCCACCGGCTTAACTTCGGCTGAGCTTACCCAGGCCGTCCAGCAGTACATCCAGGTCCTTTGTTCCGTTATACAGGTTCGGTGTGACCCGGACCACAACATCGTCCTTCAGCTTGCGGATTACCGTATAGACTCCAAATTTTTCATCGAGTTGACGTACCACCTCATTACTGTCCAATCCCTCTATCCGAAAACTTGCGATAGCGCAGCTTTGTGCCGGATCATCCGGGGTAACCACCTCCACCCGGTCAATGGCCCTGGCCTGTTTTGTCCAGTAATTCTGCAGGTAACGCAGCCTTGCTTCCTTGTGGGCAATCCCCACCTGGCGGTTAAAATCCGCTGCGGCAGCTAGGGTCATCCAAACCGGGGCTGCCGGTGTGCCGAAATGTCCTAACCTTAAAATATCCGAATCCTTGTGTCCGACATCCCCGAACAGCGGTTTCAATCCGGCTATCCTCTCCTTGCGTACATACAGGAGGCCGGCGCCCAGCGGATTGCCAAACCATTTGTGAAGGTTCATGCCGACAAAATCCGCTTCGAGGTCCTTCACCCGAAAGTCCAGCTGGGCAAAACTATGGGCCGCATCCACGATGACCGGAACATTCCGTTCCCTGGCTTTGCGGCTGATCTCCGCCACCGGCATGATTTGTCCGGTCAGATGGGTCAGGTGTGTCAGCAGGATACAACGGGTATTCGGGGTTATGGCATCCAGGTAGAGCTTTATGACTTCTTCCCTGCGCTCAGGGACCAGCGGTACATCCAGGAAAACCAGTTTAATGCCGATTTGCTGTTCCAGCATTTTGTACGCGTCAATCATGCTGGGGTAGTCATGGTGCTGGAGAATAACTTCATCCCCCCTTCTGAGGTCCATGCCCTGGATCGCAATGTTAAGTGCTTCCGTAGCATTTCTCGTAATAAGGAGTTCATCCTGGTCTGCACCGGTGAACTCCATGACCCCGTTCAGCGAAGCCGGCATATACTTCTGGTAGAATTCCTTCCGCATCAGCCGGGAGGAACTCCGGTTGAGTTTCTGCGCATTCTCCAGGTAGGCTTGCAAAACCGGTTTAGGCTGTACGCCGAAATAACCATTTTCCAGGTTAATGAAATCACCGGATACATCGTACCAGTCGCGGGCAAATTTTTTCCAGTATGATTCATCAGCCGGATCCGCTGTCGGATGGATGACCGGATTAACCCGAATGCCCGCATGGGTCAGGGGAGGCAGGGTAAACGCCGCGGCGGCAATACCGGCACGGCGCAGCAAGTCTCGTCGCTTCATTCCGGAATATACGATAATTTGGAGGCGGATATCAGTCCGCACCCGAAAATCATCCCTTGATTACAGACTCCAGAAATTGCTGTACGGCCGGTGATTTACCCAACACCCCAAGGAACATCACAAATAAATTAACTGCGATGGCCAGCCAGGTCGCCGGGTGCCGTAGTTTATTCAGCTTCCAGGCAGCGAGGGCTA
>CAZLZD010000151.1:0-2490 GCA_964563925.1 uncultured Roseivirgaceae bacterium | reverse complement strand
AGTTGCTGGAGAATTTCCTTTTCCTGAACCCGGTCTTTTTTAAACTCATTCCAGTTATTTATTTGGAGGGCAATTAATATTCCTATGACCACCAGTAAAATTTCCCCTATTGCGTATTTGAGATATCGACTGACATGATTAGAACGGATGAGGTTCTTTCGAAAGGACTTGAAGAATTGCATCATTAATGAGTACCTGATATCTTATCTAACGGCAACGGAATATACAAAAAAAATTTACTCCTCCTGATGACAGATCCTCAGGCATCTGGTCGCAGTCCGGGTCTGGGTCTTAAACGACCGCATTATGCGAAACAGTTGCAAGTCTTTGTAACCCTGTCAATTACTCATCCATTTTCTTATTTTAGAGTTTCAAATCGTTTTTTCAAATCATGGCAATGCACCGCAAACTAAAAGCTATAATGTTTACCGATATGCAAGGGTATACCTCCATGATGCGGGAAGACGAGCAAAAAGCTATTGTATTGCGTAATCGGCACAGGGAAATTTTTGAACGCACTACGGAAAAATTCAGAGGCACTATTGTACAGTATTTCGGTGACGGAACCCTGACTGCGTTTGATAGTTCCGTAGATGCCGTGGAATGTGCGTTAGAATTGCAAAAATCCTTTCTTCAAGAGCCTGCAATCCCCGTACGCATCGGCATTCATGTAGGTGATGTGGTTTATTACGAAAACGACATAATAGGGGATGCCGTAAATATTGCCTCACGCATTGAGGGCGTGGCCCTTCCAGGAACGGTTTTTTTCTCAGGTCAGGTAAATGATCAGCTGAGAAGCCACCGACAATTTAAGACCAGGTATTTGGACGTTTTTCACTTTAAAAATGTTGAAGAAGCCATTCCGGTTTTCGCCCTGGAAGACCCTCACATCGTCGTCCCTGATCAGTCACAAATCTCAGGTTCCGTAAAATGGAGCCGGTCTGTTCCGGGTCCCAATCTGAAGGATTCGGGGGTTCCGTTCTTAAAAAAACGCAACGTAAGGATCTTTGGTGGCATCATTGTTCTTGCCGTCCTGGTTATCGCCTGGGTATTTAATTTTAAAAAAGGTGTGGCCGATCAGCAGGATTTGGGTTCCGCTATGTTAAACTCCATAGCTGTCCTGCCCGTCCAGAATCTATCAGGAATGGCTCGAAATGATCTGTTTTGTGAGTCCATCACCGATGAAATTTTACAACAGTTGTCGAGCAGTCCGGAGCTGGGGAGGGTCGTGCCCAAATCGGTAACTGAAGATTATCTCAGTCAAGACAAGCCCGGGACAGACCTGGCCAGTGCCCTTGGTGTTCGCTACCTTTTAGAAAGTGCTTTACATTTATCAGACAGCCTGTATAGCCTGGATGTACGTTTGGTAGATCCTCAGGGCCAAAAGTACCTGTGGTCAAATCGTTATGAACATCTTTCGGAATCCAATTACAGGAAGGCAATAGAAACCACCATTGGTGAGGCAATCAGCTTGCAGATAGATACCGATGCCCAAAAGCTTCGACCCGCTGACAGGAGTGAGGTAATCACCAACAGCAAGGAAGCATATGATTTGTGGGCTACGGCCACAGCGTTAACGGACAGGATGAATAAAGAATCATTTTATCAGGCCATTCCACTTTATGAGAAAGCCATACAGCTTGATCCGGAGTTTGCTGAAGCATACCGTGGTTTGGGCAGAATTTATTTGTTGGGAGGGATTATATGGGGCGTTTTTAACCAGGAGGAAGCCGCGACCAAATCCAGGGAGTATTTGCAACGCTCCCTGGCGATTAAGCCGACCCTGGAAGCTTCCCAATTCCTGCTGGTGAACAAGTTTTTCTTCGATCAGGAATTGCAATATGCAGACGACCATGTGTCGTTGGTATCCATCTTGCCTTCTTTTCCGGACGGGGCCTTTTATGTGGTCTACTGCAGTACCATGGGACGCTATGAAGAGGGCATCAGATATGCCCAGAAATACGTTAAGCGGTTTCCCGACGCGGGCAACGGCTTCGCTCAAATGATCAGGGCATATTACATGTCGGGGAGAACAAGAGAGGCGGATAGTATTACGAAACGGTACGACCACAAGTTTAAAAGCGATCAATTCTATTTGCGGGACGTGGCTATGGCACATCTTAACATGGGCAATATGGAGGCCTTCAAAGAAATGAATCGTATTCTCAAATCCGATTTCCTGGATAATGCTTCGGTCCACTTATACTACGATGCCAGGGCACTCACCCATGACAATGCCGACCCGAAGGAAATTAAAAGCCGGTTGGATGCTTTGGAAGATCAGTATGCCAGGGGTATGGCGGGATCCCCGGCCTGGTTTTTGGCCATGTACCACTTCGCGACGGGGGATACTGATATGGCCTTTGAGTGGCTTGAGAAATCGCACCGGCGCAAGGAGGTGGAGATGGTTTGGCTTAAGACGGAATATCTTCTGCAGCCTTACAGAGAAGCGAAAGACCCAAGGTATATGGCTATGTACAATCAAATGGG
>CAZLZD010000150.1:0-2652 GCA_964563925.1 uncultured Roseivirgaceae bacterium | reverse complement strand
CAAATTGTCCCTCTCCACGGTCCAGGGATCATCCGGGTTCACCAGCACCAGGTCGGCATAGTACCCTTCCCGGAGGTAGCCACGGTCCTTAATCCTGAACAGGATCGCCGGATTGTGGGCCATTTTCTCTACCATCCGCTCCAGGGAAATCTTGCCCTGGTGGTGCATCTCCATCAGGGCTACGACGGAATGCTGTACAAGCGGACCGCCCGATGGTGCGTTGAAATAGGTGCCCTGCTTCTCCTCGAGTGTATGCGGTGCATGGTCGGTGGCAATCACGTCAATCCGGTCGTCCAGGACCGCCTTCAGGATCTCCTCCCGGTCTGCCGCGGTCTTCACCGCCGGGTTCCACTTGATCAGGGTCCCCTTTTCCTTATAATCTTCGTCGCTGAACCACAGGTGATGGATGCAGGCCTCGGCCGTGATCTTCTTCTCCTTCAGTGGCAGCTCATTCGAAAATAAATGCGTTTCCTTCCCGGTACTGATATGCAGGATGTGCAGCCGCGTTCCGTTCTTCCTGGCCAGGTCCACCGCAAAGGACGATGATTTGTAACAGGCTTCCTCACTCCTTATCACCGGGTGCATTTCAATCGGAACATTCTCCCCGTATTTTTCTCTTGCCTGCTTCATATTCTCCCGGATCGTCTCTTCATCCTCGCAGTGGGTGGCGATCAGCATCTCTACCCTGGAGAATAATTCTTCCAGTACCCTGGCATTATCCACCAGCATGTTGCCGGTACTCGAGCCCATGAAAATCTTCACCCCGCAGACATTCTCCGGATCAGTCTTCAGCACCTCCTCGATATTGTCGTTGGAAGCACCCATGAAAAAGCTGTAATTCGCCAGCGACTTCTCGTTGCCCAGCGAATACTTGTGCGCCAGCAGTTCCTGGGTCAGCGTATTAGGCACCGTGTTGGGCATCTCCATGAAGGAGGTCACGCCACCCGCAACGGCGGCGCGGGACTCGGTAAACAATTCCGCCTTGTGGGTCAGGCCGGGTTCCCGGAAATGCACCTGGTCGTCGATGGCACCGGGGATCAGCAGCATGCCCCTGGCATCCAGCACCTCATCGGCCTGGTCGGCAGAGATCTGCGGGTCAATCCTTGCGATCCGCTGGCCGTCGATCAGCAGGTCCGATGCGAAGGTCCGCCCTTCATTCACTATCTTTGCGTTGGTAATAAGTAATTTGCCCATAATTCAAATCTCGGCTATTCGGCTTCATTGCCCAAGCACCATGTCAGAAAATACAAACGATTTTCACCAGTTTAAACTGAATCCCCAACTTTTTCGGGCGATCGATGAGGCGGGATACGGAAAACCCACGCCCATCCAGCAGAAGGCTATCCCCTTGGCGCTGTCTGGCCACGATGTCATGGGCATTGCCCCGACGGGCACGGGGAAGACTGCCGCTTTCATTCTCCCGCTCCTGATGAAGACGAAATATGCACAGGGTAATGATCCGCGGGCCCTGGTCCTGGCACCCACCCGCGAGCTGATCCTGCAGATCGAAGAGACGTTTAAGGTGCTCTCGGAGAATATGGATTTGCGTGCCGTCTCCCTGTACGGCGGGGTGGGCATGAAAACGCAGGTCGAGATTCTGCAAGCAGGGGTGGATATCGTGTTCGCCACACCCGGACGGTTTATGGATATTTACCTGAAAGGCGAACTGGTCACGAAACAGATTAAAACCCTGGTGCTCGATGAGGCGGATAAAATGATGGACATGGGGTTTATGCCGCAGATCCGCCGGATTCTCGAGGTGATCCCGTCCAAACGGCAAAATCTGCTGTTCAGCGCTACGATGCCGGAAAAGGTGGTGAAGCTGTCGGAGGAGTTTCTGGAATTTCCCGAAGTGGCCGAAGCGGCTCCCCAGGCGACGGCGGCTACCACAATTACCCAGTCTTTGTATGAGGTGCCCAACCTGCGCACGAAGATCGCTTTTCTTGAATACCTGCTGAAGGATGAATCATTCTCCCGCGTCCTGATCTTTACCCGCACCAAGAAGGTGGCGGATAATGTGTTCAAGTACCTGGAGAGGAAGGGGTACGGACCCATCCGCGTGATCCATTCCAATAAAGGGCAGAATTCACGGATCAATGCGATGAACCAGTTTAAGGAAGGCGAGCTCCGGATACTGGTGTCGACCGATGTGACCGCACGCGGGATCGACGTGAGTATGGTCACCCATGTGATCAATTTCGAGGTGCCGGTAGTGTATGAGGATTATGTGCATCGTATCGGACGGACCGGCCGGGCAGAGCAGGAGGGAATCGCGATTACCTTCGCCGATGAAAGCGAAATGTACCATGTGCCGAAGATTGAAAAGCTTATCCGGGAGAAAATACCTGTAAAAAAGCTGCCGGCAGCGGTTGAGGTGTACCCTACGCCTAAGGAGGAGCGCCAGCAGATCGCCCGCGCGATTGACGCATTCAAGCGCCGCGAGGACCCCAGTTTCCAGGGCGCCTTTCATGAAAAAAAGGAACGGCCTAAAACCAGCGGGAAAAAAAGCAGGAAAAACAAGGGAAAACGACGTCCCCCGTCATCCTCGTCCTGATGTTCCATTGCCTCGTCATCCTGATCAACATCCGGTCCCGGGCATGCCCGGGAATAACCGGATTCGAATCAGGACCCAGCCCGTCATCCCAGCTCCCC
>CAZLZD010000149.1:0-2689 GCA_964563925.1 uncultured Roseivirgaceae bacterium | reverse complement strand
GCGGAAGGATGCCTCCCCGTGAAATGCTTTTCGTCCGGTCAGGAATAATGGATTCCACCGTAATCTCATCTGTCTGACCGAGTCCGTTGCACACCGGACAGGCCCCGTAGGGCGAATTAAATGAAAAGGTGTTCGGTGCTGGCTCATCGTAAGAAAGCCCGGTCTCCGGGTCCATCAGGTATTTGGAGAAATGGTGAATTCCTCCCTGGTCATCAAGAAGCATCAGTATTCCCTTGCCTTCCTTGAGAGCGGTGCCCACCGATTGTCCGAGCCGGTAGCGCTCTTCCTTCTCGACCACGGGCCTGTCGATCACAATCTCTATGTCGTGGGTTTTGTAGCGGTCCACCTGCATCTTGGGAACAATGTCTTCAATCTTTCCGTCGATACGGACTTTGGAATAACCCTGTTTCCTTATTTGCTGAAAGAGTTCACGGTAATGTCCCTTACGACCTTTGACTACAGGTGCCAGGATAATGAGGTTCTGATTGTTAAAAGTAGCAAGTATGTGTTCCAGGATCTGGTCTTCCGACTGGCGGATCATTTTATTGCCGGTAAGGTAGGAAACGGCTATGCCGGCCCGGGCGTACAACAGGCGTAAAAAGTCGTAAATCTCCGTAACGGTGCCCACCGTAGACCGCGGATTCCGCGAAGTGGTCTTTTGTTCGATCGAGATCACCGGGCTCAGCCCGTTTATCTTGTCCACATCAGGCCGTTCGAGATTGCCGATGAATGAGCGGGCATAGGCCGAGAAGCTTTCCATATACCGCCTTTGACCCTCCGCGTAAATCGTATCGAAGGCAAGCGAAGATTTCCCGCTGCCGCTGATGCCTGTAATTACCACCAGCTTGTTTCTGGGAAAGGAAAGATGAATATTTTTCAGGTTGTGCTCACGGGCGCCGAGGATCTCGATCTGGTCATAGCCTGTCAAATCACGTATTACGCCCTTCTCAATTGCTTCCGCTCCTGTACTCATTGGCTATGTGTTATTTCTGTCAAACCGCAAATTTCGCTTATCGCGGGCTCAATTGCAACTGACGTTCAACGTGTAACATCGGTCGTCAATACAATTCCACGCAATCTGCCAGCCTTTCGCAGCTTCTGATATATTCTGCTTTTATACATCCATAACGTAACCAAAACGGGGATGTTTTTCTTAATTAAAAAGAAGCTATAAGTCCGGTGATGAGTCGCGTGAGTTCCTTTTCCGCCTCCCCGGCAATGGCGATAATCTCGGAAATGTCGGCCGGCTGTAGGTTATCGGGGTCACAGTCATCGGTCAGTACCGAAATGGCCGCACATTCAAGGTTCAACTGGCTGGCCACAATCACTTCGGGTACGGTAGACATGCCCACGGCATCAGCGCCGATCCGCTTCAGATACCTGTATTCTGCCCGGGTCTCCAGGTTTGGTCCCGATACAACAGCATACACCCCTTTGCGCAGTGTTATCCCTTCACTGGCGGCGAGTTCCTCAAGCTTTTGATTCATGGCCGGAGAATACGGGGCACTCATGTCGGGAAATCTTGGACCCAATCGTGAATCGGTCAAACCCCGCAACGGGTTATCCGGCAAAAGATCAATGTGGTCGTCAAGCAGCATAAGCTCACCCTTTGTCCACTCCGATGTCCGCAGATTACCTGCCGCATTGGAGATAATCAGCCGGGAGATACCCAGCTCCTTCATTACCCGGACCGGGAAAGTGACCCTTTTCAGGTCATATCCTTCATAATAATGAAAACGCCCGTGCATGGCCACCACCTTCTTTCCCTGCAATGTGCCGTAAAGTAATTTACCGTGATGAAATTCCACGGTGGCTTCGGGGAAATGGGGAATTTCGGCATAGGGGATTGATTGGCTAACCTCTATCTGGCCAACGAAGCTCCCCCCGAGGCCGGTCCCTAAAATTATTCCTGTTTCGGGTCGGTCAAAACCACGTGACTGTAAAAAACGAACGGATTCCTGGATCTGGTCAAACATGGCCAAATATACAAACAGGGTACGGGAATTCCGCGATCAGGGAGCGGTGGTTTCCGGAATGGCAATCAGGTACGTCTTATCCTTTTTCACCTTCAGCTTATCTTCCCGTAACCAGGGATTATGCCGTTTAAGGAGCTTGTAATTGATCCCCTGATCCTGGGCGAACGTGACAAGGTCATCGATATCGTCCGACACTTCCACATAGTGGATTTTCTCCTGATCGTACAGGTGCTTGCCGTTGATGTTAAAACCGTATTTTGCCGGGTGCTCAATAATCTCCTTTATCGCGAGAATGCGAAAAACGTAGCGTGAGGTCTCATCGTTGAGCAACAGGTCGTAATAGGAGTCAACCTGCTGATCGTCCATGGCCCGCTGCAATCCGGCCATACCCCGGTTGTAAGACGCAGCAGCACTTGTCCAGCTACCAAACTTTTCATGGGCCTTCTTCAGGTATTTGGCGGCAGCAACGGTAGATTTAAGCGGATCATACCGCTCGTCAACATATTTAGTTATCTCAAGACCATTTTCCTTTCCCGATGAGGAAAGTATCTGCCAGAATCCCACTGCGTTGGCCGGGGAAACGGCATTGGCAAAACCGCCTTCAATAGCAGTCAGGTATTTGAAATCGTCGGGGATATCGTTCTCTTTAAGGATCTCCTCAATCTGCGGCAACCAGCGATGGGCCTGCTTGATGAGAAAGATGGTACTGCTGT
>CAZLZD010000148.1:0-2750 GCA_964563925.1 uncultured Roseivirgaceae bacterium | reverse complement strand
CTCCAAATCATTACTGGTTAAAGAGTATCTGAAAAATTAGAATTTTTACGGAGTCTAAATCCGGTATATAGGACAATGGCTATTGAAAAAAGAAAATCAATAATAAGAAGTGTTCAGAATAAAGCAAAAAGTGAATACAGTAGGGTGTTAAGGGAATCGGCGGCTGAAGTGTAGTTGAAATAGGAAGCATATTCATATTTTGCAAGAGACGGGTTTATCCAAATCAACATTCAATGCTACATTTCTTCAGAAAAATCAGACAAAGTCTTCTTTCCAAAAGTAAAGCCGGGAATCCTGCCTTGCCGGCAGGCAGGTATTTAAAGTATGCAGTGGGCGAAATTATCCTTGTGGTTATCGGCATATTGCTGGCGCTTCAGATCAACAACTGGAATGAGCAAAAGAAGAATACGGCACAGGCACTTAAGCATCTGGAAACCATTCGCCTGAACCTGGCAGATGATATTAAACAAGCGGACAGCCTGTTACGGGAGACGCAAACCACCATTACGTACACCACTACTTTTCTCAACCAGTTTAAAACCCTGCTGCCTCCGTCCAATGAAATGCAACTATACCTGATTTACTTAATGTATGAGCGCAATATTGAAGTCAATGAAAGCGGTTTTACCTCCCTGGTAAATTCGAATGGAACGTCCTACATTGATGAGCGGCTCGAAAATAAACTGATGGGCTATTACCGGCACATTGAACAGCTGAAAAGCAGGGAAAACAATGCGAATACCGAGATCAAATCCATGTTTGAGCCGTATGTGAAAAACAATTATTATTGGATATACAATAAAGACAACCCATGGCACCGGCAGGCTGCATTGTATAAAGATGATCCCAGGCCCGTTAACATTGACCTGGAAAGCATCATCCATGACAAGCGCCTAGAGATCATGGTCAATCACCGAAAATACCAATCCGAGTTATTGGCCGATTTCTATGCCGCGGCCATTGAAAAGGCCAGGGATATACTTGATGAGATTGAAAATATCCGTGGTGGATCTGCCGATGCTCCCTGATGCGTACAGGTAAAAGGTTCCTGATGTTAGCTACCATGCTCGAAAGACCCGCCTCTGAAATGGAATAATGGGTTACCAAGCCCAGGACTTGATGAGGACCTCAACGCTTTCATCAGAATTCTCCTTCCAGTACCTGGATCAGCTCAATTATTTCACCGTCCGGTCCGGTGTAAAAGGCCAGCCGGACGACAGTGTCATTTGCTTGTGCTGTTCTGACCGGACTGTAAGATTCAGCCCCTGCTGCGAGAATTCTTTTATCCGCCTGCTCAATATCACGGACATCAACCCCGATGTGCTGAAAGGTATGGGAAAGACGGTCCGAGTCACCGGAGGTATTCTGGGCGATTTCCAGGACAAAATCACGACCGGGAAAACGCAGAAAAGCCATATTTACTTCAACCAACTCCTCATCACCTTCCGGGTTTATACGACGCATCTGATCAACCCGTTCAACCTCAAGGTCGAATGCGGAGGTGTAAAATTCTACGGACCGGTCCAGGTCGCTGACGTACAACATGACGTGATTAAACCGGGAACCCTGGGTCTGGCAGGCTGATAATAACACCAGAGAAATGAATAAGGCTGCGTATTTCATGTCAACGAATTCGGGGTAAGATACAACAAATCGACAATATTAACCTGTTATGACTGAAGCGGGATGAACCTGCTGACGTGCATTCTATTAATCATTACCTTTATTCAAACCTGATTCTTCCGAACAACTGGTAGTCATGAAAATTCTTTTGAATGGGTTGCCATTCCCAGCGGTCCCGTACTCCTGAATCATAGTCCATCCGGTAAATATTCATCCGCCATTCCATACCGCTAACCGGCGGGACATTCCTCAAAGGTTTGAGCAATTCGAAGGGAATGTAGAACTCCGAGGTCCAGGAATCAACCGATGCCATACTTTCTTTCTTCCCCCCTTTCACACTTGTCCCGTGCTGAATCCGCCGATTGCCTTCATAATGCCAGGGTATCCACCCAAGAAAGTCGCCATCAAAATTCGGGATGATCAGCACAAGCTCATAATCCAAGGGAGATATCTCATACTCAAAGTATATCGGATAATCCTCATCCGTCCACAGGAACACCTCCACAACGTCTTCGTTGTACAGGTCCGCATTATCTTCTGTCAGCGTTGATGTCAGTTTATGGTCCTCACATTCTATGAGGAAATACATACCGCTATCCGAGTAAAGAACCTTAGCCCTTGTCCTCAAATTCTCCCCGTTGTGTGTTCGCTGAGGTATCTCAAACCAGTCTGTCTGATCCCATTCTCCTGCAGACCCGTCACCGGTAATTTGAAAATTTGTCGTCCTGTGAATAAGTTTTGGTTGTTCCTGCGCTAAAGCCATGGTAGAAAGAAGGAAAAGACTGAACGTGCTCAAAAAATTCATTCTTTCAATATAGTAAGGGTATGCGAAATGTCCCAACAGATCATACCTGACGGGCCACAGGAATTGTCCAGCATCTGCTTCAGCCAGTTCTGCGCTATTTATAAGATCACTGCGTGTATAATTCCAGATCGACGTCCCAGCCCCTTAATGGTTCATACAAGGTCATTTCTCCAGCCCATATTGCTTCCTGGCTTGCTCGATCCTTTCCTGTTCTGTCATTTCAGGAAAAAGGGTATAGCTTGGGGCTATGATAGCTTCGACCTTCTCCACTTCAATGACTATGATCTCTCTGAACGGATATCTACCCCCTGTCATCTTCTCC
>CAZLZD010000147.1:0-2769 GCA_964563925.1 uncultured Roseivirgaceae bacterium | reverse complement strand
AACAACGAGATGTGTTCGCATTAACAGGGTTACGAATACGGCAGTTAAATATTTCATGATGTTTTATTTATTAAGTTAATACTGGCTCTTACACAATTGAGCCTCATTCTCTAATTCTTTTTTGACTCTGCAAAGATACTAATGTCCTGACAGAGGCATTGTAGACATTTAACGGTCTTACCTACCTGTTTTACTGAATTGGAAATTGTATACGGGCAGTTCGCCATACCCGATTTTGAAATCATCTTCATAGAATTCTTAAACAATCCGTATGTTATCTTTCCAATGACCTCCTGTTGTTTGCCCCCGTTTACCAGAATTGAAAAAATAACTTCGCCGGCCGTGGGGGTAAGTGAGGGGACGGTTGTCTTTGAATAAAGAGCAAAAATTCAAAAACAACATGAAGTCATTTTCACTATTTATCATATCCCTGATACTAACCTGCACTTCCGGACAGGCGGTATGGGGACAACAGGTAATTACGCAGGATACTGTCCGAAATTCAGCTGAACACTACCGTGGTTTGCCGGTCAGGCCTTTTCATTTTGGCCTTGTCTACCCCATCAGTACCAATGGTGTGGAAGCACCGGATTTTGTGAACCGGATTTCCACCCATCTTCTGGCCGGGGTGGACGGTGGTCTGGACGGAGTGGCGCTATCCGGACTGGCCAATGTCTCAATCCATTTTACAGAAGGTGCACAACTGGCGGGACTTGCCAACTTTTCGGGCGGGCCCACCCGGGGTGCACAACTGGCGGGCATTGTGAATGCGAGTGCTTCCTCGATGGAAGGAATCCAGGCCGCCGGGATAGCCAATATCGTTGCGGGCTCCACCCGGGCCGGACAATTTGCCGGGGTCACCAATATCAGTGCCGGCGAACAAACAGGGTTACAGATGGCCGGTGTGACGAATATTAATGGGGCTGAAAGTAATGGTTCGCAGTTTGCGGGAGTGGCGAATATAAACGGGGCACGCTCGCACGGCGGACAATTCGCAGGAGTCGCCAACATCTCGGCGGGTTCACAGACGGGGGGCCAATTTGCAGGGGTGGCAAATGTGACTGACACCCTAAAAGGAGCACAGGTAGCGGGGGTGATTAATGTTGCACGCAGGGTTACCGGCACCCAAATTGGCTTGTTCAACGTGGCGGATTCTGTCGAAGGTGTATCGATCGGCTTCCTCAGCATTATCCGTCATGGATACCACCGCCTGGAATTCAGTGGCAGTGAAGCACTCCATGCCCAATTCGCCGTCAAGATCGGAATGCAGAAATTTTACAATATATTCTCCGTGGGCTATCATTTCTCCTCCGCCGACCCCTGGGAAAGCGGAGACGAGCCTGCCTGGGGATTTGGCTACGGAATTGGCACCGAGCTTAACCTGGGTCAGACCTGGAAGCTCAATATGGACCTGACCACCTTCGATATTATTGAGAAGGAGAATACGTACAAGAACAAGGAACTTAATCTTCTCAACCAGTTCAGGCTGAATTTTGCCGCCCAACTGGGTGACCGGTTTGCATTGGTCTTCGGTCCGTCATTCAATGTGATGGTTTCACGTCTTCAGGAAACCGATAACGGGAAAATCGGATCAAGCCTTGCTCCCTGGACCGTATATGATAAAACCCATGACGGCACGAATGTAAAGATGTGGCCTGGGTTTAACGCGGCCCTGCGATTTTAATTAATTCTAAAACTCAAAATAAATAACAATGAAAAATGTATTAAAAGCAGCCGCAGGGTTAATCCTGGGCTTAGTGATGGTATCCTGCGATGACTATTGTATTGAGGGGAAGGGTCCGGTGGAGACCCGTGAGCTGGCCTTGCCTCAGATCACGAGTTTCAGTTTTTCAGGTTCGGGAAATGTCTATATTCAGCAGGGGCCGGAGCAGCGGGTCATTGTGGAGGCTCAGTCCAATATTCTTGACCGACTTGACAGCAGGGTGTCTGGCGGACACTGGGACATTGACTTTGACGGATGCATTGGCAAATCGGAGGATCTGAATATCTACCTGACAGTTTCCGAACTGGAGTATATCTCACTTTCCGGTTCGGGGAGAATAAACGGGGTGAATGAGGCGGATGAATTCAATGAGTTGGGCGTCAATCTGTCAGGATCAGGTCAGATTGAACTGGATGTATATACCGGCAGCGTCGAGGTAGATATTACCGGATCAGGGATGATCAGACTGCATGGGGCAGCCAGCCATCAAAAGGTGTATATCACCGGGTCAGGGGATTACAAAGGCTATGGGATGGAAGTAAACACCGCCGAAGTGAACATCAGTGGTTCGGGAAATGCCCAGGTACTTGTCAACCAGGAACTCGACGTACGCATCCAGGGCAGCGGTAATGTATTCTATCATGGCAATCCGGAAGTACATGCGAATATTACCGGTTCGGGGAATGTGATTAAGAATTAATACGGTTTGTATCCTGAATTAAGAAGTCAGCTTTCGGCAACATCCTAATATTCCGACAAAAAGACAAGGCAGGATTACCTGGCGGTGATCCTGAAAACACCCACTCCTGCAAATACAAAATCCTCAGCCGCTTAAGGATTGCTCACCGCCTATGGCGGATCGCGATCCTATGGGGAGGTCCTTACAACAAAAAGACAAGTTATTTCTTTTTTGATGCCGGAAAGCCTGAAGCACGCTTCGTCTTTCCGACAAACAAAAAAGCCACCGGATTCCGGTGGCTTGTCTTTTTGTTGTGGGCGATGCAGGATTCGAACCAGCGACCCCCTGCTTGTCGAGCAGGTGCTCT
>CAZLZD010000146.1:1302-2801 GCA_964563925.1 uncultured Roseivirgaceae bacterium | reverse complement strand
GAGAATGCTCAAAAAAATTCAGAATGATTACAACCGGAAGGGGCTGATCTCCGAAGAAGGCATTAAGAAAAAGGCGTTTTTCACTTTACAGGAATGGTATAATGAGAAATAGGCAGACGCTATTGTTTTTTTCTGCAGCCATCCTCGTGCTTGGCTGCCTGACAATGCCGGTGCAATCCCAGCAGCCATACAATATAGTTTGGATCACGGTGGAGGATATGAGTCCGCGCCTGGGGGCTTACGGGGATCCGGTGGCAATTACCCCAAATATCGACGGACTCGCCCGCCAGAGCGTTCGCTACACAAATGCCTATGCCACGTACGGGGTATGTGCCCCAAGCCGCCATACCCTTATCACAGGAATGTATCCGACATCCACCGGCGCAATGGCCATGCGAACCTGGAAGCGAACCGGTGCACTGGATGAAATTACTGACCCGGAGTTGCTGAACATACCGGTCTATGAAGCCACACCACCGGCCGGAGTACGTTGCTTTTCTGAGTACCTGAGGGCGGCAGGTTACTATTGCACCAATAACTCAAAAACGGATTACCAGTTCAGGGCACCCGTCACGGCCTGGGATGAAAACGGGAGTAATGCGCATTGGCGGAACCGACCAGATAAGGATATGCCGTTCTTTGCGGTCTTTAATAATATGGTTACGCACGAAAGCGGCACCTTCAAGCAGCGTTCCCCGGTAGTGACTGATCCGGCAGAGGTTATTCTACCGCCCTATTACAGCGACACGCAGGCATCCAGGCAAGACCTTGCGCGGCATTACGATAATATTCACGCCATGGATACCTGGGTTGGCAATATCCTGGCAGAGCTCGAAGCGGATGGCCTGCTCGACAAGACCATTATCTTTTTTTTCAGTGACCATGGCGATGGGTTGCCAAGGGCAAAACGATGGGTATATGATTCAGGGATTAAAGTGCCGTTGCTTATCCGGTGGCCTAACGGAGAATATGCCGGTTCGGTCAGTGACGAACTTGTTTCCTTTATTGATTTCCCCCAGACCACGCTGGCAATAGCAGGAATCCAGCCACCTGAGTACATGGAAGGTGTCAATTTCTTGGAGAATGACAATGAGCGGAAATACATCTATGCCTTCAGGGACCGCATGGATCCTGCGCCTGAAAGGATACGCGCAGTAAGGGACAGCCGGTTTAAATATGTGCGTAATTACCGGCCGGAGCTTCCCTATGTCGGCTATATCCCTTACCGTGACAGGGCCGCCATCATGCAGGAAATCCTCGCCTTTAAAAAAGAGGGCAAATTAGGCCCTGACCAGTGGCAGTTGCAGGCTGATAATAAACCCCTGGAAGAATTATATGATACACAGGAAGATCCTCACGAGATAAATAACCTGGCAGCCAATCCGGCCTATTTTGATAAACTGAATGAACTGCGGAAAGCTCATGAAGAATTCACAGAGGAATACGGCGACCTGGGAAGTATTCCGGAAACGGAGCTCATTAAAAAATTATGGCCTCCC
>CAZLZD010000146.1:0-1292 GCA_964563925.1 uncultured Roseivirgaceae bacterium | reverse complement strand
AAGGTAAAACCACCTGTGATTAAAATGGATGAAGGCGAATTGCTGATTGAATGCCCCACCGAAGGCGCCTCCATTGCGTATCGTTTTGATGACGACAAACAATGGAAGCTGTACACCAAACCGTTACGTGCAGGGAGACACAAAGAACTGGAAGTGATGGCATGCAGAATTGGCTGGAAACCAAGCGAAGCCGTAAATCGAAAACTATAAGATATGGGTAATTTAATAAGAATGACAGCGGCTTGCCTGCTTTTTTCCTTGATGGCTGCATGTACTGAAACCTCGGAGAACAGTACGCTGACTAACAGGGATGCCGGCGGCATTGCACTGGCGAAAATTGGTAAAATTAAGGCAAAGAATTCCTCTGAAATCAACGGTTCCTACTGGGGAATACAGGCCAGCACCCTCGATCCGGAGTTACTTAGAAGGGCGGCAGATATTGGCGTGAAGTGGACGCGGCTTCATTGCAACTGGAACGAAGTGGAGAAGGAAAAAGGAGTATATGACTGGTCGGAAACGGATGAGGCATTTGATGCCATCCTGGAAACAGGTATTGTTCCATTCGTCATGATCGGTCGCGGAAATGAATTGTACTCTGAGATGACGACCTATGATGATCCTAAACTGGCGGAGATTTATGGTTACAGGCCTGCTCCTCCAATAAAGGACCCGGTGGCGATGAGTGCCTGGCTGGCATTTGTCGAAGCGGCAGTTCAGCGGTATAAAGATAAGATCATCTACTGGGAAATCTGGAATGAACCCAATCACCGAAACTACTGGGGCAGTGAACCTGACGGAACGGAATACGGTCAGCTTCTGAACGCGACAGCCCGGATAATCCGTACGCATCTTCCTGCGGCTCAAATCATTGGTGGTTCAATGGCCGGAATCAACCCGGAATTTGCTGACGACTTCCTGTCGGTGGAGAATAATGCAGACCTGGTGGATATTATCACCTATCATAATTACGGTGCGGTACCGGAAGAACGGGCTTATCCGGCCGTGAAACTCCTGGAAGTTATGAAGAAACATAATAGTGAAATTAAATTATGGCAGGGAGAATGTGGTTATCCATCGCACAGCAGTTCACGGGATTACCGGGGCAGGGCCCCCTGGGGATTGAACATCCAGGCAAAATGGCTGCTTCGACAGGCGTTTGTGGATACCTATTTCTGTGAGGCCACCATGAGTAATTACTTTAAGCTGGTACATACCGGGGGGCGCGGTGAGAAACCTGAGCGCTCACCATTTACAGGCCTCATTGGATTGACGGATGTGATCATTCAGGAGCA
>CAZLZD010000145.1:0-2825 GCA_964563925.1 uncultured Roseivirgaceae bacterium | reverse complement strand
ATAATCGCTTTTTCGATTTATAAAGCCGCATTTCGGTCTTATTCCCGGCTTCATCATAACTATTGACAATTTTGACGGGTCCAGTCAGATCGTTCATCCGCTCTTCTACCAGCCTTCCCTTATCGTCGTAAACATTTTCCAAGATTGTTTTGGACGGTCCGGGCAATGACACGTATACTTTCCTGACAGCAAGCACGTCCCCGGCGCTATTGTAGGATGTTTTGATCCGGAATTGTGGTTTTTCTTTGTAATCAAAGACGGTTTTTTCAATTTGATTCCCTCCAGCATCATATGCATAAGTATTTTTATAGATTAATCCACCATCGGAATCGTACCTGGATTCGGCAACCCTGTTTCCGTAAGTGTCGAATTCATTCACATCCTTCCAAAGTACACCATCAGAATTGGAATGTATGGCTTCAATGAGCCATCCATCCTCATTGAAAGAGAAAGTATCACGGGTTATCAGGCGGCCCTTTACTATCGACCCATTTACGATTTCCGCCTTAAAACGCTTTTCCTCCATACCCAAAACCCTGCCCAACAAGTTTTGGTGGCTCTTATGGTATTCCAAGACATCCTGGGCGTCCAACCCGGTAGCCAGACCAATGAAGAAGACAGAAACAAGCAGTTTGTTCATCAGGTTGCGTCCTTTTGATTATTAACCTCTAGAAAGGACCATTACCGCCTCCAGATATTGATTGTAAAGATCAAAATATGCCTTATCCTCCGGATCAATGGTTTTAAGTCCAAAAAGCGTCCTGTACGTCCAAACCCCCTCAGATAATTCGATGGGGTGGGAACTTTGGTCTTTATTGTCCGTGAAATCCACCAGGTCCGGTGCACCATTCCCGTCCCTGTCCATTATCCAGAAAACTTTTGTGGGGTCAGGCCTGGAGCCCTCTGAATAAATTACATGGACATATGCTATAACATCAATTTTACCGTCAAAGTTTGAATCGATCCAGTGATAGAAGTAATGATAAAAGGGACTCGAACCGGTAATCATCGACCCTCCATTGTAGATTATATAATCTGTTTCTCCATCCCGGTTCAAATCATACAGGAACCCGAAATCATCTGGCATTACTTTTTTATCATGAGTCTGAAGCGCGAACTTGTCGGGAAGATCATCCCCATCGAAGTCATAAAAGGCCAACCAATATACCTGCCCCTGAACACTTGCCTTACTGCTTCGCAATAATGTGGGTTTTAGTTTTTCCATAAGGAACCTGGGCAATTGATCCATGGACACATAAAGATCCATCCGCATATCCATGTCGAACGGGATACGCTCTTTCAGGGCCCTTTCCCTAGCTCTCCGGTACTCCCTGATATCTGCTTTTCCCGACTGTCCCCGGATGGTTGGGATGCACAGCAAAAAGAGCACTAAGACGAGAGTCTTCAGTGTTATTGATGACTTTTTCATGGCCGGGTTTTGGAATGAAATTAACTTAGTTATGGGCTATTGGAAATGATTTGGATCATCAGTAAGGCGAAACATCCGGGTCCCGGAGGTCGTTTATATATGCCGATGACGGTACCATGCCATTCCTTTTTATCCATTACACTTCATACATTCCGCCTGTGGCCCCAAATGTCCTTCCGCCCAGGCTTCACAATCAGCCTTTGTTTCAAAACATGGATTGCTCAGGTCCAGGTTCCAGACAGACCATGGTTTTGAAGAGGGACAATGGTCGCATACAATAATATCCCAGTCATCCCCACTGCATGATCCCACAAAGAAGGCTGAAATCAAAATTGAGATAATCCGGATTGACTTCATGAGTTTGCAACTTTAGTGAGGGGTATACTGCCTTAGCCTGGGGACAGCGGAATTGAAGGTATTCCTGTTGCCATTAATTAAAAACCTTGTTTTAGCAGATCCGACCCCGAGCCCTATAAGCGCTCCTGCAGGAGCACCAAGTAGTCCGCCTCCGATAGCACCTACATCTTCCCAGCCGCTCCCGGCTTCGGAAGAATAACCGGCAACGCCTCCGAGCACAAGTCCGCTCACTGCACCAATCCATGCGCCCCTGCCCACATTTCCAACTCGCCTTACTTTTATGGACTCAATACTTTTGGGATCAATGGTAACCTGTTTCAGGTCCTCGCCAAGGATTACCAGGCCATCCCCGTCCACGGTATAGAGGGTCCCGGTAATCCGTGCGTCGTTGAGCCGGTTAACCCAGACCTTAAAGGTTTTTACCTTCTGTCCCAAGGCTGGCGATAGTGTGAGGACCAGCATAAAAACTGAAATTATCCGGAGCAATTTCATGACAAATGATTTTCCGGTTAATGTATTTCGGAAATGAGCAGGTTTCAATGACTAAGATCAGTTCCTTCCATGGTATGGTTTATCATGCTTTAATAGATGCCAATGGTGAATACCGATTTGGCCGGGAATTAGATCCAAAGGGCGAATTCTAGTCAATGAAACACATCAGAAAAAAACAGCAACATCCCAAGCCCATAAAGTGCTATTGCGCTTAACAGCGCGGTCCCAGTAATTGTTGCCCCTTTATTTTCGGTAAAAACGTTAGCAGTATCACTCGGGTATAGTGGTGTCTTGACCAATTCACCAGATTTTCGGCTCATGCCATAGTATCTTCCATCTTCATGCATTACATGCCGGAACGTTTCGGATTTACCGTCCGTCCGCACAACTTTTGTTCTTATCTGTTTTCGGGAAGACTGCTCCAGGGACGAGGTAGTATGATAGGCCACGCAGCCCTGGAACATTAAATGGACTGTGACGAGCAATAGTATGGCTTTAAACTGATTTTTCATGGTTTCATATATATCAGCGATTCGAATCTTCTGTG
>CAZLZD010000144.1:0-2869 GCA_964563925.1 uncultured Roseivirgaceae bacterium | reverse complement strand
CAGGGAGATTCACCTGCAATAACGCAGATGATTTTGAATTAAGCAGACTTTCTCCGAGATTTAATCAGGACATGGAGACCTTCAATCAACGCAAAAAAAATTATGACCTATTACGGATTACATGGTAAGTTAACTGCCAAAAATGGAAATGGTGACGATCTGGCGCGCCTGTTAATGCAGGCGGCAGAAATTATGCAGACGGCAAGCGGGTGTCACCTGTACCTGGTGAGCAGGGACCCTGACAACCCTTCTGACGTGTATGTCACAGAGGCCTGGGACAGCAAGGAAGAGCATGAAGCTTCACTGGCTATGGAGGGGGTGCCGGACCTGATCTCCCGGGCCATGCCATTGCTGGAGGGAAAACCACAGGGCGGTCTCGTTCTGGAAATCCTGGGAGGTAAAGGATTAAATTAATAAATCACCATGGAAGAAAAACTGAAAGAAAAGACCGGAAAATCCCTTGAAGAATGGGTTGCCCTTATCAAGCCCAGGGGATTTGCCAAACATGGAGAAATCGTGAAATTCCTGAAATCGGAACATGGTTTTACGCATGGTTATGCCAATATGGTTGCGCTGAAGGCACGCGAGGCCGATGCCGGATCCATTGATGATAAAGACCTGCTCGACGCCCAGTACGGCAAGGGGAAGGAACATTTGCGGCCGGTCTATGAAAAAATTCTGGCGCAGGTCGCTTCATTTGGAAACGATGTGGAAGTGGTTCCAAAGAAAGCGAATGTCAGTATACGGGCGGACCGGCAGTTTGCGCTGATCCAGCCGAGTACGAAAACCCGGATCGACCTGGGCCTGAAGTATGATGAAGCCCCGGAGAATGACCGTATTCAGGATTCCGGTCCTTTTGGTACCATGTGCTCCCACCGGGTGGTCATTACCTCCGAAGAGGAAGTGGACGATGAATTGCGCGAGCTGTTGCGCACCGCTTACCGCCAATCGTCAAAAAAATAGAAACCCATACTTTCGGAAGTCCGTTTAAAGGGATATGCAAACAGCCCTGAATCGCCCGACTTCTGTCCGTATTGTGACCTGGAAACCGATGTACGCCCCGTATTTCAAGTCCCTGAACGAGGCCTGGATAACGCAGTATTTCAGCATGGAAGAGCCGGACCGCAAGATGCTGGAAGATCCTGAAGGATACATTATTGGCCGAGGAGGAGCGATTGCGGTGGCGCTCGACAAAGACCGGCCGGTCGGTGTCTGTGCCCTGGTGCCTTGGCACGGACCGGAGGGCGAATTCGATTATGAACTGGCCAAGATGGCTGTTTCTCCCGAAGCCCGGGGAAACGGCGTGGGGGAAATGCTGGGTCGTGAGATTCTGGATATAGCCCGACGAAAAGGGGCAAAGAGAATTTACCTTGAAACCAATACCATCCTGGCGGCAGCCCAGCGACTTTACAAGCGCCTGGGCTTCCGGCAAATTACAAACCAGGAGACTCCTTATACACGGTGCAATATGCAGATGGAATATGTATTTTAAAGTCTGTCTGTATTTGTTTCTGTCTGTAATCCTGCTTCCGGGCTATGGGCAAACCGTGAATCCAGGGTCACTTGTGGGATCTGCCATCGCCCTAACCCGACAGGAAGTACAGTATGACCCTGCGTATTTTTCCATTCCCTATCCAATGGGTGATATCCCGGAGGGAAAAGGGGTGTGTACGGATGTAATTATCCGGGCCTACCGCGGTGTTGGGATTGATCTTCAGCAAAAGGTGCATGAAGATATGCGGGACCACTTTGCAGAATATCCGGATTTGTGGGGGCTTGACCGGACCGATACCAATATTGATCACCGGCGTGTGCCCAACCTGATGAAGTTTTTTGAACGGCATGGTACGGTGAAAATCATTTCCCGTGATCCTGGTGACTATTCTCCCGGGGATATCATATGCTGGAACCTCGGGGGAGGGACCACCCATACAGGTATCCTTTCGGATCGACGGTCACGCGACGGAAAGCGGTTCCTTGTGGTTCATAATATCGGCGACGGACAAGTCCTGGAAGACATGATGTTTGATTATGTGATTATCGGGCACTACTCGTATGGTCTGAGCCCAACCCCATAACCCTGGTCTTTTTCTTTCGGAAAATGGTGTTATCTTAAGGTGGTGGACATTCTTTTTGATATCACACGTCCCATAGTCAAACAGGCAGTGGATACTTTCGGCCTGATCGACGAGGATGGTACTTTCCGAATGCATCCTGATACCGGGACCCATGCGGAAATTCGTGAGTTTACCTTTCCCGGGGAGCTGACTTTCTATCATTTCGGGCATACGCAATATAAGGTTCCGGTTCACATGAAATCCGTGAATCCGCCGGATTCAGATTGGTTTATTATCCATATCAACCTCTCCGGCCGGCCTCAGCAAAAGCGGGTGGGGCATGAGGAGATCGAATTCCACAAATACCACCCTGCCGGGATCCTGGTATACGGTCCGGGGCTGGAGATTGAAACGTTTTTCCCGCCGGGCACCGAAGCGGAAGTTTGCGGATTGCATTTTTCCAGGCAGCTGCTTGAGGATTATTTTTCCGACGAACTGGAGGGCGTGGACCTGGAGAAACCACTGACCTACGAGGACCTGGATCCTGATCTTGAGCGCCGTCTGAACGACGCCCTGGAGGCAATGGACCACAAGGCCAACGCACACAGCCGTGTGCTTGATTTTCTGAGTGCCTTTATAAAGAAGCTGCAGAAGCATGCCCCGGTTAGTCAGCCCACCCGATTACTCACACCGGATTACAGGAATTTACTTCGGGTTTCAGGCCTGCTCCGGGATCCTGCCAATGCCGATATTCCTTCGGTAGATGAGCTGGCCGCCGAGGCAGGTATGAGTGTGACTAAGTTTAAAACCAC
>CAZLZD010000143.1:0-2885 GCA_964563925.1 uncultured Roseivirgaceae bacterium | reverse complement strand
TTACATGTCCCGATCTGCGGCATAATCGTTGGAAAAAATTAAAATATTCACCTTGACTTTCCGGATTGTAACACTTAATGCAAAAAAACTGCAGGATATCAAAATGGGATTGTGATTTTTTTTAAGGCTTTTATTAAACAACAATATAAATTTCAACGATCTCATTTATAAATACTTAAATTATTTATGAAAACAGGTTGTTAACTTATCCTCATAGCGCGTAACCGGATAGGGTTTCGTAACTTTAAAGCGTTTTAAAAACGGGAAGAAAATGAGAATAGCCATTGGTAACGACCATGCCGGAACCGAGTATAAGCTAGCAATTGTCGGTCTGCTAAAATCCATGGATCACGAAATCGTCAACCACGGAACGGATGGCACGGATGGGGTTGATTACGCGGATTTTATACATCCTGTATCAAAGGATGTTGCCAGCGGGGATGCGGAGCTGGGAATCGTTATTTGCGGTAGCGGCAACGGGGCAGCCATGACTGCGAACAAGCACCAGGAAATTCGCGCCGCTCTTTGCTGGAACAAGGAAATCGTCTCCCTGGCCAGGGAACACAACAATGCGAATATCTTGTGTATCCCAGCCCGTTTTATTGCCATCCCACAGGCACTGGAGATGGTCCGGACCTTTCTAAATACCCCGTTCGAGGGAGGTAGGCACCAGCGGAGAATCGAAAAGATACCCTGCTTTTGATCCAGGGCGTCAGGTATTGAAACCTCAGAATGCAAAATGGGGCATTCCCACCATCACCACCATCATCATACTCCCAGGGGAGGGCGTAATTTATTGATATCCATTGTCCTCAACCTATTGATTACGATCGCTCAGGCAGTTGGGGGGTTCCTTTCCGGCAGTTTGTCCCTGCTCTCCGACGCCCTGCATAACCTGAGTGATGTATTGTCCCTGGTGATAAGTTATATCGCCAATATCCTGACCCGCAAAGAGGCTTCCGCCAATAAGACATTCGGTTATAAGCGCGCCGAGATCATCGCGGCTTTTGTCAATTCGGCTTCACTTATCGTGGTGGCCGTTTTCTTGATCGTGGAAGCTGTTGAACGATTCTTTGAGCCCCAGGTCATCGCTTCCGGTATCGTTATTTGGCTCTCATTGCTCGGGATACTGGCCAATGGCTTCAGCGTGCTGCTGCTGAGGGGGGATGCCAGAAAGAATATGAATATGCGATCGGCCTACCTGCATCTGCTGACCGATATGATGGCCTCCGTTGCCGTACTCACCGGCGGTATATTGATGTACTATTTTCAGTGGTACTGGATCGACCCGGCCCTGACGGTGGTTATCGCCCTGTACCTGGTCTATATGGGGTATGACCTTTTAAAATCCGCCACCAGGGTTCTGATGCTGTTCAGCCCGGACAGTATACAAGTGCAGGAAATCGTGAGTAGTATCCGCAGGATCCGGTCGGTTAAGAATGTACACCATGTTCATCTCTGGCAGTTGAATGAAGATTCTATTCACCTGGAGGCCCATATCGATTTCCAAAGCGATATCCTGCTCTCCGAATTTGAGACGATCCTGGCAGAAATAGAGGGTAAGATGCAGCGGGAATTCGGCATCAACCATGTGAGCATCCAGCCTGAATTCGGAAAATGCGACAGTAAACAGGTCATAGCACAGGATTGATATGGAAACACGCCTGCTCCGTTTTAACGAATTGTCCACCGGGCAGTTGTACGACCTGCTGCGGCTGCGATCCGCTATTTTTGTGGTGGAACAAAAGTGCATTTACCCGGACCTTGACGGGAAGGACGACAAGGCGCTTCACTTGCTTGGGTACGAGGGGGAACGGCTGGCGGCATACACGCGGATTTTCGCCCCCGGCGATTATACGGACCGTGCCAGCATCGGCCGGGTTGCCGTCCGGGAGGGGTTCCGCGGGCGCGGATATGGAAAAGAAATAATGAAAGCCTCTATCGAGGCTGTGCAAAAGGAGTTCGGGTCGGCGGAAGTTGCGATCTCTGCCCAGTTATACCTTAGGAAATTTTATGAGGAACTCGGTTTCAGGGCTGTTGGTGAAGACTACCTTGAAGATGGTATCCCGCATATTAAAATGCTCCTGAAATCCGACGAACCGGGCTGATCAGGTTACCTTGATGGGCTGTTTGTTGCCCAGGTTCAATTCCTGCAAAAGCGTATCGGTAAATTTGTAGTGTCCCCTGAATGTAATGATCCGGAACCGGTTGGACTTCATCCTGCTGAGCGTATCAAGGAACACCCATTTGGATTTCAACAGGGTCGGTTTCTCTGATTTCAGGCTGATATCAAAAAGGTATTTCCTGCCGTTTTTTGTCGCTGTGATATCCGGCGTAACGGGGTTTCCCGTACTTTTCTTTATGTACGATTTCGGTGTTTCAAAGCCTTCCATATCGGCCTTGATATTATTAAATCCCCGCGCTTCAAGGTGCTGTATGGACTTCTCCAGAATATCCTGATTTTCCTGCTTTTCTATTTTGATCATAACGAGTAAGATAGCCGAAAAATCGAGATACCCAAATCCTGGAGCCTAATTAACATATTCTTTATGCACTTCAGCCCCTTTACGAATCGATAACAACCGTCTTCCCGGATTTGTGGGAAGCGTCGGCTGCCAGGACAATCCGAAGGCTGTTTACCGCGTCCCTGAGATGGTCCGCAAGGTCTGCATCCGCTTGAATGGCATCGAGGAAAAATTCCTGCTCGAGCCGGCACAAACCGTCGTGATCCGGTTCGTCGGCCGTCGTGATTATTTCATCATCGCGGGTAAACTCCCCATTCGGCCCCGTGTCGCTGTGATGCAGCAGGAGGCTATCTGTTTTGGTGTGACCTTCCACATTGTCCGAACCGCCTTTTGGTGTATCCCGGATGGACACCGAACCTT
>CAZLZD010000142.1:0-2961 GCA_964563925.1 uncultured Roseivirgaceae bacterium | reverse complement strand
GGAGGATAATTGAATGAGGCAATACATTTAAAAAAGGAATGAAGATCGCGCCTTTCAGAAAATTGATATCTTGTGCCTTATTCGCCCGGAATCCGGAAATACGGTTACAGACGGAGGCGACTTACGATGGAAAGATTTCTCGTAAAGAATTAAAATGGCAGTAACCTCACCCCCTTTTATTAAAGGCTGAATGAAGAAAGCAGAAATTATACTCGCTCTTGTTGCCTTCGTTTGCCTGATCCTCAACCAGTTTTCGATTCCGGAGGGAGGGACATTGGTCCTGGTTTCATTCGGACTACTGGCAATACTCTATATGTATGTCAGTTTTGCCCTTTTCAATGACGTTTCTTTTCGCGACATGTTTAAGAAAAAGTCATATACGGACATCAGTTTTCTGCGAATTTCAGGGTCTGTCGCCACAGGGCTTTTTCTTTCAACGGCGCTCGTGGGCATTCTTTTCGAGTCCTTGTCATGGCCAGGTTCGACCGGAATGCTCATAATTGGTTATTTTGCCCTACTGGTTGTTTTGATTGTCGGTATATTCAGATACCTTAAAACAAAGTCTGACTTCTATATCCGGCTATTTCAACGTATCGCCTTGCTGGTAAGCATGGCTATGGTCTTGCTGCTCACCGGAAATTAGCCGCAAATAATACAACTCCGCAGACAGGGGGCATCCCTTTCACCTGATTCACTTTATCAAAAAATATCAAGTATCCATGTGATCACGGCTTTTGACCCGGTCCGCTTCGGCTACAATAAACTCAACCAGCACCCCGGAACAGGCGATCTGCCTGATTCATTGATTAAGGAACTGGTATTACACTTCCTACTCCGAAGGACTTAATTGATGAATGCCTGTAACAGGTATCCCGGTGTCCGGGACGTAAAACTTTAAACCCGCGAAGCCAGCCCTTGCCCGGGCTATTGCCACGCGGGCATTGGATTGATCAGTAGACACTAAACGTTTTATACATGTTCCTGCCCAGTGCATTGGGGATCTCAGAAATCAGGACATATTCCCCCTTGGTCAGTGAAGCCTTGAAATACCCGGTTTCACCGGCTTCCAGGTCTTCGACCCCACCAAGAAATGTCAATCCTTCGGGCGCCGGAGTCCTGAATGCGGTAATATCTGATGCATTGATCCAGTTGCCGAGGGTATCCAGCAACGATTTGTCATCAAGCCTGACCAGGTTGATGTCATGACCCAAAAGCGTTTCATACAATTTCTGATCTTCAAATAGAACGGATAGCTGGTATTCTCCAGCTGCCAGTGAGTCCACGAACGAAACTCCGTTTTCAGCGGACACAATAATCTCATTCTGACCCGACGGCTGAGATTGACTGGTTTTTTCTTCTGTTACCGTGATTTCTTCCAGCATACCATAAAATGCATGGGGCATCCCCGTTGGCATTCGTACGTAGCATTCCATGACATAGGTGCCAGGCTTAAGATAAATAGTAGATTCAGCGGTGCTTTGTGGTGACAGAAGCCCTACACCACCGCCTAATTTTACTTCAGACCACCAATCAGGTATGTTTTCAAATTCCTTCATCGCTGCTTCCATATTATCCTCGAGCAGGTAGTTAAACGCCGCTTTAAACGGAGGTACTAATTCATTGTTGTAGTTATCAATGGTTATTCCTTCAGGCATCTTTTCGAAGATGAAGAAATGAGTTTCGTTCGAATTATTGACGTACCGGAAGGTGTTCCACCCGGATTTCAATTCTTTGGGAAGGGCAAAATCCATTCCTGTAGTCACAACCTCGATGATTTCAGTCTGAACAGGCGGATTCTCATCCGCCTCGGTGGCCCGTTCGGTTGTCGATGGGTTGCAGCTTACGAAGAGAAAACCTAGAAGGAAGTAAATGATGTGATTTTTGTGAATGTCAGAAATTGAGAGCATACTTTTCATTATGATGTGTTTTATGGAGTAAGAGATGTTTAGATGAATGGTTGAATTTCCCGCCCTTTAAAAATGAACCTCAAGGCCAATCACTCTCAATTCCTGCCAGGCTCGGTATATATCATTCTAATACCGGCACCTAAGTCATTTGGAAAGAGGGGGTTATCAATATAATATTATTTTTCGGCAAAAAATATTTTTAAACTAAAGACTCCTCCTCTAACCCAGATTTATCATTGATACATTTCTCCTAATTGTCCCGTTACTAAGCCGCCAGAGAGCAGGAACAGACGGCAAAACGGAAGCGTCAGGACCAATAGGCAATTTGAACCTCAATAGGTTACAGATTCGCTGTTTCTAATTTTTGAAAGTGGCACACCGTATTTCTCCAGCCATATTCGTTGCAGCTGACGCGGATTTTTATAGCCACACCTGGCAGCAATGGCATCAATTGTAAATTGAGGATTTTTCAAAAAAGTTTTAGCAAATTCCAGCTTTACCGTGTGTTTAAATTCTGTGAGGGTTCGCCCGGTTACCGCTTTAAACGTCCGGGTCAGATTCCTGGCGCTCATGTTTGCCAACTGTGAAAGCTCCCTTAGATCCGGGTTCAGGGACGGGTGCGAAATTATATAATCCTGTACTTTATGAATGGCGGGATTGAAATGCGTCTGAAAGTCCAGATAAACAGTCTCCTGGCTGCTGTCTTTATCACGTCGGAGGAACAAGACCAGTTCCCGCGCAACCCTGGATGTGATTACCGGACCATATAATTCTTCCAGCAGAGCCAGGCTCATATCCATTCCGGATGTCATTCCCGCGCTTGTGTAAATGGCGCGGTCTTTAACAAATAAGCGGTCTGAAGAAATGTGGACATCGGGATAGTGTTCCCTCATATAATCAATGCACTTCCAGTGCGATGTGCAGGAGCGACCGTTCAATAATCCGGCCTCCGCGAGGATGAGTGCCCCCGAACATACAGACGCAAGCCTCACCCCTGCCCTGAATTGTCGTTTTAACCAGGGGGCTGCGGCATGGATTTCATTTTGAAGCTCAC
>CAZLZD010000141.1:0-3069 GCA_964563925.1 uncultured Roseivirgaceae bacterium | reverse complement strand
TAATAATAAATGGAATGCGGGCTCATTTCCACCGGGACGTTTGCTTTGTTCAGCACCTCCAGATCAAAAATGACATGCTTGCCATTCACCTCCATATTCTCCAGCAGAATATCGGCGTTCTCCGTCTCCACAAGCCCAAGGACCGCGTCGGGTTTATCGGGAGAATAGGTCACCGGAACAAAGGTACGCGAACTGCAACCGGCAGCAACTGCAAATAAGGAAACGAATAGCAGTAGACGCATAGGAAAATCGTTGAACTAAATGGAATAGAGCAATTTTAATACCATTTCATTTAATGCAAAACACTTCATGATAAACGGCCATAATGAAGGTCAGCCGTGAATTTTCCATTAATCAGCCTGAGCCAGAATCCAGTCAGAGATTACCTGAAGGGCTACCGGCGCAAAGGTCTGGGAGATTGACGCATACTCCCCGAGAGCTCCGGTTTCACATTCCTGGAACAGGTGGTTCAGTCCTTCAAACTCACGAATGGTCACCTGCCGGTTTCCACCCGCCTTGAGCGATTGCTCAATATCATAAAGATTTGATGGGATCACCTGCAAATCCTTGCTCCCGTTAATCGCCAGGACGGGACATGTCACTTCCTTGAGGTAGTCGGCCGGGTCGTGGCCGACGAAATAGCGGAACCAGGGACGGGTCATCTGGCTGACCTGGAGATCGATTACTTCCTTTTTAGACATTCCCCGAACCGAATCACCGGGAATGGCCTGCTCCAGAAATGACCTTAGCTGCTGCTCCAGCGTCGGGTCATCGGCATGGGATTCCATCAGCTCGAAAACACCGCGCGACACAGACAGTTCCTGTTGGATCTCATCCCGGCTCATGCCTGCAGCGGCAGCGATCGCCTCGGTCTGCTGGAGCAGGATCTCTTGTCCGGACACACCTGGTCCGGCAAGCATGACGATGAAATCGACCACTTCAGTGCCGGAAGCCACAATCGGGGCGATCAGTCCGCCTTCACTGTGCCCCACCAGGCCTACTGCACCCGCTTCGGGCAGTTGGCGAACAAACCGGACGGCCGCCGCCGCATCTTCGGCGAAGTCAAGCGAGGTGGCCGCACTAAAATCCCCGGTGGATTCAGCAAACCCACGGTCATCGTAGCGCAGGACGCCAATGCCCTGCCGGGTAAGGTGGTCTGCAAGCACCAGGAACGGTTTGTGATTCATTAATTCCTCATCCCGGTTCTGCGGACCACTCCCGGATATCAGAATGGCCATGGGAAAAGGTCCGGGACCGTCCGGAAGGGTCAGGGTTCCCGCCAGGTGTACCCCTTCGGCCCCGCCGTCAAACCGCACTTCCAGCGCCCGGTAGGGATATGGTTCCTTCGGCTCCTGGGGACGGTGTACCACCGGAGCTTCCGACAACTCGCGGCTTAGCCGCAGGGGAAAAGATTGTCCTGACTGGGAGAAAGTTCCCTCAAATATACCGCCCCGGAAAACTCCGGTATAGGAGGCCCGAATAGGCTCCATGGCAATGCGGAGCGTCAGGGAATCATAGGATACCGAAGTGACGGGTATCCCTTTGGCATTCTGATCCGGACTGTCCAGTGTCGCCGTATAGCCTGAATCCGATTCAGAAATATGGAATATGAGCCGGAGAGACATCCCTTCCTGGATTTTAAGGGTGCCATTCCATTGCCCGGTAATATCCTGCCCAAACCCGGGCAGGTAAAGAAAAGAAAGGAGTATGATTATCAGCTTTTTCATTTTGTGTTGTTTTTGAGTTGTTGTCGTTGAAGTGCTATTGTTCGTCCTGGAAAATATCCTCGATCGGCCGATTAAAAATCCTGGCCAGCATAAATGCCAGCGGCAAGCTGGGATCGAATTTTCCCTTTTCGATCGCGTTGATTGTCTGCCGTGATACCTCTGCAGCATCCGCAAGATCGGCCTGCGTCATGTCACGCTCAGCCCTGAGTATCTTGATCCGGTTTTTCATTGGTACCGCATTTTTCCAATCATTATTGCCGCCATGTAGGTAATCCCCATCAGGATGACCAGGATTGAAATTTCGGCATCCATGCTTATGAGGTTGGTGGTGTCCATCATCGAATAGGCAATGCCTCCGATCAGTGTGACCCCCAGTGAAACCCCCATGGCATCCAGCTGAATCTTCTTCTCCAGCTCATCCAGGTCTTTCAGGTAACGCACGTTGGCCATGATCATGCCCGTACCGATCAATACATTGCCAATCAGAGCGATGGAAGTTATTAAGGGGTCATTGTCCCAGACGAATTCCGCGCCGAACGTGACGATCGCTACGGTGATCGTCCAGGCGGTAGTCCAGAATGCCAGGCGCATGGTATTCCGCCGCTGCACCGTTTTACGTGAACTTGTTGCTTCTTTCATGTCAAGTTATTTTGAGTTTTTGTAAAGTTTACTTGACACAAAGGTAGCAAGAAAAATTAATTTGTCAAGTTTATTTTACAAAAAGCGTGTATTACATGACAGAAATTAATTCAGCACCTCAATGTTTTCGATCAGGTAGTTCGTTTTCTTATTCTGGAGTTTGAGAATAATGGAGAGGAACTGAATGATGACCGTGAGCACCAGGAAGAGTCCGGTGAGGCCAATGGACGTGACGAGCATCAGGGTGGTCCAACCTTCGATCGGGTCCCCCAGGTAAAACAGTGTCACCGTATATATGATCGAAAAGACAGCAAACAACAGGAACAGAAAGGAAATAAAGGTGGATATTTTTAATCCGAACTGCGTATAGATCACCAGGGTCTCGAAGGCAAGCTTTTTATTGCCTTTCCTTTCGGAGGGCACCTTCCTGATCGGCTTAAAATAGATGGTATCTGTTTTCAGCCCGAGGCTCTGGTAGGTGATCTTCCGGTAAAAGACGTTGTCCTCCACCTTGGATACCCGGTTTATAGCCCTTCGGGAAAGAACGAAAAACCCAACGGTATGCAACGTAAGCCTCGAATTGGAAAAATACCCGAGGGTCCGGTAGAACAGGGTTGAGTAGAAATTCCGGTTGTGCTCTGGCGCCACAAACACCACATCCTTGTTTTTAGATATCGCCTCATATCCGCGGATCAGGATATCC
>CAZLZD010000140.1:0-3156 GCA_964563925.1 uncultured Roseivirgaceae bacterium | reverse complement strand
AATTAATCCGTTACTTCAATTAAAAACGAGAACCTGCGCCGCTTAAACGCCTGGTCGTTATACTGCCAAAACTAATATGACAATTTTTCATTCATGTTTATTAAATATTGTTCAAATCGAAGATCTTGATTTCATTACCTTAAACGCTACTTAAACATCGACTATGCTGCTCAAAATTCAGATTCCCTCCGCGCCTCTGTGCAACTATGTAAATACGTTTACCTTTTATGAGGGATTAAATTTGGGCTATACCATTGAAAGGTTGCTACCTGACGGTTCGACCAACCTCATTATCGAATTGGATAACATCCCGAAATTTACCTTCGACAATGAATCGCTCGAGAAAAAAGAGAAATACTCCAAGGCCTGGATGTCTGGCATGCAACAGGAGTACATTTCCATCGGCACCCCACCGAGTTCTTCCATGTTTGTCATTCAGTTTCAGCCCGGTGGTGTCTATCCCTTCTTAAACTTTCCGGTTGAGGAACTCAACAACTTGGTAGTGGATGCCGAGCTCATTTTCGGGGATGATATCATCCGACTCCGCGAACAGCTTCTGGAGTCGCCCACCCCGGAAGAGAAATTCGGCCGGGCCGAACAGTGGCTGCAAACACACCTTTCCGAAGCCTCATTTTCCGAGCAGGTGATGAACTTTGCCATTCAGCAGATCTGCCAAAACCCGGCGCTCGACAGCATCAAGCAGATATCCCGCAAAACCGGATACTCGCAGAAGCAGTTCATTCAACTGTTCAAAAAATATGTGGGGCTGTCGCCCAAATACTTCCAGCGGGTGCAGCGCTTTAACAAGGTGCTGCAGGAAGTGGAGCGCCGAAATGAAATCAACTGGCCGGCCCTGAGCTACGACTGCGGATTCTATGACCAGGCGCATTTTATACGCGAGTTCCAGAAGTTTTCGGGCTTCAATCCCACCGATTTTCTCCGTGAAAAAGGCGAATACATCAATTACGTGCCTGTTTCCTGAAAAGGTAAATTTTTTACAATAGCCTTTCCCAATCTTCTCTCATCTTTTCCCGGTAACCTTAATAATTAATAAAAACGGGAGAACTATGGAAGAAATGTACATCAATCATTTGGCTGTACTTGTAGCAGCAATTTCAATGTTCGTTTTGGGTGGGCTGTGGTACGGCCCGCTGTTCGGCAGGCAGTGGATGCAGGCGAACGGCTTTACCGAGGAAGATCTCAAGAACGCCAATCCTGCCAAGCAGTATGGATTTGCCCTGGTATTCTCAATCATCATGTCTTACAACCTAGCGGCTTTTCTGGGCGATCCTGGGACAGACATGACCTGGGGTGCAACGGCAGGATTCTTGGCCGGTTTTGGCTGGGTGATGCTCGGCGTGGCTGTCATCAGCATGTTCGAACAGCGCTCGTGGAAATACATTTTTGTAAACGGTGGCTACATGACCGTGGCCTTCACCCTGATGGGACTCATTATAGGCGCCTGGAGGTAATCCAAATACACAGTACTATGAAAACATTATTAATTATTCTTTTAGCATTATTGACTATGAATACGGCAAAGGCACAAGAAAAGAAACCCTCTCTTCAGGTGTTTAAAAATCTGGTGGGAGGAACCTGGAAAGGCGAAGGAACGTGGAGTGACGGAAGCCCTTTTAAGCTGGATCTGGAATATGAATGGGGACTTTCAGGGAACCTTGTGAAATCCAAAACTTTCGGAAATATAAGTAATGACGGGTATGAGTTTGGGCTTCGAAACGAGGGAATAAGGGTGTGGAGTGAAGAAGTCCCGGGCATCGTATTCTGGGAGTTCGATATTTTTGGAGGCATTACGGAAGGTACCGTGATGGTTGACGGTCACGATATCTACTACCACTATCTTTATGACTTCGGCCAGGGGCCTGTGGAGCTGACCGATGGGTGGATATTCAAAGACAAAAACACCTACGAATTTCTCGTCGGGGAATACAAAAACGGGGAATGGAAACAGAAGTATCTTTCAACCACCATGAAAAGAAATTACTGACTAAGAAACACTCGTCGGACGGTTAAATCTCACAGGATCGTAATCATCACAATATGATGAAGCCGTCTGACGAGTATTTTAAAACTGACAGGAGAACACAACAATGGTAAAGACATCACATCAAATAGAAAAGGAGTTTATTCAGGACCTTAAGCAAGAAACCGGTAAAACACTCAAACAGTGGATACAAACCATCAATAAGAATGGAAGTACAAAGCGTAACGAGATCGTAGATTATCTGAAAAGCGAACACGGCTTCGGTCACATGAACGCCTCCCTGTTGGCCGGTATTTACCTGAATGGAGGCAAGCCGGTGTATGGAGATCCGGACGAGCTGCTGGCCGGTATCTTTGAGCGAAAAGAGCAGATGAAACCGCTTTATGAAACGCTTTTGAAGGCGATACGTGACTGGAAATTCGACCTTACCGTGGAGATCAAAAAAAGCTATGTTTCCATTCAGAGCAAACGGGAATTTGCCGCGATCGGTGTCACTGCAAAAGAAGTAAGAATTGCTATGGATCTGGACGATGATCTTCCTTTCGATGACTATTTGAACAAAACTACCGGCATCGGATGTATGCCGCGTATGTCGCACATGGTGAAACTCACATCCGAAGACGAAATAAATGAAAAACTGTTTAAGTATTTAGAACAGGCTAACCTTAAAATATCTGACAAATAGACTCAAATAATATGAAATCAATAGCCTATTTCTTGTTAATTCTACTAAGCTGTAATTCCTCAAATAATGCATGTTTGTGTGACCAAGATGAATATAGAATAATTTACACTGCCCTTATGAATGAGGAGTTCACTGAATATGATGTATTTAGTATGGAGATGGATGGATCAAACCCTGTAAACCTCACAAACCGAGCTGGTATTGATTGGGGTTATTTTGGTAAAAATGGCAAAGTGTATTTTGTCTCGGATGCAGATACTACTTCACGGACATATTTGCTTTATGAAATGAATTCAGATGGAAGTGATATTCGACAAGTAACCAATTACAAGTTACAGGATTCATGGGTTAGTACTACAAAAGATAACACTGAGATATTGGTAACCATACCAGGCACTTCCTACTTTGATACAGAAATCTGGCTTATTGATAAAAATGGTTCAAAGCTAAAGCAATTGACAAAAAATTC
>CAZLZD010000139.1:0-3201 GCA_964563925.1 uncultured Roseivirgaceae bacterium | reverse complement strand
TTCAGCTTCAGGCCTGCCTTCTTTTTTTCTCCCGTAGCTGCATCCCTCACCACCCGGTGAAACTTATTGAACAGGAACCCTACGTGGACCAGCCTGACATCCATGACCGAATACTGTAAATCGGAAGAAATCCGGTTCAGGCGTGCATATTCATTCACGTCTACCTTTTTACCGGTATTGGCAAGGATCCGGTCGCGTTCAATGACCAGCTCCCCTACGAGGTTCAGCAGGTTGTCCAGCTTTCGCACCGGCACCTGAACCAGGTCAGAGAAGGCAACCTTGGAAGTCACATCCTGTTCCACCGCTGATGTTGTTTCATCAGCCCCGGCAGATTCAGTAATAATTTCAGGTTTTTCCAAGGGGCTTTCCTTTGGCGTATCTGTTGCCACTGGTTCTGATTTCTCACCCTTTGTGGTTTTCTTTTTGACTGTCTTCCTTGTCTTGCGGGCAGTGGAGGCAGGCTTTGCCGTCCTGGTCCCGGCTTTTGACACAGCTTTTTTGCGCTTAGGTTCAGTCTTTTCTGCCGGCGCGGTCACGTTGTTTTCCGGCTGAACCGGATCAATTCCGCGGATTTGCCGGAGAATGACCTCCAGCTTAGTTTTGATACCGCGAAAGGCAACTTTTTCCCCGGTGCCCACCGCCTCGATCATCAACCCGAGTACATCCACGGATTTGAACAGGGTGGTGAACAGATCTTCATTCAATGTGGCCTTATCCTCCCTGATTTCACCGAAAATATCTTCGAGAACATGAGCGAGACCGGCCACCTCACCAAAGCCCATTCCGGCGGCATTTCCTTTCAGGGTATGCGTGATCCGAAAAATAGCATTTATCGAGGGCTTGTCAGCCGGATTTTTCTCCAGCACCGTAAGCAGCCGGTTAAGTTCTTCGTAATTCTCCTGGGCTTCGGCCAGGAAAATCTCCTTGTATTCATTTTCTTTTGCACTCATTTCCTGTTAGTATAATTAGGTCTTAAAAACAACTCATGATAAATCCGGGTATTTCCCTGAGGTCCACCACATGACCTGCAGCACCCCGGTCGCGCGCTGCCTGCGGCATTCCATTCACCACACAGGATTGGGCATCCTGTGCGACGGTTAATCCGCCTGCTTCTTTAATCTGCAGGAGCCCGTTGCTGCCGTCCCGGCCCATACCGGTAAGGATAACACCAATAGCCTTCTCCCCATACGTGGAAGCCACTGATTCCATGATGCAATCAATGGACGGAGAGTTAAACTCCTTATACTGCCTCTTACTGTAATAAAAACGTACAAGCCCGCGCTCATCCCGTCTCACCACCATGTTTTTTGTACCGGGAACCAGGTAAATTTCCCCTCCCCTGAGCACTTCGTTAGATTTCGCCACCACTACTTTCAGCGGTACAAGTTTTCCCAGCCGTTCCGCAAAGGCTTCAATAAACCGGGCAGGCATATGCTGTGCTATTATTACCGGAACGCGAAGGTTGGAAGGCAGGCGGAGAATTATGGATTCAAGGGCACTTGGTCCGCCCGTGGAGGCACCGATCACAATAACGTGATACGGAAGGATCCCGCTGAAGGAATGGGTCGCATGATTTTCCCTGGCCGTTACCCCTTTCAGGTTATCGGCATTGGATGCGGCCTTGATCACCTTCAGCAAGCGCTGGATCGACTTGTTGAATTCGACCTTGCCCGCAGGTTTATCGATGAAATCCAGTGCTCCGGCTTCCAGTGCATCAAATACAGCCCCGGTTGTCCGGTCCAGGGAACTTAGTAAAATGATCGGAATAGGCGCTTTAGCCATGATATTTCTGACCGCATACAGTCCGTCATACTCCGGCATGACCATATCGGTCACCACCACATCGGGCAATAGCTTCAGGACCTTATCAACGCCTTCCTGCCCGTTCACTGCGGTTCCGACAACCTCGATCAACGGATCTGCACGAAGTGCATCGGATATCATGATGCGCATAAGGCCGGAATCCTCGATTACCACCGTTCGTATCTTCTTCACAACGATGGATGTTATGCTTTAGCTAATGCACCTAACAGTTTGTCGGTTGTAAAGGGCTTCACGATGTAATCAAATGCACCCAGTCTCAACCCTTCACTGATCACAGAATCCTGACCCACCGCACTGATCATGATCACCTTGGCATTCAGGCCTTCATCCATAAATACTTTCAGGATATCGGTTCCGATCATGTCCGGCAGGATATTATCCAGTGTAATAATGTCAGGCATCAGTTCAAAGGCCAGATCTATGGCTTCTTCTCCGTTAGAGGCTTCACCGATAATGTTGAAGCCACCTTCTACCAGGGCATCCTTGATCAGGGTGCGCATGTAGAGAGAATCATCTACGATTAGGACATTCTTGTTCATTTCCTAAAAAATTTAAATAGTAAAAAATTGTTTATCGGGATAATGCACGGATAATACACCGGTGCCAACATCCAGCCGGGCGGTACGAGACACATTTCCTCCCAGCTCCTCGCTTTTTATCAAAATACCGGCCTTGCGCAGCATGTCTTTGATACACGCAGTATTGCGCTCGCCGATGGCAAATGCATCCCGGCTCCAAACCGCACCGGCCCCAACAAGGCTGGCACGAATCAGGAGCCGGTTACAACCCAGCAGAAGCATTTTCTCCAGCATGTCCTGGATCATCTGGCTGGTAGCACCGTGGTTTGCCGAATCCGGCAGGTCCACATGTGCCGCTGCGCCAACTTTGCCAAATTTGTCGTAAAGAAATACTCCCACACAGGTGGCGAGACCGTAGCATACAATCTCTCCTTCGTGCGAACACACCGCAGATTCACCCATGTTAAGTGCATATTTCATCTTTCCCTATTTTGTTTTTTGGGTATCGTGAGCAATTTTTTCGATTTCCTGCTCGCTCAGAATCTTGAAAATGTCAATCAGGATTACCAGCCGGTCCTTAAGCTTTACGATCCCCTTGATGTAATTGGAATCCACATCTCCCTGTCCGACATTCAGTGATTCCTCAATATCGCCCATTGATACTGACAAGGTATTGGGGACCTCGGTGACCAGTATGCCAACCTTAAAGGTGTCGCTGGCAACCACCAGGGTATAATTACCCTGGCCATTCTCCCTTGCCCCGGTTTCCGCATCCGCCAGTCCGAATTTCTGCTCAAGGTCAAGGATCGCGATGATGTTTCCCCTCACATTGGCCACCCCTTTAATGTAGGGTGGCGTT
>CAZLZD010000138.1:0-3302 GCA_964563925.1 uncultured Roseivirgaceae bacterium | reverse complement strand
CGGGATGACGAGGCGGTGTTGCACTGGATGACGGCGTATCACCCCTCCTGCTGGTATTCCTCCCGCAGTATTTCGAGGATTTCTTCGGCGGGAAGCGAGGCATCAATGGTAATGCCGGTCTTCGGGGCTTCCAGTACCTCAAACTGCGAATCGATAAGCACATCGGGCATGAAATGGCCGGTGCGTTTGGCAAGGCGTTCACGGATCAGCTCCTTTTCTGCCTTGAGGTAAACAAAATGAACGGGGTGCCCTCCCGGGCGCAGGTAGTTGCGGTACAGTTCGTTCAGGGCCGAACAGGCCAGCACTCCGCCTTTATTGCGGGAAATCATGATGATCAGTGCCCCGAGCTGTTCAAGCCAGGGAAAACGGTCATCGTCATTGAGCGCCTGACCGGAGGTCATTTTCTCAATATTCTCCGACGGATGAAAGTCATCAGCGTCGTAAAAAGGGATTCTCAGTTCGTTTGCCCACAGCTTGCCAATGGTCGTCTTGCCACAACCGCTGACTCCCATAATAATCCAGACAGGAAGAATCTTTTCTGACATATCAGTCTTCCTTTCGGTAAAGTGCTTCGCCGGCTTCGTAGTATTTGTCACCCTCGAGCCAGTATGGGGTCTCGGGATCATTGGCAATCAGCCGGCATGATAACACATAGGCCTTGAAGAATTTCTCCAGGTACTCATAATCCAGGTTATCCGGATTGTCGGCGGCCTGGTGATAATATTTAAATATCTCCGCATCGAATGCCCTGAAGCCCAGGCTGAAGGTCGGGGCCGGAACGCCTTTGCGGGCAAAGTTGACGTTGTCGGACCGGTCAAAGAGCCCCTGCTCCCTGGCCGGGTCTTCAATTGCCTCAATGCCGAATGCCCGGCAGGCCTCCACAATATGCTTTTGAGCGGTGGTCCGTTCGAGTCCGACAATCGTGGCTATACTGGTATCGTTATATCCCCCGTTGTCGCTGTTGAACACATATACCGTATTCTCCAGGGGAACAAGCGGATTATCGACATAATAACGGCTGCCCACCAGGCCCATTTCTTCGGCCGTAAAGAGAATGAACAGCGCTGATCGCTTCGTAGGATATTTGGCAATATTCTCCGCGGCGCTCATCACCGTGACGACGCCTACCGCATTATCGCGGGCACCATTATAAATGGAATCCCCCTCCGCATTGGGTTTTCCTATCCCGATGTGATCGTAATGAGCCGAGTAGACCACGTATTCATTTTTTAGCTCAGGATCGGTACCTTCCACCATACCCACCACGTTCTTGGCGGCAAACGGTGTGGAGGATCGCTTGCCAATCAGTACCGAAGCCGGCATTTTCTTTTTGGCGGAAAGGCTCTCCTGGTACGTATTCTCCGAGTCATTAACCCAGAGATGGAAAAAGGAATCCATGGCATCGGGCGGACTCGCCAGTCGTTCGCGTTTCAGGTAGCCTTCCACCTGCTTCCACTGCGATTCGGGCAGCGCGGTTATTTGGATGATACCCGCGGCTCCGGCTGCCTTTGCCCGGTCAATCTTTCCGGACATGGCCGACTGGACAGCATTCATGCCCTGGTCATCGGGAGTACCGGCCAATACCACGGCCACCATCCCTGTTAAATCTTTTTTACGGAAATCCTTCTCGGTCCCGTAGCCCAGGAACATAAGCTCGCTTTCCATCTTCACATCCTGACCCTGGACCACCAGTACATCGCCGGCATCCACCGGCACTTCACCTCCCTGGAAACCAACCATTTGGGGATAGCCGAGATTCACCATATTCAGGTGCTGAAAATAGCCTTCCGCACCGGGCACCTCCTGTACACCGTACCGGCGAAAGGAGGACGCAATATAGCGGGCGGCAATATCGATGCCTTCGGTGCCCGTCTGACGGCCCTTAAGCTCATCGGAAGCGAGAAAATAAATATGTCCTTCAATGGTGGCTCTTTCGACCGTTTGCTGGGTGAGTTCTTTATCTGACTGGGCCCGGGCAAAGACAGAAAGGCAAAGGAATATCGACAGGGTAAGGTGAAATTTCATTTTTATATGTTATGTTATTGGTAATTGCGTGTAAGATGTGGTTTTTTTCACTAAAATACCAACCGGCACGCCAGGGCTTTAAACCGGAGAACTATGGAGGAATTAAGACAAACCGACCGCCGGCATTATTTCGCACGAATCCGCACGCAGCTGGCCAATGAACGCACCCTGATGTCGTATTACCGGGCGGCACTTGCCCTGGTCGGACTAAGTGCCTTTGTGTTCAAATTTTACGAGCAAATGGTCTTTTATGTTATTTCGGCGATATTCCTGGTGATGGGTATTTCGCTGGCGATCTACGGGATCACCCGCTACTACCGGTTCAAGGAGAAACTGCTCAGGAAGTAGGATGTGACCGCGGTTTTGTGCCGGAGAATATAATGTCGGAAGGCATGGATAAATTTGCGCGGTATTTTGGCGAAGTCAGAATTGTTAAACTATATTTGCAATCTCTTTTGCGAGCATCAAACGAGATGTGAACTTGGGAGGCCTACACGGAGAGGTGGGTGAGTGGCTGAAACCAGCAGTTTGCTAAACTGCCGTACGTGCAAACGTACCGGGGGTTCGAATCCCCCTCTCTCCGCTTGCGCAAAAAAGGAGTTGGCAACATGCCAACCCTATTTTGCTTCGACGGAAACGTCGGCCAACATGGGTGATAATATTTACCGATCGAAGTAACGCCCGGAAGGGCGTTTTTGGTTTGTATACCTTCTTGAAAGAACGTCATCCTACGGGAGCTCTTAAAGAACGTCATCCTGGGAAATTACCGGTGTAAGCCGGTATCGACCCGGGACCTTCTTAAGATCGTCATCCTGGGAAACTGCCGGTGCAAACCGGTATCGACCCAGGACCTTCTTAAGATCGTCATCCCGTGTTATCTCCGGCAACTGCCGGAGTCGACACGGGACCTTGTGTCCCTTCGTGGGAACGAAAGTTAGTATTGGTCCTGTAGCTCAACTGGATAGAGCAACTGCCTTCTAAGCAGTAGGTTCGGGGTTCGAGTCCCTGCAGGATCACGTTATAATCAGTTGATTATGAGGCAGTTACAAGGGCTTATGACTGCCTTTCTTTTTTACTGAATTTCGATTTGCAGAAAATTTGCAGAAATTTTTTCATTTGATCATGGTTTTTTAACGCCCTATTGTTTCACCATCTTAAGAGTATCATCTTCCATCTGCCACGATTCTATTGATAATACCAATATATCCTCGTCAACATAATCAATCTCGGCGGACAAGGGCGGGTGGTATCTCGTGACGTGGCTCGGTCATTGCTAT
>CAZLZD010000137.1:0-3322 GCA_964563925.1 uncultured Roseivirgaceae bacterium | reverse complement strand
GACATTAGGTAAGATTCACCGGGCCACCTGGTCAGGTCTTGCCGTCACGTTTGCGACGGTTATCGTCATGTACGGCTTCCTTTTTACACCCTTTGCTTCCAACCTGGAAACCTTACTGTACGGTGAAAAGGAGGAGACGTCGCGGGTGTACCCGATAGATCAGGCGGAGTATTTCATTCTCCCTGACCACCTTTTAATCCAGCAATTCTCAGATAAATTGGCCATGGTCCGGCCTGCTCCAGCAGGGGCACCGCAAAGTTGCGGCTGATCTGGTAAATGTGGGTAAGGTCATGGGCACCCCAGGCATGGACCAGGTCACTTCCCGTGACTACTCCAAGTTCCGGATGTTGTGCTTTCAAGCTACCCAGGTCATGATCGCGAAGGATCCGCCCCAGCTCCTCCACATTCTCATAACGCCTGAATTCAAATACCCCGGCCAGTTCCTGGTAATTTCCCTGGATGTTTTGGTATCCGTTCATATCGTAAGGAGTGAATTTCACGCTTTCACCCTTTCCGCTGCCATCGATCATCTGGTGAAGACGGGGTATCCAGTCGGTTTCCTCACCGTGGATTAAATGCTTAAGCACATCTACCGGGTTCCAGCTGCCGGAATGTTCCCGGGAGTGCCACAAAAATTCCGGAACTTCCGTTGCCCAGGTTTTCAGGATGGAAGGTGTGCTGCGTAAAAGTCCGGTTACAGATTCAAGCGTTTTCATCTGCCTAAGGTACAGAAATCCCGAATCTGATGCACAGGATTTACATCCCGCCGGAAAGGGCGTATTCGGATGATTTATTCCGGACAGAATCCTGCATCCCCATGATCGTCCGCTTAATTGACTCCAGGTCATTAACAATAAAATTGTAAAGGGCATATCGGTCTTCTCCCATATCGCGGTCGAAATCCATGCACATAAAACTTTTCAACGTTTCAATTACCGGATGACGGATGGCCGAATTGAAAGCTTCCATTCCGAGAATGATGAAATTTATTTTCAGGAAACCCATCAGCTCCTTGTCTTCCAGTTGGCGCTCGTTGGTATCGGTACAACAATTCTCGATATCTGTCAGGCAGCTTAGCATGTTGCGCAGGTGAATTTGCTTTGTCAGGTTTATCATGTCAATAGTTTTTATGTAGCGGTGGTCACCTTGTCCCGAAAAAAGTATGCCGAAAATTTATCATGTCAGTTTCGGGAAATTTCGGGTTTTTATAAAAATGTTTTGCGACTTTTCTCCACAGTGGGTAAAAAAGACCTGTTTTCCATGAAACATATCCCAATGGTTCTGGCTGTATCAGGGCTGGTTAAGTCAGCAGTTTAGCAAAGATGTCCTGGAATTTATTAATGAACATTAGTATTTGATTTACCAGTAAAGGGATTCAATCATTTCACTCCTTTTCCTGAATTCACTATATTCAGACGAATCGCATCTCTGAATATCCATGCTCAAAATACATACTGCGTTATCTTGTATCCTGCTGGTGATTGCCATGCCCTTGGCTGATCCGGCCGTTACACAATCCGCCGGTGGCCTGACACCAGGAACTTCCTTCCATTATAACCAGATCGGGTATCTTCCGCAGGCCACGAAACTGGCGGTGATAAGCGAAGCCTTATCGGATGATTTCCTGGTGTTGGATGATGAGGGTAAAGTCGTCTATACAGGCATACTGTCTGCTGGTGCTTACTGGGATAAAGCCGGACAAACTGTTCGTACCGCTGATTTTACCGCATTGACCCTGCCCGGCACGTATCGGTTACAATGCGGGACGGAAATGTCGGGTTCTTTTGAAATATCGGAGAATGTGTATGTCGACCTGGTACGCGGCAGTGCAAAATATTATTATTACAACCGGGCATCGACCGCTTTGCCGGAGGAGTTTGCCGGAGAATACCACCGGCCGTTTGCCCATCCGGATACCTCCTCCCTGATTCATCAAACCGCAGCAACTGCTTCGCGTCCTGCAGGGATGCAAATTCGTACGGAGAAGGGATGGTATGATGCCGGGGATTACAACAAATACATCGTTAACTCAGGTATTACCACGTTTACCCTGATGCGTGCCTATGAGGAGAACAAAGAGCTATTCGATACCCTGACCTGGAACATCCCGGAAAGCAATAATCAGGTACCCGACCTGCTCGACGAGATCCGCTGGAACCTGGAATGGATGATTACCATGCAGGATCCGGACGACGGTGGGGTCTATCACAAGAACACCACGGCGAATTTCGAAGGTTTCGTGCCTCCGCACGAAGCCACTTCCACCCGGTATGTCATTCAGAAAAGTACGACCGCTGCGCTTGATTTTGCGGCGGTTCTGGCCAGGGCATCACGCCTATATAAAGCATCTGACCCTGAATTTTCAAACCAGATGATCAGGCAGGCAGAGGCGGCCTGGGAGTGGGCTATAAAAAACCCTGACGTGCTCTTCAGGAATCCAGGGGATAGCGGCAGATTCGGTCCGGCTATAGCCACCGGCGCGTACGGAGACCGGAACGTTCAGGATGAATTCTTCTGGGCGGCAGCCGAACTATACCTGACAACCAGGAAACAGGTATACCTGGATACGGTACACGGCACCCCGTTGAAGACATTCCGGGTTCCCTCCTGGGGATCCGTGGAAACACTTGGCCTGATCGCTTTATCCTCGGATCTCCCGGAAAATAATAACCTCAGGATGAGGGCTGACCAGGAATTAATGAAAGTTGCCATCGGCCTTCACCAGCAAGCGGAAGAGGCCCCGTACCAGATACCGCTGAATGATTTCCGCTGGGGCAGTTCGTCGGATATCCTTAACCAGGGCATGGTACTTATGCAGGCATGGCGGATATCCGGGGAAGAAAAGTTCAGGGCAGATGCATTGTCATGCCTTGATTATGTGCTGGGCAGGAATGCTCCGGGTGTTAGTTTTGTAACGGGCTTTGGCAATGAAACACCCTTATATCCACACCACCGGCCGTCAGCATCTGATAATGTGGAGAATCCGGTTCCGGGAATGCTGGCAGGCGGACCAAATCCGCATAACATGGACCAGGATTGCGGCCGGGATCATTACCCCGACCATCACCCTGCCATGGCTTACATCGATGAAGAATGCAGCTATTCCACGAATGAGGTGGCCATCAACTGGAATGCCCCGCTGGTTTACCTGTCCGCTTCGGTACAGACCAGCTATGCAGGTTAAAAAATACGTCATGCCGGGAGATTCCGGAAGATAACGTCATGCCGGGAAATTCCGAAAGATAACGTCATGCCGGGAAATTCCGAAAGATAACGTCTTGCTGGGGAATTCCGGAAGGTAACGTCATGCCGGGAAATTCCG
>CAZLZD010000136.1:0-3356 GCA_964563925.1 uncultured Roseivirgaceae bacterium | reverse complement strand
TCAATCTGCGGCAACCAGCGATGGGCCTGCTTGATGAGAAAGATGGTACTGCTGTGCCAGTAGGTATTAATATGGAGTTCACGATCCAGCCGCTCTGCCACATCAGGAATTTCCAGCGGTACACGTTCACCGGCAAAATACAATTCCTGGGGCAATTCAAGGGATACCGCGTTGAGATATCCGGCATACTCCCCGGCAGGAGGATTGTCGACCCGGTAAAAACCTACTTTCTGGCTGGCCGCCGCCTCAACGGTCGGTGTGTCAGGTGAGTTTTCAGTCTCATGAATGTATCCCAGAAGGACAAAAAGTGTCAATAGAGAAATGGCGTGTGGAAAGTATTTCATAGCAGCAGTTAAAAAAAGTCCTGTAAGTATAACTCCAAAAGAAGAAATTATAGTTCACATAAAAAATTTGTAATGGGACCATTTCTTACATTGTCCCTGAAATTTCATTCTTTTTTAACAGACAGACAGACTGTTAGAAGTTGGGCGACAGCAGATACTTCGCATAGAAGTCATCGATTACCTCTACAGCTTCAGAGGCAGTTTCCACTACTTTATAGAGATTCAGGTCTTCTTTTGAAATATTATTTTCAGCCTCGAGGAGCGTTTCTTCCACCCAGCCAAGAAGTCCGCCCCAGAATTCCTTTCCTACCAGGACGATCGGAAAACGCCCGATTTTCTTTGTCTGGATCAGGGTAAGTGCCTCAAAGAGCTCGTCCAGCGTGCCAAACCCGCCGGGCATGACAATGAACCCCTGGGAATACTTGGTAAACATGACCTTGCGTACAAAGAAATAATCAAAAGTTATCAGCTTGTCGGCATCAATATAGTCATTCCCCTTTTGTTCGAATGGCAGCTGAATATTAAGACCCACAGACTTTCCGCCTTCCGACTTGGCTCCGCGGTTTCCCGCCTCCATGATCCCGGGTCCGCCACCTGTAATTACTCCATAACCATGTCGCACCAGTTTGGCGGCAATCTCATAGGCCATGGAATAATATTTATGGTCGTCCCGGGTCCGGGCCGATCCGAATATGGTCACACACGGACCTATTTTGGCAAGCTTTTCAAACCCCTCCACAAATTCTGACATCACTTTGAAGATGACCCAGGAATCATAGGATTTAATTTCATTCCAGTCTCTCTCCTCAAACGCACGGAATATGCGTTGTTCGTCTTCGCTGAAATCTTTTTGATTGTCCTTAGGCTTGGCTGTGGGGGTGAGGATATTTTTTTTCTTATCCTGCTTATTGGTATTCTTCGTCATAGCGTAAAAAATTTAACGCAAGGTAAACTTACATAAACTGATCCTGATAAAAAACGGTCCATTCGTATTATCTGAGCAAATCATGCAGTGCAGGATCAAGCTCCGGAAAGGAAAATACAAAACCCGTTTTCCGGATTTTCTCCGAGGAGATTCGTGTTCCTCCCAACAGCATTTCGGCCATCTCACCCAGCATCAGCCGAAGCATGAAACCGGGAACCGGCGGAAGAAACATTGGCTTATTCAGCGATTTGGCAATGGCCCTGGTCATTTCCCGATTGGTCACGGGGTTGGGGGCCACTCCGTTGAATACTCCCTCCAGTTCCTCATGCTCCAACACATGAATAAATATGCTCACCAAATCGTCGATATGTATCCAGCTCATGGGCTGACGACCGCTGCCAAGCGGTGCGCCCACCCACCAATGAACCGGTTGGGCAAGCTTTGGAAGTGCCCCGCCCTTGTCACTCAGCACCACACCGATCCGGATCTTAGCCACACGGGAAACAAGTTCTCCTGCTTCGTCCGCAGCATGCTCCCAGGCCCGGGCTACGTCAGCCAGGTAATCAGAGGCTGGCGGACTGTCTTCCGTCATGATACCGTCATCATTATTGCCATAATAACTTATCCCGGAAGCGGAGATAAATGTCTCTACTTCATGGTCATTCTCCCGCAACGCTTTCCGGATCAACGCAGCACTCTGCGTGCGGCTATGTAAAATAACTTCTTTCCGCTCGGCCGTCCAGCGCTTGTCGGCCACGCCCGCCCCCGCAAGATGAATGATGGCACCCGTGTTCTTCAACGCCTCAGGATCCATCTCCTGCTTCCTTATATCCCAGTGATAGGCCTTCACTTTATCCGTCTTGTCAGGGTTTCGGGACAGGAATTTTACCGTATGTCCGCGTTCTTGAAGCAACTCGGTCATTCTTGAACCGAGCAGTCCGGTACCGCCTGTGATCAGGATATCTTTCATGGGGTATAATAACTCGAAATATGCGGGATTGTTACAAGGTGTCTGCAGGCTCTCCCTTGCGTTGCGACTTGGTCATGGGGTCAAGATACTCAATATTCTCATAACCCAGTACATTCCAGGCCCCGTCAAAATAGATGCGCGCCTCTCGGCGAACCTCCCTGCTGGCAATATTCAGCCCCTGGTAACGGTGAATCACCGAATACGCTGTATCCCCGGAAAGGGTATCCGGCACACCAAAATCAAGGGGCTCATACATGGCCACATCATTCAGGTTTTCAGGATTTTTCAGATATCCGGTGGTCGCATTTTTCCAGGGTTCAGCGTCTTCATTACCCCTGCAAGCCAAAGTAATCAGGACGACGGACAAACAAATCCATTTATTCATAATAAATACCAGTTAAGAATAAGCAATCTACACAAAAACAGAAGGCCCACCACATGACATGATGAGCCTTCACCTAGGAAATTTATCCTGAAGATTAGTATGTTGAGCCATCGGGCTTCAGCGCCCAGCCGGTCAGCCAGTTATTTGCCGGATCGACTGCACCAATGTTTGTGGTAGCCGTAAACCATGCGTCAACCGCCGAAGGATCTGTTCCGCCTGAAACCACGCCCACACCCATATCAAGGGTCACGCCACTGCCGTCGGTGCTGATGCCGTCGGTGAGGTCACCTCCGGGAGTTCCGTCTGTATTGGCGAAATTGGTGGTGTTTCCAAACACGATTGACGTATAGATATCAAGTGATTCATCATTGATATTGTTCAGTGTCTCGGCCTGGTCGGTCGCGATACCAAACCCTTTGAAGTCAAACGGAGTACCGGTTGCTTCGGTATAACCAGTTACAATCGCGTTCCAGATCTGGGCTTTGGTCCCTTCGCGAAGCAGCATTCCGCCGTCACCGGTAGATGTGCCACCGCCACCAAATAAGGTAACGTTGGCGATACGGGGATCAGAATAAGGAGTAGCCGTATTCACGTCACCGTTGTTATCAGCTTCAATACCGTGGTCACCTGTTCCATCCTGGATTACCAGCCAGAACTGGCCGTATCCCTGCCATCCGTCGGTCCAGTCAAACGAATCATCATCACTCAGGGTCGACACCGCGTATTTAACAC
>CAZLZD010000135.1:0-3490 GCA_964563925.1 uncultured Roseivirgaceae bacterium | reverse complement strand
CCCCAGATTCCATAACCTTAATACGAAAACATTCGTACAACCAGAAATAACCCCCTGCTATGCTGACGAATATCCTCAAACTCACCCTGCGGAACCTCCTGCGCAACAGCCTGTATACCGGAATCAATATCCTGGGTCTGGCCATCGGACTCACCGTCTTCCTGTGCGTGCTGACATTCGTCCGCTTTGAAAGTAATTTCAATACTTCAGTAGACGGTCATGACCGTATCTATCGCCTGTACTCCAAATTTGACGGCGTGTTCTCCGGGTTCAACCGTGGGGTAAACAATGGTGCCGGGCCTTATCTGAAGGAGAATTTCTCCTCCATTGAAACGGTCGCACAAATCCATACCTGGGGGGCCAACACCAAAGTCCGCCAGGGCGACGGGAGTATAAAAGACCTGGAGCGGCAGGCAGAGCTGGTTATTACCTCTCCTGATCTCTTCGAACTGATCAATACCTGGGACTGGGAGGCGGGCAGTATGGCCTCGATGAATAATCCACGCGCGGTGGCGCTGCTGCGGTCACAGGCTGAAAAATATTTTGGGGACCTCCCCTCTTCCGAATACCTGGGTAAGGAAGTGATCTACCAGGATTCCCTGCAGGTCGAAGTGGTGGGTATCCTCAGCGACCCCGTGGTAAAAACTGATTTTGTTTTCACCGATTTCATTTCCATCGAAACAGCCAAATCATCCTTCCTGAAAGAAAATTATGATTATGAGGACTGGAACTCAACCAGCTCAAGCAACCAGGTATTCGTAAAGTTCAGGGAATCTTCCACCCGTGCGGATCTTGATTATGTACTCAGCCAGCTCAATGAACAGCGTGCACTGAAAAATGAAGACGACTCATTTAAAGCTACGTTCGAGGCACAACCCCTCTCAGAGCTGCATTACAATACAACCCTGGGCGTCTTTGACAACGCCTCCCATGCAGCTGACCGCACCATCCTTCGAAATGTTCTGCTCATTTCCATCGCCATCCTGGTCCTTGCCATCGTGAATTTTATCAATCTTGAAACGGCTATAGGCGGCAAACGGGGCCGGGAAATCGGCATTCGGAAAGTCTTTGGCAGCCAGCGGGTGACTGTGATGATCCAGTTCCTGGTACAAAGTACGCTGATGACCTTCGTCGCCATTATCATCGCTGTTCCGCTGACGCAGGTCGGACTGCGCCTGTTCAGCGATTTCCTCCCGGAGGGCATCTCCTTCGCCCCTTTTGAATTCACAAACCTGGCCCTGCTCCTGCTCATTGGCCTTTTGGTTGGCTTTATCGCCGGATTTTACCCGGCAATGGTCATGTCCGCCTTTCGTCCGGTTACCGTCCTTAAAACCCAGATGACCACGGGTACCGGGGGTAATAATTTCCTTCGCAAAGGGCTTACCTTGTTCCAGTTCACATTCTCCCAGGTCCTGCTCATCATCACTTTTATCATCTTCAACCAGATCGACTTCATGATCAATAAGGACCTCGGGTTTGAAAAGGAGAATATCCTGATCTTCAGCACGCCGTATTACCTGCCTGAATCCCGGTCAGAGGTATTGTATAATGAACTGAGCCAGCAATCCGGGATATCGGAAATGGTTAGGTTTGGCAGTGCACCGATCGAGAATGGCTGGAGTTCAAGTATTTATGATGTTACCCATAAGGATGGATCGGCTTCCGAGCTCGAGGTATTTATTAAAAACGGTGACAGTACCTACACGACGTTTTTCGGGATAGAGCAGCTTAGCGGCCGCAGCCTTCGTAACGAAAAAGAAATCCTGATTAACGAGGCCTTTATGAAGGAACTGGGCTATGACAACCCGATCGATGTGCTGGATATCATGATCGACCCGGATGACGACTCACTGATCGTGGCGGGAGTCGTATCCGATTTTCATTTCCGTTCCCTGCATAATGAGATCAAGCCCATGGCTATCCGGTTTGACTCCGGCCGGACTTTTGGAATCAAGCTGGAGCAGGGGGCTGATTCCGAACAACTCATTGCCGGGATTACCGACGCTTTTAAAGGAGTCTACCCGGACTCTCCGTTCAATCATCAATTCTACCAGAATTCCATTGAAAAGTATTACGAATCGGAAAAACGAACGTCGAGGCTCATTGTGGGTGCTGCCGGAATTGCCCTGTTAATTTCCTGCCTGGGCCTGTTCGGCTTGTCATCCTACATGGCCATTCAGCGCACCAAAGAAATCGGGATCCGGAAAGTTCAGGGGGCCTCGGCAGCCAATATCATCAGGCTTCTGACCACCGATTTCCTGAAACTGGTTGCGGTGGCTGTGGTTCTTGCCATTCCGCTCGCCTGGTGGGCGGGCACAACCTGGCTGGATAGTTTTGCCTACCGGGCGCCTGTAAGCATCTGGCTGTTCGTCCTGGCAGCTTTCATCGCCGTGATTATTGCCTTCCTGACCATCAGCTATCACGCACTTACCGCAGCCAGGGCCAATCCGGTGCTGAGCCTGAGGAGTGAATAAAATGAACGGGTTTATCACGCATTTTACCCCACTCCGGGTAGCACACTTCTAATTTCCGGGCAGGTTTAGTTTAGATTTTTGGAGAATGAATAGCATATTTTCATAAAAAAATCGAAATTAAAATCCAACTGCCTGATATGCAGGTGGTTGAACCACCTTAACCAATACTTTCATGGCCACCATCAAAACCACCACCCCTGCCGCCAGAATGAACATGCTTTTCTGGGCCTTTATCTGGATCGTTATCATCGGATTCTCCCTCAAATTTATTATCACCGCTGCCTTACCTTACTTTTCCCTGAACCCGGAAACCCTTGGAAGATGGCTTGAGTATAAATGGTGGCTGATTGGCCATATTTCGGGCGGACTCCTCGCCCTGGTCCTTGGGCCCTTTCAGTTTTGGAACAGGTTCCGTACCAGGTACCTGCGGATACACCGGCTGATGGGACGATTATACCTTATCGGCATCGTGATCGGCTTTGTTGCCTCCACCTACCTTGCCTGGACCACCGGACTGGCCGTTAATACCGGCTGGGCAGTGGGCTTGCAGGGCCTTGCCCTCGCCTGGATTGTTACTGCATTTATGGCATACCGCTTCATACGAAAGCGAAAAATTCAATTGCACAAGGAATGGATGATCCGGAGTTATGTGGTAACCCTGGCATTTGTCTCGTTCCGGGTGTTAAATGACAATCTGACCCCTCTGCTAGGAGGATCCATAGATATAGCTACCACCCTGCTGTGGGCTTCATGGGCCGTGCCCCTTCTGGTAACCAATATGGTGCTTGACTGGAAGAAAAACTGACTTGTATTCGCTGAAAGGTCCAACCAATTTTGAGAATCGGATGTCCTGTCATTAAATTAAAGAATGACTCCGATGAAGCCTGTAATTTACCTGCTGTTCGTAACGGTACTTATGTCGTGCGGCGACAATGACCAATCCGCCTTTGGGAACCTGCCGCAGCAATGGGAGCTTACCCGGATCCACGGATCGATGACCGGACAGGTCATTGAAA
>CAZLZD010000134.1:0-3504 GCA_964563925.1 uncultured Roseivirgaceae bacterium | reverse complement strand
TGACCCCTGGTTCAAAATCAAATGAGCGCTTGTACCAAACGGTTCCCTCGTAATAATAGAGCTTATCCATCTGGGTATTCCAGTCGCCCGGAACCTGCAGTTCGTACCCGCTGTCAAAGTCGTATTCGATCAGGTCACTGGGGTTTTCCATCTTTTTGTTCTGGAAAAATCCGTTTTGGCGGGGTTCATACCGATGGTTGTAATAGCCATTTTCCAGAGGGTCGATAATTACCTGCCAGGTACCGTCTAATGAGATGGTGTTACGGTTTTCAATATTCTGCAGGCTGGTTTGGGAAAATCCACTGGTACTGATTACCAGGCAGAAACTGAACATTATCAAAAGTGCCCGGTTTACAGACCGGAGCGAAGAAGGTATCAATAGGTTTGGCATATAGTTCTGCTTTTCAGGTTTATTTGACTTTTTTCCTGATCACTCACGCTGCTTACTGTGAAGAGTCAGTCGGCGCGTATTCTACTTCATTCAACACCACTCCTTCAACGTTATGGTGTCGAAGTATAAGTCTCGGAGAATTCTCCAAATACGTTAATTCACCGGTGAAGAACCCACCCGTGACATTCAGATAAAGATGTTCGGGCCTTTTATCATCCGCGTTCCATCCCTGGGCATGTGCGTTACTGGCAGGTCCGACGGAAAACTCCCTGACCCCGGTTTTTGCATCTTCCGATACATACTGCCAATGGCGGTCCCCGCATATCACGTACATATTTTCCTGTTGTGAAAGAAAATCCCTGATCTCCGCACCCTCGAAACTAAACCCGGAGTTGGCGTGATTATCATTTTTCTGATCCCTGTCGGGGCCGACAATGGGCGTGGGTGAAAAAAGAATTTTGAAGGTGGCATCGGATTCAGCCACTGTTTTATAGAACCATTCCTTCTGTTCCTTTCCCCAAATGGTTTTATCCGGGCCATCAGGCATGGTGTTGGGCGAACGATAATCCCTTCCTTCAACCATCCAGACTTGCATGTCCTTGCCCCAGCGCACCGTTCGGTAGGTAGGAGAATCAACGGGCACCTCCTCCGTATAGAACCTCAACCCTTCCTCAAAAGTGAAATCTCCCATGAACCTGGTTTCCTTGCCCTGCCATGAATCATCCATCCAGGTATCATGGTCATCCTTGATAAAATAGGACGGTACTTTTTTATGAAAATCCACATGAGCGGGGAGGCTGTACATCCTGTCCCAGTGCCATCGGGCCAGTTCGGCTGTTTTCCCCAGGTCATCATAATAAAGTATATCCCCCAGGTGGACGAAGAAAGACGGATCCAGTTTTTCCATCTCGTCATATATCTTTTGTCCGTACCCAACCGAATCGATGTCATCATAGGATATACAGGTGGTTGCCGTAAAGACTATTGCCTTCTGAGCATCCGCCGCAGGAGCCGTGGTAAAGGAACCCCGGATCGTTTCCCCGATGATTTCTCCATCCGGACTGGATACCAGCTCAATTTCATAGTCGGTGTCCTCGTCAAGTCCGTCTAGCTTCATATTCACGGTGAAATCCGTTGACTCATTAACCTGCACCCATTCATTCGATACCCAGTCAGAATCTCCTTCTTTCCGGTAGTTCAATTGTACCCAACCCTCTTCTCCGGGAACAGCACCCTCTATGTTGGTTATGTCATACCCTTCCGGGAAGGTGACCCTCGGAGGAAGATCAGGTCTGTGCCCGCTATTTCTTTCCACCCATGATCCGGAATCCGTTCGGTACAAAACCTCAGGGATCGGGGCTTCGCCCACCCTCTCTTTATTTTGACTGAGTCGGGTCCAAATAATGGCTGAACCGGACGTGACCTCTCCGATTTTCATCCCCGTGGCAAAATAAGGCCCCGGGTCTGCTTCCTGCTCTTCGGCACAGGACATCAGCCCGCCCCAGATCAGAAGTACCAGGCCCACTGATATACCAGTAAATCGTTTTTTGTTGCAGTTCATAGGCTTACTTCAGTTCCCAACCCCGGGCGTATTCTCTTTTCCAGAGTTTCATCGCCGCCTTGTCATTTGCTCTTCCCGTTTTGTTGTCAACCGGGAAGGGTTTATTTACCCGGTACGAGATATTGGCCAGCAAGGCCAGGTGATTACTGATGGCCCCGTCGGCAATGGGTGCGTTTAACGTGGCTTTACCACGTATGGCTTCGTAAAAATTATTCACGTGCTGGGTGGACATATCTCCTCCGCCTCCCAGGGCGGTACCGCTTTCATTGGTCTCGTTACTTTTTTCCACAAGGTCACCCCTGCGGTCATAAAGTTCATAATAGGACCGGTTCACCCAGACAGATCCTTCCGTACCGTAGATTATGGTTCCGCGGCCCGATCCATACGTCTTTAGTGAATTTCTGCTTTTCCCGTCCCACACGATTTCCTTATCGTCATCAAACAGAAACGTGGCGTACATGGTATCATACATTTCCCATCCATCATCGGGAAAATGATTCTTATTGGCTTCCACCTGGACATGTACCGGATAGTCTACCTGCATGGCCCATCGTGCAATATCCAGTTCGTGGACAGAGTTATTCCCGGTTTCCGCGGTACCATAATCCCAACCGTACCAGTGCCAGTTATAATTCCAGGTATCATGTGTATAATCCCGGCGCGGTGCAGGTCCCTGGAAAAGGTCCCAGTTGAGATCGGAAGGCGGCGCCTGTGGCTGTTGGTTGGGTACAGCACCCCGTCCGTTAGAGTAAAATGCCAGCGCTTTGTATGGTTTACCGATTCTCCCGTTGTGGATATCGTTGATAATTTTGATGGTATGTTCGGAAGAACGCTGTTGATTCCCCATCTGCACCATTTTCCCTGTTTCTTTCTGACGCGCCACCATGATCTCCGCCTCATTTGGATTATGGGCGCAGGGCTTTTCCACATATACATGTTTGCCGGCATCCAGCGCCATTACCGTGGCCGGGGCATGCCAGTGATCGGGGGCCGCGATAAAAACGGAATCAACGTCTTTGTCTTCCAGTATCTTACGTATATCTTCTTCCTGCCTGGGAACATAATCGATGAATGACTTCAGCTCATTAAGGGCGTTGTCCACCTGGCTTCGTTTCGGGTCACACAGGTAGGAAAGGTTCGCATTATATTTCTTATCCAGCGCCGGAAAATAGGCCGGAACACGTCTCCCCAGCCCCATATAACACACATTAATACGGTCATTTGCACCGATAATTTTCGCATAACTCGATGCCTTCATGGCTAAGCCAAGCCCGGCGGTGGTTAATGCAGTCTTTTTTATAAAATCTCTTCTGTCATACATATCCATACAATTATAATTCCCGAATTTTAATACTCCTGAAACTCACTTCATTCCCATGGTCCTGCAATAAAATAACTCCTTCAGGCCATCTCCCGAAGTCCTCCCACTTCTGATACTTACTGTAATTTACCAGGGCCCTGAACATTTGTGAATGGCGATCATATTCGACCGTTTTTTCATTATTGAGCCAATGTTCGACAACACCATCCTTTGAGACGATTCTCACTTTAT
>CAZLZD010000133.1:180-3566 GCA_964563925.1 uncultured Roseivirgaceae bacterium | reverse complement strand
CCGTCATCCCGTGCAATTCCCGGCTTTCGCCGGGATCGACACGGGACCTTTTAGCTCACCAACAGGTCCCGTAACGACTCTAATCATCGTCATCCAGTGCAACACCGCCTCGTCATCCCGTGCAATTCCCGGCTTTCGCCGGGATCGACACGGGACCTTTTAGCAATTGTTATCTGCTCCCGTAGCGATACCGATATGCATCAGAAATTTCAGGGGATGACGTGATTTTTATTTTATTTCTTTCACAAATACGAATTAAATAAATATATTTGATTCACAAAAGAGTAACAAATCATGAAAGGGACCAATCTCGGGGAGTTTGAAGAGCTGATATTACTTTCGGTTGCCGTCCTTGACGGGGAGGCATACGGGGTAAGTATCGCACAGCTGATCACGGATCATTCTGAACGGAATGTAACGATCAGTACGGTCCACAATGCCCTGTACCGCCTGGAAGAAAAAGAAATGGTCAGCTCCAGGCTGGGAGGCGCTACCGCCGAGAGGGGGGGAAGAAGAAAGCGGTTATTCTCCATCACCGCCGAAGGACAACGGGCTCTGGACGAATCGCGCGAGCTCAGAAACCGGTTGTATCAACTGATCCCCGGCCTATGAAACCTCATCCGCCAAAGCTGGCAGATCGCATCCTGGAGATGTTCTATTCCGATTGGTACCTGGAAGAAATCCAGGGCGATCTGCACGAATGGTTCGAATACAGGCTTCACCATCAGGGTGCCTTCAGGGCCAGGATTGGTTATTTCTTTGATGTGCTCAGGTCACTGCGGACATACCGCTTTAAAAAACACAACGAATTAGTTCAAAACTCAAACAACAACGCTATGCTTAAAAATTATTTTCTGCTTGCCGTGCGTACGCTGTGGCGTAAGCGCGCATTTTCCGCCCTGAATCTCGGCGGACTGATTATTGCATTCACCGCCTTTCTTCTCCTGTTTCAATATGTATTTCACGAACACAGCTATGACCTTTTCCTGGAAGATCATGACCGCCTGTTCCGGATTCAGACCAACCGGTATAATAAAGGCGAACTAAGTACCCAATGGGCTGCCGGAGCAGCCGGAGCAGGTGTTCTTTTATCGGAGAATTTTGAAGAGGTGGAAGCCTTTACCACTTTGCACGAAGGACCAGGTGTGATTTCCTGGCAGGACCGGACCTTTAAGGAAGACCATATCTTTTTTGTCACAGCCAACTTTTTTGAGACATTCTCCATCCCCCTTATCCACGGTGATAGGTCATCAGTACTCAATCCGTCCTCCGCGGCGGTGCTATCAGAATCTACCGCGCGAAAATATTTTGGTGAGGAGGATCCCATCGGAAAGACCGTAAAATGGCAAGGCAGACATTCGTTTGAGGTTACGGGCGTCTTTGAGGATATCCCGGAGAATTCTCACATGAAAATTGACATACTTCTCCCGTTTGAATTTTATGTGGACCGTACCGATGAAACAGCCCGGACCAACATGTTCTGGGACGGATTCATGACGTATGTGAAGTTGCAGGAAAATGCTTCGGCATCCGAACTAGAAGCGAAAATCCCGGATTTGATTTACAGCACGGTAGGTGAAGACCTCACAAATTTTGATGAGAACATGGCTTTCGTCCTTCAACCGGTGCCGGAAATTCACCAGACATCCAATTTACGGCTGGAATTCAAGAAAAACGGGAATAAGCAGGCCACCACTTTTCTTCTGATTGTGGCTGTATTTATTCTATTCATTGCCTGGATCAATTATATAAACCTTTCCACGGCCAAATCCCTTGAACGGGCGCGGGAAGTTGGGATAAGAAAAGTGCTTGGGTCTTACCGGGCGGGGATTATGAAACAATTCATCATGGAGGCCCTGGTGCTGAATATTACAGCATTCGCAGGGTCAGTATTGTTATTTTATCTCCTTCTGCCGGCTTTTGGTGACCTGGCAGGCCGTCCTCTGCAGGTGGTTCCTCTTACCTGGACCATATGGCTTATTCTTTTACTCAGCGTGGTAGCCGGATCCTTTCTGTCAGGATTCTACCCAGCTTTTGTATTATCCGGCTTCCTGCCCACGCGTGTGCTGAAAGGACGTTTTGTCTCCTCCCAGCGCGGGGTATGGCTGCGCAAGTCCCTGGTCGTCGTGCAGTTTGCGATTTCCATGATCCTGATGATCGGAACGTACACGGTGTACCAGCAGCTTCAGTTTCTGAAAAGTCAGGAGCTTGGGGTGAACCTTGATCAGGTACTGGTCCTGGAAGGGCCGGGAGCAACGGATTCTACTTTCACCCATCGGGCCAACGGATTCCGGAATTCTGTCGGACAGCTGGCACAAGTAAAGAAAATCTCCAATAGTTCGCATGTCCCGGGTTCCCAACCGGGTTTCAACGCCGGAGGAATCCGTTTGATCACCCAGCCCAGGGAGGATGGAAATCAGTATCGGGTAATCCTGATGGATGAAGGGTTTATCCCGTTGCATGACCTGGAGGTCCTGGAGGGAAGGAATTTCAGCAACGCTATGTCCGGCGAGTCGGACAAGGTCATAATTACCGAGGCTGCCGCCGAACTGCTCGGTATACAGGACTACCGGGAAGCCCTCCACCAGAAAATCGACTTTTGGCGGGATACCCTGGAAATAATCGGTGTGGTTAAAGACTATCATCACGAATATATGAAGAAGGCCTATGACCCGATGATCTTCAGGTACCAGGCGGCCTCCGATGATTATTTTTCCATACAGGTGGGGGGAAGGAACATGGAAAGTACCGTTTCTGCGATTGAGGATATGTTTAAGCAACATTTCCCCAACAATCCGTTTCATTATTTTTTCCTGGACCAGCATTATGACCAGCAGTACCGGGCCGACCAGCAGTTCATGAAGATTTTCGGAATCTTTTCTGTGTTGGCAATTATCATCGCCTGTCTCGGATTATTCGGGCTTACCTCGTATTATACCCTTCAGAAAACCAGGGAAATAAGTATCCGTAAAGTACTCGGTGCATCAAGCTTTACCATTTTGAGCCGCCTCTCGCGGGATATGGTCCTGACCATGTTCCTTGCCGTTATTATTTCGGTGCCCGTTGCCTGGTGGCTGATGAACCAATGGCTGGCAGAATTTGCCTTCCGGATGAATCTTAGTCCATGGCTTTTCTTTGTTCCTGCTTTGGCGCTCCTGTTGATTGCGGCAGGAACCATGAGCTATCAGACCATTAAAGCCGCATTGACCAATCCGGCTACGGCCCTGAGGAGTGAGTGAGCTGTTCCAGGTCCCGTGTCGATGCCGATATTCATCGGCAGTTTCACGGGATGACGTTTTTTATTTACCATGTTCGTCATCCCGGCTAACCTCCGTGGAAACACGGAGTCCAGCCGGGACCTGTACATAACATAAATAGGTCCTGAT
>CAZLZD010000133.1:0-80 GCA_964563925.1 uncultured Roseivirgaceae bacterium | reverse complement strand
ATCAGGATGACGGGGATAATAGATACCGTGGAAACACGGAGTCCAGCCGGGACCTGTACATAACATAAATAGGTCCTGAT
>CAZLZD010000132.1:2139-3582 GCA_964563925.1 uncultured Roseivirgaceae bacterium | reverse complement strand
CTCATATGCATCGTCACCAGCATGTGCGGTAAATCCACCACCTCTGCGATTTGCAGGTCCCCGGCCAGGGAGCAGAGGGCATAGGCTTCCTCTGTTGTAAGCCCATAAGTGGATGTCAGGTATTCAATCATGTAGAAGGTGGCTTTTTTCGCCGCTTCATCGATGGTGGTGGCAAAACCGGTGGTCGCATAATACTCCGCCGTTTCGTATTGAGGTTCCTGAATGGAACGGCCTTTGATGAGCTCAATCTCATACACAATTCTCAACGGGGCTTCAATCGCCGTTCCGCATACCTCGCCCAGGCCCTGAACCGCGTGACCATCCCCGAGGGAGAATAATCCGCCTTCGACAAATACCGGGAAATAGAGGATTGTTCCCTCGGTCATATTGGGATCGTCCATATTTCCCCCGTTGGCACGGGGCGGAATGGTGGAAAGCAGGCTGTCCGTATCCGGTGCAACCCCCATCACGCCCGGGAACGGGTTGAGGCGGATCTCCATCCCTTCCTTGAAGGTGACCGATTCCCGTCCTTTCCCCAACTCGTAAATTTTGAGGTATTTGACGCTGATTGTATCACTAAGGAAACCAAACCCAGGTAATATGGCATTCCAGCCCCAATCTCCCAGTTCAATCTTGTGCAGGGTCACTTTAAGGACATCTCCGGGTTGTGCGCCTTCCACGTACACCGGTCCGGTAAGCGGGTGGATCGGATCAAAGCTCAGGTTGTCCAGGGCGGAGAGCTCTGAATCAGGACCCAGCTGTTCATCGCTGGCATCTTCTGTGAAAGCTTCAATCACTGCCCCGGATTCTACCCGTAAAACAGGCTCGATGTTTCGGCTGAACCGGTTATGGGTCTGGTCTTTGGTCAGGGTGTGATCAATCTGAAGCGGATCATTCTCCGTCTGAAGTTCACTTTCCGTAACAGGCGGAGATTCTCCTGTCCCGCAAGAGGAGAACAGGATAACCGATAGCAGGACAGGCAGGAGGCGCATGTATATCATAATGAGAGTAAGGTTATGAGCGAAGTACAATCCGCAGCTTTGATTTCAGATGAATTCCAATTTACTAACTTTTTGCCATTTTGACCGACCGGTTTATTGCGAACCTTTTACAGGATCCCATCCAGCCTGTGTATCACATTCAGCAAAAGTTTGCAATTGTCTCCTGCCTGTTCATTGTTCATTCCCATTTTCCGGTTTCCTGGCAAATGCGGAGGGATTAGGAAGTACCAAGTCGTCTGTATTCGATTGATGCAATGCGTTGGCTATGACCAAAATTCTGCAGTAATTAAGATTGATCAGAAACTGCCGGTTGAGGCGGCTCTGAGATTCTCTCAAGGATTCGGAAGATTCAGGCCCGATGCAGATTTCCAATAATATATGCCCAGAAGAAAGGGTACAATACAACTAATTATCGTAAATAAATCGGACGGGATAATTCCTG
>CAZLZD010000132.1:0-2129 GCA_964563925.1 uncultured Roseivirgaceae bacterium | reverse complement strand
CACGCTTGTTAAGGCCTTCAACTAAAAATAGTGTAAACAGAACAAGTCCATTTATACTGGAAAGATTAAACAGATACAGGGCAATCCCTCTTATGGTATTGAAAATTGACGGCTGTTCATCCAGCACTTCTAAGGCGGGGTAGTAACCACCAAGAGTCACGCAAAAGGATAAAATTAAGCATAAACTCCCTGTAAAAAGCAGAGCCCAGAAAAAGCCGTATGGAAATTTCACAGCCCTGTGCGCATTTTTAAATAGTAGTAATGAAGCTATGGCGATTAACACAGCAGCAATCAGAGCTATGCTCCAGATGGAATTCATTTGTTCCCAATGTTCATAAAGAAATTTCCCGGCCTCGTAATTCGATCGGTTTAATGGTCTCCAAAGAGAAGTCCAGCCGGCATTTGCCTCTTTGAAAATAGTGACCGCAATCAACAGGGCGCTGCTACTGAGTAGCACACCAGCAGCCTGCAGTTCATAATTGGGTGCTGCTTTTGAGTATTTCTCCATACGTTTATATAGGTGTAAGTAATAAAATGATTGCAGTTGGGACCTGATAATTTATGTTGACAATTTAAGTAACAGGACAAACAGGCCCTATTGTCAAAAGTCAGAATGTTATTGAATCAAGGCTTTTTTAAGGTCTTCCGGCTGAAAAGTTGAGGATATTCAGTTTAATGATATTGGTCACAGGCAGGAAGACATACGTCTGCCACGGGCGGATTGCCAAAGATTTTCGTACCTTAAAATGCCTTGATTTCGATGGAGAGGAAAGTACTTCGATATCTTCACAGGCCACATGCAAAACGTTGAATGCACTAAATTCAAACCATACTTTATGAAAAAAATACTCAGTCTTATTGCTTTGATACTTTTAGGGAGTTGCATCGATCAGTCAAAAAAAGAAGAATCTGATTCTCCCACTTATTTTCGACACGAGCCTCTCGATTCTCCTGTTCCTTATAAGAGTGAAACCATTGAATTTAAAAATGTGGAGGATAATATCGTGCTAAAGGGCACACTTACCTATCCCGACACAGAATCCAAATCTTATCCGGCTGTCGTACTCATGCACGGAACCGGAAGGTATGGTCGTGATTATGAGGTGTATGGTCATAAAACCTTTCTGGTAATGGCCGATTATTTAAGCAGGAATGGCATAGCCGTATTGCGTTATGACAAACGAGGTTGTGGAGAGTCCGGAGGCGATTTTGATGCGGCTACGTATGATGATTTTGCTTCTGATGGATGGAGTGCCGTGCAGTACCTGAAAGACAGGAAAGATGTTGATTTTAATGCCATCGGGATTGCAGGACATAGTGAGGGAGGATCTACAGGTCCCATGGTTGCAGCGAAACATGATTTGGATTTTTTAATACTATTGGGTGCTCCAGGGTTGCCTTATCCCGTAGCGGACAGTTTGTATTCCAGTGGAATGGCCAGGGCAAGGGGTTATTCAGAAGAGCAGATATTGCGGGAATCTCAGGTTAATGATTCACTGATTACATTGGCTTTAAATATGGAACTTGGGCAGGCACTGGAGGATTCTGTTTATAATATGGTTTATCGAAACCGTAAGGATCTTTCCGAATTTAAAGGAATTACCGGGGCGGATCTCAGTGAAGTAATTAAGAACTATTATATCGAATATTATGCCAGACCAGCATTTAAAGAGTTCTGGCTGGGGCCAGGTCCGGAAGATTACTTAAAGCAGGTTCAGTGTCCGGTTTTATCAATCGGAGGAACCTTAGATCTGAATGTTCCCGGTGCTGCTTCTGTGGCTGCCATTGACCAGGCGCTTATAGACGCAGGCAATACCGAGGTTACTTCCAGACTAATACCCAACCTTAACCACATGCTGCAACCAGCAAAAACAGGATTACCGGAAGAAATAGATAGTATTGAATTAACCATTGCGCCTGAAGTCTTAATTCTAATGAAAGATTTTATTCAAAAACAGGCGAAAAGAGAATAACTCAAGCTAATAGCATTGTATTAATGGTAACTAGCTTTATTAACTTGGGGAATCGATGAATATTAAATCTGATCCTTATTAAGCGAATTATGATAAAATATTCTGTATTAATTTTTATCACATTCAGTTACGGCTGTTCGTCAATTCATATTAATG
>CAZLZD010000131.1:0-3721 GCA_964563925.1 uncultured Roseivirgaceae bacterium | reverse complement strand
GGGAATGAGCTGACCAGCATAAGCGTCAGCATCAGGAAAGTATGTCTCATAGTTCTGTGTACATTTGAACTAAATATACTGAGAAAATGATAAGATGCTATAGCGTTACCCAGGGCAGGGCAGGTATATGCATTTAATTTTGAACAGGGACCTTTCTTCCACCGGGTGCTATGACTACACGACGGACCTGTAAAACATTTTTCGATTTAAGCTTGTTTGACTGAACGGAAATCGCGTGGTTGCGCGTATCAGATTATCCAGGCAGGCCGTAGTCCCTCCAGAAGGGACTGCACATGGTTTTGATGAATTCTTTGGAATTCATTATCATTTAAATGCGGGAGAATGCCCAAAGGATTTTCTTTGTTATACACATTCACCACGTGCCTTGATGTCTCAGGAACCGAACGCTCAGGAAATGGATAACCGGTTTTCAGGATATGATGCTGAAAACCAGTTAAGGCCAAGGATCAATAAAGGGGATTTTTTTCGAATTTCGGGGTTCGAACTGGGTTGGTTACTACTTGAACCAATCAGTATTTCCGTAGCTAGGGACAAGGAACCTGAACTCGTGAAAAGATTTTCACCTGGACAAAAAGCCCTGTATTTCTGGTGGTATCTCGACGCTCACGTGACTAACGGTGGGTTTGTCCAATTCTACTACAATGATTACGGCATCTATGTACCCGCCATCATCGCAGGGCTTGAACACGTTGGAGATAAGGAGATGGCAGAACTGGTGAAATCCGCACATAAAATCTATCTCGACAATAAAAGTCTTATTGAGCAGGCAAAAAAGAAGGATTTGTTCGGAAGCGACCTGTATGACCGCCTTGACGCCCTAAGCGATCTCGATAGCGCATATTATGACCTTAATCGGCAAACCATGTCGTTCATTGAGAAATACGCACGACAAAATCCCGATGAGTTTTGCGTTGATGAAAACGGACAACCATTTGACAAGACCGGTAAGTTTACTTTCAAATTTGAGAATGGAGCCATCAGGGAGGAATTTGATCGCACCAATGGAGTAATAGACGGAGAATTCAGGACATTCTATGAATCGGGTCAAATTAAGTCAGTAAACATATATGTTTCTGCCCAGCAAGTGGGCGAGCAAAAAGAATGGTATGAGAACGGAAACCTGAAAGAGGTAATCACCATTGACCCGTATACCAGGGAAAGGAAAAAGGAATACTTCTATGACAACGGCCAGCGGTCTAAACTGGAACATACAGATGCCAATGACGAAAGCAAAGGTGAATATAAGGAATGGTATCGAAACGGACAGCTGAAAGAACAATCCACCTTTATCGGAAGTACGGAGAGAACGGGCGACTGGTTAAAATTCTGGGAGGACGGGAGTAAAAAACTTGAAGCCGGGTTTAAATACGGTGAAGTCATTTTCCATAATTACTGGAAGGAGGACGGCGAGCAATTACTAAGGGATGGGACGGGGCTTTACATAAATGAGTTTGAAATGGACATGTTTGGTAAGACAGAGGTGTACCGGTATGAAACTGAGTACAGAAACTACAGGCGACACGGCGTTTCAAAATCATTCACAAACGGAGTGCTTGAACTGACAGAAGAGTATAAGGATGGAGTAGAGCACGGAGTGACAAGAATCTACGACGAAAATGGCGAAGTGACAGAGGAAAAAGTTTATGAGAATGGCGTACTCATTTCGACAAAAACGATGGAATAATTTAAACAGGCGGGGGCCTGATTATTCACCTGCAGGGGTTTAAATGAGATGGGTGCACCTGTACGGCACACCCATCCTGCTTCCTGCGTGAGAAGAACGCAAACGGGAAGATATAGGGCCTGCAGATTCTGACCGTAACCTTTCTAGAATACTGAAGACACCTCAGTCATCCTGTGCGCTCACTTCTCCCTCTTCTTCAATGCTTACAATAGCGCTTACATTTTCAGGAAGGGATCTCACACGATCAGAAGGTCCTGTTACGACCAGGGTATTCAGCATGGCCATTTCTTCCACCACGTCAATGCCGTTTCTGGCAATGGCGGCACAGGCCTTGCCGAAAGGCTGGATTGAAGGATCAATGACTATGATATACCTCGGCATAGGTTATGATCATTAGTTTTTCGCTAAGTGCTTCTTCTTAACCACAAGCTCCTCATCTGAAGTAGCGCCGGCTGCTTCGAACGGACGAGGCAGCGGAAACTTTTTCCAGATTGGTATAGGGAATATCGGACGGATCAGTCTGATGTTCACATAGGGTGCCTGGGCGATACCCGCACCCACATGACTTGCTGGCTGAGATACGCCGAGAGCCGATGTGGTCAACTTACTCCAAAGATTCATTCCCCGGTAAAGGCTGCTTTTCTGCGCCCAAAGCGCTGCAATTCCGGCGACGTGCGGGGTTGCCATACTGGTACCGCTCTTGAATCCGTAACGTGCAGGCATCGGTACGGATGAGAACGTATTGACCCCGGGTGCTGCAATATCCACTTTTCCATGAGGCGGGTAGAAGGTGATATTACTGAAGGGTGCTTTCACCAAATTGTTGTCAACCGCTCCCACAGCCATTATACTCGGACAATTTGCCGGATGGCTTACAGGCTTGCTGTATCCGTTGCCGGCTGCCGCAATGATAAGGGTTCCCGCATTAAGAGCTACCTGGGCTGCATTCTCATACGCCGCAGAATAACCACCGGAAGTCACATTGGCTCCGAGGGACATGCTGATAATGTGGCACTTGTTGGCCACCGCCCAGTTAATGCCCGCCAGGATCCATCCATCAGCCCCGCTACCATTGTTATTGAGCACCTTGCCGGCATAGATGCTAGATTCATAGGCTACCCCGTACCGTTCCTTGCTGCTGTCACCAGGTTCTTTCGGTCCGCAGGCAGTTCCGATACAATGAGTCCCGTGACTGTGCAGGTCCTGCACCGATTCTCCAGGAACAAAGGACTTCGAATTAATGGTGCGTCCGGCAAAATCGGGATGGTTGAGATCCATTCCGGTATCCAGCACGGCAACTTTGATCCCTTTCCCGGTATAGCCCATAAAATAAGGTGGCTGAACCACTACACGGGTTTTCAGCAGTCCGTAGGTCGCCCCGGTTGCTTCGGTAAAGATGTCCTCAGCAAATTCAGCGGGTTCCCTTTCCGGTTCCTTGTCCTCTTCCTCTTCCTTGAATTTGCCGGCCAGATGCTGTACGGCATCCTGGAATCCTTCCAGGTAACTCTTGTACCCGGTTGCGTGTACTACCCGTTCAGGTTCAAGTATTGCGGAATCCTCTTCGGCCGCCGCTCCGAGACCGGTCATCTGGGTCAGCCCTTTAAGGCGTTCCTCTTCGGTAGGATTGATTACCGCCACCCCAATGGTGCTTAGATAAATGCCGTCCCCCGACTCCATGGACTCCACACTTATTTCCTCATCCTTGAAGTCCTCGGAACTTGCAAGGGTCAACCCTGTCTGCTTTTTGATCTCATTCAGGGTACTTTTGCTCTTACCAGGAGATGTTACCAATAAATACCTACCGGTAAATTCTCCACCTAAATCCAAATTGTCTGAAAACTCTTCCATTTTTAGATTTTTGAAGTGAATAAACAGGTTACGGCCTTGTATGAAATTAGCTTAATTCCGGGGGCTTTCCTATCACTACTACTAGGGAAATTTTATAAGAACCCGGGAAGGCCCGGCGCGCAATTTTGGTGAGCTTTTTCACTGGTTATTCTCAGCTCCGCGGCTTCT
>CAZLZD010000130.1:0-3847 GCA_964563925.1 uncultured Roseivirgaceae bacterium | reverse complement strand
CCAGCAGCATGGGTTTCAACAGATTATCGGAAAGCCCGGCAAGGATGAGGTAGACGGTCCATAACACAGCAAATAAGGTAGAATGCACGGAGAACAGCCAGATGGCTACGGGTACAATTACCAGTATCGCGGGAAGCTGTAACATGGCCAGGATCAGCACCACCACTGTCCAGAGCCCGGCAAAAGGAACACCCGCCAGCAAAAATCCGATGCCAATCAAAACCGCTTGAATAACCGCAACCCCTAACACTCCTTTGGTGACATTTCGCACAGTTTTAGAAATGATATCGGCAAATTCTCCCCCTTTTGATCCTGCCACTTTCGTGAATATCCGCTCCGCCAGCTCCCGGGTCCCCGAAGTTGCCAGCAACACGCCTGCAATGATCAAGGATAATATAAATTGGAATATGGTGCCCCCCAACCCCAGGAATCCGCTGGCGACCGCCTGTGCGGCCCCGCTGATCTGTGCGTTGTATTTTGTAATAAATTGCTTCAGATTGACCGAGGCTTCGGACCACATCTCAAAAATATCATCACCGATTAATGGCATGTCTGCCACTCTCTCCGTGGGCGGCGGGATGGTCAGGGTCCCGTTCTCAAAATGATACAACAGACTTTTGGCACCATTTAAGGCCGATTCAAAGAATAACCAGGCGGGCACCAGGATAACCAGTATGCCGCAGATAATTAAAATGGAGGCGGCCAGCTTCGGCTTGTTACCCAGCCTGTTATTGATCGAAAGGTAAAGCGGACTCAATGCCAGTGCGAGAATGATACCCCATAACAAGACATGGAAAAAGGGCAGGATGATCTGAAGACACCAGGCAACAAGCAATATCAGGAAGCCAACTTTTATAAGTATGTCTACGGCTATACCTGCCGGAGAAGAAGCTTTCTCATTCATAGGGATTCTGAATTAATAGTACACGATTTGACTGTCGTTGATGTGACAATATACAATGAACCAGTCTATTACCAAATCAGCCGGTGAAATGACAACGGTCATCGTGCTTTAACGGACAATCAGCTACCTTAAACGCCTGAACCACAGATTGAAAGCGCGATGACAAGCAGAAAGCTGGTACTGATCAAAAGTGTTCATACCCTGGTATGGGCCTTTTACAATATTGTTATTTTTTATCTCCTGTATGCCGTACTCACCAACAGGATTGACTATTGGGTCTGGGTGTGCATCGGGCTGGTGGTCCTTGAAGGTATTGTCCTGCTTGTCTTCCGGTGGTTTTGCCCGTTAACCCTGCTGGCCCGGCGGTATTCAGATTCAACCCGGGAAAATTTTGACATTTACCTGCCACAGTGGCTGGCTAAATACAACAAAGTGATCTACACCACGCTATTCGGGATTGCCATCCTGGTGCTGATTTACCAGCTAATGAGGTAATCCCAGGAAGGTATTCGCACCCTGTCAATACGATCTCCAGGTAAAATTAAGGATCAAATCAATCCTCACTGTTATTCGATGCTTTATCGTCGCTTTCGTATTCGTTGAGCGTAGTAATCTTTCAGGACCCAAAAAGCCAGCTTCTTATGTCCGCCACGTGAAATAATCCCCTTGATATTCCAGTAATCCTGGACCATGGCCAGCGGTCTTCTCGGTGAACGGAAATCGGTTAATATCCAGGGCGTGGTACCGGCAAGCCCCGGAATATTCTCCAACCCTTCCAGTGTATTCCTGTATATCCTCGCCTGGTATTCCTCACTCCAGACCGTAGCGCTGTCGGCATGAAATCCATAAAGTGCTCCTCCGCCCCATTCACTGACTATGACCGGTTTATCATAGTTAATCTCCCATTCCAGCGATGGGAAGTCTTCCGGCACACCACCATACCAGCCGTGGTACTGATTGAAGCTGATCACATCCAGGTATTCCCCGATAGGATCATCCAGAAGCCTTTTTTTACCCTCATATTTCAGTTCCAGGGCTGCACTGATAAAACGGGTGGTATCCAGCTCCGAGGCATGATCAGCCAGCGACTTCAGGAAAGCGGTGCGCGGCGGACTTACCGGTGTTTCATTAGCCACGCTCCAGATAATTACCGAAGCCCGGTTTTTATCCCGCCTTATCAGTTCGGTCAGCTGCTGTTTTGCATTGGCCAGCGTTTCTTCATTCTCCCAGTCAATGGTCCAGTATACCGGAATTTCTTCCCACAGGAGAATGCCCATCTCCTCAGCCAGCCTCGGCACATGCTCATTATGGGGATAATGGGCCAGGCGAATAAAGTTGGCATCCAGTTCCTTTATCCAGTTCATTAGTGTAAAAGCATCCGCCATGCTGTAATTCCGCCTTCCCTCCATCGGGTTCTCCTCGTGAGCACATATTCCGCGCAGAAAAATACGCTCCCCGTTAAGCAGAATATCCTGCCCGTCTGTCTCCAGGGTGCGGAACCCGATCTGGTCTATGATTTCATCTTCACCCGTCCGGATCACCACCTCATACCGCTTGGGGTTTTCCGGGCTCCAGCGAACAAGCTTTTTCGCCGTCACATCCACCAAGGCCATTCCCTGTTCGTCCGGACGAACCTTCCGGGTGATGCCCAGTTCAGGGATCGCCACTTCGGTTTCCTGGGTGATATTTGTACCAGACAGCCTGACATATCCCGAGATTCGGTTTTTATCCCCCGGTACCAGCTGCAGTGCATAATCAGCAATATAAGTAGGTGGGACTTCAACCAGGTACACATCCCGGGTAATTCCTCCATAATTCCACCAGTCGAAGGAGACGGTTGGTATACCTCCTGTCTTCCGGGTATTGCTAACTTTAACCACCACATCATTGCCGCCAGGCTTGAGCTTCTTAGTAACATCCAGGGCGAAGGGCGTAAACCCTCCCTGGTGTTCGCCAATTTTCGCACCGTTGACAAAAACTTCCGCTGCATAATTTACCGCCCCAAAATATAAAAAAGAATGCCCGTCCGTTTGACCCGGGGTATAGGTAAAGGTTCGCTGGTACCACACCGTGCCTTCATACCAGAGGAGTTGCTCTACTTGTGAATTCCAGTCACCGGGCACCATAAGGGTGGGAGAATGTGCAAAATCATATTCCACCCTGTGAGCCTTGTCACGTGGCTGGGTATTGGAAAAGTACGCTCTTTCGATGCCCTCCCCGAATGGCTCCCGCCGGTAGTCATAATACCCGTTTTGAGTAGGGTCAATGATGTAATGCCATTTCCCGTTCAATGAGATTTTATCACGCGGGTAGACTTCGATAATATCTCCTGTTGTCTGTGCCAGCCCCGGAATATACAGGCAGCAACAAAGACACAGAATGAGCAGAACATTTTTAAAACTGGTGGTATGCATAATTATTTAATGGTTACACCCCGCGAATAATGTCCAGATACTACTTCATCCGGTCCGTAATTGATCAGGAATCCTTTCGGGGGCAGGTGGATATTCTTATCATCATATGAAGTAATTCCAAAATTTACAATTACTTCAATACCATTCGCAAAGGTGGATTTCTGGACCATATAATCTTGTGTGAGAATCTGGTGACCTGTCATCACCTCATGTGCGGTCCTGGAGTGAAGCTTTCCCTGTAACCCTGAAGCCTCAACGACCAGGGGCTTCAAATCCTCCCACTGGTCATAGACCAGTGACCAGCTGGATGGCTGGGCATACAATAAGTCGAGCAGCATATGATTGGCATGATCCTCCCGTCCGGCGGGCGTGCCATGCTGCCAGTAGCCGACCACGCAATCATGGTAAACCAAATAAAACAGAGGTACAGTAAGACCGGTGCGGTAGGCTATTCCGTAATGGTATCCTGTCCCGCCTCCCTGCATACCCTCGTAATAGGCTGCCACCGGCATTGACCAGTCCGTCCCCC
>CAZLZD010000129.1:0-3987 GCA_964563925.1 uncultured Roseivirgaceae bacterium | reverse complement strand
ACGCCGGCTACTTCTTCGACTGTTCCCAGCCGGTTTATCGGAACTCTGGCGGTCATCATTTTTTTGGTCTCTTCAGGAATGCCAGCCAGCATATCGGTGTCAATAAATCCGGGGGCAACGGCATTCACCGTAATGCCTTTCTTTCCTAATTCGCGGGCCCAGACTTTAGTCATCCCGATTACTCCGGCTTTTGAGGCTACATAATTGGTCTGACCAAAATTACCGTTTGAGGCAACGATGGATGAGGATTGAATGATTCGCCCGTAACCATTTTTCACCATGACGGGAGCGATTGCTTTTGTGCAATTGAAAATTCCCTTGAGGTTGACATTAATGACCGCGTCAAATTGTTCTTCGGTCATTTTCAGGAGGCTGGCGTCCCGTACAATGCCGGCATTGTTAATCAGGATATCAATGCGTCCGTATTGCTTTACCACCCTATCAGCAGCCTGTTGTACACTGGCCGGATCCGCAATATTTACTTCATTAAATGAGGCGATAAAACCCATATCATGTATGAGTTTGGTTAATGCTTGTCCGCTTTCCCGGGCCACATCCCAGACTATGACACTGGCGCCTTCCTTCGCAAACCGGATGGCGGTGGCACGGCCGATTCCGTTTGCTCCGCCGGTGATGATCGCGACTTTGTTGTTTAGCCTGCTCATGGGCTGGGGAGATATTGTTGTGTACCACGCATTTTATTATATCTGTATACGGCGTAGAGCTCTTAGTCCAGTCCTTCTACCCAGGAACCCCCGGCGTTCACCACCTGATTTCCGAGGTCACGTACCTCATTCGTCAGGTTGTTCAGCCTGTTGTCAAAAGAATTTACTTCATTTTTAATGATGGACATTGTCTCTTTATGCGTTTCTGTAGGCCCATAGGTAGAATGGGATATTCCCCGCTGAAGTGCAAATAAGCGCTCGCCAAGCAGAGGCTTGTTTCGCTCGCCGATTTGATTTTTGGCCGGATTACCATTCAGTTGGGTGTCCAGCGCATTCAGTTCATCGCGCACGCGGGCAATTTCGGAAAGCACTTCATTGCTGACATTGGCGTTCATAGCGGCGGTCGACAATTTACCTATTCTTTTACGTGCATTAGACAATTGGGTAGATAAAACCTGAACATCACGACTCAGGTCTTCATATTCTCTCCAGAAAGCAACAACTTCGTTCATCGGACTGCCTTCCAGTGTGCCTTCCATCATGGGTTCAATTGTCACCGTTACAGGTCCGGACAGTTCGGTGAAATTACCCTGCTCATACTTATTCAATGTGGCAGCGTAGGTGCCCGGGGCAGTCAGCATCCCTTCCGGTTCGGTTTCAGGACCATCCAGGCTTAATGCTTCCGTGCCACCTACGCGAAGGTTCCAGGCTACCCGGTTAAATCCTTTCTTCGGTTTCCCGGCTTTCACCCGGTTAATAATGTTGCCTTCCTGGTCCGTGATTTCCAGATATACAAAAGGCTCGATTTCCCTGGTTTCAGCGGCCAGTGCATCCCATCCAGGGAAGGGAATGTTCCCTGTAACTTCTTCCTCGCTTTCCATACGCTTTCCGGCCAGACTCTTGATTTCATCTTTCAGGTAGTAGGTAAAGATGGCTCCGAATTCAGGATTTGGGGCAAGATATAATTGTGAGCCCTGTGATCCCCTGGGATTGTCGAAGTCAATCACCGACCGTTCGATGTACCACCATGCTTTTCTCGGTTCGAACAGCATCGCTTCGGATTCAAGCTGTTCACGGCTGATCTCTCTGAGCGAAGAATAATCATCGAGAATATAGAATCCACGGCCGAAGGATGCTGCTACCAGGTCATTCTCCCGCCGCTGGATAGCCAGGTCCCGGAAAGAGATAGTAGGTATCCCTCCGTTAAGCTCTGTCCAGCTGCTACCCCCGTTAAAAGTGACATATACACCAAATTCGGTGGCCGCGAACATCAAATCCTTATTTACGTGGTCCTGAACAATTCTCCAGACCAGGTTCTTCTCGCCGAGTCCGTTCTGAATGCGGGTCCAGCTGGCTCCCTTATTGGTGCTCTTTAAAAGGTAAGGTGTGTAATCCCCTTCCTTGTGATTATCGAGGGCTACATAAAGTGTATTTTCATCGAAAAGATCTGCCTTCACGTCATTCACATAGGAGCGGGGAGGTACTCCCATGGCGCTTACTTCGATTTCTCGCCAGCTTTGCCCTTCATTCTCCGTGACCTGAATGAGGCCGTCATCGGTTCCGATAAAAATCACCTGTTCGTTCTGCGGGGACACAGCAATGGAGGTAATGGTATTGAAGTTTGACATGGCCCCGACATCCCAGGGTGAATCCCAGCTTTGGGTACGACCCATGATAGGTTGGGCAAGCCGTTCCTGATCACGGGTGAGATCACCCGACAGGGCAGTCCAGCTGTCCCCCCGGTTGGTGGATTTCCACAGGCGCTGAGACCCGTGGTATATTGTGGCCGGATCATGCGGTGAAACCAGGATAGGGGCATCCCAGTTGTAGCGTTCAAAATCTTCATCCGAACCGGCTTGCGGCATTATATCCGTCACTTCTCCCGTAGCCAGGTCGATCCTTGATAACGTGCCTTGCTGGCGCTGTCCGTACATGATGTCGGGATTTCCGGGTTCGGTCGCCGGCTGATGTCCATCCCAGTTCAGCACAATCTTCCAGTCGGCATTTCGGATGCCGTGGTGATTATCGGTTCTGGACGGTCCGCCCTGCGTGCTGTTGTCCTGCGTTCCGCCGTACACATTGTAAAAAGGCTCGGCATCATCGACGGCTACCTTGTAGAACTGAGTCACCGGCAGGTTTTCCATATATCGCCAAGTGGCCCCGAGGTCAAAGCTTTCATACACACCACCGTCCGTACCCACCAGTAAATAATTAGGGTCGGACAGCTTGAATGCCACGGCGTGATTATCTCCGTGTTTCGCCGTCTCGTCCATATTCTCAAAGGTCTTTCCTCCATCCTCGGATTTCATCAGCGTGTTGTTCATCATGTACAGGCGGTCCAGCTTGTGGGGTGACGCAAAGATCTCCTGGTAGTAATGCGGACCAGTGGCTCCGGCCACGGCATCAGACATTTTTGTCCAGCTACCGCCCCGGTTCTCCGAGCGCCAGACACCTCCCTTGGTACGGTCCAGTTCGATGGCGGCATAAACAACATCGGGATTAATGGGGGAAATGGCCAGTCCGGTTTTACCCCAGTTTCCTTCGGGTAAGCCAGTCTTCAGCTGGGTCCAGGTATCCCCTCCGTCTTCGCTCAGGTAGAGCCTCGATTTTTTTCCTCCACCCATCCAGGCAGCCACCGTGCGGTGGTGCTCCCAGGTCACCGCATAGACGCGGTCGGGATTACGGGGGTCGATTACCATATCCGTCACTCCGGTGTATTGGTCATCACCCAGGGTTTTTGTCCAGGTTTTGCCGCCGTCGATGGATTTGAAAAACCCACGGTCACCGCCCGGGCTCCAGAGCGGCCCCTGGGCAGCCACCATGACAATATCGGGGTTGTCCGGATGGACGATGATTTTCGAGACATGCTCCGAATTCTCCAGGCCCATATTGGTCCAGGAGGCGCCGCCGTCGGTACTGCGGTACACCCCGTCACCGAAACCAGCGTGCCGCCCGCCGACATTCTCCCCTGTACCGACCCATACCGTGCTCGGGTTATTCGGATCGATTGTGACGCAACCAATGGAATACACCGGCTGGTCATCAAAGAGTGGTGTAAAGGTTGTGCCGGCATTGACTGTTTTCCAGACACCGCCGGAACCGACCGCGACATACCAGATATTTTCATTGGTGGGGTCGATGGCCAGGTCGGCGATTCGTCCCGACATGAAGGCAGGGCCAATGTTTCGGAAAGCCAGGTTGTCAAATAATTCGGATGCGACTGGTTCGGGATTTTGGGCTGACTGATTCTTGCGCTGGGCATCAGCGGGGAATGAGCTGACCAGCATAAGCGTCAGCATCAGGAAAGTATGTCTCATAGTTC
>CAZLZD010000128.1:0-4013 GCA_964563925.1 uncultured Roseivirgaceae bacterium | reverse complement strand
GGTTGGCGAGGCTGTCATTGTACACCTGGGCCGCACAAGGTAAACCGGCAGAGGCGAGGACAACTGACAGAATAAAAATCCGAATCCTTTCCATGTATTTGCTAAAATAGCAGAAAGCGTAAACACCCCAGAGGAGGCGGGTTATTATCTTCTCTGTTTCCGGGAAATGGATGCCGTCAGGCGATAATTTATTTTATCAGTCATTTTTCAGTTGGCTGATTGACACAAAATAAGCTCCTGCACCCGTACACATAAGGAGCACATACCCTGCAGCCGGCACACCTTCACCCAATCCGCTGTGAAGTGCTGGCACGGACCAGGGAAAATACCCGCCATACCCTGAGGCAGCAATAATTTGAGAGAACACCAAGGTAGCAACAACAAATCCAATTGGCGCCAGATAACCTCTGCCCAGGAGGGCATGCAGGGCTACCGGCGGACCTAATGCCAGTGTCAGCATAGTGGTAACGGCATAGGCAGAAAGTGCAGGTACAATTTCGTTGAATGGCGCATGACCGAGGTTAGTTAGCAGACCGATAATAACTCCGATAATAAGGTTTGATATTGCAAGGCACAACCCCCAGAAAATATAGACTACATATTTGGCATTAATGATCGAACGGGCCGAAACGGGAAGGGCTAACAGGTCCTTAACGGTATCATCAGAATATTCCCTCCCAAATATCCAGCTGGCCACAAATCCGAATATCAATACCCCGCCCACTCCCATGGCCTGGGTCAGGATTTTTAGATAGGAAGGCCAATTGGCAGTAATTCCCAACATCTCCGCTTTGGCAGCCAGCGTGACTGCCCTGGACGCAGCCTGAGGATCGGTAAGGATAAGTATAAATATCCCACCCATCAGGGGAGCCAGGGCAAACGCCAAAAATGTGACCCAAACAATCCGGGCTCTTTTCAGCTTCAGGAACTCTGCGTAACACGCCAGTTTAAGTTTTCTTACCATGCTGTGGCCTGATTGTCTTAAGAAAATAATTCTCCAGGTCATCCTGCTTCAGGACCACCTGGCTGGGAGGGTACCCTGATGTTACCAGTAGTTCAATCACTCTTTCCGGACTTGACAAGGCTCGTTTGCCAGTGATGCAAATAATTCCCTGATCCGTTTTTTTTGCTTCATAACCATTCTCCGTTAATATGTTGAGTGACGGGAGAATGTCTTGGCCTGATAATTCTATCCATTGAGAAATACTTCCCTGAATTTGTTCTTTTGTTCTTTCCTCAAGTAAAATACCTTCATGGATTATCCCGATTCTATCCACTATTTTCCAAATCTCACCGAGATTATGACTGGAAAGTAAGATAGTGGTCCCGGCTTCCTTTAGTCTTTTCAGCAGCATCCGGATTTCCACCACGCCTTCAGGATCCAGCGCGTTGACAGGTTCATCCAGGATCAGGAGGTCTGGTTTATGCATCATTGCTTTGGCCAGGCCAAGCCGTTGTTTATTCCCGAGGGACAAATGCCTCGCCTGGGTATCCCTTAACCTCTTCAACCCCAGGAATTCAATAACTTCATCAATGACGGATAAATCATTCAGTTCGCGCAGGTAGAAATAGTGCTTCAGGTTCTCAAATGCAGTAAGCTCGGGATAGGCCTGTGGCGTCTCCACCAGATAACCAACCCGGTTCCAGGAGGGAAATTTTCTGTTCACAACTTGGTCAAAAAGAAATACTGAGCCCCGGTCTGGTTGAATCATACCCAAAAGGATTCGTATCAAGGTCGTCTTGCCAGCTCCGTTTAAACCGATAAATCCATATATCTCCCCTCTGTGGGCGCTCAGGGAAATATCAGATACCGCCCGGACATTGCCGAACTGTTTAGATACTTGAAGGATGTTTAATACGGCCATCCCAGGTGTTTAATTTTGGTTGTGCTTTTGGTTTGCGGTTATTGAACCTGTGACCAGCTGGCACTTTTCCGCGTTTTGCTACATCAAGGTCCATTTTAATTCCTTGCCCCCAGGAAATCCCTGACAAGCTGAATGAATGCGTTGGGTTGTTCCAGAAAGGGAAAGTGTCCGCAATCTTCCATCACAACCAATTGCGAATTTTGGAGATCGTTTTGCAGCACAGGCCCACTGATATACTTTGAAGGCTCATTCTCTCCATAAACAACCAGCGCCGGTATGCTGAGGCTCCTGAGGTCTTCACGCAGGTCATATGTTGCGAGATAACCTTGCAGAAGGCTGAACTTACCGCTTCTTGCGATATAATCGTCAGGAATGAAAAAATCCAGTCGATCAGCCTGTGAGGTGTCGGCCAGCTGATATTTAAAGGATAATTTCAGCAGTTCTTCGATGGCCGAGGAAGGAATTTCTGAAGTGGTATAAAGACGCAGAATTTCCTGCCGCCGGATGCTGTCACTGGCAGACATCCCCGGTTGCAACGCATTTTGCTCTTCCATCCATAATGAATTACTTGGTGCGATAGAGTTGATCAGGAGAAGGCTTTCCACATAATCGCTGTACCTGGTTGCATATTCCATCGCGAGAAGACCCCCCCAGGAATGTCCCATGACGTGTACTTTATCATAACCGAAATGCCGCCGGATCCCATCAATGTCCTCAACGAACGCCTGGATGCTGACCCCGGAAGAATCCACCTCGCCATCCGACCTTCCGCTCAAACGCTGATCAAAATAGATCAACCGGTAATCATTCTCCAGGTCTTCCAGATAAGGTTGTATATAGGAATGATCCAATACGGGACCTCCGTGAATGACAATTATTGGTTCGCCTTCCCCAACGGATTCCACATACAGATTCGTGCCGTTGATGGCGATGACACCATCTTCCTGCACCTCCTTTTCGGCAGAACAACTCCAGCAGGAGATCAACATGGCCATAAGGCCCAAACGATTTATCTTACTCATTCCTTCACGCCCTTAGATTGAAGATACTCCACTACACCAAGTGCCTTCTCTCCTCCTTTTCTCGCATGCGTGAGAAGGGTGATTCCGTGTGGACCTTTACTTGCCAGTATTGATGGATAATTGCTGACCATGGCTTCGACTATTTGCAACTCACCCATCATGGCTGCACAGAATATATCCATCCTGCACCCGCTTGTGATTAAATATTCCGCTATAGGGCGCTCTCCCATGTGCGAGGCGCCACCGAGTGCAGTTTCGAAATCACCTCCACCCCAATCCCAGCACGCATTGAGCAGTGAGGGAGTTTCAGCAAGCATCTGCTTTACTCCATTCAGATCGAAATGCCCCAGGCGCACAAATTCCTTAACAAGGTTATCTTTCAACGCCGGCGGCCGATCCTGTTGAAGTGCTGGCCCCTGCCATACCAGCATCGAGCCTGCCCCCAAAAGTCCATGTGTAATAAATTTCATTCTGTCCATCTGTAGAAAACTTAGTTGTACTTTATCTTTCCGCCGAACGGCTCCGATTCCTTAGTGACTTTATTCTTCCTGGTAAATTGCTCAACCGACCTTTTAATGCTCGAAAGGATTTCAAATGACTGCCGGATAATTTTTGGTTTGATGAGAAAATTCAGGAGATATCGATGTAATCCGGGTGTTGAATAATAATGCTGAAATTCCATCTCTGTGCAGCTATTACCTACATCTCTGAAATGGGTTTCCACGATATACTCTTTGAGAATCATACTTAGCCCGATAGTGTCGTGTGGAAGGCTGGTGATAATGCAGCTCATCGGAATAACCTTGGTATCACGTTCGGTGCAAAAGTGTTTCCCGTTCCCTATATAACATGTATAGGTCGCTCCTGCCCTGCGGTACTTATCACCAGAGGTCAGGTCAACCCGGATGACCCTGGGATGGTACTCCGGTATTCTTTCCAGATCCAAAAGATAATCCCAGACCACTTCTCGCGGAGCGTTTATCTTAATTGACTGTATGGCCTGGAGTTTTTCACTCATGAGTATCTTTATTAGCCAGTCCTTCCCTTAGTATTGATATAAATGATTTGGCATATTCTTTCAGTTGATTTTCAGGCACGCTATAAAGCTTCCCGTTCATGCGCATAT
>CAZLZD010000127.1:0-4037 GCA_964563925.1 uncultured Roseivirgaceae bacterium | reverse complement strand
CACTTTTAAAAAAAAAAGTCCAAAAAAGAGCATTATAATGGAACACCCTGATACAAAAAGAAATGCTTCTGTATTATCAAAATCTCCTAATGTCAGCCAATCTCTTGCAGCAGAAAGTAAGTGGGTAACCGGATTTATTTCGGCAACAACTTCTGCTACTCCTTCCTTTGGTTTTGGGTAAATGATCGGTGTAAGAAAAAAAAGAAATGATAATCCCATATTAAGTATTCGCTTAATATCTCCATACAACATTGCCAAAGGAGTCAAAATCAGACTTATACTGGCTCCAAAGACTATCATAATAAATACTGCCCCAATTGAGAATATTACTTGTGGAGCAGGTAAAAAGCCGAACCAGATATAAATACCAATAAGTAATATTAATTTTATTCCAAAATTCGATAAGACTTGATAAAAGCTGGTAAGTATTAAAGCCTCAGCCGGAAAGTTGATTTTAGTAAGCATTGTTTTTGACCCTCCAATTATGCTTAAAGGTAAGTTCACACTATCAAGAAATACCTGCCAAAGAATAGTCCCAGTCAGAACAAACACCGGATAGGGAATATCTGTATCCCCGATTCCAAAAACCTCCTGGTCCTTCAGGAATATCCACACCAGACCACTGGCCAGGGGTGGGATAAAAGCCCACACAAATCCCAGCAGTGACTGACGGTACTGTGAACGGATATTCCTGACATACAGTCGCCAGGCCAGGAAGCGGCCATCCCTGAATCCCTGCACGATTTCACGGAATAATTTACCCGGCCTGGTTACGGATGACTCAGGCGTATATATCCTTACAATATTCTTCTCCATCTGGTTACTGATATTTAATCCGAATAGTACCCGCCGGATTTTCCTTTTGGTGCCCCATAGCCGTAGCCGTAGCCATAGCCATACCCGTAGCCATAGCCCGGTCCGGTTTTCTTGATATCGTTGAACAGCAGGCTGATACCCTTGATTTTACCGGACAGATACAGCTCCTCCACACTCAGCAGGGCCTTACGCGGCGTATAGTTCTGGCGTACCAGGAATATACTGTGGTTCACATGCTTGGCAATGATGAACGCATCGGTGACGAGTCCCACCGGCGGGGTATCCAGGATCACATAATCATACTGTTCCCTGAGCTTTTCCAGCAGTTGATCCATCTGTTCACCCATTAATAATTCACTCGGGTTAGGAGGCACCGGACCACCACTGAGCAGGTCAAGGTTGTCGATGCGCGTATGTTGCACACATTCTTCAAAGGTCCGCATGCCCGACAATACCTCGCTCAGGCCATGGTTGTTGTTCAGGTCAAAGTCATTATATAGCTTTGGACGCCGCATATCGGCCCCGATGATCAGGGTACGCTTCCCAGAAATGGCAAATACCGACCCCAGGTTTATGGTGGTAAAACTCTTTCCGTCTCCCGATATGGAGGAGGTGATCATGAACAACTTGTGGTCCTTGCCTTCCGTGTAATAATTCAGGTTGGATCGCAGGGTCCTGAAGGCCTCCGCCACCGAGGAGCGGGGCTGATCGGCCAGAATTAGGTTAGTATTGTAGGTATTGTGGCCAATCCCCCCGATGATGGGGATGCTGGATACCTTTTCAATATCCTCACGTGACTGTACGCGGTCATTGGCAATCTCCATGATCAGGAATACCAGGAATGGTAGCAGGATAGCAGAACCCAGTGCAATACCATACACCATCAAAGGTTGCGGGGTAACCTGAGAACTCAGGAGGTAGGGCTCATTGACCCAAACGATATCAGATGGAGTAGCAGCCCGGCTGATCTCGGCCTCAGCTCGTTTCTGCTGCAAGAAAACGTAGAGATTCTCCCGAAGGTTGTAATTTCGCTGGATATCAACCAGTTCACGTTGCATTCCCGGAAGTTTGTATAATTCCTCTTCTCTCAGTTTAATCTGATTGTTGATAAAGCGACGGGAAATTTTCTGGGCCTCCTGGTAATTATTGATTGCCTCGGTGATCTCGGTCTTTAGCTGGGGGATCGCCTTACGCTGGTCCAGGTAAAGTGGGTTCTCACCAAGTACTTCATCGCCACCCTCCACGACCAGCCTGGATTTCAGTTGGATCAACTGATCCACCAGGCCGGATATTAGCGGGTCTTCGAGTCCGACCGAGGCAGGGGTGATCAGGTCCCCTTGTAGTCCTTCCGCCTTCAGTGATTCCTTCAGGTAGGCAAAGTACTCATCCTGCACCTCCATCTGGAGTAGTTGCATTTCCAGCGCGTTCAGGCGTTCATATTCCTGCCTTGCCTCACTCCCCACATCAAGAATCAGATTTTCCCGCTGAAACCGCAGGATGTCCGCCTCAAACTTGGCCAGGGAATCATACATTTTAGCCAGTTGCTTATCAAGAAATTCAACGGTCTTGATAGCCACCTGGTTCTTTTTATCCTCATCCTGCCGGGTATAGACTTCCTTAAACTTGTTCAGGTAATCCAGTTCCTTTTCGCGGTCTGTTCCGGTTGTAGTGAGATTAATTACAGAAGCACCCTGGGCCGCCCAGTTGGCCTGCAATTTATTGGCATATCCCTGCGCCACCAAAAATGGAGGCCGGAAGTTGACAAGTAGTTTTGCGTTTAGAAAAACGGGGGCGATGGATTTACTCTTCCGGACCAGGAACTGATGTCCTGCAACCCGGATGGTGTCCCCGAAGTTATATTTTTTGGCACTGCCCGGCATCTGGGCCTGGCTGGAATAGGGAGATATGAGGTAGGTATCCTGATCCACGGCCAGAAAAGACAACCTGCCATAGTACCTGTGATTTTCCAGGGTTGTATCGGGTATATGCGTGATGAGAAAAGGGGTCGGATATACCTCTTCGGTTCGTACCTCACCTTCCCGTAAGAACATTACATCAAAGTTAAGCGCCCGGATCACCCGTTCGTTGAGCGGGTAGGACTTCATGATGTAAATCTCGTTCGTGTAATTCCGGTAAGGGTTTACCAGCTGGTTATTGTAAAGGATCTTCGCCCCGGCGCCTTCCGTGGATTCTGAAATAATCATGGAAGCACGATAGGTGTACAAATCCTGAGACTCATAGCGGATGATCAGGTAGGCAATCACAAACCCAAGGATCAGGAGTGCCGGAAACAAATACCAGTACTTTTTGGCCCGACCAAGGACCCGCATATAATTAATGGAAATGCCGCCTGCCTTACTGGCCGGCGAAGCATCCTGCCCTTCAAAATCACTGAAATCATCAAACTGGTTGCCTGCCATAATCTACCTGGTAAATACTGCAATCAGGAAAATGGTTGCGGAAATCGTGGTGGTCAGCAAACCCAGGTTGGAGGCAAAATACCGCCGGAAGGTACGCTGCTTCAGTGGCGGCACTATGATAATATCATTCTGCTTTACCCAGTAATATTCCGACTCCACAAATTCTTCCTCCAATAAATTCACCCAGTGAACTTTCACTTCATCGCCGTACTGGCGGATAATTTTAACCCGGCTGCGGTCAGACAATTCCCCAAACCCTCCGGCCATTCCCACCGCCTCCATCATGGTCACACGGGTATTATTGGAGTTGATCACGCGGTCACCCGATTCGGTCCCGATCACGGTAAAACGAAAATTCAGCATGCGGATTCTGACTACCACGTCTTTGAGGTAGCGATTCGCCAGCTGCTGAAGTTTATCCTGTGCTTCAAAGATCGTAAGTCCGCTAAGCTGCACCTTTCCCAGGACCGGAAACTCCACATTTCCCCCGGTATCTACTATTATTCCATTCTGCCCCTGGTTGTTATTATTATTGTTTCCCTGGGATGACATTACCCGGAAAAAATTAAATTCCTCGTCAGTGATCGTTTCAAATCGGATCAGCAGGTTGTCAAGCGGCTGTATCCGGTATTCCTCAATCTGAAGGGGACGGGTCCGGTATATGGAATCAGTCACGATTTCATCCCGGTTCTTCAGTTCATCTTCGTCGTTCTGAAGATATACCAGCTTCTTATTGGGAACGCAGGAAACGAACAACACAAAGACAGACACGGTCAATATAAATGATAACCTATTCATTCG
>CAZLZD010000126.1:0-4109 GCA_964563925.1 uncultured Roseivirgaceae bacterium | reverse complement strand
GATAGAAGAGAAAAACCGGACCGAGAAAGAATAACTGCTGCAGCGGCAGGTAGAACAATACCTCACGGTACCCGTCCAGTCCGTACCAGCCCGCATACCCGAAAAGGAACGGCGCGATGTACATGGCAAGGAGTAACACCATCACCGCGAGCCAAAGGGCAGGCTTCATCTTCTGAGACAGTCCCTGTTTCAGCATAATCCCACCCAGGACGAGCATATTGAAAAAGAAGATCAGGAGAATGGAGCTGTATAGCCCGAAGCCAAATTTCATAGATCAGGTATCCTTAGTGGAAAAGTAAGACTTTGTAAGGAATCCACTATGACTTTTTCTTTTTCGGGGGTTTACATGTGAAGCAGAAATCTTCCAGTTCGGCAATGGCCTTCCTGACCTCCCCACGTTCTGCCTCGAGCAAATCAGTTTTTCTTCCGAGGTCAGTGATTTTCTGAACCCGCACGATTTCGGCATTCATTTCCTTCTGCAGGTTGTCATAGATGGGCTGGTAATAGGAAGTATTGGAGAATGCGCCCTTTTGTTCGTACAACTCCTTCCGGAACCGGCGGGCGTAGAGCTCCGACAAGTCAAAGGAATATTGCGCAAAATTTACCAGCTGTTTGGCCATGGCCGAATCCGGGGCAGTAATCACCGAGGCCTCCGGGTAAAACCGGTTCTGTACTTTGGAATTGAAATTTTTTGTGAACATGAATTCACCCCTGGTCATGTTAAAGCTGAATTCAATGCGCTGTCCCGAATATACCGAATAGGTGGTCAAGGAACTGTTGATTTCTGTGGCCGGTGAAGTGAAATCACCCAGGGTGAGGTCGTCGTCGGCCGACCATTCAAAAGGATCCTGGGCCAGGGCTGGAGACAGGACAAAAGCAAGTAATAAGGCAGGGAGAATCCTGATCATTTGGCGTGTGATTTTCTGAAATTTATTGGTGGCTTAATAGTACAATATTTCTTTCAGATAAGGAAATACAAGACGGCTGCCTTACTGATTATACGCAGCATCGGCAGATCCATTATGGGCGAACCCGGATGAATCCAAATGAATCCCGTTAGTTGTTCGGCGGGAAAATAACCGGCAGCCTGTATTCCTCGTCATTCTCCGGCAGGCCCGAGGGGTTTGCCTTATGAAATACCAGGTAGCCGCGTTCGTCGTCCGGACTCTCAAAGGAGATTTCCGTTTCGAACGGGACAAAGTCTTCGGTCATCCAGTCACCGCCTGATGCTGCCCGGGCTGAAGCCAGCTGGTTTCCCTGGCTGTCTTCAAGGGTGACCTGGAAATCTCCTTCGTAAAACCAGAACCCTCGGGCTTCCCCGCTGATCTGCAGCGGGGAGCGGATGTCCATATTCGGACCGGGCTTATCAATATGGATTGATGCTTCTTTTTCGTCCACCCATTGAATGGAATGAAGGATACTGTCACCAGCTGCCTGCCAATACAGCGGCACGGTCCCTGACCGTACCACGCTGTCGCCACTGAGCGGATCACATTGTGCCATGGGGATTTCCTCCCCGGTCGATGATGCATAGCACGTTACCTCCAGGCGGGTGGTGGGTAGCTGGATAAATATGAATCCTTCTTCTCCCCAGGAGGATGGGGGTGATGCAGGAACCAGGTAATACGCCCATGGCGTACCATTCTCCAGCAAGAGTTGCTTCGAATTTTCCGACCAGAAGGCCTGACCGGAAAGGGGCTCCCATCCACCCGCCGGAATTTCGGTCCCGAATCCGTCCGGAAAAATTGTGACAAATGCCTGGTACGCCTCTTCGTGCACCCTGAACGGAGGCGCTGAGGCCCGAACGGTATCCGGGTAAAAACCTGTCTCCCGAAACGGTGATTCCGAAAGAGGAGAGGACACCCAGTTCTCAGGCACCTTCAGTTGCACCCCGAATTCCGCGACCTTTCGCACCTCCATAGCCAGGGATGACTGATCCGGCGCGGGATCCTCAATCATTGTGGTATCGGCCTGACCGGTTTCACGGCTGCCGTTGCCGCCCGTGCAGCCGGATAGGCTCATTAGTGAAATTGCAAGCAGACAAATATTCCTCATATAAGGCTAACAGGCATAACGTGGTGATGTTCGGTAATGCGGGTCGTTGAAAATATAGCCCCGGGCACATCATATTCCGTATAATCGAAAATAATAAGCCATTTCAACTATGAGTAAAAACACCCTGCTCACGTTTCTCTTCCTTGTTGGTATATGTTTGGTCACGGTTATATACGGACCTTATGTGGAAGGGACATTCATCCGGCAATGGGATTTATGGAATGTCGGCCTGGTGCTTGTCGCGCTGCCATTTCTCTTTCTTCAGAAGCCTGCGGCCATTCCGGATTTTTGGGAGCCTTCTGTCACCAACCGACAGCGCTTCCTGGTACCCGTTCTGATCGGGATCGGGTTTGGCCTGCTCGATGTGCTGGTGGTCAAGATCATCCTGCACCCGGAACCTTACACCGAGCTTCCCCCGTTTCTGCAGCCTTTTCCCTACTCCCTGTTCCTCTACACGGCAGGCGCCCTGGAAGTGGAGATCTTTTACAGGCTCATTCCGCTGACCCTGATTATGCTGGCAGGAAATAAACTACGCGGAGGCAAATATTTTGAGCATTTCTTCTGGGCCGGAGCCATCCTTACCGCACTCAGGGAGCCCATTGACCAGCTGCCTTCAGGAGCGTTGTGGCTGGTGGTTTATGCTTTCGCCGCAGGCTTTGCGATGAACCTGCTACAGGCGATTTACTTTCGGAAGGCTGGTTTCCTGGCCACTCTTACCTTGCGCCTTGGGCACTACCTGATCTGGCATATCCTGCTGGGTCTGTACGTGGAATATGGCGAGCTGGCCGGCTGATGCCTGGCTCGCTCCCATGTTTCCTTTTCGACTACATGAGTTGTATGGCGCCAAATTGAATGCTTCATCAGGAAAGAAAGCCGCAGTTTATTATCATTACATGTAATCCCGTAAATAATTAGCTGACGAATGAAGGAAAATTCAATTGCCGGATATATGAGCCTGTTGTTATGTGTTGCTTGCCTTTCCTGCAATTCGCCTGAAAAGAGAGTAGAGCCTGGGTGGGAGCTGCGCGAGGAAGTATCCATTGCCTACACCGACCGTCCGGGAAAGAAGATTCAGTTGCTTTATTCCTGGCAGAATATCATGGGAATTGACCTGTTTGATACCACGATTATCGAGCAGTACTATTCCAGTGGCTGGCTCCGTGAGCAAGTGCATTACCGGGTGGAGAATGGGGACACACTCCGTGTCTCCCGTGAAATTAACCGGTATGATCCACAAGGCAATCTCACAGAAAAAATTGACTCGGTGGAGGGGAGCCTGCGCAGCTTTGATCGGTATGAGTATGAACAGGACAAGCTCAGGCAAAGTGAATCGCTGGTAATATTCCCGGATTACGACGAATCAGGCGAACCAGATCAGGCAGATACCATTAAAACGAGGGAACATCATTATTACACGACCGAAGGGTTAAAGTATAAAACACTTGTTCTTTCAGACTATGGGTTACAGCAGGCACTGAACGGGACCGGGGTCATAGATTCGGTATTTTTATTTTATGAATACGATGGCCGGGGGAACGTGCATCGATCCATTCAAATTTTGAATGGGGATACCACCGCCATGTCGCTGATATCCTATGATGAAAAAGGCCGGCAAATCAGGCGTACCGATAGTTCCGTTGAAATGGGATACATGATCACTGAATTCGAATATGATGCGGATGGCAACCAGACCGTTGAAATTATTCTCTCTGAACAATTTAATGAAGGTACCATTACGGAATATGACGGGAACAACAGGGCGGTTCTGAAAAGGAGGTACAAAATCGGGGGAAGCAAAGAGTGAGTTTCGTCTGCCATTGGCAACGCGGTGATATGGCTTTGAATTTGCTATGATTGTAACAGAATTCCTGTTAGTTTAGGAATTACGGCCTGACTTTACGGGACGGTTTTCACAATTTATGTATCGGGATGCCCAACGTAGCCATTATTGAAGATGAACCATATATTGCCATGAGCCTGAACAAACTGGTCAGGGCGTGTGGATTAAATACCTCACTTATGTGCGCATCCGGGGAGGAGTTTATAGGACAAGC
>CAZLZD010000125.1:0-4312 GCA_964563925.1 uncultured Roseivirgaceae bacterium | reverse complement strand
CTTTTATGAGACAGGGCTTTTTGGAGCAAGTGAAATTGGGACAGGAATCTACCCGGTCGAATAGATTACTTTTGCATACAAACGGTCTGGCGCTATGTCCGAGTAATGCTGTTTGAAACATCAACATCCTTCTCTATCTTTCTGCAAATGTGATTTGCAGTCACTTCACAGTATGTATATCCTAAATTGCATTTACTGAAAGCAGACATATGCAGATATCGCTTTACTTCTCTGCCGGTCAATGATATTCAGGATTATGATAATGAAGCGTGAACTTCCCTGGATATCCCGATATTTAATTGTGCTAAATCTTAGTTATCGGTAATTTGAGACGAACACTTCTCTGCATCCATTTTAAATTCGACCTGATGTCAATGTTAAAAAAGACTTTCGCATACCAACGATTACTCCTTTTATTCCTGCTGGTACTGACAATGTCTGCGTATGGACAATATCCTGAAAAATCACGCCCCGAATTAATTGATGGTAGCCCGGTAGATCATTTACCTCCCTATATTAAAATGGTAAGCGGATTCGGAGAGCGTCCGGATTGGTCGCACGATGGCCGGTACATTCTTTTTTTGGATAAACCCATGGGCGAAGTATTCGAACTGGAACTGGAAACCGGTATAATCCGTCCAAAAACCAGGCATTTTAATCATTACGGGTTTACCAGGGCCATGTACCTGGCCAATGGCGATATCTTACTTTCCGGTCCCAGGGAGCTCTTTGACCCTACTGTCATTGCGGAGCGAGATAAAGCCCGTGACATGACGTGGCTGTACGTTCTGGACAAAAGCGGCCGAACACCCCCGGTCCCATTAAATACCCTCTGTGCGGAAGGACCCGCCGTTTCCAGAAACCGGATGAGAATCGCCTGGACACACCGGGACCGCCAATTGCCTGAGCTCGGGAAAAACAGGGCTAAACTATTAATGGCCGATATTATTTATAATGACGGAATACCGACCTTGGCCAACGAAAAAGTAATCTTTGATTCAAAACAGCTACCCTTTTCACTGGGTCATGCCAGTCTGGAAACACAAAGCCTGGTTCCACCGGAAGACGTAAAAGTCACATTCTCCGTGTATACCATCAACAATGGCAATAATACGGATGTGTATATGGTGGATAGCGAAACCGGAGAATACAGCACCCTCACGAATTCTCCCTGCTGCTACGACGAACCCGAAGGCATATTCCCTGACGGATTACACACGCTGGTGGAACATGGAAACTCCGAGGAAAAGGCCTGGCCCCTGCTTGACTTGTATAAACTGAAACTGGACGGCTCCGGGGAAATGCAGCGGTTAACCTATTTCACTGATTATAAGGGATATAAGGCCAACCAGGGAGTCATTTCAGACGATGGGAAATACTTGGCTTTTCAGATCGGAAAAGATAATACAGAACCCGGAGCCGGATTTGGCTTTCTGATCATGGATCTGGAAGAAGCAGCAAAACACCTGGAGGATTTTAAATCCTATGATGAATGATTATTACCAGTCTGCCGAAGACCAAAGGATGGGTATCCCCTGTTCTGTTTATAGTAAACAGCCCCCTCTCCCGCCCTCACTCAGGGTGATATTACCTAGTCAATTTTTAAATGAACTGATAATATGCATCTATCTTATAATCAATATCTTATGAGTATAACAAAAATTCAATTACTCCTGATGTGCACCCTCCTGCTGCTCTCCTGCACATCAGACCAGGAAAGCAAAAAGGGTTTTATCTCCTTTGATGGAACCAGGATTGCGTATACGGATGACGGGATGGGAGAACCGGTTTTGCTCATTCATGGCTTTATCGTGGATGGATATACGAACTATGGGGAATCAGCATTGAAAAAACAATTAGTCAATGAGGGATACAGAGTCCTTGTTCCGGATTTAAGAGGGAATGGAGACTCCGACAAACCACAAAATGAAGCTGCCTATAAGGATGATGCGGAGGTGAAGGACTTAATGGCCCTGATGAACCATATCGAAGCAGACAAGTACATGGCGGTTGGATACTCCCGCGGTGCCATCATTCTTGCCAATTTACTTACCAAAGACGACCGGATCACAAAGGCTGTTTTTGGAGGAATGGGCGTACATTTTACAGAGCCCGACTGGTACAGAAGAATCGAATTTGGCAATGTATTTTCAGGAAGATCGGAGCCCAATGAAATGACCCAGGGAGCCGTGGATTATGCGAAAAAATCAAATGCCGATTTCAAAATATTAGGATACCTGCAAGACCATCAGCCCGAAACAAGTATCACTGAACTTAACCAAATTCATATCGGGACATTGGTGATTGCCGGAGATGAGGATTTAGACAACGGAGACCCCAGCAAATTGAAAAATCAACTTCCCAATAGTACGTTGCGCATTGTTTCCGGAGATCATATGAGCACGTTCAATTCGAAGCGTTTCGCCGAGGCGATTATTTCCTTCCTGGAAGGAAACATGGATGACTGATCCTTACGTATTAAATAAACCCAACGTATCAAATGACCACGAAATTCTTATACGCTATTGCCCTTTTATTTCTTTTCAATTCAGTGCCAGCCCAAAGCCTGAAACAAGAAAAAATGGAACAATTAAACTTCATGATTGGAGAATGGATTGGTACAACGAAAGTGTTTGAAAATGGCACGGTCGTCCGACAGGGCTCCGCCTACGAGAAGATCTCCTACGACCTGGATACGAGCATTTTGGTCATTGAACTGAACACGGAATTTCTTCAACTCCGTACAATCATCCTGTACGATGAAAAAGATCAAACGTATTATTACCATCGGTTCGCGAAAACAGGCGCCAGCAAGTATCCTGCGGAATTCAAGGATGGACAACTCATCGTATGGAGAGATGATAGGACCCGGTTTTTTTTCAGCAGTAACGCTGAGGGAGGCTTTCAGGAGCATGGGGAACAATTGATCGACGGGAAGTGGACAAGAATTTTTGAAGACAAGTTTGAAAATACACAGTAACTACCCTGCCCTGAACCCCCTGAAATTACTGTTTGTTCTCACCATCCCCGAAATCTGAAAAATGAAGGTTGGAGATCAGAGACTTTTCTTCTAAATTACTTACCAGGACGCTCCCTACTGCCTTTAATTGCCATACATCCATTTATCACTCCCTGGGGTCATGAACACATACGAAAGATTCAACCAAGTTATATGCCATGCAGAAACTACAATTCAAAAAGGAAATTAACGCATCGGCAGAAAAGGTTTATACTACGATGCTCGGCTTGGATAACATTGAAACATACCAGCAATGGACGGCCGCATTCAATCCTACTTCCACGTATGAAGGAAGCTGGGATAAAGGATCAAAAATTTATTTTATCGGGACGGATGAAAATGGCAAGCGCGGCGGGATGGTATCTGAAATCGCTGAAAACATTCCGTTTCGCTTTGTGTCCATTCGTCATTACGGAATATTGGACGGCGAAAATGAAATCACAGAAGGTCCGGAGGTTGAAAAATGGGCAGGCGCGCTTGAAAATTATTCATTATATGAAGATAGCGGCGGGATCACAACGGTAACCGTGGAAAGCGACGTAGATGAAGCATACCACGATTTTTTTACCACTACCTGGTCAAAGGCACTGAATAAGCTGAAAGAACTTGCCGAAAAATAGAGGTTATACTTCGGTAGCCGTCTGCTAACAAAAAATGCAGTATTTTCCCTGGTGCCCCCCGGGCACTTCCGGGAATTGAGCTTTTATTGTAAATTGTCCTGTTCGAATATTTAATCGCTCCCACCTTTACGGATTGAAATATGAATACATTGAGAATTGCCCGTCAAATTACAGCGGTGGTGGTCATCATGCTATTGGGCCACGCCTGCGCCCCTAATGATGAAGCTGAGTCAAATCAAACAGCGGGCTTTATTGACTCATCATCTGTCAGGACAACGATTGAGGCATTGGGTAGTCAATTTTCTGAAGCCTTCAGGAACCAGGATTCAGTCGCGTTGGCAAACTTTTACGCTTCGGATGGAATGCTGGGATCTGTCAAAGGCCATGACAACCTGGTTTCTGCGTTTCACCGTATGATTTCAAACGCATCCGAACCCGAATTGCTGTTCAAAACAAATTCCATTACCACGGACGATGAATATATCATTGAACTGGGCATAGCCCAATGGGCTGATAACCAAGGTAATGTAAAAAGTGAGGGTAAATATCTTGTGGTTTGGAAACAGGAAGATGGAGAATGGAAAATGTACAGGGACTGGGGATTGTAGAAAGGCCCCTTCCCCACTTATGCGGAAAATCTGCATCTTCAGTACTAAATAAGCCCCGATACATA
>CAZLZD010000124.1:0-4647 GCA_964563925.1 uncultured Roseivirgaceae bacterium | reverse complement strand
GAAGAACAGGGAATTCATGGTTCGAGAAACTATGTGAAGAATCACTTCGGTGACCGGGAGACCATGGCACTCAAACCCGAACATGAACGACTTTCTGCCTATTACAATATTGACAATGGAACGGGAAGGATTCGTGGTGTGTACTTACAAGGAAATGAAGCCGCCCGTCCGGTTTTTGCGAGCTGGTTCGGGGCCATGACTGACATAGTGGAGAACCCTACTATCACGATAAGGGATACCGGTGGAACCGACCATCTTGGGTTTGATGCCATCGGGTTACCCGGTTTCCAGTTTATACAGGACCGCGTGGAATACAGTACGCGTACCCATCATACGAATATGGACTTTTACGACCGGCTGGAAATGGACGATCTGAAACAGATGGCCACGGTGATTGCCATTATCACCTACCATACGGCACAGCGGGACCAGAAGATGCCCCGTGAAACACTGCCGGTTGTGGAAGAACCGGCCGGATCAAATTAATAATTGTTACGTAAAATCAGGGAATGTAACATGGGATGCGGAAGAATGTAAAGAAATCCTTCCCTCTGTAAGTACAGAAATAGCTGCATCCTGCTCCATTGGTAATGGCATGGGTCCGGCAATTCAATTTGACCGGACTCAGCCATGAGTACAATCATTTTCCTTAGCGATCACAGTCACTGAATTCCACTTCAAACCGACGTAATATCGTATATGATGTTTGCGGCGGTAATAGTGGTGTTGCTGATGTTTATTGCCGGGGTTTTGTTGATACCCCTTAGATTGGAAATTGACACAGAACGAAGCAGATATTTGCTCAAAGCAGGGTCAATTATTTCCATTCGGGTGGTGGAAGAGGACCAGAGGGTTTTCTTTCTCTTTCGGATGCCCCTGTTCAGTAAAAAGATTTTCCCCGGAAGGCCCGGACAACCGAAAGCCAAGCCAAAAGACCGCCAGAAAAAGAAGTCGGGGAAAGGTTCAATGACGAGTGGCAAATTCCTGGGTATCCTGAAGTCTTTCCGGATCCGGGAGTTTAGGTGTTCACTCGACACGGGGGATTATGTGTACAACGCACTGCTTCTGCCCCTGATACAGCGTGCGGACCATTACCGGGGCCGGTCAGGCATTAATTTTAACGGACAGTTTTACCTGCGATTTATCGCCACCAATACAATCTGGCGCATTGGCAAGGCATATGTATTCAATAAATAAATGTTAACCTTATTAGCGGAAATCATGGAAGCACAATTTGGCGAATTACTTGACAAAATCACCACTTTTATTGAGTCCGAAGCGCGGACAGAAACAGTGGTCGGAACTCCTTTTAAGCTGGGAGAATTTGAATGTGTACCTGTAATCCGGGTCGGAGTAGGATTTGGAAGCGGTGGCGGAGGAGGCAATGCTCCGAAAGCGGCAAAAGGAGAAGGCGGTGGTGCCGGTGCCGGTATGGGGATTGAACCAATCGGTTTCCTTGTCACCAAGAACGAAGAAATATCCTTTCTTGGAGTGAATAAATCCAGCAAAGGGATTTCAGCAGCCTTCGAAAAGGTGCCGGACCTGGTGGAGAAATTCATGACCTCAAGGAAAAAGGAAACCGCGTAGCCCGATCATAGTGTCAACAAGGGATCCCGGGTGTTAGCTCCGCCTTTCGGCGGACTAACCTCCAGCCTGCCTGCCGGTAGGCAGGGATGACAGGGTGGGATGATCCGGGATCCCCTGACCACAACTCTTCTATTTACCTTTACCCAGCAGTAACTTCAGGAAGCCTGCATTCTCCCCTTGCTCCTTGTAAAGAAGTATAACCTGGTTTGGCAGCCTGGTGTATACATCTTCTGCGAAACTGCCCAGGAAGAAGGATTCAGCGGGAGATTGCCCCCTGGCACCCAGCACAAGCACATCAGCATCGCTTTCCTTTACCCATTGTACCAGCGTCTCACTTTTCTTCACACCCGACGGACTGGGGATAACCAGTTGATCAACTTTGGAGGCCGGTATGGCCTGCGCTACTTGTTCGGCGAGCTTAATCCGGGTATATGCCTGCAGTTTTTCGTTTATCAGTGTTCGCTGATGCAGCAACTGATCCACCTCAAACGGGGTTTCAACTGCCTGTGACACATATTTTGTCGCATCATGATAAACATGTAATGCAGTCACTTTCGGGATCTCCAGCCCGGTGGCCAGTCCGGAACCGATCTGAAGTGCTCGTGTAGCATGCGCAGAAAAATCGGTAGAAACAAGTACATGTTCCAGGGCGGTATTCGTTTTATCCGGGATCATCAGAACTGAAGCGCCACTCTTACGTACCACCTTTTTCATGATCGTGCCCTTCCTGGCTCCACGACCCATTATGACCAGGTCCGTTTCGGTATCAAAAATCCCGGACAGGATCTCGCGGAGCTTGTTGCCCTGTCGAATCTTCACACCGGCATTCGGAAAATCCCCCAGGAATGCTTTCCGTTTCCCCTCCATCCGGTTCAGGTAATATTCCATTTCCGGCTTATGTAAATCGGTATATTCTTTCAGGAGAATATCAGGCACTTCCTCCCCCTCCATAACATGCAAAACCTGAATGTAAGCGGGCCGGAAAAATCTGGCCATGCGAGCCGTATGTTCCAGGATGATTTCGTCATTTGCGGAATTATCAAGGCAAATGGTCCAGCGTTGCAGATGTTTCATAGTGATTTATTATTTTTTGATGAGTTGTGTATTTATTCTCCCTGTCCCAGCGAAAAACTTCGCTCACCGTCAAATTCATAGAGATTTTCGGTTTTGATCATGTCAAACCCACGGGCATGGAGTTTTGAGAAAAGATCCATTACCTGTTCGAATTCCACTTCAGGATAGTGGGGGTCTCCCGACTTGATCGTGGCAGTTTCGGCCACAAACCGGCAACGCCAGTGGTCGGTGCAAAAGGTCTCTTCATGTCCTTCCGGAAATACCTTTACCCCCCTGTTTGTGATCATCTTAAGCTTCATCCGGTACGCCCCGACGGCCTCCAGTGCCTCACCAATTTCCTGCGGATTATCCCCTTTCCAGTCCAGGAACACATCCACTCCGACCAGCACCTTTTTTCTGTTCTTTCGGGTATACGCGGGAATTCGTATCTCACCGCTTCCCCCGGCAAGATGGCTAACCGGCAAGTGTGTGGGAAGCTGACCAAGCCGCTCAATAACCGCATCCGCAAACGCCGCTGTACCCACTTTCCTGTCGCTGAGTCCTTCGGTATAAATATCCGCAGTATGAATCCCGTCTTCCAGCGTTTTCATCCAGGCGTTCTTTATCCGGTCTGCCACCGCCGACTGCCCGATGTGTGCGAGCATCATCACGGCGGCGTTAAGCAAGCCGGAAGGGTTCGCGATCTGTTTTCCGGCGATATCCGGGGCAGACCCATGAATGGCTTCAAACATACTCACCTCTTTCCCAATATTGGCCGAACCTGCCATTCCGACCGAACCTACGATTTCAGCTGCAATATCTGAAATGATGTCGCCGTACAGGTTAGAGGTTACAATAACGTCGTAGTTTTCAGGGTGAGCAGCAAGCCTAGCCGAACCAATATCAATAATCTGTACTTCCTGGTCAATTTCCGGATATTCCTTCCCGATTTCCTTAAACACCTGATGAAACAAGCCGTCGGTCAGCTTCATGATATTGTCCTTGACCATGCAGGTCACTTTCCCGCGGTTGTAAGCCCTCGCGTATTCAAAAGCATACCTGATGATGCGCTCACAGCCCGGGCGGGTGATGAGCTTCAGACACTGTACAACATCTTCTGTCTGCTGGTGCTCTATTCCGGCATACAGGTCCTCCTCGTTCTCCCTGATGATCACTACATCCATTTGCGTGTGATGGGTAGGGATGTACGGGTCCAGGGCGGTCACTGGCCGCACATTTGCGAACAGGCCCAGTGTTTTACGTAAAGTCACATTCAGGCTTTTGTATCCCTTGCCCTGGGGCGTGGTGATCGGAGCCTTAAGGATGAGCTTATTTCTGCGAATCACTTCCCAGGCGTTCTGGTCGATTCCGGACGAATGCCCCGAGGTATACACATTCTCCCCGAGCTCGATAAATTCCGGTTCTACCGGGGCATCCGCAGCAGCCAGAATCCTGAGTACTGAATCCATGATTTCCGGCCCGATGCCATCACCCCTGGCAACCGCAATTTTTACTTTCTGAGAACTTTCCGAATTTGATGAGAGGTTTTTAAGTGCTTTTTCCATGAAGTAGTTTTTAATCCACTGCAAAGATGGAAAACCACACTCATAAATAAAATTTAATAATTATTATGATATACATTAACTTTAATTAATGCATATGGTATATGTCCTTATACGTGAGAAAACAAATCAGTCAGTAACTCTACCATCAGTACGCCCTATTTGAAATGTTAAACTGGCCACTTCAACAAGTTGCTTTACGTCAATCAGCTATTTTGGAAACATCAAATTCATCCCTGGTATTCCTTATCCAGTCCTTCAGCATTTCCCTGTGTGCAACCAGCTGGTTCCTGTAAGCGGGGTCATTCGTTACCGGTTTAAGTTCGCCGGGATCCACTTGCAGGTCATATAATTGCTCAGGGTACTTGCCGCCATCAAACAATACATACTTGAGGATTGACTCAACTCCAAATCGGCGCCAGTGACTGACAGGCTGATTGACCCG
>CAZLZD010000123.1:0-4714 GCA_964563925.1 uncultured Roseivirgaceae bacterium | reverse complement strand
TTCTTTGATGCCGGGGACGGGACGGTTCTTCGGTTTGTGAGGAATGAAGAAAACGTCATCTCAGGTTTTGAGGTGGATGGTTTGACCTTCTCACGAATAAATGAATAAAATTGCGTACAGTGTAAGCTCCTGTTTTTTTACCGGCACGGTAAATTAACACAGGATAACTGTCTTCAGGAATGAACCAGGCCAGTATGATTCCCGTATAGTTCTGTAGTCCATATGAGTACTCACCTTATGAAATACAGCCTTATCCTGATTGTTGTTTGTGCCGCTGTGACGACAGTCCGTCCTCAAACCTGTGAAATTGCCAAAAGCTTCCGTGGTCACTCCGAAATGATCATGAGCATTAAACAGTCCGCCGACCAACGATACCTGCTGTCCGGCAGTGAGGACGACCGGGTTATTTTATGGAATGCAGCGGGCGAAATACTCTTTGAATCCGACATTCACGAAAGAAGCGTGAATGATGTGGATTTTTCCCCGGATCACACCACATTCCTGACAGCCGGAAGTGATCAGACCTATATCATCTGGGGGATTGACGGAAAGCGGATCAGGACCGTGACCGCCGATGATATCTATGTGAAAACCGTCACCTACTCCCACGATGGCAAATACATTTTAAGCGGGGGAGGGGATAATACGGCCCGTTTATGGACTGCCGATGGAGAGCTGATCAGGGAATTTAACGGACATGCCTGTACCATATACCAGGCATCCTTTTCACCGGATGACCAGATGATCGTACTCGCAAGTTGTGACCAGACGTTCTCGGTCTGGGGCATTGAAGGGGACCTGAAATTCCGGAAGGAACATCATTCGGGTGGAGTAAGTGCGGCCAGTTTTTCACCGGACGGGAACCGGATCCTCACCGCCAGCTTTGATAAGACTGCTGCATTATGGGATTTGGAAGGAAATTTAATACAGAGCTACACCGGACATACCGACGAAATCAGTCAGGCTGAATTTTCTCCGGATGGAGCGTATATTTTAACCGCCGCCGAAGATGCCACCGCCAGACTATGGCGAACAGAGGGTCAGCTCGTGAAAGTGTTGGGTGAGACAGACCAGATTGATTACACCAGTGCCACATTCTCAGCGGACGGCCGCTATGCGATTGTAGCGTCCACGAATTTCAACATTGATTTTTGGGAGTTGCCGGCACAGAGCAGTAAATGATCAACGCATAGTTTGCCGACCAATACAGGTATTGCCGTTATTGAACATTTTGGTTTCTTCAACCTTAGTAAAACAGGGGCCGGGAAACACTTCGGCCATGGAAACCAAATTTCAACCAAATGATCAGGAAATTAATCGGACTCGCACCATCACGGAATGAGGATGGCTCCTATAATCCTTCCCCGGTATCCCTGAAGATGGCAGCACCTTCCAAAACAGATTACCGCCAAGTAAATTTTGAACGCAGTGCGCCGGATGACCGGCGACGGATACTGATGATATGTACCGAAGAGAAGTTCATGGAAATGGAAAACGGGAAAAAATTTGCCACCGGTAACCACCCTGTGGAAATGCTCCTTCCGGTCCTGCATCTTCAGAATGCCGGCTTTGAGGTCGAACCGTTTACGCCAAATGGCAGGCCGGCAGCGATCGAGGAGTGGGCCCTTCCTGAAAAAGACGAACAAGTCATGGCGGCCTGGGATACCTGGAAGAAACGGCTGGAAGAGCCGCGCAGCCTCAAAAAATTCTCCGAAAAAAAGATGAAGGAAGCGTCCGGGTATGCAGCAGTATTCATACCGGGAGGTCATGGTGCCATGCTCGGGCTGCCTGTTAACAAGGCGGTGGGTGAGGTTATTCGCTGGGCCTATGGGTCAGGCATGTACGTGCTTGCCATTTGCCATGGTCCGGCGGCCCTGCTGGCCACCGGAAAAGGAGATGAAAATTTTTTATTTAACGGCTATAAAATGGCCGCGTTTCCGGATTCGGCCGACAGAAAGCTGCCGTGGATAGGGTACTTACCCGGACAGATGCCCTGGCATTTCGGTGAGAAGCTCAGGGAGCTGGGTGTCACTATTGTGAACAAAATGCCCGATGATACCTGCCATGCCGACCGCCGGCTGATTACAGGGGCAAGTCCGCAAGCCGCCAATGCCCTTGGTAAACTGGCAGTGACAGAAATGTTAAAAGACGGGTAAATTGGCATTGAGCGCGGGATTAACTTCCTTTGCCCAGCTCATACCCTCCGTCTCCTTGTTGCCAAGGTTCAGTGTCAGGACCAATCCTATGACCGGTTTCAGTAAGGAAAATATCAGGGCCGGGGCTGGCGGACAAAACACACGTTCTTAATTCGGTCTCCGTCGAGCGCTACGCCACATTCTCCGTCAAAGGAAAGCCGGTATGAATCTACCTGCATTTGATCCGGGGCAATTAATGAACCCTTGCGTTCGGATTCACCAATCCGTACTTCATACTCCTTTTCTGCAAGGAACCGGATTTCCAGCTTCAGGTTTAACTCCTTATTCACGTAACTTCCATTAAGCCGTTCCGGTTTGAAACCGGTAAAATCTGCGTCGGTTTCTTGCCCCATATCGCCTGGCCTGTTATTCGTCCGTGCCACCGCATCAGGGTCCGGATCAACGGGTTCAAGGTTCAGGACCACATCTGCAATCAGCTGATTCTGGTCGACAACAAGGGTCTTGCCACTGTTACTGAAGGTGACAAAGGAAATATGCTGATCCGGAAACCGAAGAAAAGTAGCTTTCCAGGCGCCGGTCCCGCCGTGGTGAAACCGGACGGGCAGATTGCGGTATGCTGAGAATTCAAGTCCATACCCGTAGTCAAACTCATCCATGATCTTTTGCTGTGACTTGTCAATGACCTCGCGGGAAAGAGCCGGCGTGTCGTATCCCTGGATGATCGCCTCAAAACGAAGCTGATCGGGCAGGGTGGTGAACAGGTTTCCATCCCCGACCACATTCCAGATCCAGTCATAGCCCGTCCAGGTATCAAAATTGAAATACGGCTCTGCTACCGGTCCGGCGATGGCCCGGAAATCAGGTTCAAAGCGGGTGCTGGTCATCCCCAGCTCGTCAAACATATTCTCCATGTACACCGCAAAGGGCTGCCCGGTGACGTGTGCAATTATTTCAGCCAGGAGAATATAATTCGAATTGGAATACAGGTAGTTGGTCCCCGGCTGAAAATTCAGCGTTTGCTGGTCACTGATCATATCAAGAACCTGCTGGTTGTTCATCGTGGTCCTCCACCAGGTGATATTTTGCAGGCTGAGCAGGTCATAGATATCCCGAATCCCGCTGGTATGCGTGAGCAAATGCCTTACCTGGATAGGTGTGGTGACCCCAGGATACAGGTCAGGGAAAAATTTACGGATGTCATCTTCCAGGCTGAGCCTGTCCTGGCTGATCAGACGTAGAATGGCGAGCGCGGTAAACTGCTTGCCGTTGGATGCAATATTAAAACGTGCGGTGCTGTCTATTTCGATCCTGTCCTCGAGGCTGGCATATCCGGCATAACGCGTATAGATAACCTTACCATCCTGCACCATTCCGAAGGCCACCCCCGGGGCATCTTTCGGGACGTCCCTGGTGACCAGTGCCTCAATTTTTTCTTTTAAAGCCGGAGAGAGTGTTTCCTGTGGAAGTCCGGGAAGGACAGGGAGGAGCAATAACAGGAATAGAAGGACCTTTTTGTAGTTCATGCGTTGGATGAGAATATTTTATGAAGCAAAGGTGGGGCAAAGGCATTACTCCTACGCTTCAAATCATGATTTGACACCCTTTTTTTCCAGTAAGCGGACAAATTCGTTCGGCTGATGCCCGGAGAATTTTTTAAAGGCCCGGTTGAAGGTGGATTTGGAGTTGAACCCGCAGGAAACGGCAATGCCCAGCAGGGTATGTTGTTTGTGATTTCCCTGTTCGATAGCATGGACCACCGCATTGACCCGGTACTGGTTGATGAAATCATTGAAGTTCAGTCCGGTTCCGTTATTGATGGCTTGCGAAATATTCTTAGGGGTGGTTTGCAGGCTTTCGGCCAGTCCTGACAGGGTCAGTAACGGGTCTTTGTACGCATGCTCCTTTCGCATAAGCAGGGCGATCCGGGCTAACAAATCTGCCTGGGCAGGCGGCAGGGAATCCTTGCCGGTGACTTGTCCGGGATCCGTTGAGGTGGTTGTCGGTGCGGGGGCTTTGGCCGAAAGGGGCAGGAGGGATGCTGACATCAGGATGCTTTGCCGGTACCCCTGCAGGGCCAGGTAATTGCCCATCAGGGCGATGGAAAAATAATACCAGAATTTTCTCCCGAATTCGCCCCATTCAGGATTGATTATGAAGAAAATGGCCCGGAGCAGGAGAATGGCCAGGAAGAAAATAAGAAAGGATCGGACCCAGGTATAGGTTACATCCTCGGCATAACTGAGCTGTTCGTAAATCTGCCGTCGGTATCGGGCGTAAAGGTTCAGGGACAATATAAAATAGATGATAAGCGAAAGGAACCCTGTAACCTGGTACCACAGGTCAAAGTCCTTGTCCCGGCCGTCCTGGTAAAAAAGGGGTTGAATGCCCAGGATGTTATCAGAAACAAAAATGAACAGGTTGTACAACAGGTATGCCGCACCCGGGGCAAAATGCAGCCAGTCTGATTTTTTGAACTGATAATCCGGGTACAGCAGGCTTTTCAGATAGAAGAGAAAAACCGGACCGAGAAAGAATAACTGCTGCAGCGGCAGGTAGAA
>CAZLZD010000122.1:0-5015 GCA_964563925.1 uncultured Roseivirgaceae bacterium | reverse complement strand
CTATACGATTCCATTGCTCATCGATTTGGGCATTTCCAGGGATTTGAATATCAGCTATTACGAGGACCCTGAAAACCTGAAGTACTTATTTGACCGGTCAAAAAGCCGGGAAATACGAATTCCTAAATCCACATATTCCCCTTTAGTGGCGGAGATACTAAACAACAAAAAGCTGGAAGGTATCCTTGCAAACGCCGTACTGCTCAATGAAGGAATCAACTGGGATTCGGAGGGATACCGGTTGCGGATACTGGAGATAATCGACTTAATTGATAGGGAGATTAATTAAACAGTTTGTCTTTCGTACTGCGCCGTCCAGGCTGAGCTAAAGGAATGCCAGTGTGGCTTTGCCTGGAATACCCGGGACTTCATCATTACTTTCAATCCGGTCCCTTCCCGACCCAGGACCATAGCCAGTATCCCGCTCATTGCAACCAATGTATAAACCTTTGCAACCAACGTGTAACACCCGGAACGGCGTTTTTCATACCTTTTGTTTAAGTAAAACAAACCACCTAAAGCTATGTCAGTCAATTACTTAAACTCACCTCTCCCTGCAATAATTATCATATCACTGTTGATAATTACCCCCTCCAAAGCCCAGCAGAGCGAACCTGGGCAAATGCTTGAGAAATTTCAAATTCATCCTGAGCTCAACAATTACCTCAACAACCAGAAAGGTACGGCAGCGCGTAGCGCCGCCAGTGCGGTAGTGGAAAATGGGATTTCCCTGGTAGGTTACCTGCCGATCACAGACAACCCGGTTTCGGATGTGTGGGCATTCGGGAATTATGCGTATGTCGGCGGCTATGGCCTCAATACCACAGTGAAGGTGGTGGATATTTCCACGCCCTCATCGCCTGAAATCGTGGCTACCATTCCATCCATGAATGCAGGAACTTCCCCGCAGGATTTGAAAGTAGTCAATATAAGCAATTCATCACACCGGGGAGATGTCCTCATCGTTGGAAATGATGGCTTTTTTACCGGTGGGATTCAGCTGTTTGATGTGGAGGACCCTCAGAACCCCCAACTGCTGAGTACGTATGCAGTAAACCAGGTACACAACGTATTTCCCTACAAAAGAAACGGACGTCATTATCTGGCCGTTGCCCTGCCTACCCGGGAATTATTCGATATATTTTTCCCGGCCCTTTCCACGGGATATGGTGAATTCATGATCCTGGATATCACCGACCCGCGGAATCCCGTTAAAGTTAGTGAATGGGCTTCGTTCACCGATGCCGGATTGAGTTTTGGAATCCAGGGGGTACCGGGGTCTGTGTGTCCTGACTGCCGGGGAGGAGCACCAGTCTCCATGTTACATGACATTTCTGTCAACGATCAGGGTACCGTAGCTTACCTTGCATACTGGGATCTCGGCCTGGTCCTGCTGGATATATCAGACCCGGAATTTCCGTCACTCATAAGTCAGACCCGCGAACCTGTTACCTTTAACAGTGATGAAGGGGATGCTCATATCGCGGTACCTGCACGGGGCGGTAACCTGGTACTGGTGGGTGACGAGTCTTTTTATGATGAAACATTCTCTCCTATCCTTCCCTGGGGATTTCTCCGGATATTCGATACCAGTGATCCTGCCAATCCCCAACAAGTCGGTGCATTTGCCACACCAAATACCCTGACGAATACTGACCAGGACAGGTGGTCTTCAATCCATAATATTCAGGTCAGGGGAAATCACGCCTTCATTTCCTGGTACAATGAGGGAGTACGTGTGATTGATTTTACTGACCCATCCGATCCACGGGAAATTGCCTCTTTCCGGGTCACTCCTGAACCCGCCGAGCCATTTAATTTTTGGGGTATTTACGTCCACGGTTCTCTTATCCTGACCAGTGATATATCAGGAGGGCTGTACATCCTGAAAATGGAGGCCGGAGGGCTTAATATATCCTCGGAGGCTTCACCGGTCAATCCGGTAGAATCAACGGTTTCATTTGATGCATATCCCAATCCGTCGACAGGCCACCTGACGTTTAAGTTGCAGTTGCCGGAACCGGATGAAGTAAGCGTTCAAATTTATGATTTAACAGGTAAAGTAGTAAGGGATATCCGGGTGGGTGAAATACCTGGCGGTTTAAACGAAGTAGAATGGCAGGGATTATCCGCAAATGGCACCCCGGTTCCTCCCGGAATGTATGTGTGTAAGGTTAAAGGTCGGGTCATTGGGGAGCACCAGTTCAAAGTCATTCTCCAGCGGTAAACACCTCAGGCCCGGGAGAATGCTCCCGGGTCATTTATTTTCAGGTTTCATAATCCTTCCTTTTTGTTGCGACGTTGGATTTTGCCCTCTCCGACCCCCTCCTGTTTGCCTGTCAGGCTATTATTAAGTTCAAGGGGGCTGGCTTCCCCCCTTGTCATTTGCTGCTCAAACGAACGTTTGATAAAGACACGATGCTCCTTTTCAACGGGAGAAGGAGGAATGTGACTCCCAGGACCAGCATTCCTGAAAACACCAGAATGTTCACAAGGGAAGCCTGCAACAGATTGACCGGTTCAAAATACACGAGTGCAAACAACAGGAAATCCACCAGGACGTGCGCGATAATGACAACGCCGGTCGACCTTGTTTTATCCGCCACAAAACTGAATATCAGGGACACCATCATGTAGGGCACCAGCAGTGGCAGCGGGAGAAGGTGCATAACTGCGAATATGATAGCCACCAGTAGAAAACTTACCCATTTTGGATAGGCCCTGGTGAGCGTATTCTGAATAAACCCGCGGTAAACCACTTCTTCTACTATTCCGGCGGATAGTGCCAGTCCCAATAATAAGGGTAGCGCCGTTTGCGGAGTGAGGGACCTGAAGGAAGCAATCAACGCCAGTTGGGCTGTATTATCTATTTTGAACAGATAGGCCCACAACATGATAATGGATGGGATTAATAAGACAATGGCTGCCAAATATGACCAATTTGCCCCATTTTTAACCTGAAAGCCTAAACGGAGACTTACATCATTGGGTTTTGAGAAATCAGCGAGATGGTTACACAACTTCCAGAAAATAATCAATAGGACGATGGTTGCAGGGAATGCCCAGGCCCACTGAGACCCGATTTCCTGGTTGGTACCTATGACCAGCTGAATAATGATAATGACGGGATACAGCAGAATGAAATTGAAAAGAATTGCTTTGATCCATGGAGGGGTTTTTTGCCAGAGGGTTTTCATGAGTATCGATTTTTAGTTCGGTACAAATAACCGCTGAATCGGCCTGACACAAGTCCATTTAATCTAAGACGGACTTATTTGGTGGATAATCGATACTCTTTAGGGGTCATACCTGTTTTTTCCTTGAATATTTTATTGAAGGTGGACTTACTTCTGAAGCCATTCTGGTAGGCAAGCTGAATAATTTGTTCATCCGAATGGATGAGCTCTTTTTTGACTTCGTCAATCCTGTAAGAATTTATCAGGTCGTAGAAGTTGTCATATTCGCTCAACTTAATAATGTCTGTAATTTCGGCAGGTTTGAGATTCAGGTAAGACGCGAGTTGGCTCAGGTTCAATTCATCATCCAAGTAATACTTCTTCTCATCCAGTAGCTTTTTTAATTCATTGAGCTGCTCCAGTTTGTCCTTGTCGTTTTCAGTTGGGGATTTGGTTCGTGTCTTTCGCAGCATCTCAGCGGGTGCATAAACTTGCCGCAATAAGTTCGAACTAAAAATCAAACTTAAAGCAACAAGAGGTATGAGCACAATCCCGGCGAGTAATTCGATGTTGGCGATGGGCCAGATGTAATTCATGAAATAGAGAAAGACCGGAAACAAGAACAGTAATATCCACATGCGCTGGAAAGTGATAATCCAATGGGCCGACAAATGGTCAATGGTCGAGAAGTTTTCAAGCAAGCGAAGGTTATACGTTCTCGCAAGTTTTACACTTCTCACTAAGTACACCAGGCTTATGCTCAACACGGCCACCACATACACGATATCTCCGACTGAGACAAACGACACTCCCTTTTCAATCGCTGCAAGTGCCTCCTGGTAAGATTCCCTGACCATGGCCGGATAATTGACCGCAAGAAACGTAGAGTAACCAGCCAGCAGGATAAAAGGCAGAAAATGAGGCCAGATCCTCAAGGACCGTGTGTCGGATTTTAATAGTGACTTTGTGTACAGCCAAACAAGTGGTCCGTCTAGCAGAATAAGGGTTTGGTCATAGATGATCAGAAAGGCACCCGGGGGTTCTGCCGGATCAATCTTCAGATAGATTAGTACGAATCGAATCAACCAGAGAACCTGCAGCAGGACAGCGAACCGCATGGATAGCTTGTTGGAAGCGTCTCTTCGAAACAATTGGAATAGTACAAAAATGGATATTCCGATCGTGCATGCGAGAATAAACTTCATGGCTGAAAAGTTAGGGATAGATCGGGTAATAATACATTACAGGGATGGATTGAGCCTCGGTATTCCACATACTTTTCTAAATTAGGAAAAAAACCAATGAACAAGGTGCTTTCAGTTCCCATCATGATGCGCATACAATATCTGGCTATCATAATCCTGTTCATCAAAAAAAATGACTGATAAGGAATCTTTCGGTTACCAGGGTGTTCGATATTTCAGGTTTGGTTACAGCCTGTTTGGAAGGCCGTCATTGTATACATACATCTATTATATCGACGGACTCCTGATTGATACGGGTCAGCCTGTTATGCGACAGCATATTCTCCATGCCATTTCAGGATTGCCCGTTGAACAGGTATTGGTCACCCATCATCATGAAGATCACACGGGTAACATCGACGCCATTCAGAAAAAGTTTACCTGTCCTGTGTACGCCTCAGCGAGGTGTGCTGAAATAATGAAGGCCCCTCCTCCCCTGAGTATCCCGCAACTATTGACCTGGGGTACACGACCGGCATATTATGATCTTATTCCTTTAGACCCTGAAGTTCGAACACCTGCACATACCTTTAACGTGATACCTGTTCCCGGGCATGCCGAGGATATGGTAGTGCTTTACGAACCAGATAGAAAG
>CAZLZD010000121.1:0-5212 GCA_964563925.1 uncultured Roseivirgaceae bacterium | reverse complement strand
CGTTCGTCATCCTGATCAACATCCGGCGCCTGCCGGATTCGCATCAGGACCTGTTTTAGGTACCGGGTCGATACCGGCCTTCGCCGGCACTTGCCCGGCATGACGGTTGTAGCGATACCGTCCTTCGCCGGCACTTGCCCGGCATGACGTACATATAAAAGCCGCCACCTGCCCGGCATGACGTACATATAAAAGCCGCCACTTGCCCGGCATGACGAAATTTTTACCGCAATTTTGATCTGTTCCTCCGGCACCTCTCGCTACAATATGTTACGGAATCCCAGTCCTTTTTCCATTTCTTTCTCCAGGCGAACGGGCGATTGCAGACCGGGCAAATCTTTGACGGGAGATCAGATTTTTTCATATTGTGTCGGACAACTATTTACCTGGGTTAACAATTAGGGTGAGTAATCAGTTAAAAAATTAACCAGAACAACCATCTATGATTACTGCTATTAAAGAATTTTACCAGCACCGGACTGAATATTTTTTTTATATCGTGTTCCTGTTGATTGCGGCAATTCTTTCCATATTCATCCTGGATTTCTTTCTTGATTACACCTATTCGTTCAAACAGGGACGTCTCGACGAGTTTGACAAGGAAGTGTTTGCCTGGATTCATTCGTTCCGGTCCCCGGCGATGACGAATATAGTGGTTCCGATCACCGAACTCGGAAGCCAGTGGGCTTACCTGATTCTTATCCCCATCATTACCGGTATCCTTTATTATACCGGGAAGAACTGGAGGGTAAGCTACCAGGCCTTTTTTATCCTGCTGTCGACATTCCTGCTGAACCTCGGTATCAAACACCTGATAAGCCGTCCCCGGCCGGATGTGGCCATACGGCTCGTGGAGGTAACCGATGGCTCATTCAGCTATCCGAGTGGGCACAGCATGTGCGCCCTGGCTTTTTATGGGTTTAATATCTATCTCATTTTCAAATTCGTCAAGAAAACGTGGCTTCGGTACACCCTTATAATCTCGCAATTATTACTTATCCTGCTGATCGGGACAAGCAGGGTCTACCTGGGTGTTCATTATCCGACTGATGTGATTGCCGGATTTGCAGCCGGATTCGTATGGCTGGCTTTATGTATCGTCATCGTCCGGTCTGTCAATTTCTACCGGCGCAAGCATGAACGCGTTCCTGCCAATGAGGAAGAATTATAATCGGAGAATATTAACCCGAAGTTGACTTCCTGCTTCGTTATTCCTGCTTGTTGATGATTAGCGCAAAACCTATACCGTGGTAGTTCCGGATCTCCAGGGAAGGGTCCTCCTGCAAGTATTTCCGTAGTCGCGAAATGAACACATCAAGGCTCCTGCCCATAAAATAGTCATCGTCCCCCCAGACCTGGTTGAGTAGTTCTTCCCGCTTGAGTATCCCGCCATGGTTTTCCCAAAGGGTACGCAATACATCCGCCTCGCGTGAGGTAAGGGTACGAACCTCCCCTCCATGTTCGAGGGTAAGCAATTCGTGGCTGAAGGTGAATTCTCCCATTCTTACAGAAGAAAGTTTGTGGTCATGCACCTTGTTCGTCCGTTTCAGGAATACTTCGATCCGGCAAACAAGCTCTTTCATACTGAATGGCTTGGTGATGTAATCATCTCCGCCCAGCCCAAATCCTTTCAGTTTGTCCTCTTCCAGGTTTTTGGCCGTCAAAAATAGTATAGGGGTTGACTTATCCCTGGTCCGGATTAACTCGGCCAGTGCAAAACCGTCCATTTTTGGGAGCATGATGTCCAGCAGGCATATGTCATATTTATCGGGAGAATATCCGGCGGCGGCTTTGACTCCATCCGCATAAAGATCTACCAGGAATCCGGCATGCTCCAACCCGTCACAAATGGTGAATCCAAGGTTAGGATTGTCCTCCGCGAGAAATATCCTGGCTTTGTTCATGCCATAAAAGTTAAGGTCACCACACTGCCCTGCCCCGGGTGGCTGGTGAATTTCACGGACCCCTTCAGTTTTTCCATGACGGTTTTTACATAATTTAGTCCCAGCCCAAATCCTTTTACATCATGTATGTTGCCGGTCGGAACCCTGTAAAACTTATGGAATACTTTACGCTGTTCCCTGGAGTGAATGCCGATGCCGTTATCAGAGATGACAAGCTGAACCGCCTGCTTATGCATTCGGGTGGAAATAGTGATCCTTGGGCGGTTGGTACAGTATTTCAGGGCATTGTCCAGCAGGTTGTGCAGCACATTGGTAATATGGTGCGCATCCCCCTCCACCTCGGGCAGGCCATTCTCCAGGTCAAGGCAAACAAATCCATGGTATTCACTGAGTTGCAGGCCGGAATCCTGGACGGACTGGCAGACCAGTGCATTCAGCCTTACCGGATGCGGCTCAAGGGTGAAATCTTCCTGGTCGACCCGTGCCATTTCCAGAATCCTTTCCACCTGTTCGCGTAAACGCTGGCTTTCGGTATCAATAATAGAGGCATACCGGCTCAGCCGTTCAGGAGTATGCCTGATCGCGGGATCACGTAATACCTCCGAAGACAACTGGATAGTCGACAACGGGGTTTTGAATTCGTGGGTCATGTTATTGATGAAGTCTTTTTGTATCTCCGAGAGTCTCCGCTGGCGCAGGATAATGAACAGGGCATAACCGAAGAATATCACCACCACACCCAGCACACCGGAAGAAAAGATCCAGATTTCCATCCTGTTGGCGATGACCGAGGTCCGGTCGGGAAAATGAACGCCGAAATAATAGGGCTGATCCTCCCATACAGGAAGGGTACTGGCCTGCACCACACCCGGCGGATCGTCCGTCATCTGGACAAAATTTCCGTACACCATCTTTTCATTCGTGCAATCGTAAATCCCATATTCAAAATTGGCGCGGAGGTCCCGTTTCATGAACTCCTTGCGTAAAAGTGTCTCCAGCAGTGAGGCATCCAGCTGATCATTGATCATCACTGCGTAATAATTGGTTGACAGCTGCCGGATGGGATTCATGTTGGGCTCCGTCACATTATTCATCGCAAACAGGGTGCTGGCCACATTAAAGAGTGCGGTATTCACATCACGGTGGAAACGGTCAGATTCTGCATTGAACGCCTGCCGGAACCAATAAGTCTGGACACCGAGAATCCCCAGTACACTTACGACCGCAAAAAAGATCAATATGCGTATGGTACGCCGTTTCATAGCCTGAATTTAAGTAATCCATGGCTTTTTCAATACGCCGTTAACAACTCATTAACATTTGTTGGGAAATAGTTAACAAAGGAAAAAGGTAAAAGCCTGCATCTTGGTCTCGGCCTTTGAGGTCAGAAACTATGTAAACTTTAAAAAAACAACACAATGAAAATGTTAGCACTATGTATCAGCCTTCTCTTCTGTTTTACGGGAAGTGCAAAATTCGAATGGAAAGGTGAAACCACCCATGACTTTGGAATTATTACCAAAGACCAGCCGGTTTCCCATGTGTTTAAATTCACAAATACCGGGGATGAACCCCTCGTGATCGTCGATGCCAAGGGCTCGTGCGGGTGCACAGTACCTTCTTACACCAAAACCCCGATCCTGCCAGGTCAGTCGGGAGACATTAAGGTCACGTTTAATGCAGCAAAACCGGGATCGTTTACCAAAACGGTAACGGTCACGGCCAACACCTCAGAGGAGCAGGTGAAATTGTATGTGAAAGGAGAAGTGCAATAAAACAGGACGGTCCCGGCGGGTTACGGTTCACCGGAAGTTCTCCGGGACCCTTCTTTTATAACTCAGGTATATCTCAGGACACGTACTTCCGGTACCACCACTGGAAGACCACCAGCGCCCAGATGCGGGCATGGCTATCTCCCGGATCAGAGGAGTTCAACTTTTTCCGGAGACGACGTATCTCATTCACCTCAAAGATTTCCTGATCAGAAATAAATTTATCGGATAACAATTCATCATGGATCAGGCCCCGCAGGTCTTTCCGCAGCCAGGGGAGCAGAGGTACTTCAAATCCTTTTTTGGGCCGGTTGTAAAGCGAATCCGGCAACAGGTCACGGAAAGTGTCCTGGAGAATACGCTTCCTGATACCATCCCGGATTTTAGCATCCGTGCCCAGTGTAAAGGCGAATTCCACCACCCGGTGGTCAAGGAATGGAACCCGCACCTCGAGCCCGTGGGCCATGGACATCCGGTCCACCTTGGTTAGCATATCATCAGGCAGTACCAGCCCGACATCAGTATAAAGCAGGTCATTCAGTGTTTCTTCGGTCGGAATCTTTGCCAGCCATTCTTCCTTCAACTGGTAGTATTCAGCAATCCTGAGCTGTTCCCTGAATTCAGAGGTGAATAATTGCCGCACGTCATTCTCCCGCGCATAACCCGCCCAGCGCCAGTACCGCTCACGTGACGACATCTTCATTCCCTGGCTGAACCGGTCCAGCTGACGGATCTTATTGGTCAGTCCGGAATGACGCGATTTGGGGAGCATTTTCCAGAGCGGACCCAGCGCCTTGACCAGTCCGGCCTTCGTACCTCCTTCAATGATCCGCTGAAACGCCATGTGCTTGTTATAGCCCCCGAACAATTCATCGGCCCCGTCCCCGGATAAAGCCACGGTGGCATGTCTGCGCGTGTGCTTCGAAAGGATATATACCGCGAGGCCTGAGGAGTCGGCGAAGGGCTCATCGGTGTAATCCAGTACGTCGTACAGGTGGTCGAACAAATCGCGGTTTGACAGTTCGAATACATGATGCTCAGTGCCCAGCTTTTTGGCTACTTCCCGTGCGTAGGCGGTTTCGTCGAAGAATTTCTCATCCCGGTAGCCGATGGAGAATGTATGAAGGTCGGGTTTATGGCGATGGGCCAGGGCGGCAATCACCGAACTGTCGATGCCGCCGCTCAGAAAGGATCCGAGCGGAACGTCAGACACGAGCCTGGCCTGCACGGAATTCTCCAGTAAATCCTGGAGCTCCTTTTTCTGCTCCTCGTAGGTGGCCGTGGAAGGAGCCGACCGTCGATAGGGAAGGGTATACCAGGATTTCAGTTCATAGGACTCCCGGTCCATTTCAAGGTATTCCCCGGGCCTGAGTTTTTTGACGGCCCGGAAGATGGTGCGTGGGGCGGGAATGTAATTCAGCTGGAAATAGGTAAGCATGGCTTCGGCATCAAGCTCCCGCTCAATTCCGTAGTGCATGAGGGACTTCATTTCCGAGGCAAACAGGAGCCGGTCCTGGTCGAGCAGGTAATAGAGCG
>CAZLZD010000120.1:0-5313 GCA_964563925.1 uncultured Roseivirgaceae bacterium | reverse complement strand
TGAGGATTGACTCAACTCCAAATCGGCGCCAGTGACTGACAGGCTGATTGACCCGGCAAGATTCGCACCGGTAACGGTAATATCAGCCGAAGAGCTTGTACCGGAGAATACTTCACCGAGATCAAGCGTTGTCGGGGTCACCGTCAGCGAGGGTGACGGACCATCATCATCGCTGCAGGCGATCATACCTATGCAACATAGGCATAGCATAGAAAGGAAATAATTGTTAATAGTGTTCATAGGTTTTGATTGTTTTATCATCCATTTTCAGATGATGAAATGTACCACAACACTTGTTCATTCAGAGGGGTCAATTATTCCAAATTCACCGGGTAAATGTGCCATCTGCCTGTTTTGGCGCTTGCAATGACCTGGAAACCGCTGGTTGATATAATCCCGGGGAGTTATCCTGGAATATTTTAAATGGTATTCATCGGACGGAATGGTTCAGGAAATGAATCACTTATTCAAAAAGAACCTATCTTTAAACACCGCTTCACTTCAAATATTCACAGTTAAAATACCTTACCAACCATGATGCTAACCAGCGGATACTTTTTACTCTCACTGGGTACCGTGTGTATGCTTTACTTCCTGTTTGCAGGGTATAAGACAAAGAAGGTCGCCGGATATCTGTCAGGCATACTGATCGTATGGTTAATCTATATTTACCTGCTGGCAGGTTCAGGGGTTCTGGATAATTTTGGCCTGCCTCCCAGGATCCCCCTGCTGATAGTGATCCCATGTATCATTGCATTTATTTTACTGGTAAACCGTCGGTTCATGCGGGATTCACTCCGATCCACCCCGTTGTACCTGCCGGTTGCCCTTCAGTCGTTCCGAATCCTGGTTGAGCTCCTGATCTATGCCACTTTTCTGCACGGGGTATTCCCGGAGAAGGTCACTTTTGAAGGGTTGAATTTTGATATTGCAGTAGGTCTTTCTGCCATTCCTGTGAGCATGCTGGTGTACCGGAAAAAAATAGGGAGAGGCGGACTGTTGGCCTGGAATGTTATATCGCTTTGTATACTTGCACTAACGGTGTATGCCTTTGTATCCGGTTATTATTTCGGGGTCAATCCAGCTATTGACCGCCTGCAGTTTGTCCGGTTTCCGTATATCCTGTTGCCATCGGTCCTGTTACCGGTTGCCCTATTTTTGCATATATTTTCAATCAAACAAGTCATATTGAAAAACTAAGAAGCACTCCTTCCACATTATATGCCAGGTAGTAATTCAGGTATTCTGAATCCGTCTGTTCTGGAGCTGATAAATTCTCTGAAGATCTTTTAAAAGATCCTTGAATAGCTGATAATCCTTTTTGTAGTATTCAACCGGTTCATTTTCCGGATCGAATTGTTTGCCGGCTTTCACCATGCTCTCAGTGGCCTGATCAAGCGATGCATACGTACCCAACGCACAAAATCCCAGCATACCTTCACCAATAAGCGCCGCCTCCGTGGTATACATCTGCTGAACCTGGATATTTAAAACATTTGATAATATGCCTGCCCACAAATCAGATTTTGCACCTGAACCGCCTATTCTCAATAAACGTGGTGTAAAACCGTTTTCTGAAGCCGCCTCTTTTACCATATTCAGCGCATAGGTAACACCTTCGAGAATCGATCGGGTAAAATGAGGGCGGGAATGGAATTCCCTGATTCCAAAAAATACTCCCGATGAGTGATCCCCGATCCGTGGGTCACGTTCACCGGTTAAAAACGGCAGGCACATGAGTCCTTCGCTTCCCGGGCTGATCTTCTGTGCCTGTTCGATGAGTGACTCATAGCTTTCCCTCTCCTCAAAATTATCGTGATACCAGCGCAGCGTAATCCCGGCATTGTTAAGTGCGCCTCCTGTCACCCAATATCCCGGCATCAGGGCATAGGTCTGCAGGCGCATCTTTTTGGGATCATCCAGCAGTGGCTTTGTGGCACATCCCCGCAGCATGGCAGTGGTACCAAGATTACAAACGGCTATGTCATGCCCATATCCACCCATACCCAGGATCATCGCCCCTCCGTCATAAAGGCCAGGCAATACTGGTGTACCTGATTTCAATCCTAGCGATCGGGCGGCTTGTGAAGTCAGTTCACCGGCTATCTTATTTCCTGCTACTATCCCGGGAAGCTGTGATCTTTCCACATTGGCCCATTGAAGAATTTCATCATCCCAATCGCTTTTATGTATATCCAGCAGCTGTGTCGCGGAGGCTATGCTTGGTTCGGTAACAAACTGCCCCGTCAAGTGGAGCATTAAAAAACTTTTCAGGTCAGCAAACCGGTGTGACCGCCCGAAGATGTCAGGTTTTGACTCCTTCAACCAATGCAGCCTTGAAAATATATAGGTGAAAAGTGGCGGACAGCCTGTCCGCCGATACATTTCTTCAAACGGGAATTCTCCTTTTAACCTTTCCATGACCGACTTCGGACGGTCATCCAGCAAGGTCATCATTCCCGTAAGCGGATTCCCTTGCACATCCAGGGGCAGGAATCCGAACTGATAACCGGATAAGGCCACAAAGGCTATGGAATCCTTATAGGGACGCGTGATGGATGAAGAAAGGTCCTCAATATTTTGAAGCAGTAGCCCGGGGTCATGTTCATATGCCCCGCGTTCCGGACGGCTGGGTGGGTTCGGTCTGGACCTGAGGGAAATAATATTGCCGCCCTGATCGACAATCCCCACTTTTACATTCGTGGTTCCTACATCTACTATTAATCCCAGGCTCATCGGTTAAGCTCAGCTCTTGTTCCTTTAATGAGTACATCCGGATTGGCTATTTCATCCGGAATTCTTCCTTGTAATACATATTCGATATCCTCCACATTCTTCTCATCCATACGATGCAGGGAACGGTCTGTATATCCACCCAGATGAGGCAGAACAATCACATTGTCCAGCCCCAGAAAGGGATGATTATCAAGGATGGGCTCACGTTGCAATACATCCACCCCCAGTCGGGCAATCTTACCGGAACGCACTCCTTCTGCAAGTGCATTTTCATCCGTAAGTTCACCGCGTGCCGTATTGACAATAATTACTCCGTCCCTCATAAGGCCGATTTCCTTTTCCCCGATCATCTGGAAATTAGCGGGATTGTGAGATGCGTTGATTGAGATAACATCTGCGCGGCGAAGTAATTCATGCAGTTCGACGGGTTCAACCCCGGTTTTGGCCAGCACCGCATCTGCGATATTCGGGTCGCAGGCCAACACTTCCGTGCGGAAACCTTCTTTAATGATTTCACCAACCCGGCTTCCGATATTTCCATAACCGATCACCCCCACGGTCAGATGGGAGAGTTCCCAGCCAACAAATCCGCTTCGGGCCTCCCAGTCCAGTCGCCTGCTTGCGTTGGCTCCCGGAACAATGTCACGGATGCATGCCATGATCAACGCCAGGTTAAGCTCTGCCACGGCATCCCTTTCCGGGGCGGCCGGTACCCTTGTTACGAGTACTCCATGCTCTGTGGCGGCACTAAGGTCGACATTGTTCACTCCAATTCCATGCCTGGCCAGCAGCAAAAGATCTTTATTCTTTTCAAAAAGAACCCTTGGAAAATGAGGGGTGACGCTCGCCACAATAAACGAATACCCTTCCAGCTGACGGGTCAACTCCTCCCCTTCCACTTCCGGGGAAAACTGGAACCGCTTGATTTCTCCAAGGCGCTGTAGCCGCTCAAGGAGATCCGGATAATGTTTACCGAAAGTTGAAGAGTTCACTATGGCAATTTTGATTTTCTTTTGCATTGCTAATGTTGATTTAAAATAAGGTCATGAACTGGGGCCTGAACGTTACCTGAACACGCTATTTGAGTTCTCAATTTCACCACTCGGTATGGAAAATCCCTTCCCGGTCGATCCGTTCATAGGTATGCGAACCAAAGTGATCGCGTTGGGCCTGAATAAGATTTAAAGGTAATCTACCGTTTCTGAACGAATCAAAATAGTTCAGAGCGGAAGCTAATCCGGCCGCCGGGAAACCAGCCGCAGTGGCAAAACCCACGACCTCCCTGGAAGCGGTAATATGCGCGTTGATTTCCTGTGAGAATTCTTCGTCCAGAAGCAGGCTTTGAAGTTCATTATTCTTTTCAAACGCTCTTCGCATGTCTTCCAGCAGCGAGGACCTGATGATGCAGCCACCACGCCAGATTTTGGCAATGACCTCAAGGTTGCATCCGTACTCATATTCACGGGATGCCGCCACAAGCTGGGTCATCCCCTGTGCATAGGTAATAATGAACGCAAACAATAGCGCGCTTTCCACGCTTTCCTTTGATGGTACGTCAGTTGGGACTCCAGGTGAGGGATACATATCCTGAGCCCGGACCCTTTCCTCTTTGAGCGCCGAAATTTCCCTCATGCTGACGGCCGCATCAATGGTGGGAACAGGGATCCCGAGGTCCATGGCATTTTGAGAAGTCCACTTACCCGTCCCTTTTTGCTTTGCCTTATCCAGGATCACATCCACAAGATCATCATCCGTCAGCTCATCTTTCTTTCCGAAAATTTCAGAAGTTATTTCGACCAGGAATGAATTGAGCCTCCCCCTGTTCCATTCGGCGAAAGTATCTTTAAGCTGATCATTGGAATAGGCCAACCCGTATTTCAGGATGTGATAGACTTCCGAGATTAATTGCATCATCCCGTATTCTATTCCATTGTGCACCATCTTTACATAATTCCCGGCCGATTTACTTCCCATATAATCCACACAGGGTTCCCCGTTAACCTTGGCAGCAACCGCCTCAAATACGGGCCTGATGATCTCATAGGCCTGCTTATCCCCGCCGGGCATGATGCTTGGTCCGAACCGTGCCCCTTTTGCTCCTCCCGAAACACCCGTTCCGAAAAAATGTATGCCCTTTGTACTCAGGTATTCCGCCCTTCGGTCTGTGTCCGTAAAAAAAGAATTCCCTCCATCGATGATCAGGTCCCCCTTGTCAAGGAGGGGCAATAAATCTTCAATGACATGATCAACCACTTTTCCAGCCGGAACCAAAAGCATGATTTTTCGGGGAGACGACAGCTTTTTGATAAACTGAACTTTATCGGACGTTCCATCGACCCGCTTACCCTGTCCTTCTTTTTTCAGGGCATCCACTTTCTCCATATCGGTATCCAGACCATATGCCGAAAAATCATTATCGGCGACGTTAAGGATAAAGTTTCTTCCCATTACTCCCAGACCTACAAGTCCGAAATCGTATAACTGATCCATATATTCTGGCGTTAGTTCTAGATTGTTTCACAAAACTATGTACAATATACACAGTTATCAATTGATGGGTGACGCAACGGCCACGCT
>CAZLZD010000119.1:0-5587 GCA_964563925.1 uncultured Roseivirgaceae bacterium | reverse complement strand
ATAACTATTTTCTTTTATAAAAATTGTGCATGGTTATATGGATAAACGTTAGTAGTCCGGTATTAATTCACATGGCTTCTCCTGGTTTCGGCAACGCGAGTAATTAGTGTGGAATAGTCCGTATTTATCCACATGTATCCACAACGAATTCACACTAAAAACTGAAGCGTTCTGAAACCTCAAAATTAGCCCTGAGTGTTATAACGGACGAACCACTCCGGTCCTTGTAATAAACGATATTTTCAGGGAGTTGGTTATCAAGAATGTTTCCGGGATCCCACTTTCCATTTTGATTGACGTCAATGACCGCCCTTAGCTGATATTCGCCGGGAGGTAAATTTCGGAAACGGATACTGTTGCCAGGTTGTCGTTCCTGGATAACCTTGCCGGTTTTATCGATTAATTGAAGAAAGTAACTATCGGTGGTGGTAGTTATGCTAAAAACGAGAACGGCAAGTCCTGATGGAGCAACAAAAGGCAAGTCGGTTGAGCGGACAGAGGAAGAATCGTTTTCGACGCTGATGAAGGCTCCGTTACCCTGAATGAGAGCCGGGGGCCGTCGACGTACTGCTCCCTGGTCAGGAGCGGGCTGTGCTCCGTTCTGCCGGAATAAGGAGTCGGCAAAGGTCAGGGAGAGCTGAACTTCAGTACGGTTAGCGTTCCATTCCGTCGCGATGTCTGCGTAAGATATCTGATTGGCAGAATCCAGGTAGATGTATATACTGTCAGGATTAACAGATATGATCGGCTTGGAGAATGTGACGCGTGCATCCATTACCGGATTGTTTGTGGGTATCTGGGATATCGTGGTCTGTGAGGTAAATGTATCCGGCTTTCTGGAGGTATCTTCAAATTTTGCCCAGAGTGAATCAGTAAATACTTGTTGAATGGAATCGGTTGCCGTTACATAAAAAAGGGTACTGTCATCTGATGGCAGCCCCTGGCGATAAAGACTGATGGTTTGACGATCAGGGTCGGCAAAGGAATGATAAATGATCTGAGTGGTATCCTGAGGCTGGATCGTATAATCGACAATATATTTGTTCAGCCTGACATCATACGTTGTCCCGGATGGACGGGCTGAGATTAATTTCAGCGGACTGACATCCAGGCTGACCAGGTTCATATTGATGCCAGTTATATCACTGGTCAGTTGAAGGGTATCCGGATAAAAACCATATGATTCAGATCCGGTTTCGGCTGTCAGATTACGGTTACCATCTTGGAATGAATAAATGCGGAAATCTGCAGAGGGCAGATTTGTAAGTTCATACCTGCCACTGTCATTGGTTTCTGTAAAATAGACAGGGAGACCATTTAAAATGTTGGTCGTGTCATCAGCGTAATAAAGGGATACTGTAGCCCGTTTAGCCGGTTGTCCGGTTAGAACATGCTGTATATACCCCTGAATGGACAGGGAATCAATGTACGGCCCGGTACTGAAGGCGACAGAAAGACGCTCAGCGGGATTGCCTTCGGTTATGTCCACCACACTTTCACGGAAATTGATCGTATATGTTGTATTTTCCATGAGGGCCGAATCAAAACTCAGAATGATACGGTCCCGCCGTGCTTTTACATCATAATCTCCGTCAATCCTTGGCGTAATAATGATTTGTTCTTTGGCTTTGTCCAGACGGACATCCTCATTGAAAAGCAAAGTTACTTCCTGGCCATCAAAATTCAGTTGCCCTGATTCAGGACTACTTTCAAGTAATTGAGGAGGAGTCTCATCCCTTGGTCCGCCGGTAGGCGAAGACTTGTTGGCACATTGCCAGAAAAATACTGACAGGATGGTAAAGAAAAAGCAGCGGAGCAGCACGTTATTCATTTGGCTTGAGGACATAGATCAAACTGGAATAATTGACCTGGCTGCTGGCCTGTCGGTTAGACTGCCAGCCGTTCCATAGAGCTCGAAGATAAACAAAATGATCAGGGCTTCTATATTTTTCACTGAGCAGTGATACATAGTAGGCATCAAATTTCATTGGATGTACCGACACAACATTCATACCAGCCTGGCTGGCAAGTCGGCTGACTGCAAGCTGGCTAAAATGAAATAAATGCCTGGGCACATCGTAACCCGCCCAGAACTTCCCATAATGTTCGGCATCGGGTGACTCATAATTTGGAAGCGCAAGGATGATTACCCCATCCGCATGAAGATGGTCTCTCAGAAAACGAAGTGCTACCAGCGGATCATACAAGTGCTCCAGGACATGCCACAGTGTGATCACATGATAGGACTGGTTTATCTGTGCCCGGTCAGACATAATGCTTGCGCCAGTTAACGACCGGGCTTTTTCCCTGGCCTGAGCATTGGGTTCCAGTCCGTCTGGTATCCAACCACTCTGCTGACAGGCTTGCATGAATTCTCCGGAACCACATCCATAATCCAGTAAGCGGCCCGGTGGCGAATATTGATTTAATAATTTTATTTTTCGTTTAATGGATATTGATCTAATAATATTATATATCCTCGCAATGAAATTATTTTTATCCGTCGTATGAGATAAATAGTCATCTGTATCGTAGTACCTTCCTATTTCGTTGGGTGGTGGTGCAGGACTGGTGTGCAGGAGACGACATTCGGGACATATTAATAACTCAAAATTTTCCTGCGTATGGAAATAATCCTTCACCGCAAGATGTTCAAGAAGGGGCGTTTGGCAAAGGATGCATTCTGAAATGGTAGTCATAGATTATCTGCCGATATGGACCATGATGATGGATATGTCTGCAGGTGACACGCCGCTGATCCTGGATGCCTGACCGAGGGTTTCGGGTTTGATTTTTTTGAGCTTTTCTTTTCCTTCGGAGGATAGTGACCGAACGGCATCATAATCAAACTCACCATGTATCCTGACTTTATCAAGGGATGACATCTTATCGGCAAGTTGTTCCTCCTTGCGGATATAACTGTCATACTTTGTTTGAATTTCGGCCTGTTCTAGCACCTCCCTGGAAAATTTGACTTCATATTTCTTCAGGGAATCATCCAGGGCCAGGAGCTGATGGATATTTATTTCAGGACGCTTAAGCAATGAGATGAGCGGAACTTTTTGAGAAACCGGTGCCGAACCCAATGCCTGGAGACGATCGTTAGCGGCCTGATCAATTCGTTCGCTGTCCAGATTGTCCAACAGCAGTTTTACAGCATCTTCTTTTTGACGGGCCAATGACATTCGCTCCTCGGAAGCCAGTCCCAATTCATAACCATGACGGGTAAGTCGTAGATCAGCATTATCCTGTCGCAGGAGGATCCTGAATTCAGCCCTTGAAGTAAACATGCGGTAGGGCTCTTCCGTACCTTTATTAATAAGGTCATCAATGAGTACCCCTATATAAGCTTCTGAACGTGTGAGCGTAAAGGGAGAATGGTTAAAGGTTTTGTTATGGGCATTGATACCAGCCATGAGTCCCTGGCAGGCGGCTTCTTCGTATCCGGTAGTTCCGTTGATTTGTCCGGCGAAGTAGAGGTTTTCCACCAGCTTGGTCTCAAGGGTCATCTGAAGCTGTGTGGGGGGAAAGTAGTCGTATTCGATGGCATACCCGGGTCGGAACATCTTCACCTGTTCAAATCCGGAAATTTTTCTCAGGGCATTGAACTGGACTTCTTCCGGCAATGAGGTACTGAATCCGTTCACATAGACTTCAACAGTATGCCAGCCTTCCGGCTCTACAAATATCTGGTGGCGGTCACGTTCAGCAAACCGGTTAATTTTGTCTTCAATAGACGGGCAATACCTTGGCCCTACTCCCTGGATGCGTCCGTTAAACATAGGTGAACGGTCAAAACCAGTTTCAAGTATGTCATGTACTTCCGGACTGGTATATGTTATATGACAACTACGTTGAGTTGTTAATGGGGTTGTTTCCGGGCTGTAAGAGAATTTTGATGGATCTTCATCACCTTTTTGCTCTTCCATTTTGGTGTAATCCAGGGATCGGCCATCGACCCGCGGCGGAGTACCTGTCTTCATTCTGCCTGCCTCAAACCCAAGGCTTACAAGTTGTTCGGTTATACCTTTAGCCGAACGCTCGGCAGATCTGCCTCCCCCAAATTGTTTTTCACCAATATGAATTATACCATTGAGAAAAGTACCATTCGTGAGGATTACACTTTTTGCAGGAATCTCAAGGCCCATGCCTGTCTTGACCCCACAGACTTTACCGTTTTTGACGATAATTCCCGTTACCATTTCCTGCCAGAAATCCAGGTTGGGCGTCCTTTCGAGGGCAAGTCTCCATTCTTCGGCAAACTTCATCCGGTCATTCTGGGTACGCGGGCTCCACATGGCCGGACCTTTGGAGCGGTTCAGCATACGAAACTGGATCATTGACCGGTCTGCGATAATACCTGACATGCCACCGAGGGCATCTATCTCGCGCACGATCTGACCTTTTGCCACTCCTCCCATGGCCGGGTTGCATGACATCTGGGCGATTGTATTCATGTTCATCGTGGCAAGCAACACACGGCTGCCCATTCTGGCTGCTGCATGCGCCGCCTCACAACCGGCATGTCCGCCCCCAACGACAATCACATCATATTCACTAAACATACTTTCTGCGTATTTTGAAAATGTTCCACGTGGAACATCGACAATTGAGAAGCATTAAAAGTTCCACGTGGAACATCATTCCTCTGATTGACGCAAAGATAGAGATACGTCTTCTTTTTCGCGCATTAATTGTTTTTCTTTTGGCGTCTTGTCACCGTATCCGGCAAGATGTAAAATTCCATGAATCATTACCCGGTGCAGTTCATCTCTGAAGCTCACCTGTTGTTCAGATGCATTTTCCGTGACCCGGTCAATGCTGATGTAAATATCTGCGGAGAGGTCTGCGCCGTCTGACTGGTCAAATGTGATAATATCGGTATAGGTATCGTGATTCAGGTACTGCAGGTTTATTTCGTGCAGGTACTCATCGCTGCAGAAAATATAGTTAATCTCCCCTTCCTTCAATTTTTCTTTTTGAATAATACCGGAGATCCAGGATTTTACGGCGTTTTGTTTACTGAGTGTAAAGCCGGTATCCTCGGAAAAAAAATGTATCAAGACCTAGTTGATATAAAAATTCAATTCCACAATTTTTCCTTCGTCGTGAAAGTGAACCTCGTCACACAGGTGCTTCATCAGGAATATGCCACGGCCACCCGGCTTGGCCAGGTTTTCGGGAGCGGTGGGATCAGGCAGGTTGTGAAAGTTAAATCCGGGGCCTTCATCCTCAATAATAAAACAGATACGATGATCCATTAATTTAAGAGTGAGGGCCACGTTTTTGGCTTTATCATTTTTGTTTCCATGCTTTATCGCATTATTCACTGCTTCGGTTACCGCGATCATAATGTTGCCATAGATATCATCTTCAAGTTTGAATTCTTCCTTGGCATTATCGATAAAGCTTTCGATCATCCGAATGTTTTCGGACAGAGATGGGATCTCTATTTTAATTGCGTTCATTTACGGATTCTCAGTTTGGTCACCCAACCTTTTAAAATATTCTGTCACTTCCTTCTTATAATACGGGAACAGTTTAGGGGGTACGGTGCGGAGTAATTCAATTTCCTGTTCCTTCATTT
>CAZLZD010000118.1:2145-5648 GCA_964563925.1 uncultured Roseivirgaceae bacterium | reverse complement strand
CCCGCAGTCGAATCAGGACCTATAAATTTTAATAGGTACCGGCTAGACACCGGGTTGGGCCCGGTGGTCGGCCGGCATGACGTACTCCGGCATGACGTACTTATAAGAAATCCCCCAAACCGCGTACTGTATTTTCCCCCGCAATTCGTACCTTGATATATCATGGAAAATGAATTTGATGCCATCGTGGTCGGTTCCGGGATTTCGGGCGGATGGGCCGCAAAGGAGTTATGCGAACAGGGACTAAAGACCCTGGTGCTGGAGAGAGGCCGGAACGTCGAACATATCAAAGATTATCCCACCATGAATATGAATTCGTGGGAATTTGAGCACCGCGGCATGATGACCAAAAAGTTCAGGGACGAGAATCCCCTCATCACCAAAGCTGCCGGGTTTGCCGAAGATACCGCCCATTTCTTTATACAGGACGACGACCATCCCTATGTCCAGGAGAAACCCTTCGACTGGATCCGCGGCTACCAGGTCGGCGGCAAGTCCCTCACCTGGGGCAGGGCCTGCCAGCGCTGGAGTAATTATGAATTCACCGCGCCTGAACGCTACGGCTACGGGACTCCCTGGCCGATCAATTATTCGGATGTGGCGCCCTGGTACAGCCATGTGGAAAAGTTCATCGGGGTTTGCGGCAACGCGGACGGGATCGAATCCATGCCCGATGGGGAATTCCTGCCGCCCTTTGACATGAATTGTGTCGAACAACACGCCAAACAACGCCTGCTCGAGGAATACGGGGACCGCTACCTGGTCCAGGGCCGGTGGGCGCAGCTGAGCGAGCCCGAAGATATTCACCTGCAGCAGGGGCGGGGCAAGTGCCTGTGCCGGAACAAGTGCATGCGCGGCTGTCCGTACGGCGGGTATTTCAGTTCGGTTACCTCCACGCTCCCCTGGGCGGAAAAGACGGGCAACCTCACCATGCGTCCGCATTCTGTCGTGCATTCCGTACTCTATGACGAGGAATCCGGCAAGGCCTCCGGTGTTAAAGTCATTGATGCCAATACCAAAGAGGAAATCATTTACCGGGCGAAGGTCATCTTCCTGAATGCCTCGGCGCTGAACAGCACCCTGGTGCTGCTGAATTCGAAGTCAGAACGGTTCCCGGACGGACTCGGCAATGACCACGACGTCCTGGGCCGGTATGTGGGTTTCCACATTTACCGCGGCTGGGCGAATGGCAGGATGCCCGGCTTCACCGACAAGTATGTCTACGGGAAGAATCCGACCGAATGCATCATTGCCAACTTCCGGAACCTGAAGGAACGGGATACCGACTTTGTGGGCGGCTACACTATATTCTCCGGCGGATACCGTACCCGGGCCGAAGGGTTACCGGATTCCGATACCCAGGTCGGCGCAGATTTCAAGCACGCCATCGCACGCATGGGCAGCTGGTACATGTACATGTACATGCAGGGCGAGACGATCATGAAGCCCGAAAACCGGGTATACCTGTCCGGAACGGAAACAGACCAATGGGGCATTCCGCTCCTGGTCACCGATGTGGGCTACGACGAGAATGACGAGAAGATGGTGCAGGATTTCCTGCAGGAAAGCCGCGCGATGCTGGAGGCGATCGGGTGTAGAGATATTCACACGGAGGATAATAAGCAGGCACCCGGACTCGACATCCATGAAATGGGGGGTGCCAGGATGGGGGATGACCCGAAAACCTCGATGCTGGACAAGCACAATGCCCTGCATGCCTGTCCGAATGTATTCGTCACCGACGGTGCGTGCATGACGAGCACCGGCAACCAGAGTCCGTCTATCCTGTACATGGCACTGACGGCACGGGCGGCGACATATGCAGCCGAACAGGTTAAAGCGGGGAATTTGTAGGAGAATATATTGCAGGAGAATATGATGAAACGACGAGACGCATTACTACATACCGCCGCAATACTGGGCGGGACCATCACCGGGGCACAGGTATTTTTGTCCGGATGCACCCCGCAAAAGGAGCCGGCTACAGGCATCACGGAGGCCGATATCGACTTTCTGAATGAAGTCGCGGAAACCATTCTGCCCGCTACGCCGGAATCCGGAGGAGCGAAAGCGGCCGGGGTGGGAGAATTTATGAAGACCATTGTCACCGATTGTTACGACCAGGCAGAGGCGGATCTGTTCTGGTCGGGAATTGAGCAGATCGATGAGGAGGCCGGGAGAATGTTTTCCACCGGATTTTTGTCCCTCGATGCTGATCAGAAATTCGAACTGATTGCCGCGATCGACCGTAAGGCGCGGGACGCGGAGGATCATTACTTCCGGATGATAAAGGAGCTGACGCTGTGGGGCTATTTCAGTTCGGAGGTAGGCTGCAAGGAAGCCCTGCGGTTCAACCCCATTCCCGGAAGGTACGAAGCCTGCATCCCCTATAACAACGAACCGGACTGGGCAGGATGAGAATACACTATGTCGATAATTATGAGGAACTGAGCCGGGAAGCGGCGGAGATTGTCCTTAACGCATTGAAGCAAAAGCCCGGCCTCCTGCTGTGTGCGGCGACGGGACATTCTCCTACCGGCCTGTACCGGGAGCTGGCGAAGGTGTACAAGAAGGATCAACACTTGTTCGATCACTTCAGGATCATCAAACTGGACGAATGGGGCGGGATAGACGGGGACAATCCGGCTTCCTGCGAATACTATTTGCGCCAGCATGTGGTGGGGCCGTTACGTATCACGGAAGACCGCTACCTGGGCTTCATGAACAATCCGCCGGAACCGGTAACCGAATGTTTACGCGTTCAGGAACAACTGACAAGGGAGGGACCGGTGGATATCTGTGTACTCGGACTCGGGGCGAACGGGCACATGGGCCTGAACGAGCCCGCGAAAGAATTGCAGCCGCATTGCCACGTGGCGCAGCTGACCGAAACTACCTTATCCCATGGTATGATCGCCGGATCATCTCAGAAACCGACCTACGGCATGACGATCGGGGTGGAGGACATCCTGGCGTCCCGGCACGTGCTCATGCTTGTGGTGGGTGCGGGCAAAGAGGAGGCTAGAGAAAAACTCCTCAGCGGCGAAGTGACCAATGAATTGCCCGCCACGCACCTTTGGCGACATAATAATGTGGATTGTATAGTTGTGAGGTAATTAAAAGGAACGTCATCCTTGCATAATAAAAGCCCGTCATGCCGGGTTGTAAACGAACGTCATCCCGGGTTGTAAAAGAACGTCATCCCGGGCAGCCTCCGGGCTTGTCCCGGAGCCGACCCGGGACCTGATAAAAATAACGTCATCCCGGGTTGTAAACGAACGTCATCCCGGCGAATCTCCGTGGAAACACGGAGTCAAGCCGGGACCTAATTGTAAATATTAATAGGTCCTGATTCGATTCTGAGGCAAGCTCAGAAATTCATCAGGATGACGAAACTAAAAAAATAACGTCATCCCGGCATAAAAAAAGCCCGTCATTCCGGGTTGTAAACGAACGTCATCCCGGGCAGCCTCCGGGCTTGTCCCGGAGCCGACCCGGGACCT
>CAZLZD010000118.1:0-2045 GCA_964563925.1 uncultured Roseivirgaceae bacterium | reverse complement strand
GAACGTCATCCCGGGCAGCCTCCGGGCTTGTCCCGGAGCCGACCCGGGACCTGATAAAAATAACGTCATCCCGGCCAATCTCCGTGGAAACACGGAGTCAAGCCGGGACCTAATTGTCAAGCCGGTACCTAAACAATCTATGCCGACCCGGGACCTGATAAATTATCAACTGATTTTTAAATTAACGGAAAGCAAAAAGGAGAACAGGACCTTTCAATCCTCCTTCTTCGGATACGTCCGTTCTTCCTGAACGGCCCCATCTTCCTTATGAATCACGAGTTCGCCACTTCGCTTGCCCAAATAGTCTTTGGCGTAACCGATGGCTTCGGATTTGGTTTCAAAATTTCGGATAGACCGGTCGGCACCTGCTTTTTGAAATTTCCATTTCTTGTCTTGTTTCAAAACCTGGTACCCGTCGAGTCCGTTTCCGAAAACATTCTTTATTGCTTTTACGATTCCCATAGCTGTTAAATTTTAGTTGATTGTTACTTTTTAACAGTGACAAAATCATGCCAGCGTATTATTTAATGAATCATTCAGTTCCGAACACATGGAGAAAGGCATTTTGTCGAAATATTTCTACAATCGGGAATACGGCGTCATCAGCTCTTTGGGTTCCGGCCCCTGCGAAAATCAGCATGCGGTTAGCCATGACGGCCTGACGCTGTCTTTCATTTAATCCATCAAATATCTTGTTTTCTGCGGCCATGAAGCAAAGATGACATTGTTAAATTAGCCACATTAATTGAATTTTAGTCCCTTTCCGAAATACCCTTACTATCTCCATATTGAAGTCATCACAAACCCACTCCTTCGGTCATAAACCGCCTGTCGTCTTCAAAAGATTCTCCTTTTGTGGCCTGATCCCACCCTCGGTACAATGCAATGATCTCAAAGATTTCGGCCAGGGCCAGGATAAATAAGCCCAATGGAACGAAAAACAGGAAGCATATACCGGCCGAGATTTCCATAGCACCAGCCAGGGCTGCCACCGTACCCAGGCGGCTGCGCCGCCTGAACAGCGCAATACCGAAGATAATCCCGAGAATGCCAAAGCAAATGGATACGGGATACAGGTAAATCCCGTCCGACAGAATATCCAGGTAGAGTGACGCTATATCGAGCGATATCATCAGGATAGTCAGGCCCACCAGTAAATGAGCGGCAATTCGCAACAGGTCATCGGCAAGATATTCTCCAAGCCTGATAAATCCGCGCATGAAGTAAAAGAAAGAAATGCCCACCAGCAGTTTGATGACCAGGTAACTGATCTCGTAAAATGACAAGCTCCCGGCTGCCACACCCCAGCCATCTTCCCAGCGGCCATAATCCAGGAGTCCTTCCGGAATGGCCAGCACGAAATACAGGATACCTGCGATCCAGGCAAACTGCATCTGGGAAAGTGAGCGGACCGAAACCGGGTTAGCATTGCGAAGCAATCCCGGATCCTCTTCCAGGGCCTCCATGATGATGCGAAGGGTATAATTACGTGGCGTTACTTCACCGCTTTCAATCCGCTGAATGGTGCGTACACTGATGTTGCACCGATCTACCAGTTCCTCCTGGGTCAGCCCTTTTTCATTCCGGAGGTTGGCGATCTTTTTTCCTAATTCGGGTTGTTTCATGAGTTTTTGATGTTTGTGCTGAGCAAGTACCATACTCCGTGAAATTTATGCAAGGCAAACCACCGAAGTTGACCCGCCATTTACCCGACATTTACGTTTCAGTCGCTTTTAAGGGTAATTTAGAGAAATTTTGAAGAAATAGGAATCTGGGATTCGATGGTGTAAATCTTTTGGTTGTCCGTCACTTATGCCAACTTGCTTTCGAAGCTGTCAGTACAAGTCATCACTTTAATTAGAAAAGTACGTATATTTGTACGTATTTAAGTACTTAATTATGATTGCTGCAAATTATTCGGAATTCAGATCTGACCTGAAAAAGTATCTTGACACCGTGGAGGATAACAACGAGACATTGATCATCAAGCGAAAAACCGGGAAGGGTACTGTAGTTATATTCTTCAAGTGAAATAACTACAGTAC
>CAZLZD010000117.1:0-5649 GCA_964563925.1 uncultured Roseivirgaceae bacterium | reverse complement strand
GGTAGCCACATATCATTCCCTTGATTTTTGATACATTCGGGTTGAGGGCCGGGGCATTTTCAAACAACGTTTCAAAATCCGTCTTCTTGTCCAGCTGTTCCTTCAGACCTTTTTCATCATACCCGGTAAGCCAATAGATTATCTCATCGACTTCTTCCCTGGTCCGGCCTTTTTTCTCTGCTTTTTGTATGTAGTGGGGATAGACACTGGCCAGGGACATCCGGTAAACACGTTCTTTGTTTTTCATACTAACTTCTTTTGCGGTTAAATTCGGACATTACCTGTCCTGAAGAAATTCAATGACCAGGTTGGTAAACCCGGGATGCATAAATGCTGACAAATGATCAGCATCAGCAATTAATGTAAATTGGAAGTTGCCTGTCACTGAAGACATTTCTTCCACCGTTTTTCTGAACATCCAGTCATTCTCCCCCAGAATAGCAAGAGCCGGAATGGTGTTTGATTCCAGATCGTCAATTGTCGGCTTTTCGACATCAGCCATACCTTGAATCGCTGCTGAAATTGCACGTAAATCATTGTCAGCAAACGTGACCTGTATAATCTGTTGAATAGCTTCAGGAGAGGGCGGGGGTGCATTTGGCGGAAGCATGGCACGAATAAACGGTTCGGCATCTCCTTCCGCCAGGGCCGTGGTGATTTGATCATTTTGTTCCAGCTTCCCGATAAGACCTGCAGACGTACCGTCGTACGCATACCCTCCCAGGACAATGGAACGAATTTTTTCAGGATGTGCCTTTAAAAATGCAAGACCCAGGTCTGCACCCCGGGAGTAACCTACCACATGTACGCGTGGCAAACCAAGGTGGTCCGTTAAACGGACAAGATCTTCCACTTCGGTGGCACCATAATCCTTCGGGGTATACAACTTTTCACTTAGTCCATGCCCCCTGGTATCAATGGCAATGGCCCGGAACCCTGCATTGACAAGGGCTGGCAGCATTCCGTTTCTTGCCCAGTCATCCGCGGAAGATGTAAGTCCGTGAATGAGAATTACGGGTTCTCCGGTACCCTGGTCGGTATACCTGAGCCGGACTCCATCGGAATTAAAGTAATGGTTTGACGAGGTATCCTGTGCCGAAAGCACGCTTGAAGTCATCAATACTATCAGCAGGCTGCTTAGCGCCGTGAGGGCAAACATCACAGTCGTATTAGCGCGAATACGCGTGTAAATTGGCGATTCATTCTCCCGTATCATGTGACTCAATCTGTGAGAATTCAACTGCTTTAATAATATAATAATTATTCAGGAGACAGGCATCAATTGACTGGTAATTCAGACCAGTCAGACTGCATTTCAAGCCATCCGGTCTGCCGGACCAATACCAGGCGATCTTTACTGATCATAGGCTGTTTCCATGGCTTCTGCTAGTTTACGCAGTCCCTGGGGCGCACTCTTTTCAAAGATTTCCATCCCTTCCGCCATTTCCGACGCATCCGGACCCACCAGGCTCAGTTGTTGAGTAATTAGTGTACGGTTTACCGACAATGCGTTGAACAACATGACATTTATAAATTCAGCACCCTCCAGGGGCATGCAAATAGTGGCTGAATTCCCTGCATTAAATTGTGTTATTCTCCATTCATTGGGATTCTGACCTGGAACTTTCGTCTGCCCGGTCGTGCCCTCGGCAAACGGACCATTTATCCTTATCCACTCTACGGCACTACCTTCAATACGTGCCCAATTCGTCACATTCGTCCAGAAATCCCAGGCGAATGATTTGCTGACATTGCATTCGACCGAATGTTCAAACTGCCAGGCCATGTCATTGATTTAGTAAACTCCTGAAATTGTTCACGCAGTTTATCACAATTGCGAATAGGGCAGGGGCTTCAGGAAAACGCGGGTAATATCGTTCATGGCATTTGCGTATTCCTCCAGCGTAATAATCCGCTGCCACTCCGGGTGCGGTCCGAATTTACCCCAGGCCTGATCATGGGCTGTACGATCTTTGAAAGCAAGTAAATATGTCAGGCAGGGCATTTGTTCGCCTGCTATATTCACCCCAAAAAAGACTATTGGAAGCCCCACCTCCTCAAATATGGCAAATTCACTGTCGTTGAACATCTTTACTTTCCTGCGCAGGGCATCCTCATGCCGGCTTTCGTAAATCCGTAACTCAAAGAGCGTAGCATTCTCCCGCTTTACAAGTTCAGGGAATCCGGCGGTCGACCGGATCAGGTTGCTGGATATGCGCTTAAAAGGGACTTCTTCTTCTGACGCCTGAATATAACCGGCTGCATCGTACAGGTACTTGTTGTCTTCCTGGAGTGCATCCAGGCTCGATTGCATGGATTGTAAATTATCATAAGGGATTAACAGGTATAATTTCTTCGGAAGGTTTTCGCCGGCCTCTTCAAAAACCCCGACCTGTTCAATCCCCTGCCGGTTAAGTGCCGGGATCAGTGCCTCTTCGAAATAGGTATGAAGAATGTCGGCCGACCTGAAAAATTCCAGTTCGTAGGTTCTTAACTCATATACCTGTTCCTGTGCAAGGGCCGGATACGAAAGTGAAAGTAACAGAAAGATCGTGAAGCTTCGAAGAATCATAATTCAACTATGGGTTCATATAAAGATAGGTAATTACCGGAAGAATTACGATCAGGAAAACGGTCTAGCGTTCCTGGTTTTGTACAAGCTTTTCCAGTTCACTGTCACCGTCAGCCAACATGAGAAGGTGATTCATATGATCTTCCCGGAGCGTTTTGATTTCAGCACCCGCCTGAAGGAGCAGTTTCATACAGGAGACCTGATTATTCCGATTGCCATTGTCCCCGGTGGATAGACAATGTATGGCCCAGGCCAATGGCGTGCAATGATGTGCAGCCTCCTTTTCGTCGGGGATGGCACCGGACTGTAAAAGTTTATTCACCAGTTTATCCAGTCCGCAATACGCGGCCCAGTGCAGGGCTGAGGCTTTGCCTTTAGGATCGGTAAAATTAATATCTGCTCCATTCTCTATATAAAATATGCCCAGCGCTTCCGCATGAAGGCTCGCTGCCGCCAATAGGGGCGTATCATGTGGCTTATTCCCGTCAATATTAGCTCCGTTATCAAGAAATACCTTTGCTAAATCTATTGCTTCATCATCCGTCATTTTACCTGCAAATACGGCATCACAGAGTCTGTGTAAAGGGTGCGCTTTTGAACGGCAAAACAGGTCGTAGGGTATGGTAATGCCCTCATTGGCCAGGGAAGGATGCGAGGTCAGCAGCGCCTGCAGACCAGCCGTATCCTTCCGTTCAATAAGCCGCTTTACCGTTTTTTTCATACGTCAATTAATACAAGGCTTAAAATATGGACAGTGCATTGCCGGTACAATGAGGAGTCATATGGTATGTTAAATATACTTATTTCTGAAAATTTACACACATGATGACCGGTCTATGGATCATTTATTAAATTCACTGAAACACGGAATAACTGACTTGAGGTCAACCGCGACCGGATAGAATGCATGCACCGGGCATGCTGTTTGATTTTATTATTGGATTTCTAATTACAAATTAGTTATTTGGTCAGAATCCGCATGACAAGTAAACACACACCCAAACGCCGAACCGGCCTGCGCGCTGTTTTTCGAATTGTTTTTTCAGGTTTGCTGGTTATTCTCATCATTCTGATAGGCGTGCTTTCTGTTCGCACCGCACTTTTACCGGACGGCATTGAAGGCAACGCAATTCTCCCGGAAGATTCATTGCGCCTACTGGAAATTGATGAGGGCCAGGTTGCCGAACGACTGGCCGAAGCTGTTCGTTTTCCAACGGTGATTGCTGATACAGGACCTGTCGACTCTGCGGCATTCATTGGTCTTCACGACTGGATGGAGAGGACTTACCCTTTGGCACACCAGGTGATGGAGCGTGAGGTGATAAATGATTTATCGGTGGTTTATCGATGGCCTGGGAAAAATGACTGCGGGGCTATTGGTTTTATCAGTCACCTGGATGTAGTACCGGTGGAGGAGGGGACCGAATCGGCATGGACATATCCGGCATTTGAAGGGGTAGTCTCGGATGGTTTTGTCTGGGGACGCGGTTCTGTGGATACGAAAGACAATGCAATTATGGCCCTGGAGGCGGTGGAGAGACTGGCCGCCCGTGGATTTCAGCCAGGCTGTGATATTTATTTGTTATTTGGTCATGACGAAGAAACCGGAGGATTACACGGAGCCGCAGATATTGCCGCTGCTCTTGAGTCTCGAGGTGTGCATTTTGACTGGCTCCTTGACGAAGGTGGCGGACTGTCGGCAGACTGGTCAGGCCGTTCAGATCCGCCGGAAGCCAGGGTAGGGGTAAGTCACCAGGGTTACGCCACACTGAAGTTAACGGCAAAGTCTGAAGGCGGACATAGTGCATCAGGCGTTGAAAAGACAGCGGTGAGCCAGCTCTCTGCTGCTGTGGCCGCCATCAGTAAGGCTCCCATGGCCGGCAGCCTGGAGGGGGTTGCAAAAGAGGGTCTCATCAGACAGGCGGCAGGCGGTACATTGCAGCATAGAATTGTAGCTGCCAACCTGTGGTTGTTTTCACCCTATGCTGAGGATATGCTGGAGAATCGTCCGGCAACGCGCAGTAACGTTCGCACTACGTTAGCCCCGACAGTAATTGAAGGCGGGTTTAAATACAACGTATTACCTCAACAGGCAACCGCATATGTTAACGCACGTCTGCACTTTCGGGATACCCCGGATGATGTGCTGCATCATGTACAGCAGATAGTTTCCCCTTTTGGCGTCGAGACAGAGCTTATTGATCCTACTTTCGCAGCAAGACCCACAACCTCAACGGACAACCCCGCCTTTAAAGAGTTCGTAACAGTTCTGCGAAAAGTACACGGGCCGATCCGTGTTGTCCCTGTGTTTATGCGTGGCGGCACCGATGCCAGGCACTATGCCGCCATTGCGGATGCGATGCTGAACTATGATGGCTCATACTGGGGACTGGACGAAAGCCGTGGCACGCATAACACCGATGAGCGATTGTCATTAAAATATCTGGCCCACGGGGTTCTACTTCACGAGTTCCTTATGGAACGTCACGGAAATAACGAATAAACTTCCCGCTGATAGTTCGTTAGAGTATCAATTATTGGGTTTCCATCCTAGTCGCCTGAGAGCTTGACCAGTGCAGACCGGGCAGTTTCCATAGTAGGATCAAGATGCAGAGCCTTCTCATAATAATAACGAGCCTTTTGTGTATTACCCATTTTCAAATAGGCTTCACCCAGGCTGTCGTACGTGTTAGGTGATTCCGGATATATTTGCGAATTCAACGTGAATATTTCAATTGCCTCCTCCGTCTTGTCTTTTGACAGATATTGATAACCGGCCCAGTTCAGATAACGCTCGGATGTGATTTTCCAGCCGGGATACTCTTTACGGACTTTCCTGTATAGCTGTAATGCCTCCTGTACTTCTTCCTCAGTCATCAGCTTATCCATAAACTCTTGTTGAGTCGGCGGGGCAAAAGCACCAGCTTCTTTGTAAATACCTGAAAGCATGTCATAGGATCCGATCGAGTTTGGATAGACGTGCACATTCAATTCAAGCAATGATTTAGCCTCCTTTATTCGGCCTTCCCTGACATAATTAGCTGCCAGATTTTTTAGTTCACCTTCATAGAAAACAG
>CAZLZD010000116.1:0-5686 GCA_964563925.1 uncultured Roseivirgaceae bacterium | reverse complement strand
ATGGATACGCAATATTCGTGTGCTTATTTTATTGGAGTACACGACATTTAGACCACATAATTAAAAAATCAGGCCCAGGCCATTTTTTACACGTCACAGGGATACATTCTGAACACCTTGCCATGAGGAGAGTTAATACACCGGAGCTATGAAAATATAAAACTACCATACCTCCGTAATGACCGAACTTTTTCCTAATTTCTGACTCAAACTTTAAATACAGTGATTATGTCTGATACCAACGCTTATGCGGCTTTTAGTGCCACCGAGGACCTGAAGCCATTTTCATTTGACCGGCGAGAAGTCGGGTCGCATGATGTTAAGATACAAATTGATTATTGCGGGGTGTGTCACAGCGATATTCACACCGCGCATAATGATTGGGGCAATGCGCAGTACCCCGTGGTACCGGGTCACGAGATTGTCGGACATGTCACCGAAGTTGGTTCGGAAGTTACCAACCACAAGGTGGGTGACCTGGTAGCGGTGGGCTGTATGGTGGATTCCTGCCGGGAATGTGAATCCTGTAAAAAAGACCTTGAGCAATTTTGTAAAAACGGCATGGTCATGACCTATGGCAGTCCGGATCCCGTCATGGGAGGCTTTACCCACGGTGGTTATTCCACCCAAATCGTGGTGAATGACTATTTCGTGCTTAAGGTATCCGAAAAGCTGGATACCAAAGCGGTCGCGCCGTTGCTTTGTGCCGGTATCACCACCTACTCTCCGCTGAGGCACTGGAAGGTGGGTCCCGGGCAAAAAGTGGGGGTAATTGGTCTGGGCGGACTCGGACATATGGGTGTGAAGTTTGCTGCGGCCATGGGCGCTGACGTGGTTATGATCACGACCTCACCGGAAAAAGGGGCGGATGCTAAACGGCTTGGTGCCAGCGATGTGATTGTTTCCAAAGATGAATCACAAATGCAGGCGCACGCCGGAACCTTTGATTTTCTCCTGAATACGGTTCCCGTCTCCCATGATATCAACCCGTACCTTCCCTTATTGAAAGATGACTCTACCATGGTACTGGTAGGGGCCACCCCGGTAGACCTTCACAGCATGGGGCTTATTTTCGGACGGAAGAATGTGGCAGGATCGCTTATCGGCGGCATTAAGGAAACCCAGGAGATGCTGGATTTTTGTGCCGAGCATGATATTGTTTCCGATATCGAAATGATTCATATGGAAGACATTAATGATGCCTGGAAACGGGTCATGGATTCCGATGTCAAATATCGATTCGTAATTGATATGCAGCCTTTCAGGGCAAACGGAAGCTAGTCAACATATATCCAGGCCGGTACATGGTCTACCAATCACCTGTGTACCGGTGTATATCTTGTGTCCGGCTGTCATCGTTAGCTGTCCTCCCATCCAAAAAAGGGCCAGAATCTCACCGGATCAGTACCCGAAGAGAAACTGCACCATGCGCACCAATGACCAGTGTTTGTTCGATGTCTGCTGTTTTGCTTGGTCCTGCTACAAAAACGCCGAAATCCTGCGGCCCGGCTCCTATTTTCTTATATGCCTCGTGCATGTTTCCCACAATGGCTTCCCGGTCAACACGCACAATCAGGTGCCGGGCAATGAAAGGAATGATCCTGTGGGGAAATTCTGTCAGCCAAAGCGCGCCATTTTCAGCCACGCCGATCTCTGCCCGGAGAATGACTGCTTCAAGATCTGCAAGGTTTCCTGGGTCGCCTTTGTATTCCCTGCGGGCCAGTGTGTTAAACGCATCGATTGAACTATAAACACGTTCAGGGGACAGCGTACTGAGAAAGTCATTCAATTCCTCCTCACTGGTCACTATGCCCTTGTTCGTTTCTATATTTCTTTGGAATTCGCCTGTAAGGTTTCCGGGAGTGGCAAAGTCCGGGATGTCCGGCAGAGAGACGGGTGGTACTGCCGTTTTATTAATCCGTTCCAGTATCTTATCTCTCTCTTGATCCATCTTGCTTTTTGTTATGCTTAAACCATTCCTGAAAGGTTTGGCCAGGTGGTTTGGGAAGATTCCGATGGTCCAGCCACTTCTTCATGGGAGAAAGTCTGAGTAAGCCAGGCGCATGCTTCTGAATCCACTTCAGGATATTCCCTGAAAGACGAAAAAAGAGGGGGTGCCTCATTGACCAGCCATACAGGTGCATGCCGGTTTTCTTGATCCAGCTGTCTTCCGATTTACTTATTTCCTGACGCCAGGCGTAGAGCTGTTCATGGATATTGATTTTTACCGGGCATACATCCGAACAACTGCCACACAGGGTGGAGGCAAATGGAAGGGAACTGTATTTTTTTAAATCCAGTCCGGGTGATAAAATGGAACCGATCGGCCCCGGTACCGTACTGTTATAACTGAATCCGCCACTTCGCCGGTAAATCGGGCATGTATTCATGCACGCCCCGCATCGGATGCATTTTAATGAATCCCTGAACAGGGGCCGGGCCAATTGGCTGGTACGCCCGTTATCCACCAGTATGAGGTGAATTTTTTTACCTTTTTCCGGGCGCCCGAAATGTGAGGTATAATTGGTGATCGACTGCCCGGTGGCACTTCGCGCCAGGAGTCTGAGAAATACACCCAGGTGTTGTTTCTCCGGGATCAGCTTTTCGATGCCCATGCAGGCAATGTGCGTATCGGCAAGGTGAACGCCCATATCGGCGTTTCCCTCGTTGGTACATACCACGAATTCGCCGGTTTGTGCGATGCCGAAATTCACCCCGGTAATGGCTACCCGTGTATTCAGAAATTTTTCCCGGAGGTGATGCCTGGCTGCCTGAGTCAGGTAATAAGGATCATTATTACCTTGCTCGGTATGAAGTTTCTCATGGAAGACCCGCGAGATTTCCTCTTTTTTTAAGTGGATGGCGGGCATCACTATATGGCTGGGGGGCTGCCGGAGGAACTGGATAATACGCTCGCCAAGGTCCGTGTCGATAACCTCAATACCTTCTTTTTCAAGGTAATGGTTCAGTCCACATTCTTCAGTGAGAATTGACTTGCTTTTCACGACATGATTTGCCTGTTCGTCCCGGATAATTTGGGTGACGATCTTGTTATGCTCGTTGGCGTCGGAAGCCCAATGGACCTGAATGCCATTCTCCTGCGCATTATCAGCAAACATTTCGAGATAGTGATCAAGCCTGGAGAGGGTATGGGATTTAATTCCGCTGGCAAGTTCTCGGAGCGTTTCCCATTCGGGGACCTGGTCTGCGGCCCGGTCACGGTTTTCCCTTACCATCCACAGGGTTTCATCATGCCATTTGGCACGTTTCGAATCGTTAAGGAACCGGGCTGCTTCTTCAGGATGCTTCATGAGATGGCTTCATTTAAGATCTCTGCATAATGTCGGAATTTCAGGTTAAGTCCCTTTCTTCCGGCAATACCCTCGAGGTGCATCAGGCAGGACATGTCACTGGCTGTTACCACTTCCACCCCATGATCGATATGATCGAATAATCTGTCCGTACCCATAGACACTGAAACCGCTGCTTCATTCACTGCGAAAGTGCCTCCGAAACCACAGCATTCATCAGCACGGGAAAGGCTGGCTATCCGGATGCCTTCCAGCCGGGCCAGGATAGCGTGTATATTATTAAATTGCGGAACACGAAGCTCTGATGCGGCGCCGAGGCGCAAACCTCTCAAACCATGGCAACTGGCATGGATACCCACGGTATGCGGATACCTGCCCTGGATTTTTTCCAGGCCCTGATCCCGGAGGATAAATTCACTAAGCTCCAGGAACCGGCTGCTTTCCTCGACATGCTGACGAATATGCATAATACAGCTTCCTGATGGAGCGACAACGGTATCAATGTTCTGGAAGGCACGCAGGAACTTAACGTTGCCCTCTTGGGCGGAGGATGCATATCCGGCATTGGCCAGTGGCTGCCCGCAGCAGGTTTGTGAATCAGGATAAATCACCTCATGGCCCAGTTTTTCCAGGAGTTCTACCGTCGCAATGCCTGTTTGCGGGTAATACAGGTTGATGTAACAGGGAATGAACAAGCCTATTTTCATACGCTTTTAAATTCAATTTGAGCGGGAAGGTTCGCTTTGAATTTATGCCTGACCGGTTCGTCCTGAATGAGCAATGCGGCGCCCAGGGCGGTGCCTAACGCAAAGTCACAGGTTAATACAGGGAGTGGAGCCAGTTTACGTGAAAGCATTCTGGTGAAAATATCGTTGCTGTTAAACCCGCCGTCAATGTACACCCGGGTTACATTCTCCGTCAAAACCAGCCTCAAAGATGCGCACTGAAGGTCGGTGAGCTCATGGAGAAAAGTATAATAGGCCTCTTCAAACGTAGAGAATTGTGACAGTTCGGTTTCTTTGGGTGCATCAAACCCAAACCTGGCGGGAGTCAGGTAATTGAAGTTGAATTTCCTGGTTTTTCCGGAAATGACCTTTGTATACAACTCAGGCCGGAACCGCAGCTTTTTATAAGTTCCCTGGGGCAGGTTGAAGTATGCATACATCTTTTCGATCTGGAATTTGTGTTCTTCCCCGATAAACAGCCGGCTCGCCTTCACCGGGTTGCCATAAGCGCTGAGATAACACAGGCAATCTTTCTGAAGCTCCCCGGAGGTCAGGGCAGAGGTGTTGAACGGATTAATACTGATTCCCCACGTTCCGGTAGACAACAGAATGAAGGGGTCTGGTTTGGAAAGGAGGTAAGGTAAAAGGGCGGCAGAAGAATCATGTATGCCAACGCCCACGCGAAGGTCTGCAAATTTACCAATGCCGCGAAAGTGCCTGGCCGAGGCGCCAACCTCGGGAAACAGGTCAAGCATGGATTCCTGACGAAGCCAGGAATGATAATCTTGTTTCCGAAAGTCCCACAGGGTTGTATGGCATCCTACTGAAGTAAATTCTGACGACAGCACCCCATGGTATAAATAGCTCAGGTACTGTGGAATATGCAGTGAGGTGTGGATTTGCCGGAAGACAGCAGGGCGGTAGTGCTTCAGCCAGAAAAGCTGCAGGCCTGAATTCAGCATGCCCAGCCTGGGTGATGCCGTATCCCGGAAGAAGTTGTTGTCCCGGTCATATTTATCTTGAAAGGAGCCCATTAATTCCTCCGGGAATGGCTTCAGGTAATTATATACCGGGGTGACTGGTTGTCCCTGGTCACCCAACTGCACCATGGTGGCTCCATAAGTGGTAAAATTCAGGCGCCGGATGTTAAACCTGGGATCGCCGAGTGCGGCGGTTAGTGTATCGTGAATCCATAGGGTGAGGTCGGGCAACGACTCACTGCGGAAGCCATCCTCATCGACTGTATATTCAAGCCGGTGATAGCTGTTATGTATCTCATTCAGCTCCTCATCAAAAAGGAAGAACTTCTTGTTGGTTTTGCCGATATCAAATACGGCCGTGGCGTCGATCCTGGGTCCCATAGACGGAACTTAAATCGACTTGCGCACGATCATCCGGAACGGGTTCTTAATTGGAATGCGGTCTTCTTTGCCAAGAATCTGTTCGCCAATAGAACGTCCCATGTGTTGAAAATCTGTCGAAATGGTCGTTATGCCCTCAGCAAGGATTTCTTTCAACGGAGTTTCATTATAGGAGATCAGTCCGACATCCTTTCCCAATTCAAGATTCTGATCCCTGGATTTTTTTATGACGCTTACCAGGTCTGTTTCGGCGATTACCAGGTAGAGCTCCTTGTCATAAATCGGTTCG
>CAZLZD010000115.1:3393-5876 GCA_964563925.1 uncultured Roseivirgaceae bacterium | reverse complement strand
ACGCCGGGTATATCCTTCTTTTTCCTCGGTACTTACCTTTTTCTCTGCGCTTATACTAAGCAGGTTATCGGCGATTTCAATGTCAAAATCCTTTCTGGTGAGCCCTGGTGCAGCAAGTTCGAGCTCAAAATTTTTGGAGGTTTCCCTGATATTTACCGACGGGATATTCATTCTCCTGTTTCCGAAAAATTCGGGCATCCTGTCAAACAATTCGGAATCAAAAACAGATTCCGGACTCCACCAGTTGGTTAAAAAGGTGGGCATTCTTTTGGTTAATTCAGCATCCATGATTGCTCTTGGTTTAAATGGTTAAATGTATCAAATTGTAATACACCACTAACCTACAAAAGGACCCTGTAGGGTGCGATGACGATTTTCGTCAGCCGGAAAGATTTTCATCGCCACCTTGCGGCGCCTTCAGGAAATTGACGTAAAGGCTGGCCAGGATGGCGAGGCCGAACAGGACAGCGGTCCACGTATCGACTGTTTTCGCCGGCAGGTCCAGGGAAGTAAGTCGTAACAGAAGGAAACGGATATAGGACGAGGCGTCGGTGGTATACCCCAGTTCATCCCTGACTTCCCAGTGCCAGTCGGTAAGAAAGCAATACCCCCAGCCATAGAAATATCCCAGCACCACCCAGGAGAAAGCCGTGAGGGCAAGCGCCGCCAGGTTCCATTTCCGCGTTTTGGCCGGGATCCAGCCAAACAGGTTGAACAGGATCAGCACTATGTGAAAGGCAAAGAAAAATACGTTTGCTGCTTCAAGAAGGAGGGTGGTGACTGAAATCATGAGGCTCCGGGAGGTTGGTCATTTTATAACAGGGTCTAAAAATGCAGATTTATTACAGACAGAGAAATTTAATCAATACAGACCATGGATGCGAGTACAAAAACAGAAAAGAGGTCACAGCATGAATTGATCAACTGGCAACAGTTATATGTGATCTGTGAGAATTGGGAGTCAGACCTTGAATTCTTTGAGAATGAAATAGGCTTTTTTCGCGAGCTGATGGGCAGGTACTTTTTTATCCTCCTGGAAGACTACGGAAAGATCAGGACACTGTCGGAAGGACTTGACGCGCTTGAGTCAGAACGGCAAGTGATTTTAAATGATCTGAAGCATCATATGCGTCACCTGAGGGATCTCTACAGCAGCCCTTTTGTGATGGCCGATCAGGCCTATCTTGAGGAACACAAAAAGCTGGAGGCTGCTTTCGCCAATTATGTAAAAAGGTTCAGAAGAGGCAAGAAGGTGTTGTTCAGAAACATGGAAGTGGTACTACGGTCGGAAAAATACAAACACATGATCAGTCTTCGCTAAGGGTATGTGTAGCTTGATACAGGTCACATTCCCTGGTGATGCGGGTCATACAATCGGATGGCAATATCCTGTACTTTAGCTGAGCCGGGATACGGAGGTACTGACTTGCGTGTAGCGGCAGGAACCTCTGTGTGGAGGTGGTCATATTAAGCCAAGGTGCAATGAGCTACAGGATATTGGTCATTGAGGATAATCCGGATATGCTGGAGAATATTGCCAGCATCCTTGAACTGGGTCATTACGAGGTATTGACTGCAGAAAATGGAAAGAAAGGGGTTGAGATCGCCCTGCGTACGCATCCTGATCTCATTCTTTGTGATATAATGATGCCCGAGCTTGACGGCTATGGCGTTTTGCACATCCTGGGACGTAACCCTGCCTCATCCACGATCCCTTTTGTCTTCCTTACGGCAAAAACAGACATCACCCACATGCGCGAAGGGATGATGCTCGGTGCCGACGACTACCTGACCAAACCCTTTGACGATTCCGAATTGCTGAGTGTCATTGAAATGCGCATCCGGAAACACGAACAGATCAAGGCAGCCTTTGACCGGGACATCCGGAGCATTGACGAATTCCTGGCCAGGGCCCGTGAGATAAAAGGAGCTCACAGCATGTCGGATGAACTGCAGTCACGAACTATTAAGAAGAAAAACTTTGTTTTTATGGAAGGGCATGATCCCATGGATCTGTATTTTATCCAGAGCGGCCAGGTTAAAACGTACATGCTGACCGAAGATGGTAAAGAACTGGTTACGGGGATTCACGGCCCGGGGGATTTTATTGGCTACCTGTCGTTGCTGGAAAATACACCCTATAATGAATCAGCCATTGTGCTGGAGGAAGCCAAGGTTTATATGATCAGTAAGCACGATTTTAACACATTGGTGTACAGTAACAGGATGATCGCCACGCAGTTCATAAAAATGCTTGCCGATAATCTGTACGAAATCGAGAGCCGCCTGCTGGAGATGGCTTACCAGTCGGTGCGACAGCGGGTGGCAAGTTCCCTGGTGAAACTCTGTGATCAGGTACCCGGCTCAGAAGCCTGTACCCTGATCAGGATTTCCAGGAAAGACCTGTCCGGCATCGTGGGTACCGCCACCGAATCGTTAAACAGGACCCTGGCGGATTTCAGGGATGAGAAAATCCTTGAACT
>CAZLZD010000115.1:0-3293 GCA_964563925.1 uncultured Roseivirgaceae bacterium | reverse complement strand
GGTAGGAGAAATCATGAAAAAGATACTTTGTCCCGTTGATATGTCGTATGCAGCGGAAAACGCTATCCAATATGCGGCACAGTTTGCCCGCAAGACCAGGGCAGAACTGGTGCTGTTGAATGTACAATCCGTATTTTCCCTCCCGGTGGAACAGGCTGTAACGGCCGGGACTGCATCACGGGAGGAGCTTCAGCACGGGCTGGATCAACGGGCGCGTGAAATATCTGAAGATTATGATATTTCCTGCCTGGCCGAGGTCCGCTTTTCCGATAATTCGCTGTCCGATGTTATCGCCGACCAAGCCACCTCGTACGAGCTGATCATTATGGGTACCAGCGGACCCGATGACCTGTACTCATTCTTCTTTGGTACAAATACGTACCAGGTGCTTAAAAAGTCAGGTGTACCTCTGCTCTTTATACCTGAAACAGTAAAGTTCACCGAACCGGACCGTATTATTTTTGCCTATGATTACCTGCACCTCGGCACTCCGCCCCTCAAACAATTCAGAACGTGGATACATCCCTTCGATGCCGAAATCCGGTTCCTTCAACTCATTCGCAGACCACTCAATGAAGAGGAGCGGGTGGTACTCTCCCGGCATCAAACAGAAATTACCTATGAGCTGAACGACGATTTTCAGGTCACCTTTGATCAGGATGTTTCCTCGGAGTTTCATGATTCGATTCAGCATTATATGCTCAAATCAGACGCCGGCATGCTGGTCATTTGCTCCCGGCCCTATACGCTTGCCCAGAAGCTCTTCCATAAAAGCCTGGCCAAGCGGATAGCGATGGATTTCATGTATCCTTCGCTGGTCGTACATGACGAGGCCCTTTAATCAAAGTCAAGGTTGAATTGCTCCATGCCCCCGGCATGATTGATCTGCACATGGGTCCTGATCATTTCCCGGATGTATTTTGGATTGTGATGAATTGTTTTCCTGTCAAAGCACAGGACGGTGTAGCCGGCATCAATCAGATGCAGGTGCCGTTCCATGGTTTGGTCCATTTCACTGAAATTCTCAAAGGGGAAATCCGATATTTCCACGACGATCCGTTCCGAATGACAACAAAACGAAACCTCGTATCCCCCAATCATTTCATTCCGGTAAAAGCGCAGACCGTATACATTTCGGTTCTGCAATATTTCCCAGAGTAGCATTGTTGCTTCCCTTGCCGGTGCCCGGCCATGTCCCGCCACCGCTGCTTCCGGTTTTTGATTCGTATTCATAAGAGTGCTCTTTGTTGAAGGGGTAAAATAGGAGAGGAAGGCGGACAGAATCTGTCCGTTTTTTCTAAAGATACAGGGTCCCGGAAAGGAGGCTGAAAAGGGCAAGCTGATCAGCAGGAAACTATGCCTGCGCAACCAGAACGGGGTAAACCTCTTCTGAAATATGGCGTGTCCCTTTTGAAAAGGAATTCGGCTGTGTAACTTTAGCTAAATTACACCGCTGTTTGCTACCCATCACTGCCACATATACGGACCTGTACCAGCTGACCATGGGACAAGTCCATTTTCAGACCGGCCGTGCCGAAGCCCCGGTCATTTTTGATTACTTCTTTCGTAAACTACCGTTCTCGGGAGGTTTCGCCATTTTTGCGGGCCTTGAAGACCTGCTCAATACCCTGTCGGAACTGCATTTCTCCGGCGCAGACCTGGAGTACCTCGCCTCGCAGGGGTTTGACCAGGAGTATCTCGGCTACCTGAAAAACTTCAGGTTCAGAGGAAATATTTATTCCTCTGCCGAAGGAGATGTGATTTTTCCTGCACGCCCTGTATTACGGGTCGAGGCAGGTTTCCTGGAGGCCCAGCTGATTGAAACACTGCTGCTCAACCTGCTTAATTTTCAGAGCCTGATCGCCACCAAGGCAGCCCGCATCCGGCTTGCTGCCGGCGATCGTATCCTTTCCGAATTCGGTCTGCGGCGTTCCCAGGGCCTCGGTGGATACCATGCCTCACGGGCCGCAGTGGTCGGTGGCATGGATTCCACCAGCAATGTGCTGGCATCCAGGGACTTTGACCTCAAGGCCAACGGAACAATGGCCCACGCTTTCATCCAGGGTTATGACGATGAACTGGAAGCATTTCGTGCCTATGCCCGCGTATTTCCTGATCAAACCGTGCTGCTGGCTGATACCTATGATACCTTGACCAGTGGTCTCCCCAATGCTATTACCGTGGGTAAGGAATTGAGGGAGAATGGCCATCACCTGCGCGGCATCCGCCTGGACAGCGGAGACCTGGCGTACCTGTCCAAACGAGCAAGGCATATGCTGGATGAGGCCGGACTGCACGATGTGAAGATTGTGGCGTCGAACCAGCTGGACGAATATGTTATACGCAGCCTGATTCTGCAGGAAGCACCCATTGATGTTTTCGGGGTGGGAACCAGCCTGGCAACGGGCGCACCGGATGCCGCCCTGGACGGAGTCTACAAGCTGGCCGCCATTCACGGAAGTCCACGGATCAAGCTTTCGGAAACCATCAAGAAAGTAACCCTGCCCGATCGCAAACAGGTATTTCGCCTGTTTGATGACCAGGGGCAGTTTTTCGGGGCGGATGCCGTAGCCCTGGAAGGTGAGCAGGCTCCCTCCGTAATGATCGACCCGTTTGAACCGCAGAAGTCGCTTACCCTCGAAGGCTGCAGGGCCGAACCTCAGCTCCGCCCGGTCATGAAAAACGGGGAACGCATTGGCGAAGCAGCCAGCCTGGAACAGGTGGCTGCCAACTGCCGGGAACGCCTTGCCCTGTTGCCCAATGAATATAAACGATTTGATAACCCCCATATCTATAAGGTGGGGATCAGCCAGGATTTGCATGACCTGCGGACCCGGCTTACTAACGCACACACATAATGAACCAGGCCCTTATCCTTGTCGATGTCCAGCATGATTTTCTGAAGGGCGGTGCCCTCGAAGTACCCGATGGAAATGCGGTGATTCCTGTGCTTAACCGGATCCAGACGGTATTCGGACTTGTGGTGGCCACCCAGGACTGGCATCCGCCGGATCATGGCAGCTTTGCCTCCGGTCACCCGGGCAAAGAGCCGTTTGAATCTACGACCCTGCATGGCCTGGACCAGGTACTCTGGCCGGATCACTGCGTACAGGGCAGTCAGGGGGCTGAATTTCACCCTGACCTGGAGATGCACAGGGTCCAGGCGATCTTCCGTAAAGGCATGAACCCGGAAATTGACAGTTACAGCGGCTTTTTTGATAATGGCCACCGTCAAAACACCGGACTTGCCGGCTACTTGCGCGACCGTGGCGTTTCGAAAGTGACCGTTGGCG
>CAZLZD010000114.1:0-6024 GCA_964563925.1 uncultured Roseivirgaceae bacterium | reverse complement strand
CGCCGGTTCGCTTTTACCAGCCGGTCGAAGTGGGAGGAATCAAACAAATGGTGAAGGTTGCCGGACCTGACAAATCGGCCCCGATACTTTTGTTCCTGCACGGCGGAGGGGGAAATTCATATTCCCTGATTGCCAGGGACTCCATTTATAATACGACACTCAAGGATCACTTTATCACGGTGTTCTGGGACCAGCGGGCGTATGGCGAAACCTTTCAGCTTAATGAGTCTCCGGATTCGATCACACTGGACCTCATGGCTGAAGACACCAGGGAACTTGTAAATTATCTACAGAACCAGTTCGACCAGGAGTCGGTCTACCTGGCCGGACATTCCATGGGTACGGCACTTGCGGTCCGGCTTGCTGAGTCTTCCCCTGACCTCCTCAAGGGAATATTCCTGATTAGTCCGGTCGTTAATGGAATTGAAAGCCAGTGCATTGCCCTGGAAAGACTCAGAGAGTATTTTCAGCAGCAGGATAATGAAAGGGCGGTAAACGAGCTTGCCACGGTGGAATGCCCGGCCGCAAATTTCGATCAGCAGTTCATCCAGTATGTCTGGCAGACCGAGTTTGACGGCGAACATGTGACGGATGAGATGCGCGAAGCCGGCAAACCCCTCCTGGAAAAGATGATGCAAAAATCAGCCGGACTGGTTGGGGAGGTAAATGCCATGAATTTCCTGGAGAATTATGCCAGCCTGGATGTGCCGGTGATCATTCTCAGCGGAAGCAACGATTTTGTATCCAATGACAGCCTTTCAAGAAGCTATTTCGAATTATTGGATGCGCCATACAAGCAATTCTATTCCTTCGAAGAGTCAGGCCATAATCTGCCGGACACCGACCCGGGAAGAATGCAGGAAATACTAATTTCGGAGCTCAAAAAAATTGAGCAGGCCGGAAACAGAAAAGAAGACTGAGCTATTCCAAGGCCTCCCTGTGACAGGTTCTCACAGCCATAAAACCCCCTTTCAGCCGGATCGGATAAGGTTTATCGACGAATGACAGGTTTACCACGGGATATGACATTGCATTTAAATTCCTTCAGATCAAGATTTGCAGCGTCGGTTTATTAACGCAAATCAACCTGATCTGTATGAGAACTTTTGAAATCCTTTTGTTACTGGTTGTAACCATTTTACCCTTCACCAAGAGAAAGGCAGTCCGCCATATCCGGCCGGGGTACCTGCTGGGCATACTTGGCTTGCTCACGATCCTTCACCTCCTTATTGACGGGTACCGCTGGCAAATGATCCCGGCATACCTGCTTGTCCTGGTTCTTGGCTGGAGAATATATATCCTGGAACCCAACCGGGCTGTCCGCCTGACATTTCTGCGGTTCACCGGATTCGCGGGAATCGTGCTGTTGCTTGTCGCTGGCTGGACCTTGCCCCAGGTATTACCCGTCTTTACGCTGCCGCAGCCCCGCGGACCATATAGCGTGGGCACCGAATCAATCTACGTGCGAACGGATATGGATGAAGTCATCACCGAAGACCCTGGCGATAAGCGGGAGTTGGTTTACAAAATCTGGTATCCTTCCGGTGCGGACGTTTCTGACCTGGAGGGGGATACGTATATCGACCAGGGCAGCCGGGCCGGGTTTGCCACCAAATACGGACTGCCCGCTTCGGCCCTGAATTACCTGGATCATGTGGAGACCTTTGCCTATCCCGGCATTCCTGTCGCCGAAGGCCCGTTCCCCGTGCTGATCTTTTCCCACGGGTACGGATCAAAAGCCACCGGCTACTATGCGTTACTGACTGAAATTGCAAGCCAGGGATATGTGGTCGTCAATATGAACCATACCTTTGAAAGCCTGGGCGTGACCTTTCCTGACGGGAGAATTGCCTGGTTTGATTACGCATATCAGCAGAAAATAGCCGATGGGGCAATGGATATCATGGCGCCGGTCATTGAAGTGTTCCGGGACGGACTGTCCTACGAAGAAAGACATCCGGTAGTCAGGGCAGGTGCCAAACATTATTTTGAAGGGAGAATACAGGACCGCTGGGCGGAAGATATACAGTTTACCATTGATATGCTTGAAAAGTGGAATGCTGATGGAATACTCAGGGGCAAACTGGACCTGGACAAGCTGGGGGTGCTGGGCCATTCGGTGGGCGGTGGTACCGCCGGCAATGTGGCGATGAAGGATGACCGGATAAAGGCTGCGGTCAACCTGGACGGTATCCAGTGGGGTGATATGATCGACCTGACCTACCGGATCCCTTACCTGTATGTGTCTGCAGACTGGCCGGCCGAGCATGAGGATATCAATTCCCATGTGTATATAAACAAGAGTACCGACTACTTTTACGAGACAAAACTTTTGAATTCAGGCCACCCGAATTTTATGGATATTCCATTTATGGTTCCGGTGAATTCGGTCGCAGGTACAGGAACCATAGACCCTTACCTCGGAATGGAAATAGTCACGAAACTGGTCACTGCCTTTTTCGACCGGCATTTGAAAAACATGCAGGACGCCAGTCCTGAACAGATTGGGGCAGATTATGAAATGCTGGAGATGAATGTGTACCGGGGTGATTCAGTCCGTTGAAACCTGACTGCATAAGGCTACCTCACTGCTTACCGCAAGCCCGGTCAGGCATGACTCGTGCGGTTAACTGTTAATAAATTCTTTAAACCTCTTCAAGGTCAGCACCTTCCAGATGGCAAGAATTCCTGCAAGCACCTGCAGCACAGCGGCCAGACCAAGCATCACATTGGCCCCGGGCCAGTGGAGAACTTTAAAAAAAGCACCGGCAGTTATTAAAATGACGCCCAGAAGGAATATCAGGAGGATGTGTTTTATTTTCATAGCTCCGGCCTTTAAGAATTTTAAATGAGAAGCCTTAATATAACCAAAAAGAAACATTCCTCCAATCTACTGACAGCTATACAGAAACTTATAAAAACGGGTGGTCACAAATCCCGAATCATCGTTATCCCATTGCAGTGACGTTGGGCGTATCCCGTCATAGGTGTAACTGAACTCCTGAAAAGCCGGCGGAAATCCTGGCAACTCATATTCAGCATACAATGGATTATTCTCCGACAAACGGTTAGCTACGCTCACATCAAAGTTGCCAATCGGAAACCTGACGAATCGGCCCAGGGGGAAAAACTGCGGATGATTTACCGCTTCCGCCAGAACGATAAAGGGGTTGGTAGCCTGGTCATAGTCACTTATCCTGTAATCTGACCAGATGAAGGCGGACGAACGATACTCACCAGCAAGGTTATTATCGGCGTCAAACTTATAGGTACCGGTAATTTCAAATGTTACTGTGGAGGTACCCGGGTCAAATTCCTGTTCCGTGATCTGATACACAGACCCATTGGAAGAATAGGTGATCAGGTAACGGCTATGCTCCATGCCCCGGAATTCATCGATTTGATCAATACCATCCGGGCCATGCGAAAAAAACTGCTCCAGGGACGGACTCACATCTCCGGGTAAATAAAATTCAGCTGAATGTAAGAGGTCGTTCTCATCATAGGTCAGGTCTATATGACTGTCGGTGGTGATCAGCTGGTCCAGCCGGTTTCCTGTGTAAACCAGCTTGTACTCAAATCCACTCCATTCGAATTGCTCAATCAGGCAGATCTTTGGGTTCCGGTCATCACAGCCATACAGGACAAGCAGGATAACACACATACATATGGATAGAAATACACGTAGTCGGAAAGTATTAATATTGCTCATAATAAACTGGTTTTGTGGGTTTTAGTTGATTATTCAATACTATAAACTTCCCAAAAAGAGCTACGCCATGACTCGCTAGAATCAGGTATTTTGATCTGAAAATTTTGCAGGAGGCGGGTATTCTTAACTATGCAGACCTCAAGGGAAAGTTATTAGTCACCATTAAACCAGGCAGAGGAGGAAAGAATGGAAGCCATGCTTCAGGGCAGGTTCATCACATCTTTGCGGGAGTTGATTTTAAGTTTGCTGTAAATGCTGCTCACGTGTGATTTCACGGTACTCACGCCGATATTGCATTCCTCAGAAATATCCTGATTTGAAGCACCCTGGCGTAGCAAGTCGAATATCTTTCGTTCCTGGATGCTTAGTTTTGAAATATCCGGACTTGTACGCTCCCTGGTTACCGGCCACCGCCCGATCAAAAATCCGCTGATGAGCAAAAATAAACCACCTGCTATGACCCAGAACGTAGTATTACTATTAGGTTGAGCGGGCAATTTATTCCGAAAGGACTGTAAATAAGGACCAGACACCTCTGCAAACCTCGAATTGAAGGCGTCGTACAGGTCGGGATCAGCGGCATAGTCAATATCACTGTTCCTGTTGTAGAGAGCATACAGCCCCAGGAGGTGGTCAGATGTTGTGTCCGCTATGGCAGCCAGCTGAGCCTTAAGATCATTTTCAATGAATCGGCGTTTGGCCGCATCACTTTCCGCCGCGATACTGGTCCTGGTATGTACCAATTCGGTAACTATTTGGAAATTACGGTTTACGGCGGAGTTTTCGAATTTCACCTCACTGAACGGAGGAATACTTTTACCGGCCAGGAGCAGTATCTTAGAATACTTCGAAGCACACAGGAAAAGATGGTTTTCGTCATTCCCTCCTATTATCAGTGAAGATGGGGAATCGCCTTTTTTTACCAGGTGCAGCCGAAAGAGGTTATTGGTTTCAGGTAAAAAACTCAGGTCAAAGGTAAACGAACCCGCACTGTCTATGTCCGCATTTGCGAGTATCATATCCCTGGACATCGAATACATATCTTCAAATGTGGGGATATGGGACAGGTATATTTTCTGTTCCCAGGTGCTGTCAAGCCGGATAGTGCCTTTCAGGTACCCTTGCACCTGACCGTGGGCAAGGTTTGGCACTACCAGGCTGATTATGACAACAAGAACGCGTATATAAGAATGGGATTTCAATGGTGCTATTCGATAAAGCTGCTTTTAATGTTTATTTCTCCATTTGCCTTTGAAGGTGTTATCCGCACGATCCACGTCCCGGACCGGGGGTCTTTCAAATGCTTTTCGAAGTGACCACTGACCTGCTCATCGGAACCTGATTTTATTTGCGTGCTCAGGGAGAAGTTTCCCTTTTTTGCTCCATCCGGGTCTATCACCTCTACGGCAAATTTACCATCAAATATACCTCCCCTGATTTCAAGGATAAGTCGTTTTGTTCCTTCCGGAACTTCAATGGATATTTCTTCTTCTCCTGAATCACTTGAAAATTTAATACTCCGGTTCACCTCAAACCTGCTGGTTTCCTGGGTAGTGGCTGCATAACCGCTAACCGTGACTGAAGATTTCCGTGATGTTTCTTTCACAGGATCCTGGGCCCAAGTGAAAGTAACAAATAATGCAAGAAGGCATGTAATAGAAAAGGTTTTCATAATTATTCTGTTTTTGGTAAATACTTGAGGCAAAGGTTGTTCATATCACCAACTTCAGAAAAAAATCCGGATTGAAAAAAGTAGGGAAAAGGGATGAAAAAGGGCTAATTAGAAAAGCCTGGAGGCAGGTTTTTGATGTAGCCTCATCAATCAATGCTCAATTTCATGCGTATCTCTGACACTGCTGAAGGTGAGGTCTAACAGCTTCCATTCACCATTTTGTGTCTGATAGATTTCTGTTACGGTAAATTCATTAGATACTTCATTGCCTCTGACCACTGCCTGGAGTGTAATCCTGTTCCACACGATTGCTGTATCATCAAACATTTCTACAGCTACATCATGTACTTCGGCGTTCTTATACCAGATGCTTCCGGACTCAATTATTTCCAGCTCCCGGTCCTTCTTCCAGGAGCCACTCATGTGGACAAATTTTGATTTGTCATGAAACAGGGTCGAAAGCTTATCAATATCTTTATCGGCCATCCATTCCCATTTCGCTTTGGAGAGCTCTTTTATTTCCTGTACCGTGGCAGAATTTTGGGCAACAACGAGATGTGTTCGCATTAACAGGGTTACGAATACGGCAGTTAAATATTTTATGCTGTTTTATTTATTAAGTTAATACTTGCTCTTATAC
>CAZLZD010000113.1:0-6105 GCA_964563925.1 uncultured Roseivirgaceae bacterium | reverse complement strand
TCTGGACCAACCGGCCGGTGTGGCCGCAGGGCATCCCCTGGCCTGACAATACTGCTGAAATTCCGGCTGAGCTCAAGTGGGACCTCTGGCTGGGAACGGCCCCTGAAAAGAAATATGTAGACAACCTGGTGCCCTTTAACTGGCGGGGCTGGTGGGATTACGGCACCGGAGCACTCGGAGATATGGCCTGCCACCTGATCGAACCTGCTTTCAAGACGCTGCAGCTGGGATACCCGGTAAGCGTGGAATGCAGTGTGGGCAGTGTATACACCGGGCCGTTCCAGCGCGGTTATTTCCCGGAAAGTTGTCCGCCCTCATCCCACATTACCCTTGAATTTCCGGCACGGGGTGATAAATCTGCCGTGACCATGCACTGGATGGACGGGGGGATTCAGCCTGCCCGGCCGGAAGAACTCGGACCGAACGAAATGATGGGCGACGGAGGAAACGGCGTGTTGCTGATCGGGAGCAAAGGAAAAATGATGTGCGATACCTACGGCCGGAACCCGCGCCTTCTTCCTTTATCGCGCAACGAATCGATTGATGTGAAAGAAACCATACCCCGCGTACCGGAAGGGCATTACGTACAATGGGTCAATGGATGTATGGCCGGTTATAAGAAGAAGGACCTGAGTTCGGACTTTGACATTGCCGGTCCGCTTACCGAAAGCGTCCTGATGGGCAACCTCGCCCTGCTGGCCCATGATTACCGGGTTCAGGGTGAGAATAACCGATGGAATTATCCCGGGCGAGGAATCAAACTTCTCTGGGATGGCCCGAACATGCGCATCACGAACTTTGATCCGGCCAACCAGTATGTAAAACGGGAATACCGTACCGGCTGGTAATCAGTCTGGCCTCTTATCGGAGAATCAATGCTGAAAATTGATTAATTATGTCTGTATCGCTCAACCCCGAAACATAATTCTGTAGCAGTGAGAGGTATGAAATGATCCTCGTGCAGGAGGAAAGCTTGTTTTTCTTCCGGGAATTATTGCTTCTGGGGAATATGATTTCTGAGTTTACCGGGAGGTTGGCCGTAATGGTTTCGGAAACATTCACTGAAATACTGCGGACTGCTGAACCCCACCTCATAGGCTATTTCCGATACAGTCCCGGAGTTGGCCTGCAGGAGCAGATATGCCCGCTGAAGGCGCATTGATTTAATATAATTCCCGGCCGAATAATTTGTCAGGGAAGTAAGCTTTCGATGGAGCTGCGACCGGCTCATGCTAACCGCTGCCGCCAGGTCGTTTACACCAAACTGACTGTCACCCAGATTCTCCTCTACACTTGCCTGTACAAGGCAAAGAAATTTTTCATCCAGCGAGGATACGCCATCCGGAATCAGGGATTCATTATAACTCCATTTTTCACGAAGGCTTTTACGTTGTTCGATGCGGTTACTGATCAGGATTTTTAATTCTTCTTCATCAAACGGCTTGATCAGGTAATCATCCGCGCCGTGCTGAAGCCCTTTAAACCTGTTTTTTTTCTCTGACAGGGCGGTAAGCATGATGACAGGGATATGACTGGTGCGGATATCTCCTTTCAATTCGGCAAGCAGCTGCATGCCGTCCATTTTCGGCATCATTACATCCGAAATAACCAGGTCCGGCAATATCCGGATGGCAAGGTCCAGTCCGTGCCTCCCGTCATTGGCCAGCACGACATTATAGCTGCTGCCGGCGAGTATATCCCGAATGTACTCCCTCATTGAACTATTATCCTCCACCACCAGGATGTTTACACCTTCCTCCTGCTCGGTGGTTTCTTCTTCCATGGCCGGTTCGGGGTCATATACCGGTACTATATCCTCCACCTCGCCCGTGCTACGCCGTACGGCCGCCAGCGGTTTGGTAAATGTGAGTGTAAATTCAGAACCATGACCGGGTCTGCTTCTCACGGAAATCTCACCCTCCATCAAACGAACATAATCACGTACAATGGAGAGCCCTATCCCCGTACCAAACGTATATTCACTGTAATTAGGCTCCACCTGGTAGAATCGTTCAAATATTCTTTCCACATGTTCTTCCGGAATGCCTTTTCCGGTATCCTTAACCTTACACTGGAATGTCACCTGGTTTTCCACCAGTCTTACCATCCTGACGGCCAGGGTAATCTTGCCTCCTGAATGGGTAAATTTGAAAGCATTTGATATAAGGTTTTGAATCACCGAACGGAACTTGTCTGCATCAATGGTTACGTACATATCCTTGTCCATGGTAAAATCAAATGCCAGGAAAATATTCCGGCTTTCCGCCAGCGAAGTGTACGCAGCGATGAGGCGCTTGCAAACTTCATACAATGAGGTCGCCACCGGGCTCGCGGATATTCTTCCTGACTCGAGCCTGGCGAGTTCAAGCAATTGATTCACCAGCTGCAAAAGTTGCCTGGCATTCCGGTCGAGGTTTCGGTACGTTCCGGATCTTTCCGAAGAATGGTCCGATCGAAACAGTTTTTGAATATAACCCAGTATCAGGGTGAGCGGGGTCCGGAATTCATGGGAAATATTGGAAAAAAAACGGTTTTTCGCCTCATTCAGCTCCCGCAGTTCACTGGATTGTTTTTCAAGCAGATACGTCCTAGATTCAATTATTTTTTCCAGCTTCAGTTTTTCATTATGCAGTGTTTTCAGCCTCCACCTGAAAATCATATAAATTATCCAGGCCATGATTAATATGTATACGAAGATGGCCGGCCAGCTTGTATACCAGGGAGGGTACTTGGTTATATCAAAACTGGCCTGCACCAGGTTTTCTCCATAATAATCCGTGGCCTGAACAAAGAACGTATACTCTCCCGGTCCCAGTCCTGTGTAATCTTTGGTATTTTCGTGGGTCCATGCAGACCACTTGTTTTCAAAGCCTTCCAGCCTGTACCTGAAAAAAACCGAATCGGATGCGATAAAATCGACCACATTATACCTGATCCGGATATCCCGCATGTGAGGTTCCAGGAAGAAACCTTTTTCAAATTTTCGCGCATTTCCACTAAAAAGTATTGAATCCTGACCCGGAAGCCTGATTTCATTGATCATAAGCCTTGACAGGCTGTTGCCGGCCTTCCTGGCAGCCGGGTTATACCTGGCGAGCATAACGTTAGTTCCGGCAAACCAGACGATCCCGTTTCTGTCGGGGTAGATCAAATTAAGAAATTCCAGTTTTGACTGGAGAAATCTGAATGGCTCATTATCCCACACGTACCTTCCTGAATCGGAGGCAACCGCATGCCAGTACATAATAGATGGCCTTATTTCGGAAAGTGAGTCATTGCCCGGGAATTTTTTGATATGTCTTACCCTGCTGTAAATCCACAAGTCATTCTGTTTCCCTTCAATGATCCGGTATATATCAGAGAGTGGCTTACCATTTTCTGGTACAAGGATCGGATCCGGTAAAAATGAATCAGAAACCGGATCAAATTTCAGCATGGTTGAGTCGGACGAAATATATACTTCCTGCCCGATCAGCGAAGGCCAGCTAGACTCCGGAAAGTGTCGTAAACGATAGGTCCTGTTTATCAACTGCTCCTTTATGGATTCACGCGGGTCAAACTGAATACGATACAACCCGTCCAGGGGATAACCCATAATCCAGACATTGCCATATTTATCCTCCAGCATATCCACTTCACCACCAGCTTCCAAAACCACACCATGATTAATCCATGCTGTGCCAACCCGTTCCACCAGTTCCACTTCCATATTTTTCTTGAGTAGGTAAAGGGTTGAATCAGACAATAGCTGCAGCAAACCGGCATAGGAATTATTCTCAACAACCTGTATTACTGTATCAGGATACAATTGAAAAACTCCATTATTGGTGGTTGCAAAATATCCCGAAGCGGTTTCCCTGAAGGACCTGAGTGAAAAATCCGGCAGGTATGTTATCCGTTTAAACACCGGCTCTAACCCATCGGCATCCAGGTAACTCAAGCCTCCGCGTGATCCTGTGTACAAGCGTTCACCTACCCTGATTACATCCCTGAGATAGTTGGTAAGGCCATGGTTAAGGTCGAAATAGGTAAGCGGTGAAGAGAGATCGATCAGGCTGAGACCGTTATTATGGGAGACCCATAATTGTCCGGAGGAGGAATAGAATAAATCACTGGTCGTATTGGCACCCAGACCATGTTGCATATTTATATTCATGCATAACCGGCCCTGAGCGTCTACCACATATATTCCATGTCCCAAACTGCCAAGGGCATAATGGCCGTCACGGAGTGCTGTCCCCCGCCAGATCTGGGCATTGGGAATAAGCTTCCCAAGGTCATTGACCGGTTGGAGCGTATCCCCGTCATATTTGTAAATGATCGTAGGGCTTGCAACAAGAATACTTCCATCCTCCATAGGTAACATGGCCCGTACCCACCCCATAGAGCGGGTATCCCAATCAAATACCGCCTGCAACCGATCATTCTCCAGTACATACAATGAGTCTTCTGCCGGTATATATAATTTATTGTGGATCTTGAAAATATTCCTGTACCCTTCAACGGCCCAGGTAGTTAGTTCTCCGGTTCTTATTCGTACAAGCACTTCACCACTTTTCAGTACGTATTTGTCTCCGTCAAGCTCCTCTATCGCATAAATCCCTCCGTAATCACTCAAAGAATCCGGTAATAAGATGAGTTTCAGCATGCTCTTTGAGAATTGGCCTTGTTCGTCCCGGGTCACATACCCGACAAGCTTCCCGTAATTACCACTGGATATCCACATGGTATCCTTAATGATTGTCAGGCCTGTAAGCGTTATTTCCTTCTCAACCAGGGTATCGGGAAAAAGGCGAAAATGACTGAACCCGGACCCATTGAATGAAAAACATCCTCCATTAAAATTGGAAAAATAGATTAAACCATCCTTGTCCTGCGTGATATCGCCACTACGCTGAAAGCCACCAAAATTATAGGAATAATAGTTATGAATCAGCGGAATACCGAGTTCCCTGCAATGCTCCCGCCTCACCTCATCCGTGGTCTGCCCATAACTGAAAAATGGTGTGACAAGGCACAAGAGTATTCCGGCTATCAAGGTTTTGATAGCCATGTTTTGACTACTACCGGTTTCCGCCTGTAAAAATGGTAACATGTTCGGGGTGCGGACAGAAATAGAATATACTAATTATCTGATTTACAAACCAGTATAATCATTTTGCACCGAAAAACAGGGGCTTTGCAACCAGATTGAACAATATTGCAACCAGGCCTGAATAATGTCAATACAGGGAAATGTACCTTGAAGGAATGCCACTTTGTTGTCTATCTCACGCAAACCTTTTAAACAATGAAAGCTTCAATCAAACTACAATTCATCGCACAGAGTATAATCCTGATTATCCTGTTTACAGGTTGTACCCAAGAAGACCCATCCTTATTTCCTGATCCTGCAACCCAGGATGAGCAACTGCTGACCAGATGGCAGGTCACGACAGACTACCATATGAAAGACTTCGGAACCGTTTCACCGAGGATTACACAACCGGAACACCTGACGGTACCTCAAACCGTACAAATAGAAACGCATGAAACGGCCAGGGGAAAACAGTATGTTTACCATGTTTATCCGACCGGAAATGCCCAGCTGGATCTGGAGACTCTTCAAAGTGTGGTCAACCATGCCGGTGAAAACGGATATAATGCCAAGATCATGTTGAAGGCCATGAACCAGGAAGGCACCCCTACGGCCTTTCATGTCGGTGATGGATACGGTTTGGAAAACCTCGGGGACTACAATGTCATTGTCTGGGGAAATACAGACGGGCATTCCGGAAGCATTGAATTTATTGGTGAATCACAGAACGGGCATACTACTACGATCGCCGGCGGACTGGTCAATGATGCCTTCGGTGGAGGAATACGGTTTGATTCATATGCTTTTCTGGTTTTAGACAGAGACCATGTCGGATTCAGAAATATCCATTTTCAGGATAACGCGGGAATAATCACTACTGGTCCGGATATTTCAGTTTTCCCGGAGGCCCCCCCGGTTGGTTCCCTATCCGTAGTGAACTGTTCCTTTGTAGATATTGTCGGTTCTGCGCTCCTCGTAGCCGGTTCGGGTGGTAAGACAGTAGTGAAAGATTGCTATTTTGAAAATTA
>CAZLZD010000112.1:0-6317 GCA_964563925.1 uncultured Roseivirgaceae bacterium | reverse complement strand
GACTTCATTTCCGAGGCAAACAGGAGCCGGTCCTGGTCGAGCAGGTAATAGAGCGGTTTAATGCCGAAACGGTCCCGGGCAATCAGCAGGGACCCTTCCTGTGCATCGTAAAAGGCGAAGGCAAAAAAACCATTCAGCCGCGAAAGACATGCCTTGCCCTCCCTGATCAGGAGCGCAAGCAACACTTCGGTATCTGATTCTGAATGAAAGGTGTGGCCAGCACCAACTAGTTCTGATCTGAGTTCACGGAAATTGAAAATCTCCCCGTTGAACACAATGCGGTACCTGCCCGTAGCATCCGACATCGGCTGGTGGCCTTCCGGGGAAGGATCGAGGATGGACAGCCTCCGGTGGCCCAGTCCGACCGAGTTATCGTGATAGGTATTCTGGAAGTCGGGGCCTCTCGTACTGAGTGCCTCGGTGGCCTTTGCCAGGTGGATCATACCCACCCTGCCGATCATATTAAATGCGTAGATGCCCGTTATCCCGCACATCAGCTTTTAATCAGGGCATTGTACACAATTTCAACAGGGTGCAGGGCATGCCGGTCCGTACCGTCCTTGATCTGGTGGCGGCAGGAGGTGCCCGGAGCGGCGATGATGGTTTCCGCGGCTTCTTTCCGGATGGTCGGGAATAGTACGAGTTCGCCTACCTGCATGGAAATGTCAAAATGTTCTTCCTCATAGCCGAAGCTTCCGGCCATGCCACAGCAGCCTGAAGGAATCGTGAGGACTTCCCGGTTCTGCAGAAAGGACAGCATTTTTTTGGTGGGTACCACGGACGACAATGCCTTCTGGTGGCAATGGCCGTGCAGGCGGATGCGCTGGGCCACTTCATTAAATTGCTCCCGTTTAATGCGACCGGCATCCATTTCCTTCACGAAGAATTCTTCGAACAGGAAGGTCTTTTTGGCGAGCTGAATAGCTTTATCCCTTGGTTCGCCCCGGAGCAGCTCGGTGTATTCATCGCGAAAACTGAGAATGGCCGAGGGCTCGAGTCCGACCAGCGGTCGATTCTCCGAGACAATATCATGATAAAGCTCTACATTCTTCAGGGCCAGCTCGCGGGCTTTGTCAAGCAGTCCTTTCGACATCCAGGACCTGCCGCTTTCTTCGTTCTTTGCCACCACCACCCGGTACCCCAGGCCTGTTAGCAGGCGCACGGCCGCGATGCCCGCCGGAGTGTCATTGTAATTGGTGAATTCGTCGATAAAGAGGCACACCTCGCCCTGTGGTTCTGCTGGCTGCAACGCGCTTAGTTCCTTCCGGATCCACTTTTCCAGGGTCGTGCTGTGCAGGGGCGGCATCGACCGTCCGTCGGCAAACCCCGTCAGTTTTTTCACCGGCCGGGAGAGGAAGCTGCTTTGGGTGAAAAAGTTATAGATCCCCGGCATGTTGGCGGCCAGCTTGTTGAGTTTGGAATAATTGGCGATGAGCTTCGTGCGGAAGGATGTGCCGTTGGCTTTCTGGTACTGGTAAAGGTATTCGGCCTTCATCTTGCCGATATCAACATTGGACGGGCATTCCGACTTGCATCCCTTGCAGGACAGGCAAAGGTCCATAACATCCAGAACTTCCTCGTTGTCGAACGGGTTTTCCTGATCACTGGTGTTGGTCAGGACTTCCCGGAGAATGTTAGCCCGCGCCCGGGTGGTGTCTTTTTCATTACGGGTCGCCATGTAGGAGGGGCACATAACCCCGCCGGTATGGTGTGTCTTGCGGCAGTCGCCAGACCCATTGCATAATTCGGCATTGCGCAATATGCCCTGGTAGGTGTCGAAGTTGAAGGCCGTGTTGTATTGCGGTGTGCGTTGCCCGGGGGTATAGCGAAGCTGTTTGTTCATGGCCGGGGTATCCACGATTTTTCCCGGGTTGAAAATATTCATCGGGTCCCAGGTCTTTTTGAGGCGCCGAAGGAGCTCATAATTTTTCTTGCCGATCATGTAGGGGATGAATTCCCCGCGCAGCCTGCCGTCGCCATGTTCGCCGCTCAGCGAACCTTTGTATTTTTTCACAAGTTCGGCGATATCCTGGAGAATTTGCCGGAAAAGCCGGTTGCCGTCCTTGGTTTTCAGGTTGATGATGGGGCGCAGGTGTAATTCTCCCGACCCGGCGTGGGCATAATGCACGCAGAACAGGTCATGTTCTTCCAGTGTCTTGTTAAAGTCGGCGATATACTGGGGCAAATCTTCAACGTGCACGGCAGTATCTTCGATCACCGGTACCGGCTTGGCGTCGCCGGGGATGTTACTGAGCAGACCGAGTCCCGCTTTACGCAGCGACCAGACCAGTTTGGTTTCCTCACCGGTGATGAGGGGATAATGGTATCCCAGGTTCTGTGCTTTCAGGTCTTGGGTCAATTGGTCAGCAAGGGATTGCACTTCCTCTTCCGTGTCGGCACGGAGCTCGACGACCAGGATGGCTTTCGGGTCTCCCTGGACAAAAAACCGGTACTGCCGGTAGGTAATGTTTCCCTTGGTGCACTCGAGGATGTAATGGTCCATGAGCTCGGAGGCATAGGGATGGTATTTCAGTGCGACCAGGTTGCCAAGCAGGGATTCGTGGACCGATTCGAAATGGACACACAGCAGACCGTTGTGTACAGGCGGATGGTCGATCACATTCACGCGCGCACGGGTGATGAACAGGAGGGTGCCTTCCGACCCGGCGATCAGCTTGCAGAAGTTGAATGCCCGGGCTCCGGAGAGAAACGGTTCGGTATCCATAAGCAGGTCGACCGCGTAGCCGGTATTTCGACGCGGGATTTCCGGCTTGGGGAACTGGTCCCGGATTTCATTTCGGATTTCTTCGTTGGAGAGTTCGTCCCGGATATGCCGGTAGAGCGCCCCTTCCAGGGAGTCGAGTTTGCATTTTACCTCGAATTCAGCGCGGGTCAGGTCGCGGAATGTGACGCGTGAGCCGTCACTGAGGAATCCTTCCACCTCGAGCAGGTGGTCGCGGGTGCTGCCGTAGACGACGGAGTTGGACCCGCAGGAGTTATTGCCGATCATGCCGCCGATCATGGCCCGGTTGGCCGTGGAGGTTTCGGGTCCGAACAGGAGACCGTGTTCGTCGAGGAACATATTGAGTTCATCGCGGATCACGCCCGGCTGGACCCAGACCCATTTTTCGGCTTTGTTGAGTTCCTGGATCTGGGTGAAGTACTTGGACACATCCACCACGATGCCCTTGCCGACGACCTGTCCGGCTAACGAGGTTCCCGCCGTACGAGGGATCAGGGAGGATTTTTGTTCGCGGGCAAAGAGGATCAGCTTCCGGATGTCGTCTTCGGATTTGGGAAGGGCGACGGCGGTGGGTAATTCGCGGTATGCGGAGGCATCGGTGGCGTAGAGCGTCCGTATGGTATCGTCATACAATAATTCTCCGTCAAGTGATTCGCTGAGTTCCTGGAGTAGAATACTATCCATCCGCCGTGGTCGTTCTTTGTGTGAAGTGGAAAATTAAAATGTTTTTGACATTGTAGAAAAGATATTGGTACTTTTAGCTACCATTATTTTTTTAACCTGGCAGTATGAGACTTTTTTATAGCGCAATTATGATGGTGTCGTTGTTGGTGATCACCTCGTGTGCCACCCAGAAAACCCGTTCGTCGCGGGACCAGCAGATCCAGCAGGTAATCAGTGCGGCCCGTAGTTTTACCGGAACGCCATATAAGTGGGGAGGTACGACCCGGGCCGGAATGGATTGTTCGGGGTTATTGTGCAGTTCGTTTTCCGTGGTCGGCTACCAGCTGCCCAGGACATCGGCGGCGCAGAGCGAAGTGGGGGAGAAGGTGAAGCGGCACCAGCTGCAGCCCGGTGACCTGGTGTTTTTTGCGACCGGTCGGCGGCGCAGGCAGATCACGCATGTGGGGATGGTGACCGAGGTAAGCCGGGGGCAGGTACGGTTTATACACAGCAGTTCGTCGCTTGGGGTGATTGAAAGCAGCCTGGAAACGGATTATTACGCAAAGCGATTTATTACGGCACGAAGGCCTTTTTAGAAATCAGAATTTCTCTATATTTGCAATCCCAAGAGGGGCCATAGCTCAGCTGGCTAGAGCGCTTGACTGGCAGTCAAGAGGTCGTGGGTTCGACTCCCATTGGCTCCACAGCGCCCTGAAGTCAATTCATTGTACTTCAGGGCTTTTTTTTGTTTACACCTTTCCCGCCTTAGGCGGAAAGGGCGGGCTTTTTCTTTTTGTATGATGTCCGAAACCTTTTTTTTGAAGACATCGTAACAGAGTATATCATGAAGTAAAAACTTGCCATCCGTGTCAGTGATCCTATCCGGGATCTATGTACCACCTTCAAACGGGCAAGTTATGTCGTTACTAACCTTTACAGACTTTTCATTTTCTTTTCCTGACGGAACACTCCTGTTCAGCCACCAGAATTTTACCTGGTCCGGGGGCAAACTTGGCATTGTGGGCAATAACGGAAGTGGTAAATCCACCTTCCTGAAGCTTATTCACGGGGAAATCCCGGTCAAGGAGGGAATGGAAAAGTCAGGCCGGACTGCCTTCCTGAGCCAGCGTCATCATCCTGATCCGCATCAGAACATTCTCCAGTCCCTTGAGCTTCACTCAAAATGGGAGGCCCTGAAACGCATGCTTTCCGGAAACGGACGTCCGGAAGACCTCGAATGGATTAACGATGACTGGGACCTGGAATTCCGTATGATGCGGGCGCTTGAGACATTTGGGCTCGGGGAGCAGGATTTGTACCGTCCGATCGGCACGCTAAGTCACGGCCAACGCGTAAAACTGTGGCTGGCCGCAGGCACGCAGGATCAAGCCGATATCCTGTTGCTGGATGAACCAACGAATCACCTTGACGCTGAAGGGAGACAGGCACTTTATGAATGGGTGAAGGAGTCATCGGAGAATATCATGTTCGTTAGTCACGACCGGGAGTTATTAAACTGCGCGGATCAAATCCTTGAAATCCGGAACAGGGAATGGATCAGCTTCAGCGGCTGCTACGATCAGTACCGTGAATGGAGGGAGAAAGAGGACCGAAGAGCGTACAATGAATGGACACAAAAGCTGAATGAGCTTGAAAACCAGAAGCGCCAGGCCCGGAAGGTGCTTGAAATGAAGAGGAAAGATCAGTCGAGAGGCGCCCGGCGTAATTCGAAAGGAGGGATGAGCAAGATGATGATGAATACCCTTAAGAACAGCTCGGAGAAGGCCCTTGGTAAAACGATGAAAAACCAGGAACAGGCGTTGGAAAAAGCCCGCGAAGAACTGGATGATTTCAGAAAGAAAATGCCTGCACGCACAGAATGGATTGCGGATGTTCCCGAAGGCGATAATCATTCCTCCCGGGTGATGGTGCAGGCCGGCGATCTGAATTTTTACCGAAATGGGCGGTCATTATGGAAGACAGGCCTTGCCCTTGACTGGCGGGGTAATGACCGGATTCATTTAACCGGGAAGAACGGAACCGGAAAAAGTACCCTGCTACATGCGCTTAACGGATCCGTTGTGCCCGAATCCGGATCCCTGCGGAATTATGCCCGGCATACCTCACTCATTGACCAGGATTTCAGACTGATTAACCGGGAATGGACGATTTACGAGAATTATTCGCGGTATTTTAATCAAAGGCCGGAAGAAGGGCAAAGGCGGTTGCGACTGGCGCGTTACGGATTCATTGGAGAATGCGTATTTCAGAAGGCCGGTTTACTGAGTGGCGGTGAACTGATGCGCTTATCACTGGCCTGTATAATGGGCACGGACCGTGTCACGGATCTTTTGTTACTGGATGAACCGGATAATAACCTTGATATTTTTTCAATGGATTTGCTCGCGAAATGCCTTCTGGAATACAACGGCTGTCTGGTGGTAGTCTCCCATGATGGGTCGTTTGCAAATTCTGCGGGTCTTCAAAATGAATATTCACTGGATGAATATTCATAGATATTAAATTCTCCCTCAAACAAAGTCTTAATTTTCCGAGAAAGGGTCTATCCGGAGAATAATTCTCAACGGCAGACAAGTCATGGTAATTCCTTACGCAACAGGATCATATGTTTCAGCTGCAACCCGTTCACGAGAATCGGGTCCGGATAATTATCAAGAAAAAACCGATGCTTTATCTCACTCACCTCGAATCCTGCCTTTTGATAAATATAAAGCTGCTTGAAGGACACGTCACCTGTGCCGATAAGTATCTCCGAATACCCCTCCCTGCCTGCACGATCAATCATATTTTGTATCAGAAATTGTCCGATTCCCTTACCTTGCATTTCTTCAATTATTGCAATATTCTTTATTTCCATCTTGTTAGGAGGGACCTTCTGCAGTACACAGGC
>CAZLZD010000111.1:0-6322 GCA_964563925.1 uncultured Roseivirgaceae bacterium | reverse complement strand
AAAACATCCGATAATGAATTTATATTAACACAGGTAAACAAATTTAAATTTTATTTTCAGTTAGTTATGAATTTTTTGGGTATTGTTACCCAGAGGCCATCACCATATATCCTGGCAGCTTCGTTATTTGTGAATTTTTCAGGAAGGGGTCTAAAAGCAAAACGCCACCGCAGCTCTCAAAGACATCGGGGTGCCTGGTGTGAAATGTATCTCGGATACAGATTCAGGTTCATTGTACAGTCTTGATTCTGTTTCAAACTGGGCCTCTCTCCAGGCTGTATTTAAAAGATTCTCGCACGTCAGGGTAAAATCAAATTTCTTGCAGGAATACTGTAGTGTGGCATCCAGCAACAGGAATCCGTCGGCTGTCAGGCTATAATCTTCATTGGCAGGGCGATCTCCAAGATACCTGTAGCGCAGACTTGCCTGAAAGCCTGATTTTAATTGCGCATTCAGGCCTCCCATGCTGCTGACAGAAGGGGCGAGCGGAATGTAATTTTCACCGTCTGGTGCGTTTCTCGACCTTGGTCGGGTAATATTCAGATTGGCATCGACGTGGAGCCACCTGGTAAACTGCAGGCGAGCGGCCAGGTCAACCCCCATTCTCCGGGTAGTCCCGCTGATCTCCACCAGTGCCTCATCACCTACGTAAACAAATTCCTGTTCGAGGTCGAGAACCCAGCCTGTGGCGGTCAATACCAGTTTGGGTGCGGGTTTCAGCGTAAATCCAATATCCATGCCCGAAGCCCTGGGCATCGGGGAAATGTCTGGGTCAGCCAGGAGTGCCCTGGTATCATTCGAATGAAATCCTGAGCCGGCTTTCACAAATACCTGGAATGCAGGCGAAAACTGATAATCCATTCGAATCTTCGGACTTACTCTCATTGAACCAGATTCAGGATTGGTATTTTCGCCCACCTGTTGCTGAACATACCACTGCTGGAGTAAATCCAGCCGTACTCCTCCGGTTAACACAAATTTGCCAGCTTCCATGCGCTGCTCAAGGCCTCCAAATACAGATAATTCATCAATATTGCCTTTCGCCAAAGTTTCCGTGATCTGGTCTCTGTTGATGGTTCTGTACAACCCAATATCATTAATGTCATCATATCGGAACCCACCGGTGACCCTGGTTGTCGAGTTGAATACATTTCCCTCCCGATCAAACGTTGCATTGAAGTTATATCCAGCCAGGTTACGTCCTTCTTCCTGCATGATCTGATCTCCATTTTCCGGATCATTCAGGAAAAAAGTAAAGTTGGAGAATAGCTGGAAGTCGTATCGGTTGAGATACAGCTGATGTGAAAAATGACTGAAGGGCGATAATGCCCTGGCAAACTCGACATTCACATTCGATCTGGAAGTGATCCCGCCTTCCGTATCATCAATGGCGCCAAACCTTGAAATCTGGCCGGATTCTACCGCACGAACAGGAACCTGGCCGGAGGCATCCCATGAGCTGTGAAAAGCAGATGCTGAAATGTTTAGCTGATCGGTATCATTCAGCCGTTTTCTGAATTTTGAGAATACATTTAACCGCACAAAATTCTGCTCGCTATCAAAGTAACCGTCTGTCAGGTAATTCTCTGCGGCGACGTACCAGTTGGTTTTTGTTGTGGCCGGGAGAATATTAATCAGCGCCACGGTTCTCAATGTATTAAAAAGGCCTCCTTCCAGCTTCACCATGTTCCTTGACAGGTTGTCCATTGTCTTAAAATTGACGTAGCCAGCTGTATTGAAATTACCCTGCATAGTATAATACGGACCAGTGTTAAAATCAATCCGGCGTACGGTTTCAGGGATTAGGAAGTGCAGGTCGGAATATCCCTGGCCATGTGCATGGGATACCATGTTCACGGGCATACCATCCACTGAAATGGCTATGTCTGTACCATGATCAATGTCAAAACCACGAAGAAATATTTGTTCTGCCTTGCCTCCACCGGCATGCTGAGCTATAAATAAGCCAGGCACAAAGCGAAGGAGTTCCTGTGAGGATTTAACCGGACGCAGACGGATATCCAGGTTGGATATCCTGTTGATAATATCCTCATTTTCGGTGGTGATAATGACATCACGAAGTTTGAGACTTGCAGACTCGAGGATAATTGTTGACTGGGTCACCTGGCCCTCCTTTACCTCTGTGGTCGTTGAATTCGTGCTGTAACCAACAAACGAGGTATTCAATGTTACCTGGCCGATGGGAACCTCGAAGCGAAACAAGCCATGCCTGTCCGCTACGGTTCCCATCTCACCGCCAAATGAAATTGTCGCACCGGGAAGGGTTTCTCCATGCTCATCTGTGACCCGGCCAGCGATTGTCCCGGTCTGGGTAAAGCCCTTCAGGCTTGATATAATAAACAGGAATATCAGAATCGCCGTTGCTGTGCGACCACTTTTAATGATAGACATGTGCAGAAATTTTTAACCGGCGTTACCGGCCAGGTATTTTTTGGTTTCTCTGGTGATATCAGGACCGACTTCAAATGATGCGGAAAGTACCTCGCTGAACAAGGTCTCTGCTTCTTCCTTCTGACCATTCTCCCACATCACCCTGGCGGAATGAAAGAGAATCATTGGTTCATATGTCTGGCCTTCAATTTGATCTTTCACAATCCAGTAGGCCTCATTCGTTTTTCCGGAGGCAAGCCTGGTTTGTGCCAGAAGTGAATAGGAAAGCGGTGTTGGCCGTGCTTCCACTTCTTTCGTTGCCAGCCATTCTGCTTTCATCAGCTGATTCCTGTCAATATATAATTCTACCAGGTAAGCCGCATACATGGATCCGTATTCAGGCTTCTCAGCCTCCATGATAAACTGTTCTTCATAGTCTGCAGCCTGGTCAATATTGCCTGACTCCCTGGCCAATGTAGCCTGAAACAGGTGTATATCGGGCAGTTCGGTATTTGATGCGATGTGATTGGCCAAATCATGTGCGAAAGAGATATTTCCATCGACCGAATAGGCGATCCATGCAATACCGTTCATGGCGTGAATGTGCATTGGATCATGTTTCAGCACCTGCAGATATTGCTCATAGGCATCATGGATTCGACCGGCATGGCCGTACATATCAGCAAGGTTGGCAGATGTCCATGTGACAAGGTCTTTATTCCCTCCCTGTACTTTGCGGTATGCCTTTTCCATGATGGAAATAGCAGAGTCAAGATCTCCCAGGTAGTCCTGAAATTTGGACAGCCTGACCAGGTAGTCAAAGGAATCCATATCCCTTGCCTGTCTTAACATTTGCCTGGCCACAGTGATCTCACCCAGTTCCATGGCTGCATCATAAGCCATCAATGAAGGACCAAACTGTTCATTGGTATTTTCCATTGACCTGAAAGCATATTCAAGGGCTTCCCTGAAATTATGTCGTTTGATAGCATTGCTACTCAGGGCTATGTAATTGGAGGCAAGTGCCTTTCCAGTTACAAGACGATTGGCCAGGCGATACATGCTATCAGAGCGGTGAATCCAGGCAATATTGCCGGATGTGGCAAATGCCCCGGCATACGTTTGTCCCAGTTTTTGCATGTACAGGAACCCTCCATTTTGCTGGTCAATCTTGTTTTCCCAGAATGCGGCTGTTTGTATATATGATTTTCGGCTCGTGTTTTCCGGATTAAGAAGAGCTGCTACTTCATCCGGATTTACCACTGGTTTATGTTTTTCAGTGCTGGAGCACGAGCTGATCACAATGGCTGTAATAATAAAAGTCAGTAGAGATTTCATGGCAGTGTTATTTTTTTAAAGAAAGGGAGAGGGGCTTCCCTCTCCCTTGTGGATTAATTTGGGCTGGCCAGATAAGGAAATGTATTGGAGAATGATTGATCATTTCCAGCTACATTGTCACTGATCAGTCCAAGCTGTACCTCGTTCAAATTACTCAAATCATCACCTGCAAAAGCGAGTATCAGTGTAACATCCACAACATCATCAGATAATCCTCGGCCGTTAAGCACATTCTCACCTAATGAAATATTGTTAAGGTCAGACGGACCGTACGTCGAAGGAAAATCCTTATTAGACATAAGTACATCTGTCGCAAGCACAGTAGAAGTTGTTGTATTATCCAGTCCCAATACGTTCAGATAGGTATCCGGATCAAGTCCGATATATGCCTGAAGATTGTCCAGGATAAACTCAAAAGACGCAGGGTCTGCATTTCCCCCTTCTGGGTTAGTCATGTTATACCCGTTTTTGGCTGCTGCATCACCGAAATAGTTAAATACAGTGTTGATCGCAGGACGTCCCATTTGATCAATGGTTTCATACGTCGGGTTCGCAACCGCAACCATCGCATTACGCATCACCTGGCTTCCGCTTCCTGAAACGGCAAGACTAACATTGTAGGTGCCTGGCTTGGAGGCTACAAATGTGATGGTTGATTGCATGGCGTCGTTCAGAGGCACATCCATACCATCCGGGTCTAAGACGGTCCAGAGGAAGCTGCTATTGCTGCCAGTCACTCCGGTAGCTTCAAATGTTACCGTATTTTCGAGGTCTACTGACTGGACACCGTCAATCATTGGATTGGGTCCGGTCATATCGTCATCGCTGCAACTTACTGTCATGGTCAACAGGCATAGCGCGGCAAAATATGTTAAAATAAATCGTTTCATTGGTTTAATATTTTTATGATGTGAAATTATAGTCGAGTTTTGGCTTCCACCCAGGATGAGAATGTCGTGCTTGATCCAAGCATTGATTTTGGTAATTCAATTACGACTGACAAAACGTTCGATCCCTGGAATGTGTCCATACCCGGCTGATCAAATGATGTAGCATATGCAATGCCGTCGGCTGGTGGTGGTACTTCCAGACCCAGCGCGTTCCCCGCTCCGTTGACAATGTCAACAAACTTGAAGAAGTCCATAAAGAATGGGTCGTCACGAGGACCGGCAAAAACTTTTACACCATTCGCATTTCCGACATTGACGTCGCCTCCGACAGATGTAATTGTTACCGAAGCACGATTACCTCCGTTTTCAATCTGGCTCGAGGAGCCCGGAGTTCTTGGTGCCAACGGACCAAAGACTATGGCTTTATTGTTTCTGAAGATTGTCTGGATGACCAGGTCTTCTACGTTATCGCCATCGTTGTCAATATTGATCTCATACATCACCTCGTTGCTGAATGAAATACCTGAAGTAGCTGCCGGGGCAGTCAATCCGTATACATTCGTGACAAAAACATAATTGTCAGGATTCTCCGGACTTTCAAAAGCATAGTAATCCGTAATATCTGCTGCGCTGCTGCCCTCGCTCAATGAGCCGACTGCTGGCGCGTCGATGTGGTCAGCGGCCATGAGGTAAACCCCCGTTGCCAGACCTGCCACTAATAATGCGGGAAGAAATAATTTTTTCATGTCTGATATTGTTTTTTGGTTTCTTGCCTGGATATACGAAGAGCATGAAGTGATTGGATTTTTAACAGGCATAAAAAAATCCAGCCGGTGGGGCTGGATTAATTATTGGGGGTGTGGGCAGCTTATTTAACACGTGCCTCAAGTCGCTCGGAATATTTCTCTTCAAGTTCCATGTGGGCCTTCCGGAATCCTTTGACCTGGGCTTTATTCAATACATCGCGAAATATATTCAAATGTCCATGCCAACCAGCCATGATACTGATCCTGGTATCCCGGCTCCATATATTCTCCGCTGCCTGATTCAGCCCCTCGCAAGCATTGAGAAATCTAATTTCTGACAAATAACCATTTTACTGCCTTATAGACTCCAACGCCGATATACCCCAGAACGCCTGGTTTTTTTCTTTCCTTCAGGTTCACGGTTATGGTTGAAAACTCCTCAAGGTGTTCCAATCTGTTCATTTGCCCTTTTAAAAGGTCGATGGTCTCATTCAACCTTTCGAGCTCCTTTTCCACACGGAGTGCAGCTTCTACATTCTCTGCCCGCTCAAGAAGTTGCAGGTAACGCAGGCGCGCTTTTTCAGCATTCTCCAGGCGGATATTGAAATCAGTATAAGCTTCCGTTACATCCTCACCTGAACGGCTCTCCTTTTCTACTTTACCAAGGGCAGAAATATCCCTCATGGCTTCATTTAGCAAACCGGCTTTCACCCGTATGACCGTACTTTCGGTTCCGGTTTCATTCACATACCCCTGGTATTTCTTAGCCAATCCCGCAATGTATACCGACGCTGAGTCTGGTTCATCGACCAATAGTGTAATATCAGCGGAATAAAGTATCATTCGCTCATCACTTTCCTGGCTAACACTATTTCCACTGAACCTATAAGCTCGCTGGTATTCTTTCTGACATCCTCCTAGTAAAAGGGCTGTAAAAAGCCATAGCAGGACCTGCAT
>CAZLZD010000110.1:0-6328 GCA_964563925.1 uncultured Roseivirgaceae bacterium | reverse complement strand
GCTTGACTACACTCAGCCTGATACCAGGGTGGCTTTCCTGCAAAATGCAAACAAGGCATTCTCCGGTGAACAAACCGTCGTCGAACGGGAGGTAAGATTTCCTGATAATTCAAGCCGGTGGTGGAGGTTCCAGTACTCGCCAGTAATCAATGACTCCGGGGAAATAATAGCCGTTGCGTTCAACTCGATGGATGTGGATGCTGAGATACGTTCTATGAAACGACTGGTCAATCTGACCAATGTGATACCCGATGTTGCCCTGTTCGAGCTTTGGCTTTCCGAGGAGATGACAGAATATAAGCTCACTCACCTGAGCGAGGGGATTGAGAAATTATCCGGCATCGAAACCAATGCGGTAATCGCAGACCCGGACAGGTTTCTGAGCCTCATACATGTGAAAGATACTCCCGTCCTGGCCGGACTGGTCCGTCAGCATGCTTCCGACCCTGGCGAGGTCGAGATTGATTTCAGGATCGTCCCGGCAAAAAATACGGTAAAATGGGTCCGGGTTAAGGCCGTAGTCAGGAAAATGAGTGACCAGTCCTACCTGGTCGAAGGGATCTGCCTCGATGTGACCCGGCAAAAATATCTGGAGCAGGAAGAGGCCTCAAACCGGTTCCGCCTGCAGCGTATCCTTGATACCATGATCAATGGGGTGGTGGTGGCCGGCCCCAGGGGCGAAGTAACCTATTGCAACGAGGCGGCCATGCGTGTAATCGAACTGGACAAGGCTGAAATTCTCAATGAAAAAATCGATAGCCTCAATTTGGAAATGGTTGATCGAACCGGCAGGGTATATCCCCGTTCGCGCCGTCCGCTTACGCTGGCCCTCAGAGCCAATAAGCTGGTGGAGAATGAACTTTACGGAATAATAACGAAAAACGGCAACCGGAAATGGATTTCGATCAATGCAGCGCCGATGCTGGATGCGAATGGCCAGCGTTTCGGGGCGGTTGCAAGTTTCGCCGACGTAACTGAAAGCCGGGAAATAATGGAACGCCTGGAAAAATCGGAGGCGGAACTCAGATCCATTCTTGACGTTTCAGCGGATGCCACCATTTTCCTGAACAGAGATCTTAAAATTCAGAACATGAACCGGACCGCCATTGACCTGTTTGACCGGATTTATGGTGTGGAGCTGGAGATCGGGGAAAAGGTAGTCGAAATCATCCCGGAAGAGTTCAGGGATAAGTTCCTTCTGAATTTCAATAAGGCGCTTAATGGCGAAATAGTCACCAATGAACGGGAGTTAAGAAACCCCGAAGGAAATTCCCTGTTTGCGCGGCTCCGGTATGTACCCGTGACAAACTCCAAGAAGGAAGTCATTGGTATTTCTTTCTCGGGGACAGATATAACAAACCACAGGAATATCGAGATGCAACTGCAGCAGGCGGCCGACAATACCCGTCTCGCTGCGCGCCTGGCCAGGATAGGCAACTGGCAGTATGAGAAGGAAGACGAGAGCTACTGGTGGTCTGATGAAGTATGCCGGATATTCGGAGTCCATTCGGATGATGAGCAAATCCGAGAGGAATTCTCCGGGTATTGCCTGGACAAATACCGGGGGATAATAAATACCGCCATGCAGGACTGTTTAAAGAAAGGGGAGTCTTTTGACAAGGAGCTTGAGATCATGAACGCCGCGGATGAGCACAAATGGATACGTGTAGTGGGCCTTCCGATACGGACCAACGGGAGTACCGGCCGTGTATTCGGACTGGTACAGGATATAACCGAAGCAAAGCAGAATCAGAAGGAACTGGAGCAACTGGCGCTTATCGCCCGAAAGACCAGCAATCTGGTGGTGATCACAGATGCGGAGCGCCGCATTCAATGGGTCAATGAGGCTTTTGTCGAAATTTCAGAATACTCGAAGGAGGAAGTGCTGGGATGCAACCCGGGAACGTTGCTCCAGGGTGAGGAAACCGACCCGCAAACATCCGCCTATATCCGTTCCCGGCTTGACCAGGACCTGCCCGTATCCTGCGAAATCCTCAATTACTCCAAGTCGGGCAGGAAATACTGGCTCGACCTGGAAATTCAGCCGGTTTTTGATGAGGAAAACCATGTGAATTATTTCGTCGCAATCGAGACCGATATCACGGGCCGGAAGCAGGCAGAGGAAATTCTGATAGCTTCGGAAAACAGGTTCAAGCTGGCGGTACGGACTGCCAATCTTGGCCTGTTTGAATGCAATCTTAAAAATAATAAAGTCGTGTTTGACACCAAATCACGGGAAATATTCGGTTTTCAGAATGAAAATCCGGATGACTTTTACCGCCTGTGGCTGGAGGGGATACATCCGGAAAACCGTGAAAGCATATTTGCGGCCATGGAGCAGGCAAAAGAAAAAGGAATCCCCTATGAGATGAAATACCGGTGGCTTAACCAGGCCGGAGAGGAGCAGGTGATACAGTTGAGTACATGGATCATGAGTGACGATGGCGGAAACCCATTGGTGATAAATGGAATTATTTCCGAGATCACCGAGCAGCAGCGGTCGGAGGACCTACTGAGGGAATCGGAAAAACGGTTCAGGAATATGGCCGAAAATGCACCGGTGCTGATCTGGCTGACGGATTCGGATGGCATGCTGGATTACTTTAATGCACTTTACCTGGAATTCACCGGAAGGCCCATTGATGAGGAGAAGATCATGGGCTGGACCGACCTGATCCATCCGGAAGATACGACCAGGACGATGTCACTGTACCTGGATTCAATCAAAAAGAGGGTGCCTTTCCGGATGGAATTCCGGCTGAAACGCGCCGACGGGGAATATCGCTGGATCCTGAATACCAGTGTGCCACGGTATTACAGCGACGGCGCCTTTGTCGGTTTTATCGGGACCGGGATGGATATTACCGAAATGAAACAGGCCGGAGAGGCCCTCCGCCAGAGTATAGAAGAAAAGGATATGCTGATCAAGGAAATCCATCACCGGGTGAAGAACAACCTGCAGCTGATTTCCAGTATCCTGTATTTGAAAATGATGAATGTCAGTGTCCCGGAAACTAAGGAATTTCTGCAGGGGCTCATGCAAAAAGTAAGGTCGGTGGCCCTTATCCACGAACGCCTGCTGCAGGCCGAGTCGGTGAATGAGGTGCTGATTTCGGATTACCTGGGCAAACTCATCAATGACCTGAAAATGACCTTGTTTGATTCGGATACCCTGCTGGAGGTCACGATTGATATTGATGACCTGGTAATGAGCCTTGACTATGCCATTTATTGCGGGTTTATCGTGAATGAATTGTTCACCAATGCTGTAAAACATGCGTTTGGTGAGGTGAAACAAGGGAAAATTCATGTTTCCCTGAAGAAGAAAGGTGAATACCACCTGGCCGTTCGGAATAATGGTGTTTCCATGCCGGAAACTATTTCCATCGGACAGGAAAGCAGCTTTGGCATGCACCTTATGGGAATCCTGATTAAGCAGCTCAACGGTTACTACGAGATTAACAGAAATAATGGAACAGAAATTATTATCCGTTTTCCTGACGGGAAATGAATAACAGGTTCAAACTGAATATTATGGAAAAAAAGAAAGTCATGGTGGTTGAAGATTCCTTTATCGTCGCCCACCACCTTAAGGCAACGCTGGAAAATGAAGGCTACCAGGTCGTCAAGAGCTGCGGGTCGGGCGAGGAAGCCGTGGAGGCTGCCCCGGAATATGCCCCCGATATTATCCTCATGGACATCATGCTGCAGGGGGAAATGGATGGCATCCAGACTGCCGCACGTATCAATGAATTTATGGATGTCCCCGTGGTATACATTACCGCCCTTAGTGACCGGAATACCATTCATAAAGCCAAGCTGACCGAGCCCTACGGGTATCTCAATAAGCCCTTTGAGGATTCCGAGATTTTCACCGTCCTTGAAATGGCACTGTATAAGCATCAGATACAATCAAGGCTCAGGAACAGCGAAGAGAAATATTTCTCCACGGTAAATTCAATCAGTGATGTGGTGATCACGATCGACAGGGACTGCCTGATTACCTATATGAATCCCAGTGCAGAAAAGTTAACGGGTAAGAAATCTGCCGATGTCCTGGGGAAGGTATTCAACGAGGTCTTCTTTTTTATTGATTCCGAAGGGTTGAAAGTGAACCCACTGCATTGTCCGCTGGACAAGGTACAATCAAACCGTATGTCCGACAGCCTGATGCTCGAGGTGGAGGGAGAAGCAGCCATTCCGATCGGGGAAAGCAGCCTGAGCCCGATGATCGACAGCAAGGGGTCACAGATTGGCCTCATCATTGTTTTCAAGGACATTCGCGACAGAAAGGCGCAGGAAAAGCTCAACGAGCTCATGGAACACCGGCAGCTTGTGGCACGGGTGGAAGGACAGGAGCAGGAGCGGTCCCGGATTTCCATGGAGCTGCATGACGGACTGGGCCAGATGCTCAATGCCGTAAAAATGAAGCTCAAGTCGCTCCTGGAGGATTCTGATGATATGCGTGAGATTACCATGCAGTTAAACGAAGCGATCAATGAATCGGTGCGTATCTCGGAGAATCTGCTTCCCTCACGGCTTAAGAATTTTTCCCTGGATAAAAACCTGTTGTCCCTTTGCAAGCAGATTGAGAAATCCCATGACCTTGAAGTTGATTATGAAGGGATGAACGAATCCTTCGAAGTCACACAAAAGCATAAAATCCATATTTACCGGATTGCCCAGGAAGCCATGAACAATATTGTAAAGCATGCACAGGCGAAAAAGGTTGTGGTACAGGTTACCGTTCAGGATGACCTGTTCCGGATGAGTATCGAGGATGACGGGATAGGTCTTGAATCCGTCAGGGCAGATGAATTGTACGGTAACAAAGGTGTTGTCAATATGAAGGACCGTGCCGAGATACTGGGCGGACAGCTTACCATCGAAAGCGACCCCAAATACGGCACCATGATCCTGCTGGAAATACCAACTGAAGTTTTAATAAGCAAAGAATATGAATCGAATAATAATAGCTGACGATCACGCCATGGTCAGGGCAGGCATACGCTCCCTGCTGGCGAAAAATGAAGAATTGGAAATTGTGGGTGAGGCAGCTTCGGGAACGGAGACTATCGATATTTATAATTCTTTGAACCCTGATTTGCTGATCATGGATATTTCCATGCCCAATAAGAACGGGATGGAGGTGGCAGAGGAACTTCTCTCGGCCGATCCCGAAGCAAGGATAATCATCCTGTCCATGTATGACGATGAAGAATATATCAACAAATGCATTGAACTGGGGGTGAGGGGGTATGTGATCAAAAGTGAAAGCAGCGACGAACTAGAGTATGCCATTAAATCAGCGCTCAATGACAAGCTGTATTTCAGTAACCAGGCCCAGAAAGTGATTTTCAGCAAATATGCGATCCGAAAATCGGATGGCCAGCGGAAAGAACGAAATACATATCAGCTGACTGCCAGGGAAAAAGAAGTGATAAAACTGATCAGTGAAGGAATGACCAGCAATCAAATGGCAGAAAAGCTGATCATCAGTCCGAGGACCGTCGAAACCCACCGGGCCAAGGTCATGAAAAAGCTGGGGGTCAAGAACGTGGTCGAACTCCTGAAGGAGATTGAAAAAAGCAATATTCTGTAATTGTAACTAGGTACTTGTACGTAATCACCTCAGGGTTATACAGTATGGATTATCCTGATTTATTAATGCAAATTAATCATTCAATGAAAGCTAAGTGAAGCAAGTTATCACCATGGAAGAAGGAAGGTTTGCCGGCCGTATTTTCAAGGGAAGCGTTGAGTCAGCGTTTTTCTGGAAGGTCTTTAATTATTGTGACGTGGGGGTGGCGCTTACTGACCGGGAAGGGAATATAATCCTGAACAACCAGTTCCTTTCACGGCTATTCAATCATTACCGGAAACCGCTTAATTTCAGCAGCCTGATCCCGCAGCATACCAGCAAGGCCATCAATGAATTTACCCACGATGCCGATGATACCGTCCTGAAGGTCACTTGTATGCATTTGCGCGGGGAGAATAATGTGCTTTATTACCTTTGGATGGTATTGGACGGGCTTTCAGCCGGCCAACCCTGGGTTTCCGATCAATCGGAAGGATTGATGTACAAGAATTTCCTCAGCAATTCCTTTGAGATCATCTTCCGGACCGATGAGTCAGGAAACGTGCTTTACTGTAACGAACTGTTTATTCATTTTTTTCACTTCGAGGACCATTTCGATGCCCTTGATTCCAACATTACCGATCTGCTGTCCGATTCCTCCGCCTTATCCAAGATTGTAAGGCGCCTCAGGAAACAGGTGCGTATCCTTTCCAGAAAAGAAAAGTTTGAAACGCTAAAGGGTGAAAT
>CAZLZD010000109.1:0-6748 GCA_964563925.1 uncultured Roseivirgaceae bacterium | reverse complement strand
GGACCGATCTGAAAGAGGATGAACGAATCTTCTGAGACAAACACATGAAGCCTGCCGTTACGGTAGGTGGAGTAGGCGGGTCCGTCCAGGTCAGGATTGACCACCTCTATGCGCCGGCTTTCCATCACCGGATCTGTACGGTTTTTCTCATCATCCTCAAACATCGCACGGGTCGTATTTGCATCCTGGTGTGTCAGCTGCACATTTATGTTGATACCTTGTGCAGGGTCCGCCGGATAATAGCCCCAGGAGCATGAATTGGTTCCGCTGGCATTGGCATTGAGCTTCAGATCCGATGCCGGGACCCCGAGAATTTCACTTGCAGTTTCCATGGAAATAGCCTCGCAGGGTGTGTCAGTGAATAGATAGGTAAATGCATTTTCCCTTGGTAATGCCCCGTCCTCGGCAGCTACAGCAGGTTCGCTGTTTTTAACGGCAGGCTTTTCGGTTTCACCGGCCGATCCTTCGGAGGAGGGAGAGCAGGCAGGTAATAACCAGAGGCCGGCCAGAAAGGTGGTTATGAGTAAGCGGGACGAGCGTTGACGATAATTCATAAGTGATTGATTATTGATGGAATAATATACGAATTCTTAAGGGGTTTTTGGGCTTACCTCACGTTAATATCATATCCAAAAATTGTTCATAATAGGTAATGCTGTCCTGATCACTGTCTGAACACAATTGGAACAATCATTCGCTGCCTGGACGGGACACCTTCAAATTTACCCGGTGTCCAGGGCGGACAAAGTTTTATGGCACGGATAGCTGCCCTGGAGAATGCCTCATCTTCAATCAATTCATCAACAGTAACCTCCATATCAAGCAGTTCCTTGCGTGTAAGTGTCCGAACCGAAGATTCTTCAATATGCCCATCCGATCCAATGACAAATTCCACGAACACCTTTCCTTCTGCTTTACTTCCCGGAGGATATATTAATGTATTTCCCAGGAATTTATAAAAGGCTGAATACCCTCCTTCGAATTGTGCCGGCGGATCCAGCACCTTAAATTCAATTGTATCAGCGGCCTGGGCAACGCATGACAAGGATATTAAGCAGCATACTACAGTTGATAAAAGGTATCTCATCGGCGACCTCCATTATGTATAAGAGGAAAGATAAATTTAATTGTATTATTCGCAAAGAAATAGTCTCCGTGAATCCACCAGGGGAAACCTATCGTTTCCTCACATAGTCATGTTCAAACGTGTAAATCAGGCTGACATTCCATTGAAAATCATCGGTTACGATGTCTGAATCCAGCTTGTAATTCATCATAGACCCGATGGAAAGTGGCCAGCGGGCATGCTCCAGCTCAAGGGATGCAGAGGTGAAAATACCATCGGTTCCATCCAGCGTCAGGTAATAAAATTGAGGAATGAATTCCAGGTGAACACTGCTGGAAAGACCGATATGGGTAAACGGCATGTTGAGCGCAATGAAATGGGTATGCCTGGTTTGCCCCTCTTTTTCAAGACCGATCCCAAACAGGTAATAAATGCCGATCCCGATATCCTTCACAAACTCGTACGTGGCGGTAACTTCAGGCGTTATGAAGCGGGAAGGTATCAGACGCTCCCGGGTCACATTATTGCTCAGATAGGATTCCTTGCGGAAGGCGATGGCCGGTAAATGTACGCCCAGCCGGAAAAACGTCTTTTCCGTATCGACAAATTTGTATCTCCAGATAAAAATGAAAGACCAGGGCCGTAATCCGTTCAGGTCAAAGCGGAATTGCGGATCAAAGGAGAACTTTTCTCCACCCACAGATAATTCGGCAATGGCTGCCGGTTCGCCTAGCGAAAATGTAGGAATCAGGGAAAACCCGTTGTTGGTTACACTCATGCGGCCGTCCACATGAAACGGACCGGACGTGGCCGTACTGTCTTGTCCGAATACATATCCTGGCATCAGGACCATAAGAAATAGTACTGCTTTTTGTAGCATTCGATAAAGGTATGGCAACCCGCACCCGAAGTCTTTATGGTGTAACAGAGAATTGTGGAAAGATTGATTAACCGCCAATATACAATTTTTTTGTATTGCCGGTGACCTGAAGAATGAATCTCCTCGGCGGCTGTAAAAATAATTTTGCACATTTATTCGACAAATACGAAAAATATATTACTTTCGCCTTTGTCGATTTAATATTCAGGTATGAAAGGTAAACATTTGGGAGAGCTGGAAGAGATCATTCTGCTGATCGTGGCCAACCTGTATGATAATGCGTACGGAGTGGCGGTTCGCCAGGAATTATTAGCACAATGCAACCGAAAGGTTTCCATCAGTACGGTGCACAATGTACTGCAGCGGCTTCAGGAGAAGGGGTATCTGACCTCGCGCTACAGTGAGCCGACCGCCGAGCGCGGGGGGAAGCGTAAACTGCTGTTTGTGGTCAGCCACGCCGGACAGGCAGTACTTGAGGAATCGCGTCAAATGCGCGAATCCCTGTGGCAGGGAATCCCGGACCTGGCTTTCAGGAAATCATGAACGGGCAGCCGTCGCCACCGCAATGGGTGGATCGCCTTCTCGGCCGGCTGTGCAACCGCCAGCTGCTGGAGTCAATGGAAGGAGATCTGTACGAACTTTTCCTGGAAGACCTGGAAAAGAAGGGGATAGGCTATGCCCGGAGAAAATATGCCCTGCACGCGCTGGCCTTTTTAAGGTACCGCAGTTTTCTCAGAAAGAATACGTCAAAAACTTATAACAACATGGCCCTGATTGGTAATTACCTGAAAATTTCCCTGCGTGATCTGAGGCGGCACAGCACATTCTCATTTATAAATATCTCCGGACTCATCACGGGATTCGTATCCATTCTGTTTATTCTCCAGTTTGTCCTTTTCGAATACGGCTTTGACCGTTTTCACCCCGACGGAGAGAATATTTACCGCATCATTAACGCCAGATATCAGCATGGAGAGCTCGTACAAAAGGGAGCCATCACCTATCCTGTTATTGGTCCGACCCTGAACAAGGAGTTCCCTGAAGTGGCCGGATACACCCGTCTTACGGTAGGGGGGCGGACGTTCCTGGAGGTGCGGGACGAGTTGTTTATGGTCGACGAGTACCTGTGGGCGGATGAAAATTTTCTGGACATGTTCAATTTTCCGCTGTTGTACGGAAATCCTGAAACCGCTCTTTCCGAACCCTCTGGAATGGTGGTGACCAGGCGGTATGCGGAAAGGTTGCTGGCAGGCGGACAGCAACTATCCGATCTTGTCGGAATGCAGGTGAAAGTGAATAACTGGGATTTTCCGGTCATGATTACCGGTGTGGCCGAAGATGTCCCGGTCCGGTCCCATTTACAATTTGACGTCCTGATTTCCTACAATACCTTCATCCGCCTTGCCGGTGAAGGGGCTGATAACAGCTGGGAATGGTCTGATTTTTACCATTATATCCGCCTGGAAGACCAGGCAGATGTAACGGCCTTTGAAGCCAAGCTGGACGAATTTGGCCGTACTTATTTTAAGGACGGTGAGGTTTCCGGTGCGGTCGAGCGTTTTTCCCTGCAGCCCCTGGCTGAAATACACCTGGATACCGATCAGCAATACGAATATGCCCGGGTCACTGATGGTGGGTTTGTCCGGCTGATCCTCCTGATTGGCATCATGATCCTGCTGATAGCCTGGGTCAACTACATAAACATTACTACAAGCCGTGCCCTGCAACGGGCCAGGGAGGTGGGAATCCGTAAAGTCATGGGCGCATACCGCCGGCAACTGGTGGGACAGTTCCTGACAGAAGCACTGCTCGTCAATTTACTGGCTTTGACACTTGCCTTTTGCCTGGTTTTTATTCTCCAGCCTGTATTCAACGAGCTGGTCTCGCTGCCTTTGGGGCTATCATTACTGCTCGAGGCGTCGGCCGGTGGTATTCCTTTCCTGGTTTACTGTATGCTGGCGTTCCTGGCCGCGATCATGGTGATCGGTTATTATCCCGCAATCCTCACTTCCCGATTCAGTATCCTGGAGGTGGTTAAAGGGAAGATCGGCAGATTTGGGGATATGCTGCAGTTGCGCAGGGTGCTGGTCGTCGGACAGTTCGCCGCGGCACTCATCCTTATTTCAGGCTCCCTTGCCATCTATCGCCAGATCGATTTCATGCGCAACCAGGACCTTGGCCTGGACCTGGAAAATAACCTGGTCATCCACGGGCCGCAGCTAAGGGGATTTGACAGCACTTTTATTGAGGATTTTTCTGAATTCCGGAATGCCCTTTCATCCTATTCGGGGATTGAATCGGTCACTGCCACCCGGCATATCCCGGGTGACCGACTGCCTAAATCATTCCAGATCCATTCTCCCATGGATCCGGAGCGGCTTGATATTGGCTGCAACTGGATGGCGGTTGACCATGATTTCTTCACCCATTTCAAAATTCCGCTGGTTGCCGGACGGTATTTTGGCTGGCAGGACCACCATACCAACGGGGATGATGTGAATACGGTGATGCTCAACGAGTCGGCCTTGCCCCTGTTCGGATTCGAATCGGCTCAGCAGGCCGTGGGGGAGGTCCTGGAGATTGAGGGCAGGGCTCAGCCCTATTTTAAAATTGTGGGTGTGGTGGAGAATTTTCATCAGCAGTCCCTCAAGAAAACCATCGATCCGCTCATGTTCCTTCCGTATTATTCCAACAGCCAGTTTATGGTGGTGAAATACGGGGAAGGCCGGGAAGACCAGGCGATCAGTCTGTCGCGGGAGGTATTCTCCAGGTTCTATCCCGGCAACTATTTTGATTATTATTTCCTGGAAGACTTTTTCAACCGGCAGTACCGTGAAGACATGCGGATCGGGCTGTTATCTGCCGTGTTTACGGTGATTGCTATTATCCTGGCAGGAATGGGATTATACGGGTTGGTTCTCCTTACCCTGATGAAAAAAACAAAAGAGATCGGGGTGCGCAAAGTGCTGGGGGCAGATCTTCCATCCCTGCTCAGCCAGGTGGGACGAAGCTTCATGATGCTCATCGGCATTGCGCTTTTGATCGGTATCCCCGTCAGTTACTGGGGAATACGTCGCTTTCTTTCCGATTATCCCTATACCCGTGGCGTCGAGATCCCGGTATTGCTGATTGCGGCCGGCAGCCTGCTTGTTTTGTGCCTGGTCACGATCCTGTTTCAGACAAAACGTATTACTGCGAATAATCCGGTGGAGACATTGAAGGCGGAGTGACCAATCCTTTTCCCACATGACCCCGAATGCCAATTTGTCTTATTTTTTCCGTTGGGAATGAATATTGACATATCGTAAACCGCTCCAACGCTCAACGATGTGCCTTATACCTTTGACCAGATACGACTGAAATTTGAACAGGACCGGTTAAATCCTTCCGGGAAGGTAATTCCGGAAGATACCCTGACAGATCTGAGTTTTAACCGGCTCTTCGAAAGGGTGGATTACACCCGGTCAGCCTGCGGGCGCCAGTACCTGTATTCCTGTCTTCGCATTCTCCCGGGCCAAACCACCCCCAGGGATCATTTTGACCGCCTCCTGGCTTCGCTGAGCGAAGATCAGGTGTCTGTCAGTCGCCTGGAACTCGCTAACCTTGACAGCCCCGGTGCGTATTATGTGCAGACCCTGACATACCTGCCCCTCCCTTCCAAACCTTCATGGTATTGGTTAATCCCGGTCCTTTCCGTATCAGCGGCACTGAGCATACCGGTGCTGGTTTTATATCCGGTACTGTGGTGGATATTCTTTGCCATCGTCCTGGTAAATTTTGTTATTCATTACTGGAACAAGCGCAACGTCATCGCCTACAGTAATGCGGTGCCTCACCTGATGCACCTGGTCAGCGTTGCCCGAAAACTGTGCCGGCATGGTGTATTGGAGGAGTCCCTGGGAAGTGCAGTGAGGGAAACCGGACGAATGACGACTTCCGTCAGGTTTATCGCGTGGGATTTACAGAAACAATCCGGGCTGGCACAGATCGGCGAGTTTATTACGGAGTTGGTAAAGATCGTCTTCCTTGTGGAGCCCTTGCTGATGTTCAGGATCTTCCGGCAAATTGAAGAGAGCCGGCCGGCCATTCGAATGATACTCGAAGGGGTTGGAGAATTGGATGCTGCCCTGAGTATTGCTGAACTCCGGCAGAGCCTTCCCGTCCATACAATCCCGGCAATATCCGATGGGCCCTGGAGCCTTAAAGGAGTATATCATCCGTTGCTCGGTAAGCCAGTGGACAATGACATCAGTATTGACACCGGCCGGTCAGTGCTGGTAACAGGATCTAACATGTCCGGCAAGACAACTTTTATTCGCACCCTGGGGGTAAATGTCCTTCTTGCGCAAACTATCAATACTGCTTGTGCCCGGGCATTCCATTTTCCCGGCTGCGAAATATTCTCCAGCATCGAAAACAAGGATCAGCTGGAAGAAGGGATAAGCTTCTTTCAGCAGGAACTGAACCGGGTGCATTCAATAATGTCGAAGCAGCCCGTGTACGGACTGGTACTGATTGACGAACTTTTTAAAGGAACTAATTCACTCGAAAGGATGGCAGCGGCCCGGGCGGTACTGGCGTATCTTTCCCGGGGGTATACCGTCATCGCCACCACCCATGACCTTGAGTTGGCCGACATGCTTGCCGCGGAGTATGATGTCTATCATTTCAGTGACGAGGAAACGGAGGAAGGAATACAGTATGATTATCGCCTGAAGACAGGGGTGCTGCAGCGAACCAATGCGATACGCCTGATGGAGCTCAGTGATTTTCCGCAGGAAATCATAGATGAGGCATACCGT
>CAZLZD010000108.1:0-6769 GCA_964563925.1 uncultured Roseivirgaceae bacterium | reverse complement strand
AAGCTGAGTCCGCCCAAACGACTGCTCCGTCTTTTATCTGAGGAGAAAAAGGACATTGCCTATATCTATGTATATGCCCTGTTTATCGGATTGATCAGCCTGACCCTGCCCCTTGGCATCCAGGCCACGGTTTCCCTGATTTCCGGCGGGGTGATCTTCAGCTCCATCTATATTCTGATTGCACTGGTAATTCTTGGTGTGCTGGCCGCCGGAGGACTCCAGGTCATGCAGATCACACTCGTGGAACATCTTCAGCGCAGGGTTTTTACCAAGGCGGCCTTCGAGTTTGCTTTCCGTGTGCCCCGGATTCGTGCCGAGGCGCTGACGAAATACCATGCTCCCGAGCTGATAAACCGTTTCTTCGATGTACTCACTATTCAGAAAGGTCTTCCCAAATTATTGATCGACCTTTCTTCCGGGATAATCCAGATCCTTTTCGGGCTGATCCTGCTGTCTTTTTATCACCCCTTCTTTGTCTTCTTCAGCCTGCTGCTGGTCGGTATCCTGGCGCTGATCTTTTACCTGACTGGTCCGAAAGGCCTCACCTCTTCCATCCAGGAATCAAAATACAAGTACAAAGCAGCTTACTGGCTTGAAGAACTGGCACGTACAATCAATTCCTTTAAGCTATCGGGCAACACCTCCCTGCCGATCAGGAAGACCGATTACAATGTGAATAATTACCTCGCCAACCGGAAAACACATTTTGGCGTACTGATCAGTCAGTATAGTTTCGTCCTCCTCTTCAAAGCGTTTGTAACCGGCGGACTTTTAATAATGGGTACCATTCTCGTTGTTCAAAGGGAAATAACCCTTGGCCAGTTCGTAGCCTCAGAAGTTATTATCATCCTGATCCTTAATTCGGTCGAAAAGATCATCATGTACATGGATGTGGTTTACGATATGCTCACTGCGGTAGACAAGATTGCGCATGTCACGGATTTGCCGCTTGAACGCAGCGGCGGACTTGATGTGCCATTTCATTCGGAGAAGCGTGGTTTTGCCATTCGCGTCAGGAACCTCAACTACAAGAACCCGGGACGCTCAATCCATTCCCTGACGGATATAAACCTGGATATTGCACCAGGGGAAAGTGTCTGTATCGCCGGAAACGGAGGCTCAGGTAAGACAACGCTTACAGATACAATATCAGGACTTAACCAGGAATACGAAGGGGTCATCACGATGGACGGATATTCATTGCGAGACCTGGATTTGATGAACCTGCGTGACCGCATTGGAAAGAATGTATCCCAGGAGGACATTTTTGAAGGCACTATTTTGGAGAATATACTTTTGTCCAAACCGCATCTTAAACCGAAGGATGCGATTAAGGCCATTGAAATGGTGGGGATATCCGACCAGATCAACGCAATGCCAGAAGGGTTAAGCACCGGGATGGTCAGCGGCGGCAAGGGACTGCCCAAGAGTATGGTCAACCGGATTATCCTCGCCAGGTGTCTTGCCAAAAACCCTAACCTGCTAATCCTTAATGACTTTTTCAATGATTTTTTCAGGTCGGAACGGCAGGAACTGATCAGCATGCTCACACGTCCCGAAAACAAGTGGACCTTGCTGGTGGTTTCCAATGATCCGCTGATTATGGCCGCCTGCGACCGTGTGGTATTGCTGGAAGAGGGAAGCATCAGCGAGCAGGGCACCTATGACAGTTTAAAAGAGTCAGGAATACTGAAACAAATTACAGGGTAATATGAAAAACAGACAAACCTTTATTCCACTTCACACACTGAAGTCGCTGAAAACACCGAATACGGGTAAAACCCTGGCGAAATGGCTCCTGGGTATTGGTGCCGTGTTTTTTGTTATGATGTTCCTGCCCTGGCAGCAGAACATCCGGGGTTCAGGGGAGGTAACGGCTTTTAACCCCGCCAACCGTCCGCAAACCGTTGAATCCGCCATCCCGGGACGAATAACAGGCTGGAAGGTGCGGGAAGGCCAGTTTGTAAATAAAGGAGACACCATTCTCACCCTGAGCGAAATCAAGGATGAGTATTTTGATCCAAATATCCTGGACCGGATTGACCGGCAGGTGGATGCCAAATCTTCCAGTGTCGGGTCCAAGAGGGAAAAGGCCGAGGCACTCATCCAGCAGGTTCGTGCCTTACGCCAGGCATTGGATATTAAGCTGCAGCAGGCGCAGAATAAGATCCGTCAGACTGAGCTCAAACTGGCCAGTGACAGCGTGGATTTTGAAGCAGAAAAAGTAAGGTTCAAAAACTTTGAGAATCAGTTCGAGCGAAACAAAGTCCTTTACGAGGCAGGGAACATCGCACTGACAAAATTCCAGGAAGTCGAATCCAAGTACCAGGAGGCCCGGATGAAGGTGGTGTCTGCTGAAAACAAATTACAGCAAACACGCGCAGAACTTATTAATGCCCGGGCCGATATCATGGGCATCCAGGCAGAATACCAGGACAAGATCAGTAAATCCGAATCCGAACTTAATGCGACGCTGGCCGAACTATATGATACGGAAGCCGAAGTGGCAAAGCTGGAGAATTATCAAACCAACGTAAGCATACGTCAGGAGCAATACCAGCTTATCGCACCCAGGTCGGGGTATTTGGTTAAAACACTTCAGGCCGGCATCGGTGAAACTATAAAGGAAGGCGAGCCGGTGGCTACTATTGTAACCGAAGATCCTGACCTGGCCGTGGAAATGTACGTGCGTGCCATGGATGTACCCCTTATATCCAGAGGGTCACAGGTACGGATTGAGTTTGACGGATGGCCCGCGCTGCAATTCTCAGGATGGCCAAGCGTTTCGGTCGGAAGTTTCGGTGGTATCGTCCAGGTGATCGACTATGTAAACAGTGACGGAGGTATGTTCCGGATACTCGTAACACCTGATCCCGAAGACGAACCCTGGCCATCACAGTTACGGCTTGGCTCAGGGACCAAAGGATGGGTGATGCTTAATAACGTACCCGTATGGTACGAGATCTGGCGACAGCTTAACGGCTTTCCTCCAAGTCTCTATGACGAGCCTCTTTCTGAGTCCATTAAGATTGGTGATAACCAAAACAAGAAATGAAGATAATCTGGACGTGCGTATATATTCTCATGTTCGCGGCCGGTACCATGGCCCAGGTAACGCCTGACTCCGCGGAGGTGCTTGCCTTTGACGCCTATTACGAGCTGGTCATTCGTAACCATCCGGTGGTTCGGCAGGCAGCTCTGCTCACGGAACAGGCCAGGCAGGAAGTCAGGCAGGCCCGCGGTGGTTTTGACCCAAAGCTGGCAGGGAGCTGGAATGCCAAGGATTTCAATGATACCGAATACTACAATTTACTCGATGTGTCCCTGACGGTCCCGGTATGGTTTCCGGTAGACCCAAAGGCAGGTTTTGAACAGAACCGTGGAACCTACCTGAATCCGGAAAACTTTATTTCAGAGTCGACAGACAATCAGCAAATCTACTGGGGGGTAAGCCTGCCCGTAGGCCAGGGTCTGTTTATCGACCAGCGCCGGGCCACCGTCAATAAGGCCCTTATTCTCCAGGAAATGGCGGAAGCAGAGCGGGTGAAGGAAATAAATAAGGTCCTGCTTTCTGCAGCAAAGGACTACTGGGACTGGTATATCGCCTTTCAGTCCTACCAGCTTATGCAGCAGAACATTCAGATTGCCCGTGAAATATATACCCGTACCAACCTGGCCTTCGAATTTGGCGAGGTAGCCGCAATTGATACGGTCCAGGCAAAAATTGCCCTTCTGACCCGGATTACCGCTAATCAGCAGGCCTATATTGACTTCGTCAAGGCTTCCCTTCAGCTTTCCAATAACCTCTGGGACGAAGAAGGGCTCCCGCTTGAGCTCACCCCGGGTATGATCCCGGACAATAACCCGCTGCTGGCCCTGGGTCCGGAACTGCTGGTGGAACTGCTGGAAATGGCTCAGGAAAACCATCCGGATCTTCGGAAAATCAGGCTGAAGGATGAAACTCTCCAGGTGGATGAACGACTGGCCAGGGAAAATCTGAAACCCAGGCTTGATTTATCATACTATTTCCTGGACCAGCCGTGGGACAGCAACGGGGAGACGGCCGACCTGTCACTGGGAGACAACTACAAGGTTGGCGTTAACTTTGCCTTCCCCCTGTTTCTTCGAAAAGAGCGTGGCAAGCTGGGGCAGGTAAAACTTAAGCGGGTGGAAAACAGCCTGGAAATGAATATTACGGAGCGTATGATCATCAACGAGATCAACGCCCAGTTTACCACATTGGTAAACCTGGAAGACCTGCTGCAGCAACAGGAACAGATGGTGGAGAATTATGAACTCATCCTGCAGGCAGAACGAATTAACCTGGAAAACGGAGAAAGTGATTTATTTAAAATTAACATCCAGCTCGAGAAACTCATCGAGGCCCAGGTAAAGCTGATCAAAGCCAGGGCACTCTATCAAAAAAATGTGGCAAACCTGTACTGGGCAGCGGGGGTATCTCATCTTAACCTGTAAGAGCGAAACCGGTATAGGAAAAACACCCCACCTTGCCGGTAATCCTGTGCCTGAAATTGTGTAACTTTCTCTATTATGAAAAAAGTATGGCTGTTGTGTATTTGCAGTTGTATACTCACCGCGGGATTGGCTCAGGAGCGCATCCGTGAGACAGTGGCACTTGACAAAAACAGTGGCGGTAACTGGGAAAACAGTTGGAAAGCTGTTTATCGTTACCAGGGAAATACCTTTGAAGGACGGGATGGGTACCGCTGGCACGATCAAACCTGGAAGCTGAAAAATACAGACCACTATTGGCGCAATGAGGCAGGATTCCTGACACGGCACATCAGCCGTATTTACACGGAAGATTTCTCCAGGGTATTTTTTGAGTCCATCCTGGACATAGAATACGAGGCCGATACCCTGGAAAGTTCCAGCCGGTTTGTGCGGACTGTTTTCGACGAGAATATCTCTGTCTTCCGAAGTGAGACATCTAACACCTATACAGCCAACGGACTGATTGAAACTTATTCTTACAGACTCAAGGAATCTCCTTCCGCACCGTGGACGGGCGGAGGAACCCGATACACTTATGACGCCAATCAATGTATTTCCAAAATACTTCAACTTGTTGTGCAGGATGACGAAATGGTCCCGTACAGCGGGACGCGTTATGAGCATGACAATCAATGTCGTGAACAAAAGGCCACAAATTTCACCGTAGTAAATGGTACCGAGGTGGAAGGCAGTGCCACGTATACGACGTACCAGGACGATCCCGGAATATCCAGGACTGTGAAATATTTTCGGGAGAAACCAACCTCAGCCTGGCAGTTTGACAAGGAAACAGAAGTAAGAACGGCAGGAGATTCTTCCGTCCACACCTTTACCAATAATGAGCTCACGTTCACGGTACGCCGGGTGGAAGTGTTTATCAAGGACCTCAAGGTCCTTGAAACAGCCGAAGTTGCCTATGATTCTCCCGATCAATTTTATCTGACCAATATCAGTTGGTTTACTTATGAAAACGGACTTCTTCTCACTACGGAATGGGAAGAACGTTCCGGGGATGCCGGGAACCGGATCACGGGTGAGGGCTCTGTAGTATATACGTATAACCAGGATGGTAAAATAACCAGGTATTCGTCAACTTCTGTCCGCAATGGTGTCACCTCCACGTACAGTCAGCGTTATGCCTACCGATGTGACGGATTACGCGAATTGGTTGAGAGTGATGATTCCAGGATCATTACATCCTATTACCATGATGCCCCCTGTGACGGACCGGACTTTGAAGCAGCCATGTCCCTTTATCCCAATCCTGCCAGAAACGATTTATGGGTCTATTCGGAATTAAACATGGCCGGAGCCCAGGTTGAAGTGGTGGACCTTACCGGGAAAATCCTGGTCAGCATGAAAGCGGAGGGGCCCTCCTATGCATACCTGGATATTTCAGGACTCGCACCTGGCATGTACATGGTCAGGATTCTCGGGGATGGAATCCGTTCCACGCGAAGGTTTATCAAGTCTGACTGAAAAAAATTGGTTGATCAAATAAAAAGCAGGCCTCCCTTTTAAAGGAGGCCTCCCGGTTAGTTCATATCGCCGATACCTGCCAGGAAGGCAGCACCGAACATAGTAAAGAACAGAATAGCAATCACTACTGAAATGGCGTACAGAATAAGGGTAGCCTTGGCCCAGTTGGCTTTGCTTTCATTCGTATCACTCCCAAAGGCCCAGACAAAAAGCATGACAAAGCCAACGAGAGGAATGGCCGTGATGATCAGGGTTATAAGCCAGTCGGTTGTACTCTGAACGCTGGTATCCCGCGATAATGAAGGTTGATGTTCCATATAAGTTGTTAAGTTAAGTGAAAAATTTCCAGCTCAATTAAGCAATTCCGTAGCCCATTTACAATCCCACAGGCGGGTATTTCTGTTTTAATAGCTGGAATAATTCATGTAAATTTCCTCAAAAAACTGAATCCAAAAGCACACATGACGCTCCAAATCCCTGATTCACAATCCCTGCAAGAGGGAATTCATAAGGCCATCATGGATGAAAATGAGTACATCCTCTCTGTGATCAATGGGGAAATTTCCCTTCATGAAAAGATTCATGAAGTACGCAAATCGCTGAAAAAATTAAGGGCGGTTGTAAGGCTTACCCGTAAAACCACCAGCCGCTATAAGGAAGAGAATATTTTTTACCGCGACCTTGGCCGGGAAATTTCAGCCCTCCGGGATAAAACGGCTCACCTGGAAACACTTGACCTGCTGAACGAAAAATACGCCTCCTGGATATATAAGCG
>CAZLZD010000107.1:0-6792 GCA_964563925.1 uncultured Roseivirgaceae bacterium | reverse complement strand
GTTTTTTGAGGAGCTTTCTAAGCTCGGGCGTGAGATTTTCAAGACTCTTAATTACACGGTTCATATACTCAGATACTAACGACAATTATTGATGGGAGAAATGTACTAAAAGATTTTTCATCCAAAAGCATTATTTAAAAGAAATTGTTCCCGAATTGTTATGAAAAACTTACGTGTTATCTGTCATTCATTAAAAAATTCAGGGAGGATTTTTGCATATTATTTAGATAAAAATATATATTTGGAATCTTGTAGTAAATATTTCCTCACTTTAAAACCCGAATTGACAATATGATTTAGAACTCTACGTTAACCTAAAACGTGAACTTAATGGAGAAGAAGAAAAAGATCAGTGACAGCAGATTGGTGTCACTTTACAGAGAAGGTAACGAAGAGGCTTTTGAACAGTTGCTCAATCGTCATAAATCTAGGGTTTACACAACTATTTACTTAATCGTCAAGGATCACTACATTGCAGAAGACCTCCTTCAGGAGACTTTCGTAAAGGCAATCAGAACGATAAAGAGCGGTCGGTACAATGAAGAAGGGAAATTTCTTCCATGGATAACCCGAATTGCCCATAACATGGCAATCGACTATTTCAGGAAGGAAAAGAGATATCCGACGGTAATCCTTGAAGACGGAAGTAAGGTGTTCAATACACTTGAGTTCGCTGAAGATTCGTATGAATCTGCACAAATTAGAAAGGAAACGCACTCCAGGCTCAGAGAAATGATCCAGGAGTTGCCTGATGCGCAGCGGGAAGTATTAATTATGCGGCACTACATGGAAATGAGTTTCCAGGAAATTGCCGAAACAACAGACGTCAGCATTAATACAGCTTTGGGAAGAATGCGATATGCGCTCATCAATCTAAGAAAGAAGATGAACAAATATAAAGTCGCCTATGATCAAAACATTTACCCAAGATGATGTAATCAAACTTGTATATGATGAGTTAAATGACGAAGAGTCTAGAGACCTTACCCAGGTATTGCTCTGTGATTCAGAATTACAGGATCTTTACAAGGAGCTGGTTACGGTAAAGCGTCAGCTCGACGCCGCAATGAAAGAACCTTCTGAAAAGGTAATCGAACGTATTACGAATTACTCAAAATCCTTTAATTTGGCGTCCAAATAAATCTGGATGCGCCGAAAGGAACGAATAGACCATTTCATTGAATATTTTACCAGGCACAGCCCGCAGGCTGAAACGGAACTGGCATATACCAATCCGTACGAACTGCTTGTGGCAGTTATTCTGAGTGCGCAATGTACTGACAAGCGCATCAACCAGGTGACACCGGCATTGTTCCGTCACTTTCCCTCTCCTGACGTGCTTGCCGCCAGTCATTTCGATGAAGTGTTCCCATTCATTAAGTCGGTTTCCTACCCAAACAATAAGACCAGGCACCTCATCGGCATGGCTAAAATGCTGGTGGAGGATTTTAACGGGGTGGTACCTGAAGACCGGAAGGAGCTTCAGAAACTTCCCGGAGTGGGTCGCAAGACCGCCAATGTGATCGCTTCGGTAATCTACGACCAGCCTGCAATGGCCGTGGATACACACGTATTCAGGGTCTCCAAACGCCTCGGGCTCGTCAATCAGAACAGCAAGACCCCGCTTGACGTAGAAAACCAGCTGGTGCGGCAGATTCCGGAGGAATACATCGCCCGCGCCCATCACTGGTTGATTCTCCACGGAAGATATGTCTGTGTGGCACGGTCCCCAAAATGCGACCAGTGCGAAATCACCCACTTCTGCCGGTATTTCGAAAAAACCCATACCTGATCCATGCATGTCCGGATTATTCACCAGTACTTCCGTACGCCGGAGGAGGGCGGAGGGCTAAGAACCTGGTACCTGGGGAAGTACCTGAAGGAGAATGGATTCGAAGTATCGGTTATCACCGGGGGAAACATCGCCGGATACCGGCATATCACCCGGGACGGAATGAATATTCACTATCTCCCTATTTATTACAGCAACCACCTCGGCTTTCTAAGTCGTATACATGCGTTCTGGCTCTTTGTCTGGAAGTCAATCCGTTTATTACGCAAGCTGCCCGATGCCGACATGCACTATATCCTGACCACCCCACTTACTACCGGAATCATCGGCCGGTATTTCAAAAAGAGAAGGAATATCCCCTACATTTTCGAAGTAGGAGATATCTGGCCCGAGGCACCCAAACAACTGAAGGTCCTGAGAAATCCCATACTTCTCTGGCTGGCCCGGCGTCTGGAAATGAAATCCTATAAGGATGCCCGGGCGCTGGCCGGATTATCTCCCCACATAGCCTCCTACCTGGAATCAAAATGTCCGGGTAAACCCACCCTGATCCTTCCTAATGTTAGTGACACCCGTTACTTTCAGAAAAATCCAAAGGACCCGGGCCTTGAAGAAGAATTCGGCGTTCAGGGCAAGTTTGTATTGAGTTATATCGGTACCCTCGGACTGGCCAACCAGCTGGAGTTTCTCCTGGATGCCGCCGCATATATCCCGGAAAATGCCAGGGTTCAGATATTTATCATGGGCGACGGGGCGCGGGAAAAGGCTTTAAAAAAATATGTGAAGCCGGGCACCCCGGTCAAATTCCTTCCTCATGGTTCCCGCGACGAGGTACGAAGGCTGCTAAATGTGACCGACGCGGTATTCATTTCGTTTCGTGATGTGCCGGTACTTGCCACCGGGTGCCCCAATAAATTCTTCGACGGACTCGCGGCCGGCAAGCTGATCGTACTAAATTTCCGGGGGTGGATATGGGGCCTCGTGAACACCAATTCCTGTGGTATTCACTGCTGGCCAGACGACCCTGAATCTCTCTGGGAAAAACTGCAACCGTTTCTGGAGGATCCTGCCAAACTGGAGGAATACCAGGAGAATGCCAGAAACCTCGCCGAAATTTTCCGGCCCGATAAGGTTTTTGCCCCGCTTGCAGATTACCTGCGCGGATCAGCCCAGTAAGTTACGTTCATTGATAAAGACCGGCATGTAGTAATCGTGCCGGTTGAAGATAAAAGGCAATCCCTCGTTTGTGCAATTCTGCCCGAGGAGATCATAGGAATAGGACAATGCATCGGTATCTTCTGTGGTCAGGATCACCCGAAGGTGGTTATACCGCCAGATGTCGGCAATGACGGATATGATTTCCGGACTGCAGTCAGGCAAATGAAGTTTAAGTACGATGGATTTATCAAAGAAGTGACCGGCAATCTCATTTACCAGGAAATTATAAAGCGCCTCGTCCCTGCCGGGAACCACCACGGTATTTGACAGGTTGTTGTGATATATATTCTCCATCATCACTTGGTATTCCGACGGACCTGGCTCAAACATGTACACCATTGCATCGGGATTGGTGTGCGCAAGCAGGATGCTCGTCGTACCCTGGCGGGGATACGCATCAATAATTACTTCCGGGCTCCAGGCCGGCATTTTCCGCAGGATTCCCACATCCTTCTTGAACCGTTCGTAAGGATCCCTGGTAAAGGTAAAATCGCACTCATCGTAACGTACGTTCCAGACATTCTTCCACAGATCGTACCGGATCCGGAATGTATTTCCGCGCCTGGCATTTCTCCGGACAGTCTCCAGATAATTCTTTACACGACCTTTCGGAAGTATTTCAGCCAGCAGCGAAACAAAAGATAAACGCATGGTACAGACACTTTTGCGGAAGTTACAAAATTCCGGCAGATTAGAAACAGCTTATAAATAAAAACCCCGTAGCATGTTAACTGCCACGGGGTTAAAAAGTTATTGAAGCTGCATCACACTGATTCCACCTGGATCTCTTCGCCGACTTTATTTACGAATTTGTACTCCGTAATTGCCAGGGAGGAATCCTGAATCAGCTTCACCCATTTAAAGTAACGCAGGTACCACTTGAGCCTTCGCGAAATAGTCCCTTTCGTAAAATAGGCATAGACGTAGGGGTGAACCACCACGGTGATATCCTTCTCATTCTGCTGAGTCAGCAAATGATCGATGGTTCGTTCGATAGTATCTGAGGTCAGGATCGATGCGCTGATCTTACCACTGCCATTGCAGGTGGGGCATACCTCCTTGGTCACGATGTTCATCTCAGGCCGTACCCGCTGGCGGGTTATCTGCATGAGGCCAAACCGGGATAATGGCAGAACCGTATGCTTGGACCGGTCAGAAGCCATCTCGTCCTTGATGGTTTTATATATGAGCTTTTTATTATCGGCGCGCTTCATGTCAATGAAGTCGACAACGATTATACCACCCATATCCCTGAGACGCAGCTGACGGGCAATCTCCCTCGCCGCCTCCTGGTTGACCGATAGCGCGGTGGCTTCCTGGCCCTCTTCCCGGTTAGACTTGTTCCCGCTGTTCACATCAATGACATGCAGGGCTTCGGTGTGCTCGATGATCAGATATCCGCCGCCTTTCAGGCTGACCGACTGGCCGAACGCGGACTTAATTTGTTTTTCAACCCCGTAATTCTCAAATAATTTAGCCTTACCGTTATAAAGCCGTACAATTTTTTCCTTGTCAGGGGCGATCTTCCGGATGTAGTTCTTTACTTCATCGTGGATCTCTTTATCGTCAATGACGATATTATCGAATGACTCGTTAAGAAGGTCGCGAAGCAATGCAGAAGCCTTGCTCATTTCACCGATTACCTTATCCCTGGGCTTGGCGTCCTTCAATTGCTGAACACCATTTTCCCAGATACTTATCAGGTTCCGAAGATCACTGTCGAGTTCGCGTACATCCTTATTTTCCGCAACAGTGCGGATAATAACCCCGAAATTTTCAGGCTTGATGGACGAAACGAGCCTCATTAGCCGTTTACGCTCTTTGGAAGAGGTTATTTTTTTCGAAACGTTGACAGTATTCGAAAAGGGAACCAGTACCATGTACCGGCCGGCAATTGACAACTCACAGGATAATCTAGGACCTTTCGTTGAAATCGGTTCTTTTACTACCTGAACCAAAACCTTCTGATTTTTCGACAACACATTGGTAATCTTTCCGTGCTTGTCTATCTCAGGTTTTAGCTTAAACTTTTCTAGTTTACTGAAGTTGGATTTCTTCTGGCTTACGCGCTTGGAAAATTCCTGAAGGGAAGTAAACCGGGGACCAAGATCCAGGTAGTGGAGAAAGGCATCTTTCTCATACCCAATGTCAATGAAGGCTGCGTTCAGACCCTGAACGACCTTTTTGACTGTTCCCAGGTAAATATCCCCAACGGTGAACTGGTTGCTATCCTCATCCTGATGAAATTCGATCAGGCTTTTGTTCTTCAGCAGGGCTATGCGACATCCTTTTTGAGTCGAATTGATTATTAATTCGTTACTCAAAGCAAATGTGATTAAGAAAGTTAAAAGTTAAACAAATCGAACCAGGGGTGTTGATGTGATCAACCACCCTACTTCTTCTTATGTCTGTTCTTTCTTAATCTTTTTTTACGCTTGTGAGTCGCGATCTTATGTCGTTTTCTTTTTTTACCGCAAGGCATATTTAAATTTTTTTATTCCTTCCTCAGAAGGAGTGAAACAATACTATTATAAGCTCTCCAGATAACTGTCTGCCGCAGCTTGTATCTCCGGGTCAGCATCCATGGATTTTACTAATTCAAACTGCTCACGTGCCTGTTGCTTCTGCCCGGTCTCCAGATAACTTACTCCCAGGAAATACTGGGCCTGTATGTTTCCCGGATACAGCCGGACCACCTGCTCAAACCGCTCCACCGCTTTGTCAAACTGATTTGACTGCATCGATAGCGCACCCAGATTGAACAGGGCAATTTCATTTTCAGGATCGTCTTCAACGATCTGACGCAGCATCATGATTCCTTCCATCGGATTGGATGAAGTAAGCATGGTCATGGCCAGCTTATTCTTCGTTTCGAAATCCGAAGGGGCCTCGGTGATCACCTTTTCATAGTATCCCCGGGCCCTTGAAGCCAGCTCCTTTCTGCGCTCGTCGTCCATACTTGTAGTGAATGCCTCGTAATAGGCATTCCCGGCGCGCCGCCAGTTTTCCAGTACAGGCTCTTCCTGAGCAATTACCTCAATGAACATTGCCGCACTGTCAGGATTTCCATTCTCCATAAACAGAGTGGCCAAAGAGTCTGCAAAGATAATACTTTTTTCTTTATTTTCTGCAATTCCGAAAGACCGTCTTAGTTGATCCACCCGAAGGGCCTGGTCTTCGTCTGCCGCCGGAGAAGGCGAGGCGGCTTGTGTATCAGAAGATGTCTCTGTGGACTCACCGGTTACATTGTCCGACTCATTGTCCACCACTACCTTGGGAAGGGCAAACAAGGCCGCCACCAGCGCCACAGAGACTGTGATGATTATAATTCTAGCTTTCAGCATACTCCAATCTTTGATGCAAAGTTGGCATATATGCCCGTAAATCCGTTAAGGTTACGCAGAATTATGATTCTACCTCGTTAACCTCTTTTACTTTTTTGCTCTTCTTAATTTTCTCGGTAAAAACCTTTGAAGGCTTGAAACTTGGAATAAAATGTTCGTCAATAACGATTGCCGTATTTTTGGATATGTTCCTGGCAATCTTCTTCTTTCTCTTTTTATTCACAAAACTCCCAAATCCCCGTACGTAAATGTTCTTACCGTCGGCCATGGAATTTTTTACAATGCTGAAAAAAGCTTCTACCGTTACCGACACATCCTCTTTAGGAATTCCAGTTTGATCTGAAATCTCTGTAATTACTTCTGCCTTAGTCACTTAATTTCTTGTTTAAATTGTATTATAAAGACTTAAATTTGAACATTGCGTTCGCCGCAACAAAA
>CAZLZD010000106.1:0-7105 GCA_964563925.1 uncultured Roseivirgaceae bacterium | reverse complement strand
AGGCAAATTTGGAACAGCACTTACCAGTTTTATTAATGAGGAGCCGGCTGTGGAGTTTATTCAGGCCCTCGAACCATCGGAATTACTCTCCATTCACCGGACTGATTTTTTCCATCTCGTAAATAACGACAAATATGTCAATCAGATTTACAGAGATATACTTGAAATGGCCTATACCACCTCACAAAAGAGAATTTATGGCTTACAGGGTGACAGTGCCCTGGAAAGACTCCGTTGGTTATTACAATACGAACCGAAAATTCTGACCCGGCTTTCAAGTAAAGTTATCGCCTCCTACCTGGGGGTAACACCCTACACCCTCAGCCGCCTCAAAGCCGAAATCTGACCTTTCTGAATTTCAAATCGTTGCCATAGAGCAAGACTATTGATTCGTGCATTCCCCTATTTCGTGGTTAACAACCATTAATTAGATCATATGAACTTTACAAAATCAATTTACCTGGTAATCACCGCCGGATTGCTCCTGCTCCCTTCGTTAGTTTATGGACAAACACCTGATAAACCTCCAGTTCCAGTAGAACTTTTTGCTGGTAATGAGAATATGTATTATCAGCTTGTGGTTAAAAGACCATTCTCCCCTGAAAGCAGGTTCTCCCTTTTCGGACTTGCCACCTATACGGCCGATTACAACAATGAGATGGAAGAAAACAGGCTAATCACCATCGCGCAAGTCAGCTATAACCTGGGTAAAGGGTTTGGCGTCATGACCGGGACAGATATGAATTCAGTCACAGGATTTTCTCCGGTTATTGGTCCGCAACATAATTACGCTTCCAGGACTATTCTTGCGGTTACTGTCCTCTCCTATTTTATAAATGAAGGAAACGACCTGAAGTTATTCGGCTTGTATGAGTTCAAACCGGCAATCGATGAGACCTGGTCCATTTACAGCCGGGTTCAGTTCATTTATAATCAAAGTTTGAAGGAGAATGCTCACAACAGAAGCTACCTGTACCTGCGAGCCGGGGTAAAGAAAAATTCCCTTTTTTTCGGAGCTGCTGCCAACCTGGATCAGTTTGGTCCCGATAAGGGTTTTCAGGACAATTATGGTATGTTTATCCGATGGGAGTTTTAAGACCAGGAGTGAGAGCTGTTCTAAGTCAGATTTATTATATTAGGATGTTAATATCCTTTCCTAATGGCCTATTCTCTGATTTTAAGCATTCTGCTGATTTCACTACCTGCCTTCTGCATGGCCCAGTCGTCCTGGGAATTCTCCGTGGAAGCAGGCCCGGCCTTTCCTGTTGGAAAATTCGGGGAATCAGATGCCATGAATGCAAGGGTATACAGTGACGACATACGACCTGACGGATATCGCTACATCCTTTATTACAGTTTCGAAAATAATGGATTTGCAGAAACTGGATGGTTTACTTCGATGCAAACAGCCTGGCGCTGGAATAGCGCCTGGAAACTCCTTCTGCAGTATCGGTATTCACAATTTCCGGTAAAAGCCAATATCGGAGAAAATTTCACCCAACATGTCCAGCGTGAGCATAGCTATTATCAGTCCGATTACCGTATTCAGCAGGTAACGAGCGGACTGGGTATGAGAAAATCACTCGGCGAAATTGTGTTGGATTTTCAGGTAACGGCTGGTATAGCCCGGTCAAACTTTCCCTATTACAAGATACTCGATGAATATCATTCTGATAATCCGGACAGAAACATCTATCCTAAAATGTACTATGGGCATGAAGGCTCACGCAAAGCAGACAATTCATTCATCTGGGGAGCATCCGCATTATTTAGTTACCAGCTCAACCCATCCCTCGCGACCGGAATCCGCGCTGACTACTCAGGGTCCAGTTTCGATTATCATATTAATCCCAGATGGATACCGGGGGGCTCAGGCAACCTCGAATATGATGATAAAATAAACTATGATGCAATCAGCCTCGGTGTGTCTTTCACCTTTACTTTCTAGCAATTCAAATAAGGACTTTAGCCTGAGAAAAGTGAGTTTTACCCCCAGGCAATTCCGCGGTGATCATGTCACATAGCCATTGAGTTCCGGACGGGACTTTACCTGACTTTATTCTGGTGAAAGGTGCAATTCCCATAATATTCTGTTATTTTCATTCTTATATCCATTGCTATGAGCAAGGCCCATCGTGTAAATCAGAAATCCTTTTTCGGACGGCCGGTCTGGAAGAACAGCACCCGCACCCTGGTGGTCCATCCGCTGAAATATTACTATCCTGAAAGCATTGAGGAAGTAAGGGAAATTGTTGAAGAAGCGATCACCAACAAGGTCTCGGTACGCGCTGTAGGATCGGGCCACTCCTATTCACGGGCTCCGGAGGCCAACGGGTTGCTCGTTGACATTTCCCGGCTGGACCAGGTGGAGCCTTTTGAAAACACAGAACGGACCGGAAAATTTTTCATTGTTGGCGCCGGAATCCGCGTTAAGGCATTAAACAAAAAACTGGATAAATTCGGTTGTTGCCTGCCGGCCATGGGCGGGATTGACCATCAAAGTATCTCCGGGGCAGTTTCCACCGGCACACACGGTTCGTCGCTCGAATACGGGGCCATGTCAAAAATGATACGATCCGTTTTGCTGGTTACCCGCAACCCGGAATCGCCTGAAAAATCAACGGTTCTTCGTGTGGAACCGTCGTCAGGATTCAGCCGGAATGCCGGCGAAGGGGAAACCCTTATTTGCGATGATGACTTCTTCAATGCGGCTGTGGTAAGCCTCGGACTACTGGGATTGATCTGTTCCTATGTCGTGGAAGCCGAGCCCATGTATTACCTGATGGAATGCAAAAAGGTCATGAAGTGGCCCGAACTAAAGACTAAACTCCAGGGAGACTTGCTCCGCCGGCACCGGAGTGTAATGGTCCTGATCAATCCGTACTCCAGCGGGGACGATCAGCTGGCACTCCTGACCACACATGACAAGGAAGCAGAAGGCAAGAAAAACCTCATGCTGGAGAAACTGAAGCGCCAGGGATACTACCGGGCCAAACGGTTTGTAAGGTCTTTTCAATACGAACTGGTAAGCCGCTTCCCCGTGATATTCTGGATTTCGGTGCTGGGGTTTAACCTTCGTCCCGATAAGATCGGCAAGCTGCTGGATACCGCGATCAAGTCACAGCAGGATGAGGAATATTACAACAAAGGGTATGAAGTCATGTACCAGGGCCTGGATTACATCAAGGAACGCGCCTACGATTGCGAATTTGCAGTTCCTCTCAAGAATGATCTTTACCTGGAGATCCTGGAAGACCTGATGACCTACCTGCGACTTGTACGTGAGCGATACAATATCTATATCACCTCACCGATCGGACTTCGTTTTGTTGCCGCGTCGGATGCGCTGATCACCCCGGAACACGGACAGGATATCTGCTATATCGACACGCCCATTCTCCTGCATATCTACGGCCGGGAAACCATCCTGGACAAGATCCAGGCCTTTATGTGCAGCCGTGAGGCGATCCCCCACTGGGGCAAGATCAACAGCCGCATGGACAAGGAGTATGTGAAGTCGAGGTATCCCAGGCTGGAGACATTTCTTGACCTCGTACACCGGTACAACCGGGACGGATTGTACAGCAATCAGTTTACGAGGCGCCTGTTTGATGTTTAAGACTACACCGACCGGCCCATCGCTATTCATTTATAGTTGTTTTATGGGTTGACATAAAATAATAGTACATTATAGATGAATTAACCTTGGTACTCCTCCGATAATGGAACGTCCCCACCCCTGGAAAATGACATTACAAACTTCCTTTGAGAAGTATTATTTCGCCACCTCGGCCATAGTTTTTGTCGTTCTTGCCTTAGTCGGTTTTTCAGGCTCCCTTCAAATGAAAACTGCTCAGGGGTTTGTTGTGACACCCCGTATTATTTTTCACGCACTGGGTGCATCGCTATGGCTGTTATTATTTGTGGTTCAGACCCAGCTTGCCTTCAGGCGAAAATTGGCGTGGCACATGAAACTCGGTAAAGCAGGAATTATCGTCTTCCTCTTCTTTCTAATTGCTACCCTGTATATGCTTTTCACGGCAAGAGCGGCTTATCCGGACCTGGATCCAACACTCATTAATACTGAAATTGGTGTGCGGACCCTCGATCTGATCATAACACTTACTCTCTTTATATTCGCTCTTGCAAATATCCGTCGACCCTATCTTCATAAACGAAGTATGTTGTATGTGAACTTTCTGGTCGTGGCACCGGCCATAACACGCCTTCCCAACTTCTTTGGGTACGGGGAGAATATAATCGTGATCGTGGTTGTATCAGTGCTGCTCATTCTCCCGCTGCTCATTCACGACCTGATCAAAGCCCGACTGAAACTCAAACTGGCAAGCCTCGGACTGTTCCTTTTCCTTCTGTTTTCCGGTTCATTTTTCCCCATGGAATACTGGCGTTCTGATGAATGGAATTCCATGGTGGAAAAAATAAGTGCATGGCTCCTGTAAACGAATTTGCTTATAATTACATGCTGACAAATTTATCCTCCACCGATGTACCCGGATTTATCTGCTGAACAATGATCACATTTTTTAGAACAGTCCACCGATGCAGAAATCGCCAAAGAACTTCCCGTTTCGAATTGATCAGGTAAAATCTTTAAAGAGACCAACATATATGCACTGCAAATCTATCTTTCTCATAGCCCTGGTATTCGGATGTATCGCTTGTGAGCATACAAAGGAGAACTCCACGCTTGATGTATCCGAACTAACCATTTCAGAAATCCATGCGGCCTATCAAAACGGACGATATACTGCGGAAGACCTGACCCGGGCCTACCTGGACCGGATAGAAGAATATGACAGTGCCATCAACTCCATTACCATCATCAATTCCGAAGCCCTTGCCACCGCCCGGCAGCTGGACCAGGAATACCAGGAAACCGGCGTACTCCGTCCGCTTCACGGGATTCCGGTCATTGTGAAAGATAATTACAATACAGCCGGATTACCCACTACCGCCGGCGCACTGGCACTCCGTGATTTCATCCCTGAGGAAGATGCACCCACCATCAAAAAACTCAGGGAAGCCGGGGCCATAATCCTGGCCAAATCCAATATGGCCGAATGGGCATTCTCGCCCATGCACACGGAAAGCTCCACGCACGGCACCACACGCAATCCGTATAACCTGGAGTATGTGCCAGCCGGATCTTCCGGAGGGACCGGGGCCGCGGTCGCCGCCAATTTCGGGACCGTGGGTTTGGGAACCGATACCGGCAATTCCATACGCGGGCCTTCCTCCCACTGCGCCCTGGTGGGCATTCGGCCTACCCTCGGACTGATCAGCCGGACCGGCGTTATCCCCATGTTTTTGAGAAATGACGCTGCCGGACCGATGTGCAGGACCGTCGAAGACGCCGCCCGGGTCATGGAAGTCATGGCAGGTTATGATCCGGCAGACAAGCTGACCATGTATTCCGAAGGAAAAACACACACAGATTATCAACAATTCCTGGTGAAAGACGGATTGAGGGGAGCGAGGATCGGCGTCCTCAGGGAGCTTAGTGAAAATGACCCGGATCCTGAAATTAAATCACTGTTTGAGCAGGCCCTTCGGGACCTGGATTCACTGGGTGCGGAAATCATTGACCCGCTGGATATACCCGGCTTTTCCACGCTCAGGCAAAACCTGTGGTGTGTTACTTTCCCCCAGGATATCGAAGATTACCTGGCCACCTATGTAAAGAATGATACGGTCAGAACGGCGGAGGATATCATTCGAATCGGAACAAAATCTGAATTCACCAGGAACCGCCTTGCCCTATTCACAAGTCCGGACAGTCCATGGAGTAATGACGACGCACCCTGTGCAAATGTCTATGAAGATCCGAACCGAATGGCCTTTCGGAAAGCCATAGAGAGAGTGATGGATTCGCTGAACATTGACGCCATCGTATATCCTTCCTGGAATAATAAACCGGCCCATATTGAATTGTTTGAAGAGGAATACCGTGGAGATAACAACCAGGTTATTTCTCCGCATACCGGTCAACCAGCTTTTACCGTACCCATGGGATTCACCCGTGGAAATTTGCCTGCAGGGCTCCAGTTTCTGGGGAGAATGTATGATGAACCCACCCTGATCAGGCTGACGTATTCCTACGAACAGGGCACACAACACCGAAAACCCCCGGAACTTGAATAATTTTTTTCCAAACAGATACGGATCAGAATATACACTATACCGATATGATTAAATTCTTCAGGAAAATCAGGCAGGAGTTTTTGGCGAACGGAAGGGTTAGCAAATACTTACTTTATGCCACGGGTGAAATTATTCTTGTGGTCATTGGCATCCTGATCGCCCTGCAAATCAATAATTGGAACGAAGCGAAAAAAATTGAATCTAAGACCAGGGCAGTCATGCTGGAAATCCTGCATGACCTGCAGCATACCATTCGAATTTCGAATAATGCCATAGAAGTTTATGAAAAGAAAGATTCCCTCCTGGTGAATGTCATTGAAAATACGGTAACAAGAGAAGATTACCTGACCAACAAAGAATACCGCCTGCTGCTTAACCGCGGGTTTAATATGGCGGTCACCAGCGATGGATTTGACAAGCTTACAGCTATGTCAGGTGATTTGTCAGGTAAATACGATCACCTGATCACCTCGCTTAAACGGCATTACGGATACACCTCCAGTATCATGCTCGATGAGTACAAGGTGACCAAGCAGCTTTCAAGGGATATAATGGAACGTTATGCCCTGCTTTACCCATGGTATTCCACGTATATTAATCAACCGGATGAGGCCTACCTGAATTATTGCCTGAATGACCCCATTTACAAAAATGAAATCCACCTCTTCCGGACAGCCTCGGTTGCCGGTTATCTTTATCGAATCTACCTGTACCGGTTTAGTGCTATTCATTGTTATCTAGAATTGAATGAAGAGTTACAAACCGGCGAACAAGTTCCGGATCATATTTCCTATCTCCACGTTCCGGATACGGAAGTCATGAACAGCATATCAGGCAGGTATAGAAAAGAAGGACAATCTGGGTTAATTTATCTTGAAGAGGATACAGGACAATTGGCTTTTGATACTGATTCCGGTTATTACCGGTTGATGTCCCTTACCGG
>CAZLZD010000105.1:0-7158 GCA_964563925.1 uncultured Roseivirgaceae bacterium | reverse complement strand
ATATTATTCAGTCAGAAAAAGGATTTTTGTGGCTGGCTACTGAAAATGGAATGGTGCGTTTTGACGGGGTTAATTTTACCACCTACAACCGAACCACGAATCCTGGCCTCCTTTCAAATGCCGGCTCGGTAATTCTGGAAGACCGGCAAGGCAGGATCTGGTTTGGAACCCACGGCGGCGGGTTGTACGCCCTGAAGGGAGATTCCCTTCAGCCCTTTACCGATCAACAGGGCCTGCCATCTAATTATGTGCTGTCCCTTGCCGAAGATTCTTCCGGAACGATCTGGGTGGGAACCGACGGGGAAGGGCTCGGAAAAGTAATGGGGGATAGCGTGCTAAAAATTTCTGACGAGGAAGGCATTAACCGTCACGTGCACGCCCTGGAGGTGGACGAACACAACCGGCTGTGGATAGGAGCGCACGACGGGCTTTATTCCCACGAAGAAGGAAGTTTTAAGAAACATCCCTATAGCAATCCGCTGTCTTCGCCCACTATTCTGGCCCTGCATGCTTCCGGCGGAGAACTCTTCGCCGGCACCCCGGGCGGCATACTGAAATTCCGGAACGGACAGGTTGAAGCTGTGGATACCGGAGTCGAGGAGCCGTATGTAACGGATATCATCCGCGACAGAAAAGGGAACCTCTGGGCAAGCAGTCAGGTATCCGGCGCTTTCAAGATAACCCCGGATACGGTGTATCACTACCTGCCGGGAGACTCTGAAGAACAGGCCGAAATAAGCAGTGTATATTCCGACCGGGAAGGTAATATCTGGATCAGTAATCCCTACAGCGGATTATACCGGCTTCGGGATGAGGTTATCACCTCCATTACACAAAAAGACGGCCTGCCCAACGACCTGATCCTTTCGGTAACGGAAGGGAAAGAAGGAGAAATGTGGATCGCTACACCTTCAGGTATAACAAAATACAGATTGGATTCTGGGAAGGTTTTAAATGTCGGTGGAGGAGGGTTTGATGAATTTATCTTGAGTATACAAATAGGTCCGGACAGCATCCTTTATGCCGCAAACCGGGACGGCCAATTACTGAAGATGTCAGGGAACAGTATGGTTAGAGCCGGATTTCCGGAAATTGAGGGTCTGGGAATATGGACCCTCTATCAGTCCCGGAGTACCGGTGCCCTCTGGGCGGGAACCAACCGGGGCGTGTTCCGGATACTGGGGGACGAGATTAAACAGTACGACTCTTCAGGCAACAAGCTGTCCAATAACGATGTGCGGGCCATAACCGAGGACCGGGACGGCAGGTTGTGGGTGGGAACCTCTTACGGCCTGAACCGGCTTGAAGGCGATACTTTTGTTTCCTTTACCGAAAACGACGCTTTTTTAAATCAGCAGGTGGTCTCTCTGCACGCCGATGATCACGGGGATGTCTGGGCCGGAACTTATGGTGGGCTGTACCGGATCAGGAACCGGGAAGTGAAACCGCTGACTCAGGCGGAGGGTCTGCCAGAGGAGCGGATTGCTGCCATCCTTGAAGACGACCAGGGGTCTTTGTGGCTGGGCACTCCGGAGGGCCTGTACAGAATCGATAAAGATCAGCTCAACGGGTATATAGACCACTCACTGCAGGGCTTTGATGTGGAACATTATGGGCGGACGGAAGGCATGAAGAATAGCTTTGTCACCATGTCCGTACAGCCGGTAGGCTGGAAAGCCCTCAGCGGGGATCTCTGGTTTGCCACCGGCGGCGGGGTCTCTGTGGTGGACCCTTCTGATGTTTCAACAAATCCGGTTCCTTTAAAAGTATTTATCACATCAGCTAAGGTCGATCAGCGGGAACCCCGAAATATTCAGGCCGGTGGGATTTTTGAACTGCCCAGAAATAACAATGAACTGGAAATTAATTTCTCAGCGCCCTCCTTTATAGAGCCATCCCAAATCCAATTCCGATACAAGCTCGAAGGGTTACATACCGATTGGGTGGAAGCCGGGAACCGGAGAACAGCCTATTTCAGCAGGATCCCTCCGGGGGAGTACACCTTTCAGGTCATCGCCGCCAATGAAGACGGGATATGGAGCCACATGCCTGCAACCCTTCCTCTGGTGATATCCCCGCCTTTCTGGATGAGCTGGTGGTTTATACTCCTTTCCATGACGCTGTTTCTTTCATGCGGACCTGCGCTGTATTTCAGAAAGGTTGCAAAACTAAACCGGAAACAAGAACAACAAAAAGAATTCACCCGAAAACTGATAGAGTCTCAGGAGGCGGAACGAAACCGGATTGCTTCTGAATTGCATGACAGCCTGGGGCAGAACCTCATTATTATTAAAAACAGGGCACTGATGGGCAGGAAAGATCAGCAGGACCCGGATAAAGCCGCGGAGCAGCTGGAAGAAATTTCCCGGACAGCTTCTCTCGCCATTGAAGAAATGCGCAAAATTTCACATAACCTCAGGCCATTTAATTTGGAACGGTTTGGTTTGAGCCGGACCGTTTCTTCTTTGGTAACCAATGCCGATGAATCTTCGGAGATCCGTTTTAAGCAGGATATAGGCGAAGTGGACAAAGTCCTTTCACCGGAACAGGAAATACAATTATTCCGGATCATACAGGAATCCATCAGCAACATCTTAAAGCATTCCGGAGCTTATAACGCTACAGTTGTACTTACAAAAAATGCAGCGGGACTGACCCTGAGGATTGAGGATGATGGAAAGGGATTTATAAGGAAGCAGGTGCCGGCAAGCAACGGCATAGGCCTGGAGGATATGGAACAGCGGGCGGACCTGCTGAATGGCAGGCTGCAGCTCTTTAGTGCTCCCGGAGAGGGCACAACCATCCACCTCTCCATCCCACTAAACGAGGAAGATGTATGAAAAAACAGGCTGTTTCCATCATTATTGCAGATGACCACCCGGTAGTACGGGACGGGATAAAAAGCGCCCTGACTTCAAGCGGGTTATTTACGGTAGTTAAGGAAACAGGAGACGGAAAATCTGCACTCAAATGGATCTCAGAACTTAAACCGGATGTAGCATTGATGGATATTGAAATGCCTGAAATGGATGGCTTTGCCGTAACCCGGGCATTGCGGGAATCCAATAGTACTACCCGGGTCATTATGATTACCATGCATAACGACGAAGCAACCTTCGATTTGGCGATGGAACTGGGGGTTAACGGGTTTGTACTGAAAGAAAATGCTATCACGGATATTGGAGATGCTATACAGGCGGTCATGGCTGGCAAATATTATCTGAGCCCTTCCCTTTCCGACTATATCATGAGGCAAAAAACGGGAGCGGAAAACGACGCCACCGGGCAAAACGGCATCGAAAGCCTCACTCCGACGGAAAGAAAGATCCTGCGGCTGATTGCCGAACAGAAAACAACTCGTGCCATTGCTGAGGAGCTGTTTAACAGTCCTAAGACGATTGAAAAACACCGGAGTAACATATGCTCCAAGCTCGGTCTGCGCGGATCATACGCGCTGCTGAAATTTGTTTTCGATAATAAAAGCCTCATCTGACCCAAAAATACAGGGAACCATGTAGGTATTTACACGGGTCCCCGTATTGATGCTGAAGGAGAGTGGGATAACTTAGAAAGAGAAATATTGATTCTTTCTAATTAATAAGGTCAGATTATGATTCGTTTAGCCATCAAAGCCGCAGTTTTTGTATTACTGGTAGTACTCCCGGCAGGAGTTTTTGGCCAGACTTCCCAGGGTCCCTTTGCCGACCTGATAGGGAAGAAAATTAAATCGGACAACATCTTTATGGTGTGGCAGGAAGAGCAGACACCCGGTGTCTTTACAACCTACCAGAAAATGTACCGGTTTCTCCCCGGCAAACACCCTGACAGCACCCTACAGGAAAGAAATTACCTGTCCAACACTCCTAACACCGGAGGAAGCTTCCAGATGGTAGCGGAAAGCGGGTATTTCAATGATGATTTGTATGCGGATGTAGTAACGGCCTGGGAAGGTGCAGGCGGGGCCATCGAGATTTATATACCTAAGATGGACAGCAGTGCCAGCCAGTGGGGGAATAAGGAGAACCCCGACAGCTTATACAGTCTGAGCGGGAACAGTTATTCCTTCGGTTCCATAACCAGTGAAGTCAGTTACCTGCAGGGGCGTATTTTACTCGGCACCGGCGACCTTAACGGGGACGGGCTGGATAATTTTGCCCTGAGCTATAAAGGAGACGATCAGAAACTACACCTGGCGGTTTTCAGCATGGACGATCAACTTAACCCGGTATTGCTGGACTCGGTAGTGGTGGGTGCGGTTGAGAACCTCTCGTTTACCCACAATCCGGGAGCCATGACCTTGGCCGACCTTAACGGCGACGGAAAAGATGAAATTGTGATGGCCGGAGTTCAGGACGGAATATGGATCGACGGCCGCTGGGCGGTGTATTTCAAGGCCTATGAAGTGACGGCCGGTAACCAGCTGCAGATCTCCGGAGAAGGTTTCAGCTTTCCAGACCCGGCTTCCAAAGTACCGAACTACACCCAGCTCCGCTATACCCTCGAAACAGGCAACCTGGTACCGGGAGGGAACGAAGAGCTGATGTTTGCCTGGTCCCTGAACAGCGGCTCCTCCAGCGCCGACGATACCTTCTTGTATACCATCAATTTTGACACGGTGAATGACACGGTTACCATTAGTGACCGGTACAGCTTCAATGTGGTGGAATCGGCTTCCACCATGGACCCGCTTTCTATAAAAACAGGCAACCTGGATGGCGACCAGGAAAATCTGGACGAAGTGGTTTTTGCCGCAGAAGGTAAACACTATGTGTTTTCGGTAAACCCGGACACCACCTTTCTGTTCCGGGATGAATTCAACCAGGTTCATAACCGGTTTGGTATCAGTTACGATTATACTGAAATCACCGATGTGAACCAGGATAATGTGGATGAAATCGTTGTGGGCGTGATAGCCACCACCGCCACCACAGAACGGTTCAGGGTGAATGTGTTTTCTGCTTATGACCGGGATAATACCATGTGGCGAAGCGAGGTGGCTTTTTTAGGCTCCCTGGAGAATGATATGGAAATTCCCCTGGACCAGTCCGGGTACCGGAGATACGCCCTGGCCACCGGTTCCTTTGATGGCTATGAGTTTTCGCTGGGAGAACCGCAGTATTTTCTGGAAACGGGAAATGTCCAGCCGCTGATCGTATTGAACGCGCCCCCCATACATTTCGACATATTAAACGGCGTGGAATATGATGTGAACGATTGTTTTTCCGATACCGGCTGTGATTTTAAGGCCACTTACACCAAGACCAGCAGCACGGCAACGGAAATCACCACGGAGGTCAGGAAGGATTTTGGTATATCCGCGGGTGTGGGAATATCAGGCTCCCTTTCAGCGGCACCGGTAGGGTTAGGGGTGACGTCAAACTTTGAAGCTTATTTTGATGTAAACTATGGGAGTAATTTCAGCCAAACGGATACTCAGGGGGAGGTTGTATCTGTTTCCGTGGAAATCGGAGCCGTGGAGGATGACCTGATTTATGCAACAGTGAGCGACTACCACTACTACGAATACCCGGTGTTCCATGGCGCTGAAACCACCCCGCAAAGGAACATCCTGGTGGTTGAGCCCAGGGAAACCAAATCACAGTGGTTTCCAAGCAAAAGCTGGAACGCAGCTACCCACACCCCGGGCCATGAGGTAGGGAATATCCTATCGTACCCCTCTTATGCACAGGTAGTGGAAAACCCGGCTGCCAGTCAGGCAATAAGTGGTTACTCCGATACTTTTACACTGGATGCGAATAGCAGCTTCAGCTGGATCCTGGACAAGCAGACATTTGAACAAAACAGCGCTGACTCTACCCGCCAAATCGGGTATGATGCAAAATATCATGTTGGCAACATACGGCTGAGCAGCGACTACACCCGATCCGACTTAAGCACACACACCACCACCGTGCGGCAGGGCTTAAATGTAACCGTGGATTTGGGGAATATAGATCGCAGCATAGGTGAAAATCGCTATTCGGTAACTCCTTACACCTATTGGGGAACCAACGGCGCCATGGTGGTGGATTATGCCGTTACACCGGAACGGTCCGGGGGAGGAGGCTCCCCGACCTGGTGGGAAGAGAAGTACGGGAACCTGCCGGATCCGGCTTTTATTCTGCCCTTGAGGTATGATCCTGAGAAGGGACTGGGAATAGGGGATGAGTCCAAAAGAAACCAGACACAAGACATATTTTTCAATTACGAAGACCCCGAACTGGCGGACACCCTGACCATTACGGCACGCATCAGAAACTTCAGCCTGAAGGATGCGGCTCCGGTTACCGCCCATTTTTACCTGGGCGATCCGGATAACGGCGGGCAGGCCATTGTGGGGGTTAACGGGGAAAGCTCAGTAATTACTGAAACCGCCATTCCGGCCCAGCGGTTTTCCGATGTTTCACTGTTATGGGAAGTGCCTGGTACGCTGCCGTCCAACCCAAGGATTTATGTGGTATTGAATGAGAGCTCCGCAATGGAAGAAATACACCTTTCGAATAATAAAGGATTCAATATTTTGACCGGAACAGGGGTTGCGGTTTCAAACGAAGAGCAGGAACAGGCCGGACTTCCTGAAAAAGTGATACTTTATCCGTCCTATCCAAATCCCTTCAACCCGACTACAACCATTGCATATGAGTTGCCGGAAACAGCAAAAGTTAGACTGGATGTCTTTAATGTAGTAGGGAAACAGGTCGCTACTCTGGAGAACGGTGTGCGGAATGCCGGCTATCATGAGGTAAGGTTTAACGCAACCGGGCTTTCGAGCGGACTTTACTTTTACAGAATTACAACCAATAGCTTTGTGTCAGTTAAGAAAATGATGCTGATCAAATAGACGGGATTATAATCCCAGGCGTGATATGAAAATACTTGTTGTTGATGACAACCAAAGTACGCGGGACTTAATCAGAAGTATAGTGGAACAGTATGGGCACAAGGTTATTGAATCAGCAAACGGAGCGCAGGCGGTAACGGCCTACGGACTTGAACTACCGGATCTGGTGCTGATGGATTTTGATATGCCGTTGATGAACGGATTAACGGCGACCAAAGTCATCCGAAGAGCTCATCCCTCAGCCCGGATAATTATGGTCACACTGTACGAGAGTCATGAGCTCAGGGCTGAAGCTCATCAGGCAGGTGCTGAACGGT
>CAZLZD010000104.1:5479-7434 GCA_964563925.1 uncultured Roseivirgaceae bacterium | reverse complement strand
ACCCATATTCTGATTAATAGCAACCCGATGGATTATATCATTTTAAAGACCCACTCATATAATATCGGTCATGTTTTCAGGGTAAATACACTAGTTTAAAGGCGGACTTTAAAAACTCACTATTATGAATAAATTCCTACCTGTTATTATCAGCTTTTTACTGGTGTTTCCTTCTCTGGCACAGGAGAAAATGGTCGATGCCATTGTAGAGGAAGCTACGGAAAATTCCCAGCTTGAACGTCTGGCACATGAACTTCTTGACGTGGTGGGTCCGCGGCTGGTCGGCACCCCGGAAATGAAACAGGCACATGACTGGGCAGTCAATCAGTATGCCGAATGGGGGATTAGTGCGGAAAACGAACAATGGGGAGAATGGCGTGGCTGGCAGCGCGGTATCACCCATATTGACCTGGTATCTCCAAGGGTACGAACACTCAATGGAATGATGCTCGCCTGGAGCCCGGGTACAGGAAAAAAAGGAGTAACCGCCGAAGTCATTGCACTCCCTGAGGTGGCAGATTCAGCGGCCTTTGCTTCCTGGCTGCCAAATGTAAAAGGTAAATTCATTATGATCTCTATGCCTCAGCCGACAGGCAGGCCGGATGACAACTGGGAGGAATTTGGCACCGAAGAGTCTTTCACCAAAATGAAAGAGAAACGTGATGCGATGTCCGAGGAATGGAATAACCGGCTTCGAAATACCGGTTACGGGCGGCGAACACTCCCCGAGGCGTTGGAAGAGGCTGGCGCGGCCGGGATTGTGATGAGCTACTGGTCCCGCGGATTTGGTGCCAATAAGATATTCAGCGCCTACACAAAGAACATCCCTACGATTGACCTGTCCCTGGAAGATTACGGAATGTTATACCGGATGGCCGAATATGGGGACAAGCCTCAGATCCGGGTCGTGGCGGAATCAAAGGAACTGGGACCGCAGCCCACCTTCAATACAATTGCGACCATACCTGGGACCGAAAAGCCGGAGGAATACATTATTCTTTCGGCCCATTTCGATTCCTGGGACGGTGCAACAGGCGCTACCGACAACGGTACCGGTACTCTTGTGATGATGGAGGCCATGCGCATTCTCAAGGAGGTCTATCCTAATCCAAAACGCACGATAATCGCCGGCCACTGGGGGAGTGAAGAGCAGGGTCTCAATGGCTCCAGGGCGTTTGTGGAAGATCATCCTGAAATCGTGGAGAATCTACAGGCACTGTTCAACCAGGACAATGGCACCGGACGAGTGGTGAACATCAGCGGACAGGGATTCCTTCATGCATATGACTATCTTGGACGCTGGCTGAACGCTGTTCCCCGTGATATTACGCGACACATTGAGACCAATTTTCCGGGCGCACCCGGCGGAGGGGGTTCGGATTATGCTTCGTTTGTGGCCGCCGGCGCACCCGCATTCTCCCTGAGTTCCCTGAGCTGGTCTTACTGGAATTACACCTGGCATACCAACCTCGACACGTACGACAAGATTGTATTTGACGATGTGCGTTCGAATGCCATTCTCACAGCCATCCTCACCTACATGGCCTCAGAGGATCCTGAAACCACTTCCCGTGAACGCAGCGTGCTGCCAATTAACCCAAGGACCGGTGAGCAGCGCACCTGGCCTGAACCCCGGTCGCCAAACAGGAAAGGCGGACTCGATTCAGACGATTAATTAGGAAAAGACCGGTAAGTACATTACCGGTTTTTCTTTATATTCAGGGTTATGCTCATTTTATTTAAAAAGATGCGGGCATCCATTGCCGGACAGGGAAGGCTGCGCAAGTACATCCCCTATGCCATTGGGGAGATTCTCCTGGTAGTCATCGGGATATTAATCGCCCTGGAGGTAAATAACCTGAACGAACAACGGAAGGACCGTAATCTTGAACGGACGTATTACGAAAGTTTGCTGCTCGACCTCAGGCGTGATTCGAGTGACTACGAATTTCGCC
>CAZLZD010000104.1:0-5379 GCA_964563925.1 uncultured Roseivirgaceae bacterium | reverse complement strand
ATATTGATATCCAGGCAATTCTTGAGCGGATGAAGTCAAGGCCTGAGCTGGAGCCCCTGGTGATTGGAATGATCCATATCCAGAACCGCATAATCTTTTGGAGCGATGGTTCACTGGAAGATGTGGAAGTATTAAAGCAGGCTATCCTGGATGAGTTAGACAGGCTGGGCTAGGAATCCTCTGCCCGCGCTCCTTTTTTTCCCTCTTTCAGGTTATAATAGATTCGCTGGGTAGGATAGGCGAAGTCCACATCGTCCTGTTCTGCAAACTGATCCAGGATGTCTTCCCAGATCTTATGTTCGGTGATACGCTTCCTTTTCGGCAGTGTCAGGTAGCGAATGGTCAGCATTACCCCGCTGTCGAGTACTTTTATATAAACGAATGGCGTAAGCTGGCTGTAAAAGATCATAAATTTCTTTGATGCTTCAAGCAGACGTTGCTCCGCACGGTCTGACAGCTGATCCGCGTGGGTGTTAATGATATTCTCCAGAATCTCCCTGGCCTTTTTCCAGTTGCTTTCAAAGGTGACCATCACACCGATCTCATGCCAGATATGGGTAAATCCCTGGTTATAGTTGGCCTGGCTGATCGAAAATACCTGTCCGTTCGGAATGTGTATAATTCGACCTGTACTTTGATCGGCATCCACCCAGTTACCGATTTCATTAATGGTAAACTGGAAAAACCGGATATCAATGACATCTCCGGCATGCTCCCCGATCTGAATCCGGTCACCCACTTCAAACGGTTTCCTGATAATTATGAACAGGTACCCGGCAAGGTTTACAATGGGTGATTGCAGGGCGATGGCAAGTCCGGCACTGACCAGCCCCAGGAAAGTGGCCAGTGAGCTTATATTCTCCATCCAGATCGTGAAAATGATCAGGATAACCAGGATGTAGTAGGTATTCTTAATCCCGTTCCTCCAGATATACCGCACCTTTACATCCGGAATGGTTTTGAAAACCAACTTATTTGCCAGGTACCGAAGCAGGGAGAGGACAAGCAAAACCAACAGGCTGTAAAAGATCTTACGCTGGATGGTGGGTGCGATCATCCAGTGTTCCTCGATCCATTCAATTATGTTTACATCCATTGGTGCTTTATGCGGGTCTGTTTGATGAGAATTAGTCGCTGGAGCTGTAAAACTAAGAGAAAACTGTTAGAATCATCCTTTATGTGCACACGAATCCTGTATTGCCTGTTTTTGCTGACAGCTTTTCCTGGTCTCTCCTACAGCCAGGATTATGCAAATTACCATTCACGCATACACCAGGCGGAGCAACACCTGATCGAAAATGATATAACAACTGCCGTGCGGGAATTTACGGGGATCTTTTCTGATTATTCGTTTGTCTTTCTGCGGGACTACCAGGTGGCGGCCCAGGCAGCCGCCCTGCAAGGTTATGACTCGCTTGCCTTTGCCTGGATGCGGGCCGGTATCCGGCAGGGATGGTCCCGCAAATCACTCGGTCGTCACGCGGTCTTCGACAGGTACCGTAAAACGGATGCGTGGAAACGGACTATGAAATATGCCGCGGGATGGTCTGGCAGGGTCAGTTATGACCCTCACCTGGTAAAAACCGTGAAACGTATGTTCAGAAAAGATCAATGGAAGGCGCTTGGCGCACTCTTCACTTTTTCCTCTGATGCCCAGGACCGGTATGCTGAGAAGCGCTTCGCACCGCATAGTGAAATTCAGATGAGGCATCTGGCTTCTATCCTGCAGCACTACGGGTATCCCGGGGAGAAACTGGTCGGAAATGAAATGTGGATGTCCACTATCCTTTCTCATCATAATTCCATATCCCAACGCTACAATGCCCGTGACACCCTATTTATTAACATGAGACCGGCGCTGCTCCGGGCTCTGAACAGGGGGGAGATTGCACCCGGTTCATTAGGATTGATTGAAGACTGGTATCATAGGGTGACAGACAAATCTGCAGGTTACGGGATCCTTACCGATATTCCGGCCGACAGCCTGGAGCGGGTGAATGTACGCCGTGCAAAATTGTCCATGCGGCCGGTCAGCCTTTGGAATGCACTGATTACCTGTTCCCGTCAAACAGGGATCGATATGCATTTGTCCGGTCAGCCCTGGCGCAAAGGGAAAATACTGTTGCTGGATTAAGCCTGCCTGGAATAGCTCGCACGCTTCATTAAAATGTCCATTTTTGGACACCCTTTACCCATGAATGGACATACCGGCAGGTGCCGGGTTTGTTTTATCTTCAGAAATGGCCGATTTTGATGAGTGGCATTTGTTTAGCTGACAGTAGGATATGCTGAAGAATTACATAACTATAGCCTTTCGTAACCTGTGGCGTTTCAAGGAATATTCCCTGATAAATATCATTGGGCTAGCCCTGGGGCTTACCATCGCCATCCTGATCATGCTTTTCATCACGGATGAATTGTCCTATGACCAGTTTCACGAAAAGAAGGACCGTATTTTCAAGGTAGTCACCCGGAACCCGGACGGAATGGGAATGGAGACCAACAGCTGGCCGGTGGCAAAGCGACTTGCAGATAATTATCCCGAAGTGGAACAAGCGGTCTATACCAGGCGGGTACCCCCGTCAATGATGGTTGCCTTCGATGGAAAGCGTTATGAACATGCGTTTTTCTTTGCCGGCGAGGAATTCTTTCAAATGTTTACGTTTGACTTTATCGAAGGTTCGCCTGATAAAACCCTGACCGCGCCTTATACCATCGTGCTGACCAGGGATTTGAAGGAAAGGTATTTCGGCTCTGCGCCGGCGCTGGGTAAAACACTCACACTTCAGGATACGCTGTCTTTCGAAGTAACCGGCGTCATTGACAATGTACCCTCCAATTCCCACATGCAGTTTGATGGACTGGTTTCCTTCAGTACCTACGAGCAAATGGACAGTGATTTTTCCTACACCGGCGGTTGGGGAAATTTTAATGTACGCAACTATGTGTTACTTCGGGAGAATGCAGATATAGAAGAGCTTACCGCCAAGGCAGGACCTATGTACCGGGAACAGATCGGGGAATTTATGGACAAGATGGGCGTTGATTTTTCAGTCGGCTTTGAGCCGCTGTCGGACATTTACCTGCGGTCCGACCTGGGAAACGGATTTGGTCCGTCGGGCTCCATCGAACGGGTTTACCTGGTCGGGGCCATCGCCGCCTTTGTCCTGCTGCTTGCCTGCATCAATTATGTGAACCTGTCCACGGCCCGCTCGGTGTACCGTTCCCGGGAAGTGGGTTTGAGAAAGATTGCTGGATCGTCCCGCAGCCTGATATTCTGGCAGTTCCAGGTAGAGGTATTTGTGATCACCTTAATGTCCTTTGCCCTGGTGGCATTGTTCATCGACCTGACATTACCCCAATTTAACGTTCTGATGGGCAAGGCCTACGAACTGGAAGCATTGCTTACCCCTCAAATGCTCACGGGAACATTGCTCCTGATTCTGGCGATCACTTTCCTGGCGGGATTCTATCCCTCGCGCATCCTTTCGGGCTATCGGCCGGCAGAGGTATTAAAAACAACCATGGGCTCAAACCGCAGGGGGGTAAATCTTCGCCGGACCCTCGTGATTTTTCAGTTTGCGGTCTCCGGCGCCCTGGTGATGGCGACATTCATTGTGATCGGACAGCTTCATTATATGCAGGAACAGGACCTTGGATTCGACAAGGAGCAGGTGCTGGTGCTTGATATGACCCGGGTTCCCGGTAGTTACTATGAGGGCATAGGAACGGGCCTGAGGCAGTTGAGTGGGGTCGACCGGGTCACGCTGACCAATGCCCTTCCCGGACGGCCGGGATGGCTGGGTCAATGGGCCTATGCAGAGGACCAGGGGGAGAATGCCGAACAGGTGGATACCGAATACATGGCGGTAGATGAACACTATCTCGGGGCACTGGGACTCAATCTCCTTGCCGGCAGGAATTTTGACCCGGAGCGACAGAGCGATGTGGATAACGGCTTAATCATCAATGAAACCACTGTAAGGGAAATGGGTTGGCAAACTCCGCAGAATGCCATTGGCAAACGAATTGTATCTCCTTCCGGCACGCCGGCAGGGGAGGTGATCGGAGTGGTGAAGGATTACCACGGGCTGGGACTCCGGGAGAATATCTGGCCCCAGGCCATGGATTACTCGCCCCGCCGCGGCCGGTATTTCGCCGTCCGGTTTGAAACAGGGAACACGCAAGACCTGGTGGAGAGGACCCGTTCCCTTTGGGCCGGTAACCTGTCGGATTATACGTTTGAATACTTTTTCCTGGACGATGATTTTGACCGCCAATACAGGAACGAACAGCGGCTTATGGATGTCTTCATTCTTTTCGCTGTGCTGACGGTGATTATTGCCGTCATTGGATTACTCGGACTCGTGTCGTTTATGGTGGTGTCCAGGACCCGTGAGATCGGTATACGGAAAGTGCTTGGTGCCGGTGAGGGACGCATTGTGGGTTTGTTGTCCCGGGATTTTATGGTGCTTGTGCTCATTGCGAACCTCATAATTATCCCGCTGGTCTGGTGGGGGGGAAATCAGTGGCTGGATGAATTTGCCTTTCACGGCGCCTTGAATCCACTGATTTTTGTTTTCGCCCTGATTGTGTCCGGCTTACTGGCATTTGCCGTGGTTGGTCTGCAGACCTACTTCGCTGCCCGGCAGAATCCGGTAGAGACATTGCGCAGCACCTGATGTAAAAGCGAAAGCCCCGAACCGGGGCCCTCGCAAACCTAAGCCGAACTGATTTCTAACAATTGCCTGGACAATTGCCGGTATTGATGGAATTATCTGTTCCCTTATCGGCCAGATCTTCCTCTCCGCAATACCGGATATTTCTTGTGGACGTATCAAAATATACCTTCGGACAAAATGTCAATCCGATCAATTCAACCGGAAATACACTGCATTCAGCAGTAAATTCACTGATGTCATTATTGGAAAAAGTGATGTCATGGATGTCGCCATACCCGAAAAGATCAGGGTAATAGGTCGCGGCGCTGGATAATTCAATGGCCCAGTATCCTCTTCCCGTTAAATTGTTGTCCTTCATACAGATTGAACTAATTTCCTGTTCACTGAAGTCAAAAATACCAATCGCAACACCAAAAGCATCGGAATCCACCATGACTGAGTTATTTGAGAAATTGACCGGTCCGACCTGGGGACCGGCTGAATTGGTAATGAGAAATCCCGCATCATCGGTGTCTATTTCGTTATTTCTAATATCCACTTTCGCAAGGTCCCGACTGGAGTAATAGATACCAGTTGTAAATGCAAAGATGAAATCGTTCATTCTGGTGTATATGTAATTGTCCTTCACACTGATATTCCCATAAATTTGCAATAACATCAGGCTATATCCGTTACCCGAATTAATAAGTATATTATT
>CAZLZD010000103.1:2281-7637 GCA_964563925.1 uncultured Roseivirgaceae bacterium | reverse complement strand
GCCGGGACCTAACCCCTGCACCGTCATCCCGGCCAATCTCCGTGGACACACGGAGTCAAGCCCACGTTTTTTTACCACCCAGGTGCAGCCCCGATTATCAGATACAGCAATATTTCTGAATCCCCTATCATACTAATATTCAGTAAGTTCCGAACGGAAAAATGCAAATCGTTAAAACAAAAACGCTTGTTTTTCAGAAACTTACCAACTACCTTGTTCCCTTCTATAGTTGTTTGTCATGCGTGCATCGCTATCCCCTACGCTCCTACGGCTGGCTGCCGCTTGTTTGTTACCCTTACTATTGTTCCGGTGCGGAACCTCTATGCCGGAAACGGTCGAAACCGCCTATCAAGCCCTTCCCGAACAAATTGATTACAATTTTCAAGTGCAGCCAATCCTTGCCGATCGTTGTTATGCCTGCCACGGCCCGGATGCCAACACCCGTAAAGGCGGCTTGCGGCTGGATGACGAAGCCGGTGCGTTTGCGGCCCTTGCCAGCGGCAACAAGGCGTTGGTGAAGGGAAAACCGGGGAAAAGCGCGCTTTATCACCGCATTTTCTCTGATGACCCCACCATGGTGATGCCCCCGCCGGATTCCAAGCTGACCCTTACCGACCGGGAAAAGGCGATCCTGGTAAAATGGATCGAACAAGGCGCGGAATGGAAGCCTCACTGGGCATTTATCCCGGTAGAACGGCCTTCTGTACCTGAACCTGTCGATGGCTGGCAATCCCAAAATCCCATAGACCGCTTCATCCAGGAGAAACTGGTTGAAAAGGGGTTGGTGCCTAATGAGGAGGCCGACAAGGAACGGCTGCTTCGCCGGGTGACCATGGACCTCACCGGGCTTCCTCCCACGACGGAAGAGATTGATCTCTTTCTCGCCGATAATGACAATAATGCCTATGAAAAGGTGGTTGACCGCCTGCTCAGTTCCCGCGCTCATGCCGAGCGTTTAACCGCCGAATGGCTTGACATTGCCCGTTATTCCGACAGTCATGGCGTATCATTCGACGGGATCCGTACCTCCTGGCCCTGGCGGGACTGGGTGATAGGTGCATTTGAAGAAAACATGCCCTATGATGAGTTTATCACCGAACAGCTGGCGGGTGATTTACTGGAGAATGCAACCGAACAACAACAACTGGCCACGGCATTTCTGCGAATGGGTGAGCTTGAAGCCAGCATGGGTTCCATTCCGGAAGAATACCGGAATGAATATGTGATCGAACGCACCGGCCTGGCCGGTTCGGCCCTGCTGGGACTTACCCTGGAATGTGCCCGTTGCCATGACCATAAATTTGACCCTGTCAGCCAGAAGGAATTTTACCAGGTATCCGCCTTTTTCAACAACACGGAAGAAATGGGCCTTGGAACGGTAGATGGAAACCGTGCGCCAACCCTGATGTATTTCTCCGATAAGGATAAGTCAACGTTGGATTCTGTCAATAATGAAATATCCGTTCGCCAGGACACCTATCACAAGGCCAGGGCGGAAGCGGAAAAACTCACCGAATACCTCGAATCACTGCAAGTACCGGATGGGGTGAAGGAGGTGAGGACGTACTCGTTTGAATCCTTTTCGAAATTCAATAAAAAGGATGGCAAGGATAAGGACGGCAACGTGAAATACAAGGAAGTGATGATTGCGGATGGCAATACAAATACTGTAGTGACGGAAGGAGTGACCCTTGATAAAGGCTATAAAGGCCAGGCGGCGTGGTTCAACGATGAATATGAGTGGATCTTCCTGGAGGAGGAAGGTCGTTATGAAACATTCGAACCTTTTTCTGCGGCGGCCTGGATCCAAACCAACCGTACAGAAAAAGGCCCGACACAGACGATTCTTGGCAACAGTAATTATTATCCATCGGATTATCGCGGATGGGACCTGTACCTCGATTCCACCAGGCAGTTACACGCCCGGCTGATCCATCGTCTGCCCGACGACTACATTGAGGTTATGGTACAGGGAGCCGTGAAATCCAAAACATGGGTGCATGTCGGCCTGACCTATGACGGCCTGGCAAAAGCATCCGGGGTCCGGCTTTTCATTAACGGGGAGGAAAGGGAAACCACGGTCCTCAAGGATGCGCTGACCAGGACCATTCTCCCGGTAAACGATTACACGCTCGACACCATATCGCTGCCCCTGGCCATAGGGCGCAGTTACCGGATATGGACATTTGATGTGGGCTTGTTTGACGGCGGAATCGATGAGGTTGCTGTGGCTGACAGGCAGCTGTCTCGGGTCGAGATGGCATTGCTGGCAGATCAGGATCCGGACACAGGGAATAAGGAGGGCCTTCGGGAATATGCACTCCTTCAGAATGAAAACCTGAAGAAAAGCCGGGACGAACTGGCCGAATCCCTGACAGCAAGAAAGGATTTCCTGGATACGGCAACTCAGGTCATGGTTATGAAGGAACAGGAGAAACGTCGTCCGACGTATATCCTTGAAAGAGGGGTATACTCCAATAAAGGGGAGCGTGTCGAACCCGGTACACCGGAACGGGTGCTCCCGTTCAGCGAGGAGTACAGTCCGGACCGCCTCGGACTGGCCAAATGGATCACGAACCCCGGAAATCCCCTGACGGCACGTGTGGCGGTGAACCGATACTGGCAGCTGATATTCGGGCGCGGACTGGTGAATACACCGTCTGATTTTGGAATCCAGGGATCCAAGCCTACCCATCCGGCGCTGCTGGACTGGCTTGCGGCTGAATTTGTCTCCTCAGGATGGGACCTTCGTCACATGCTTAAGCTGATGGTAATGTCGGCAACCTACCGGCAGTCTTCGTTCATTACGGATAAGTTGATGGAGAATGATCCGGAGAATATCTACCTGGCCCGGGGCAGCAGCTACCGATGGCCGGCTGAATTCATTCGTGACAATATGCTGGCGGCAAGCGGACTTCTTGCAAATTATGAAGGGGGCCCGCCGGTCAAAACGTACCAGCCCGACGGCTTATGGGAAGAGCTTGGCGGTGGCAGCTATGCCAATGCGACGTATAAGAAGGATACGCTGGACGACCTCTACCGCCGAAGTATTTACACCTTTGAGCGAAGATTTGTCACGCCTCCTTTTATGGCGCTCTTTGACGCATCGGACCGAAAATTATGCCAGGTACAAAGAAAAATGACCAATTCCCCCCTTCAGGCACTGGCGCTGATGAACGATGTGCAGGTGGTGGAGGCTTCCAGGATCATGGCCGAACGTGTATTGCATGACAAGCAGACGCTGGATGAGCAGGTAGCCTATGCATTCCGGTTAACGACGGGAATTACTCCTGAGCAGGAAGTTGTCAATGTACTGAAGGATCAGTACACCGAATCATTTCAACATTTCCAGGCAAATAATGCGGCAGCAGATTCGCTGTTGTCCGTCGGTGACCGGCGTTTTGACGATTCGCTGGACAAGAACAGGATTGCGGCCATGACTATGGTGGCCAATCTGATATTCAATACGGATGATTATTACATGAAAAGATAGGACCATGTGCCATAACCATGAAAACAAACCCCAGACCCGCCGTGATTTCCTCCAGAAATCCACCCTGGGGCTGGGAGCCCTGAGCCTGGCTTCACTGATGGACCCCTCCGCCTTATTTGGCGGAATCCCGACAGTAAACGGTCCGCATTTTGCCCCCAGGGCAAAACGGGTAATTTATCTCAACATGATCGGAGCCCCTTCGCAGCTGGACCTGTTTGATTACAAACCGCTACTGGAAAAACGGCACGGGGAAAATTTACCGGAAAGCATGCTGGGAGACAGGCTTCCATCAACCAGTGCCACCCAGGTGACGAGGCCGATGGTGAAACCCCTGGTGAAATTCCGTCAGCATGGTCAAAGCGGCATGTGGATGAGCGATTTGTTGCCCCATATGTCGCAGGTGGCTGACGAATTATGTATGGTCCGTTCGATGTATACCGAATCGGTGAACCATCAGCCCGGACAGATCTTTACGCATACCGGGTCTGAAATCCCGGGACGGCCCTCCATGGGTTCGTGGATAAGTTACGGACTGGGATCCATGAATGACAACCTGCCCAATTTTATTGTCCTGATGACTAAGGGAAGAGAAGGCGGATTTTCAGGGCTGTTTACGAGCGGTTTCCTCCCGTCGGATTATGAAGGTGTACAGTTCCGCAGCGGGAAGAATCCGGTGCTCTATTTGTCTGATCCTCCGGGGGTCGACGGAGCGCAACGGCGTAAGCAACTGGATCGCCTGCAGGAGATACAGCAGCATCGGATGGAGCAGTGGAATGACGCGGAAGTTGCTTCCAAAATGTCAAAATATGAAATGGCATTTCGTATGCAGACATCAGTACCCGAGGTCATGAGTGTGGAGGATGAACCCGATCATATTTATGAACTTTACGGGGAAGACAGCCGGAAACCCGGAACCTTCGCCGCCAACTGCCTGCTGGCGCGGCGACTGGCAGAGCGGGATGTTCGATTTATTCAACTCTATCATGGAGGCTGGGACCATCACGGTAATCTGCCAAAACTCCTTCCAAAGCGCTGCCAGGAAGTGGATCAGGGGACGGCGGCACTGATCGCAGATTTGAAGCAGCGCGGTATGCTGGAAGATACCCTGGTGATCTGGGGAGGAGAATTCGGTCGGACCAGTTTTTCACAAGGCGAACTGACCAGCGACAATTTCGGCAGGGATCATCATGCCGATGCATTCACCGTTCTGATGGCAGGAGGAGGCGTGAAACAAGGGTTTACCTATGGCGCCACCGATGAATTCGGCTGTAATATTATTGAAAACCCGGTGCATGTGCATGATCTCAATGCGACAATTCTCCATGCCCTCGGACTGGACCACGAGCGTCTGACCTACAGGTACCAGGGCCGGCGGTTCCGCCTGACTGACGTGCATGGCCATGTGGTGAAAGACCTGTTTACCTGATCTGCTTTCTATAAAAACGGGCCGGATACATTCATTTTTGCCTGATACAATTAATTTACTAATTTGAAATGTGTCACTGGAAGCCTACGTTCAACGGTTTAACAATCCTCACTATACCTTCAGTCACCTCCGGACAGACCTCGAAAAGGAAGGCAAGGAGGCCGGGGAAATCTTACGGATCATCCGGGAGGTGGACAATACCCTCATAGCCCATGTGCAGCAAGGAGGCTCATGGACTTCGCCTTGGGCATTTAAAGGTGCAGGTCTGCTGGTCTTTGTATTTGGTTCATTATTATGCCTGAACACGTCCGGGTTTTTTGGTATTTCCTATTTTTTCTACTATGGCCCGATGGCAATGGGCACGGCGCTCTTTCTTAAGGGAGTCAGCCGGCAGCGCATGAAAAAAAAGAGGTTGAAAATTAACTATTGGATAGAAC
>CAZLZD010000103.1:0-2181 GCA_964563925.1 uncultured Roseivirgaceae bacterium | reverse complement strand
CGCTCAGCGGCTTGGAAGGATCAAACAATCCGTCGGTAATGAGGTCCATTCCAGTGGCAGCAGGCTTGCCGCCCAGCATATTTCCTGCGAATTCGTCACAGCTGTAGGGGTCATTAAAAAAATTGTTTTTAACCCGGATGTTTTCCGTATATCCCGTGTCAGGATTCCCGGGAGCATTTTGATAAGTGGTCAGGTTAAGGATCACGAGGGCAGACTGGCAGTTGGCATCGAAGTAATTATTCTCCAGTTCAATCCCCTTTACTCCGGCAATCAGGATCCCGCTTCCCGGGAGATGGAAGGCATCGGGCGGAGCCGTATTGGAATGTTCTCCTCCGTTGTTACCCACGATCTCGTTGCTGCTGATTTCAATTTCGTTGCTGCCTTCAAAATCTTCTGTGTTACGTACCACCAGGCCCATGGTGTTGGACAGTAAGTCGCTCAGGACAACCTCAACCCGCCGGCTGTCTTCCAACAGCAATCCGGTCCAGGAAAAATTGAATGCACTGCCTTCAATAAGCAAGTCGGAACAATTCGATGAAATCATTCCGTATTGCGCATCCTGAACCGTGGTTTCGATGATATGTAATTGTTGTGACTGCCTGACCAGTAATCCGGTTTCCGCTTTATCCACGAACAGGTCAGTCAGCGATATATCGGTGGAGTTGTCTATCAGGACACCCTGCATGAAACTACCCATGAGGTTCAGTCTGTGCAGACGCAATCCCGAGGCCCCCTGGATGTTAATGGCATTGCCCCCGGGAACATTAAACCTCAGGTTGCCCCCGGTACTGCTGATCACCAGGTTTTTCTTATCCGACAGATCGATTTCCCTTGTAAACTCAAAGTTGATTCCGGTGAAGACCAGTGAATCGCCTTCTTCGGCTTCAGCAATAATCCTGTGTATTTCATCTTCCGGAGTACTTTCCCAGATACATACTGCGGGATAGGAGCATTCGATCACGGTGAAACCATAACCCGGGCCTGTGTAGGTCGGGCCACCGGTTCCGCCGAACAGATCATCCACGGTAATATCGCATGATGCGTACAGCAGCATGACAAACAGGCCGGCAAGGGAAAGGAAGAAGGGGAGAATGCGTCGCGGTTTCATGGTCTTATGAATTGGTTCAACTACATCAAGGTACGTCACAGGACCATCGGTTGGGTACGTATCTGTGGGCAGGCTTTGAAATCGTTTTGCAGCGAATGCAACTTTATTGATGCCGGTGATATTCAAATGGATTATTTGCAAATCACGCTTCCGGTACCCCCGATCGAAATTGATTTTTACACACCGTGGCAAGCCGGACAAACTACTCTAACCATGGTAATAATCCCTGTTTCCAGTGACCAGGGTCTCTCCAATATTTTTTTATATTGAAAGATGATTTACTAATAATATTCGGAACGTGGGAAAAACTGATATACTAATTCAAAGATTTGGCAGTACACTCATATTGAGTATCTTGACCTTTTGGTGCGGGGGGCTTGGCTTAAAGTACTGACAATTCATACATAAACAGCATGGCGATAAAAAAAACCTCCCGGTTCCTTTACATCACCGGTAACATCATTCTCATCTTTGTAATGGTGGCTTTTGTGGCGGCCGCCATAAAACAGCCTTTCCGGTTTGAAAGATACATCAAGCCGCTGGTCGTTATTCACATTATTCTTGTGTTAGGATGGCTTTCTCTGTTCGTTGTTCAATCCAAACTGGTCCTGCAAGGACGTATAGACAAACATCAGCGCAATGTCTGGATAGGGTACATAATCGTGCCCCTTATTACCCTTCAGGCAATTTATCTTACCTACCTATGGGGAAGTACATTCAGGTTCGTAGGCGAATCAAGGGACGTAGTTGCATTCTCCATTTTGTTTTTCTGGAGTATTAACACCGCCAGGAATGGCAGGTTTGACACGCATAAACGGCTCATGCTCATTGCTACCCTGAATCTGCTCGGGCCGCCTGTTTTGCGTGGTGTGGTTGCCTTCGGCTTAATTGATATGCCTGCATTTATTTTATCAACTCTTCTGACCTGGATTATCTGGTTCGTTATTCCGATTACATATGACAGGGTAACAATTGGTAAAATTCACCGGGCCACCTGGTCAGGTCTTGCTGTCACGTTTGCGACGGTTATCGTCATGTACGGCTTTCTTTTTACACCCTTTGCTTCCAACCTG
>CAZLZD010000102.1:0-7840 GCA_964563925.1 uncultured Roseivirgaceae bacterium | reverse complement strand
ACCCGGTGTCTAGCCGGTACCTATTAAAATTTATAGGTCCTGATTCGACTGCGGGTCGGGCCCGCAGGTTCATCAGGATGACGGGACGGGGTTGACAGCGACCATTGATGATGGTGGAGATCCCTGGTCTCCGTCTGACGAATCCGGGGATGACAGTTAAATGATTATTTCCTATCTTCCCCCATCCTCACGTATAAATACTCCCATTCCTGAATGAAATTAAATCGGTTGCTTGCAAGAGCAGCCGGTACAAATCAGGCTTTGATTAGGTATATAAATTTATTTATGTATCTTATGCGAATCCGCTGTCTTTAGTTGCTAAATTGTTGGTATTCAGGAATAATAATAGACAAAATCAAACTTAGTGGGTTAAAGAAAAGACAGGTAAAATTACCGGGTATATGAATTACAGTCTTTTTAAAAATACACCAGGTGAATTGCCATCCAACATGTAAAAACGGATGTCGTTGGATAGTCCTTGGTCTGTTGGTACTTGCCGGATGTAAGTCCGGCAACACCCCGACCATTCACTCCGACAAGCGTCCTCAAATCCTGGTCCTTGAAAACGAACAAACAGATCACTGGTTGCAGTCGTATGTCCAAATCCTGAAGGATACCCTTCCCGGCTATACCATCGGCGAAATTACCACCCCTGAAATTCAAAACCTATTTACCCCGTTTCGGGAATACAACGCTCCTTTTGAAAACAGCCGGAATTACTGGGGGAAACTCCGGATAGAGAACCGCATGGCTGATGCAAATCAGCATACGGAATGGGTTCTTACGTTCAACAGTACCTGGACAACCCTGGACATATTCCTCCAGGATGAAGACGGAACATGGGTTAAGCAACCCAATGGTGCGTTTACCCCGGATTCTCAGAAACCTTTTTTGCCCACTGCCCGGGGAAACCTGGTCAAGCTGGGCCTGCCTCCAAACCAGGTGGTAACGGTTTATTTTCGCGGTATGAGCGAGCGTAAGGCCACATATCCCTCTTTTTACATCCGTTTAAAACATATCGACACCTATTATGACGAATTACTGAAAGCCAAAGCAGGGAATGCCATGTTCATGGGTTTTCTGCTCATGATGTTCTTCTACAACCTGATCGTATACTTTTACGGAAGAGACCGCAGTTTTCTTTATTACTCCTTATACCTGTTAATGGTCGTGGTGTACGCGGCGTATGTTTCCGACGACCTGGTCGACTGGACCGGTCTTTTTTCAGAAAATCCGGCTTATCAGCGATTTACCAAGTTGTCCCTTTACTTCGCCATGATGCTATACCTGGCATTCATCCGCAGCTTCCTTGATTTAACGGAGTTATTACCGACCTGGGACAAAATATTAAAGGGAGTCATCTACCTGGGTTTTCCCCTGGTCATACTGAATGTGGTGGTTTTACTGACGACCAATTTCAGCTTTGTGATAGAAGACAGGATTACCGTGCCCTACATTTGCCTGATGGTTGTCATTTGTTGCGGACTAATCTATCCGTTGCTTAAATCAAAAGACATTAAAGGGTATTTTGTTATTGCCGGTATTTCGGCCATTACAATTGGCTCATTCTTAACCGTCATCAGCCTGTTGTGGGTGCCTCCTTTTTCCCTTTTCTATTTAAAAGCGGGAACAATAGTGGAAGTTATCATTTTCTCCCTGGGACTGGCTTACCGCCAGAGGCAACAAAAAGTGGCACAGCAACAGGCAGACTTCCAGCTCAAAGAGAGCCGGCTGATCCAGGAAAAAAAGGAGCTGGAAGCCCTCCGTTTAAAGGAGCTGAACGATTTCAAAACGCGTTTCTATACCAACATCACCCACGAGTTTCGTACTCCGCTCACGGTAATCATGGGTATCACCGAAAATATCAAGGCACACAAACAGGAAAAAACCCTGATAAAGCGTAATGGTAAAAATCTCCTGAAGCTCATCAACCAGCTCCTTGATTTATCCAAACTGGAGACAGGTAAACTGGAGTTGCAAAAGGTGCACCGGAACATTATTGTGTACCTGCAGTACCTTACCGAATCGTTCTATTCTGCAGCGACACAGAAAAATATTCGCCTGTTTTTTCATTCGGAAGAAGAAATGGTGACGATGGACTTTGACCCGGAAAAAGTTCAGCAAATCGTCTATAACTTATTATCTAACGCACTCAAGTTTACCCCGGAGTACGGAAAGGTGATTTTTCATGCCAGCAAGGTGGAAGAGAACGGTACTGCTTTCCTGAAATTGAAAGTCAAGGATACGGGTATCGGGATTCCGGCAGAGTCTGTCGGGCTTATCTTTGATCAGTTCTACCAGATTGAACAGACAGGCAGTACAGGAGGTACAGGTACCGGCGGCATCGGACTGGCACTGACTAAGGAACTGGTGGAGCTGATGGACGGCCGGATCAGTGTTGAAAGCCAGGTGGGAAAGGGATCCTCATTTATCATTTACCTGCCGATTGAATCGCAATCCGATACCATAGATGTTCCTGACATGACGCCGGATGAAATTACCTCCGAAGCTGAAATAACCAATTCTGATTCAACGGCACCCGTTTCCCTTGACACCGCAATATCTCACAATTTGCTGGAATTACTGATCATAGAAGATAATGAGGACATTATCACCTATATAAAATCAATTGTTAAAGAAAACCACCTGGTCCATACCGCCCTTAACGGGAGAGCGGGGATCGAAAAGGCCCTCGAAATAATTCCTGACATCATCATCTGCGATGTGATGATGCCCGAAAAAAATGGCTATGAAGTATGCCAAACGCTGAAACAGGACGAACGGACAAGCCATATTCCCATCATACTGCTTACGGCCAGGAGTACGCAATCGGACAAGGTGGAAGGATTAAAGTATGGGGCCGACGCCTATCTTACCAAACCATTTGATAAGGAAGAATTGCTGATTCGCCTGAAAAAACTGGTGGAATCCCGCCAAAAACTCCAGCAGTATTATGCAGGGGCCGTCGGTGAATCACTCGAGACAGAAACCTCGGCCGATGATGTATTCCTGCAAAAACTCCGCGAACAAATTCAGCTATGCCTGAGTGATGAAGAATTCGGTGTGCTTGAGCTGTCAAAAGCTGCCGGCATGAGCCAGATGCAGATCTATCGAAAGCTCAAAGCGCTGACAGGCAAGACCCCCTCCCAATTCATCCGGTCGTATCGCCTGGAGAAAGGACTTGAACTTATACAGGAGGGAGAATTGAATATTTCCGAAGTAGCCTATAAAACCGGGTTTACCGACCCCAGTTACTTCTCCCGCGTCTTCAAGCAGGAATTCGGAAAAAACCCCAGTGACCTGTTAAAGTAACTAAATCTGCCGCTTTGTACTTATCCTACAGACAGTTGTAAAATAAGTCCTTTTTTCTTTTTCCCCATGCAAGATATCTCCATGTCTTTGAAAGATAATTGAATGCCTGTTCAGGCGGTTCATATCATCTTCGGGTATTCAATTCAGTAACCACACGACGGGAAAATGCTATGGTCTATATAGCCGGGCATTGACCTGAAGGGTTCATTCACCTAAACAAACTTACCTAATAATGAAAAACGTAACATTCTATTGCTCATGCCTGCTTGTCCTTTTTCTCCTTGGATGCGAAAAGGATGCGATGATGGATCCTGCGCCAGAGGCTGACAATGCATTTAACCTCCAAATGAATTTAATCAATGATCAGGGCGAAATTATCATCCATACGCTCACCGAAAAGCAGAACCGAAAAGTGTCTTCCACCAAGCAGTCTAAAGCAAACCCAAATGACCTGACGATTGCGGATATTGTTTACCCAACAGGTTCTGCATATGACCTGGCAGCCGTCCGTACTGCGGGCGGTATTAACGGCGAATGGCAGGTTAATTCGGTAGGTCTCGGCCAGGTCGTATTAAAAACCATTGAATTGTACGTCGATGGCAACGAAGCGACTGTCGGAGCGATTGTGGATGAGGTGATCCGCCCCGGACTCCTGCAGGTCAATGAGATAATTTTCATTAAGATGAAGGATAATGGTAAAGGAACCGTAAGCCTTTCTGATCAGAGCTCCACCTTGATCGTTTACTACCCGGACTGGTTCCTGGAATACCCGACGGTGGATGACTTCCTGCTTGACTTTCCCGGTGAAGTAGTCTCCACCAATCCAAACTTTGGTCCATTACGAGATATCGCCGGACAGGTACTGATAAAATAACACAATTAACGTACAGGGAAATCACCGAAAAGCCCGGCAGGTGCTACCTCATTTCCGGGCTTCATTCTCCCAATTCAAGTAAACATTTAAACGACTACCACTATGAAAAAATATTTACTAGCAAGCGGCTTGCTGCTGCTCTCATTATTCCTGCTCACCCCGTGGGCAACAGCACAAACAACCCAAACGGAAATCCAAAAAGTTTTAGATTCTAACGGAAATTCAGCAGCCTATTTAGGTTACTCAGTGTCTATTTCCGGCAACCAGGCCATTGTAGGTGCCTATGGCGATTATGCCAATAATGGACTAGTTGATGCCGGTGCGGCTATTATCTACGAAAAGGATGCAAGCGGTGTGTGGGTTGAAAAGCAAAAGCTAACGGCCCCGGACGCAGCCACCTTGGATCAGTTTGGTCGGTCAGTGGCCATTTCCGGAAACCGGGTAATTATTGGCGCCTGGGGAGATGATGACAATGGCGCCACGAGTGGATCTGCCTATATCTTTGAATTAGTCGGAGGTACCTGGCAGCTAGTGAATAAACTCCTCCCATCTGACGGAGCGGCCAATGACTTTTTTGGCTGGTCTGTTTCCATCTCAGGGGATCGCGCACTGGTAGGTGCGTATGGTGATGACCCAGGCGGATCAGCTTATATTTTTACTAAGAACAACGCTGGAACATGGAACCAAACAGCCAAAATTATTGCCGGCGATAATGCTGTTTCAGACGATTTCGGGTATTCTGTGTCGATTGCAGGCAACAGGGCCATGGTAGGCGCTACCCGCACCAATAGTGGGTTATATGGATTGGCATATATCTTTGAGGAAGAAAATAGCAGCTGGATTGAGAAAGCAAAACTTGCCCCTTCAGATGGAGCAGATACGGACTATTTTGGCTATTCGGTTGCCATTCTGGCAGACGTAGCAATTGCGGGAGCTCCTTTTGACGGCAGCAGTGAGTTTAGTGGCTCCGCCTATATGTACGAAAGGGATAATAGCGGAAACTGGTCCGAGAAAACTAAGCTGACTGAAGCTATACCCGGCCGTGGAAATCAATTCGGTACGTCTGTAGGCATAATTGATGGCCAGGTTATAGTCGGGAAATCGGGTGGTGCTTTTACTTTTAAGCGTGATGCCGGCGGCAATTGGACAGAAAATCTGGAACTCCTTCCGTCAGATGGCACTGGTGGCATCCAGTTTGGACAATCCGTATCCCTTTCGGGTAACAAGGCAGTTATCGGGGCCTGGGGAGGCAGAGGATCGGCCTATTTCTATGAAATTAGCGAGGCTCCAGAGTGTAATGAGGTGATTTTTCCCTTCGAATTAAATGGAGAGAAAATAGCAGATGTTCACCTTTCCACTGAAGTGGTAACAGAAACACCGGAGAAGGTAGTAGACATCATTTATACGATTACTTTTTTGCCAGGGTACGAATTAGACTATCCATCACAGGATTTGATTCCTGCATTAGGTCAATCATTGAGGACCAGTTTAATTCCTCACTACTTTGGTGTAGCAACCACCAGTTATGAGTATCTGGATCCTCAAGATCCTACTAAACTTATTGGCCTCGGCTTACGGCTCGAGGGATTTGATGCTGATAATGATTTTGCTCAGGCAGGTGCTTATCTAGCCATTGACCATTGTTCAGGTAGTATCAGCAGTCCGATAACAGGTCAGGCAATCGCTCAGGATCTGGCTTTGGGAGCATGCAGTTGTTATCTCAATGCCCTTGCCACTTACGCAGATCCTTTCGCAGGATGGGGGGATATTTTAGGTGATATCTATAATCCTGACACTGAAGCACCCACTGCCATTTGCTTAGGCGAAGCAGTAGATGTTGAAGTGGATGTAGCCTCCATACCGGGTGCAAGTAATAATCCATTATGGTTACATCCCGGTTTTATACCGGCCCAATCCTTTCAGCCAGTATCTACAGGTCTGATGTCCCGGATTGACGTAAAAATTGCGAACACAACTGATGTGGGCACCATTACATTGGATCTATACAGTGGGACCGACCCCAACAACCCTGGTACGTTGCTGGGGAGTGCCTCATTTGCCAATGTAAATGTCACCGATGAATTCATTCCCTTTATCTTTAACAGCCCTATTGCCGTTACAGCAGGGGACTCCTACCTGATGATTCTGAATACCACAGGGTTTCATACAGTACAAACGGCCACAGTGATTGGCGGTGACCCCTATCCGGGAGGCACCTATTATTATAATCATGTAGTTAATACTAATTCTTTCGTAAGCTACTCAATTGGTGATATGGTTTTTAAATCCTATGTCTTAAAGGCTGGGGCAGGCAGTCGGCTTTTGGCTTTGGATGCCAATGGTAATGCCAACCTGAGCCCTTCAGAGGTGGACGGAGGCAGCAGCGATAACTCAGGAAATATAAGCCTCTCCCTCAGCCCAAATTCATTTAGTTGTCAGAATCTTGGTGACATAACACCGGTTACCCTTACTGTAACAGATGACGCTGGCAATCAATCTTCCTGCTCCATCGACGTGAGCGTGATTGACCCATTGGGTATTTGCAACCAGCCCCCTGTAGCCATCGCCAAACCATTAACTGTACAGGCCGATGCGAACTGCCAGGCGGTGGTTACCGCGGCAGATTTTGATGATGGTTCTTCTGATCCCGATGGCGATGAGATTACGCTGGCCATCAGTCCGGCCGGGCCGTTTGGGCTGGGCGAACACCCGATCACCTTCACCGTGACGGATAGTAACGGGAACTCTGACGAAGTGACTACTACCCTGACCGTGGAGAATACTGATCCGGTGGTCAATTCCATCAGTGCCACGGCCGAACCGGTAGCGGTCAATACCACCGTTTCCGCTTCGGTCGTATTTACCGATACCAACCTGTCCGCTGTCAGCTTTGACTGGGGCGACGGTACGACCGGCCCGGGGACCATTGCCGGGAATACCGCATCCGCCAGCCACAACTACAGTGGAGCCGGGGTGTTCGTCGTGACTGCCACCCTGACTGACGCCTGCGGGGCTTCGGTAAGCCAGGCCTATGAATACGTGGTGGTCTACGACCCTTCCGGTGGATTTGTCACCGGGGGCGGCTGGATTCATTCTCCCGAAGGCGCATATGCAGCCGATCAAAGCCTGAGCGGCAAGGCCAGCTTCGGGTTTGTGAGCAAGTACAAGAAGGGCGCGACCGTGCCTGATGGCAATACCGAGTTCCAGTTCAAGGCCGGAGACCTGAGCTTCAAAAGCAGCTCTTACGAGTGGCTGGTCGTTGCGGGGACCCGGGCCAAATTTAAAGGCGAAGGGGATTTGAACGATTTGGGGGGATACGGTTTCATGCTTACGGCCACCGACGACGAGAACGGTGACCGCTTCCGGATTAAAATCTGGGACTCGAACGGCCAGGTGGTCTATGACAACGAGATGGGGGCCGACGATCAGAGCGATGCGATGACCATCATTGGCGGCGGATCCATTGTGGTGCATGACGGCAAAGGCAACAAAAACTCCATCGCGGCGAATACCGTCAGTGAGTTCGGACCGGAAGCGGATAGCTTTACCTTCAGCTACCGGGCGTATCCGAATCCGGTGATGGAGCAGCTTTCCCTTACCATCCGCAGTGAAACCGCCGAAGAGCTGAACATAAAAATATTCGATATGACAGGC
>CAZLZD010000101.1:0-8464 GCA_964563925.1 uncultured Roseivirgaceae bacterium | reverse complement strand
GTGGATTAAATACCTCACTTATGTGCGCATCCGGGGAGGAGTTTATAGGACAAGCTGTGCATGAGGAATTCAGGCTGGTGCTGATAGATATCAATCTTAAGGGCGAATTAACCGGCATAGACGTGGCTAAATTCCTGCGTACCCGGAGTGATTGTCCGATTATTTTTCTGTCAGGGATGTTGTCCGATTACGAAACCGAAATCAGGGAAATAAGTAATTGCAGTACCCTGGACAAGCCGTTCAATTTTGGCCGCGCCAAAGAGATAATTCAAAAATTGACCACTCGTTGACCATGCTGGAAAAGCATGTCATTACCGTAATGTTCAACCCATGCTTATTTTGAACCAATGAATTCCAGTATTGTCACCGTGTTGACCGTCACATTCGTCGTGATCATTTCCATTTTACTGTTTGCAAGCTATCTCCCTGCCTCGCTGTTCTGTGAGGATATCACAAAATGCTCGGCAAACCACGTCCAGCAAAGTGGCTTGTTCAGCCAGGTCTCCTTTTTATTCTCCAATATGTTCAGTACCCAATACTGGCCGGCACGATGGGACTGCGGCAGCTGGACGACCGTGCAGGGATGGACATCTGTCGTATCTGATTTCGTGATTTTCGGCAGCTACTTCGGCATACCCCTCTCCATTTTTTATTTCCGGCGCAATCTTCCGCCTTCAGAAATACTCTATAAGGATATCGCCATTCTGTTCGCCTTGTTTATCCTGGCCTGCGGCCTTACTCACCTGATTGACGTCATTATCTTCTGGCAGCCCCTGTACAATCTCAGTGTTACTGTCAAGCTGGTGACCGCAATTGTCTCAGCCCTTACCCTGATCGTGATCATCAAACGATTTCCGATGCTGATGGAATTTAAATCACCCTCCCAGCTGAAGGAGATTATTAAAAACCAGACCAGTGAGTTGATTAAATCGGAGAATGAGCTGAAACAACAACTTGAATTAAACAACCGGCTGTTTAAGGAAAGCCAGCACAGGATCAAGAATAATCTGCAACTCATCTCCAGCCTGATCTATCTTAAAGTGTCCGAAGACAATACGTTAAGGTCAGGCGATGTGGATAGTGTGCTGGAGCGGATCAGTGGCATAGGCAAGGTCAATGAGCTGCTCCTGCGCAGCGACATCATGAATGAGGTCGCTATGAAGCCCTATCTGAAGCAATTTGCTGATTCGTTGAAGAATATGGAAACAAAGGCAATTAACTGGAACCTTGAGGTGGACGACCAGTTGACTCTGGATTCGGAAAAGGCGGTGTATTGCGGACTGATCTGTTTTGAGTTTATTTCCAACAGCATTAAACACGCCTTTGATACTACCGGTGATCCGGTAATTAATATAGCCATGACCCGGACTTCTAAGGGAATTCTGTTAAGGCTGTCGGATAATGGCGAGGGCGGACTCGACGAACAGAAAAACTCTTCCGGGTTTGGACTCGGACTCATCGGAAATTTCGTTGCCTACCTGAATGGCAGCAGCACCTGGGAAAGCGATGAGCGGGGTACCTCACTGTCAATAGAATTTTAACAGGGTTTATCGGGCCTCCTGCAGCCGGTAAGGTGTCTGCATAAAAAATTCTCCTGATTTTTTTAAAGTGAACCTACCCCGATGAAGGCCGCTCGTCCCCGGGCACATCTTCTGTCCCTGCAAGGAATTTAGATACCCATGATACTACCGGGAGGCTCTCTGAAATCAGTAAAGTATCTTAAGGAGATTATATTGATTTCAACGAAGCTCCCGTACCATGAATAAAGCCACTTTGTGTGTGATATTTTTATTTTTCTTTGCGAATGCCTATTCCCAAAACCCCCAGCAGGGATGGGTATTTGCCCCGGAACAGGATGATTTTACCGACGACGCCTTGCTTGACCTGGGCTTTCTCAACGAATCGGTGGCGGGGGAGAATGGCTTTATCCGTCTTTCGGCAGACGGCGAAAGCTTTGTAAACGACCAGGGGCCCGTCCGGTTCCTGGGCATCGGCGGTGGCGACGGCACCCGCACTATGAGCGATGCGGATATTCGAAGCCTCGCCCGCTTCCTGGCCAAGAAAGGAATAAACATGATCCGTTTTCACGGGCATATTCACTCGGTCACCGACGACATAATGGAAGCAGATGCAGACGAACTCGATGCCATATGGAAGCTGGTTTCCATCATGAAGGAGGAAGGCATTTACACCACCATCAGTCCGTTCTGGCCCAGCTTTATAGACAACATCCCCCAGAGCTGGGATGTGGGGGACTATTCGGGGACTACCAAAAAACCCTGGGGCCTGCTTTATTTTAATGACAGGTTCCAGGAAGCCTACAAAAGCTGGCTTACCCAGCTGTATACCCAACCGAATCCGTACACAGGCATTGCCCTCAAAGATGATCCTGCGGTCGGACTAATCCAGATGCTGAACGAAGACGGGGTGTTTTTCTGGACAATACAGGGTGTGGAACCTTCACTGCTCGGGGAAATGGAAAGCCGGTTTTATGACTGGCTCCTGGCAAAATACGGAACCATCGAAGCTGCCTACACCGCCTGGGACAACCTGGCACCCCTGGAAACGGATAACCCGGCCCAGGGCAAAATGGGTATTTACATCATTTATGAGGCGACGATCGAGCAGACAGGAGGGAAGGATAAGCGTGTGAGCGACCAGGTCGCTTTTTTCATCGAAACCCAGCGTGGTTTTTACGAAGAAGTGTATAACCACCTTCGTGATATTGGCTGCCAGCAGCTGATCAATACGACCAACTGGAAGACGGCGAATGCCGCACGGCTGCTCGATGCCGAACGCTATACCTATGAGGTGGCCGATGTGCTGGCGGTGAATCGTTATTTCAACAACGGCCATGTGGGTCCGAATACGGGCTGGCGTTTTGAACCGGGTGACAACTACCTGGGTGACCAGGGATCGGTGCTCTTCAATCCGCATAAATTACCGGTCAATGTCAAGCAGGTCAGGGGCAAACCATTTGTCATGACCGAAAGCAGCTGGCCTTTTCCTAACCGGAACGTGGCCGAGTCGATCTTTATCACCACCGCGTATTCTGCCCTTACCGGCTTCGATACCTATTACTGGTTTTCACTTCGGGGCGGGAGTACAGGCTATTCCGATTATATGCAGACCTACCACACGTTCCAGAATTTCGAGCAAAACCTGGAACCGATTTATAAGTTTAACATATCCCACCCGCAGTACCTGGGCGCGTTACCGGCCAACGCGCTGATGTACCGGCAGGGGCTGATCTCGGAAGGACAACCGGTGGTGGATGAAGTGCGCAGCCTGCAGCAACTTTATGATCGCGAGATTCCCCTCATTACCGAGGAAAGCGGCTTTGATCCGAACCGCGACAGCTATGATAACCAGGATGACCCCGCCGCCACCGAGGTGGCCCCGCTGGCCTACCTGGCCGGTAAGGTACGGGTGGAATATGGCGGTGATCCTTCCACCTCGGTGGTATCGGCCGAACTCGGCAATCTCCTCAATTTTAGTGAAAAGAAAATCACCAGTTCGACCGGCGAACTCTCCTGGGATTATGGAAACGGCATTTTCGTGCTCGATGCGCCGGCTGTCCAGGGGGTGACCGGTTTTTTTAGCGAAAACGGACAGGTCATTGAGACCTCCGACCTGGTGATTAACACGCAAAATGAATACGCAGCCTACACGGTGGTCTCGATGGACGGACAGCCCCTGGCCACCTCCGGGGAAGTGCTGGTGCAGGTGATCACGCGATTCGAACCCACCGGGTATCGCGAAACGGCCACCACCTATGAGCTCAATGACGAGGTGGTGGAAGGGTTTGAGGTCGAACGCACCGGCCTGCTGCCCTGGAAAGGCGCGGTCACCGACATGGTGCTTACCATCAAAAATACCAACCTGCGCTCGGCACACCTGCTGGATGAAAACGGGTACGAGGTAAGGCAAGTAACCCTGACGCAGGTGGACGGGGGCATGCAGCTGATACTTCCCCCGACTGCCATGTACGTGGTAATGAATACCGAGGAGGCAACGGTAACCGGACGGGAAGAAGTCCCGGATGAGGAGACATGGGTCGTGTATCCCAATCCCTCAACAGGTAATTTCAGTATTTCCCTGCGGGGAATAGAATGCGACTCGGTTTCTATTATGGACGCAACAGGAAAGCTGCTTTTTTCGGAGAATGTGCAACACCTGGAAGAGATCAGCGTGGGGGCCAGCCTGCCGGCGGGCCTTTATTTTGTTAACATCTCGGGTAACGGACGGGTGGTTGATACAAAGAAGCTGATGGTAAAGCCTTGATCATTGGATTGCGCAATAATCATAAAGTATATAGCTCAATTCGGCATCAAATTATGAGCTATAAATGAAGCAGTAGCATTATCTCCGGAGCAGGGTCTTTCCTGGGCCGGGCGTATTGAGCGAATGAAACAAGCTGTGCATGCCAGGTAACATATTAATAACACTTATAGCATATAGAATAAATACTTTTTTATTATTTTACTACTATGAAAAGAGTAAATCGGATAAGCGTATTTATCCTGATAATTGCCTTTTGCACGACCTGCGTGCACTGGGAAGAAGAGGGAGGGTTCGGATATCCGATGGGAGAAGTCGAAGGCTACCGTCCTGTGTACGCTGAAAATCCTGACCTGGAAATTACGTACCGTGAAAAATCCCCGTTGATCAATCCGGGTAAAATTTATTCTTATCAGAGTTTTTTACTGATCGTTGACCAGGGGTACGGGATTCACGTGTATGACAATTCGAACCGCGAAAACCCTGAACAGATCGGCATGCTGAGCATATCGGGAAACCAGGATATCGCCATGCAGGGCAATTATATATTCGCGGATCAGTTTGGAGACCTGGTGGTCATTGACATCACCGACATTACCTCGCCCAACGTGGTGGTCCGGCACGAGAAAGTGGCTGTCCACCAGCTGCTACCCCCGTCGGGGTATTACTACGAATGTGCGGATCCCGCACGGGCCCACCTGGTCATAGACTGGGAACTTGACACCATAAATCAACCAAAATGTTACCGGTAAGATCATTATTCATATTTCTGCTTATAAGCTTTATCTGGGCGGGCTGTGCCGAAAATGACAGCGACTATGCACCGGTGATTGATGCAGGGAAAGGCGGCTCACTGGCCAGGTATGCCATAACTGAGCACACGTTGTACGTGGTTACCCAGCAGGAACTGGTGGTTTTCGATATCACGGACCCGGTTGCAACCACCCGGGCAACCTCTTCCCTGATAGGTTTTGACATTGAAACTATTTTCCCGTACGGTAATTTTTTATTCATCGGCTCCCAAAGCGCGATGTATCTGTACGATATATCTGACCGGTTGAATCCTCAATATGTAAGCAGTTATTCCCACTTCACCTCGTGCGATCCGGTGGTGGTACAGGGCAATACCGCGTATGTCAGTCTGCGGGGGCTTACTGATTGCAATGTGGGGACGGAAGACCTTGTAGAGAAGATTGATGTAACCAATGTTCGTAATCCGACCAACCTCAAATCCACGAATAATGTGTTATCCCCGTACGGACTGGGGATAAAGGGAGATGCGCTGTTCGTCTGCCAGGGCGATAACGGGCTCAGGTTGTTCGACGCTAATTCGCTGGAGGTTATCAGGGATATGAGCGTGCATGCCTATGATGTGATTGTAGATGGAGAATTTCTCATTCTCACCGGTGCGGAGGGTGTATATCAGTACGATATCAGTAATGAAAGGCAACCGGAGTTTCTGAGTTTGATCACGGTGCCGGTTTTGTGAAGCTTTCGATATCCTTCCTCGTCACCAAATGCTGATCACCAGCCACATTATCGTGAGGTTCAAACCCTGTCCCACAGGACCCACATGTCGACTGAGACCTGAACCATTTTGCGCCAACAAATAATCATATTAAATTATTAAGATTAGTCAATTAGAACTACAATTATGTGGAGTATCCTGCGAAAAATCCGTAAGCAACTTGTTGGTTCCGGTAATCTACGAAAATACCTTGTCTATGCCCTCGGTGAAATAATTCTGGTGGTAATTGGTATTCTCATAGCGCTGCAAATTAACACCTGGAAAAATTCTCAAGAGGATGATAAACTCAGGCAGCTTTATCTCTCCCGCTTAATTACCGAAATAGAACAGGACATCGATCATTATGGAGTTGTCGTAACCGGATTCGAAAATAAAGAAAGGAGTATAAGGAATATCATGGATATATGGTTGAATGAAAGGGTTCCACTGGAAGATTCTGTGGCGTACATCAATTATTTTGGCTCGGCCGGACTTATGAATAAGTGGTATAATGAACCTGTTACGTGGACAGAATTAATTCAGACTGGAGACCTGAAATTAATTGATGATCCTGAACTGACATTTTATTTGTTCAGTTATTATAACGGGCTGAAAAAAACCGCTGATGATTTCGACGAGCATCCTTCGGCTAAAAATCATCAGGCTCGGGATCAGTTTATTAAAGCATTTCAGGGAGTGCCAATGGAGGAGTATATGCGGCATTCTACGAGCTTTACCCAGGTACCACCCGAGCGGGTGTACGACTATATTTGGGATCATAAAGAGGAGTATATGTTATTGTACACCCAGATTGCCTATTCCTGTGGTGCGCAGAAAGTAAATCTGGGTCAGCAAGTTGCAAAAGGTCAGCAGGTCCTTGAGGAATTGAAGAAACGCATAAAGTAACCGCCAATCGATGATCGCCTCTCGTCACTTCCTCATGCAAAACTTCGAAAAAAACATTGGCCCGTACGTTATGGCTGATGATCCGACCGAAATAATGCAGCTACGCTTCCACCACCACAGGGTTTGATTCGGTAAATTTCTCCCCGAATTATATGTCATAAGATAACATATCGGTATTTTTAGTGGTTGTACACTAGTTAAACAAAGCCTCTGGTTCATGAGATTTATTTTCAACCTGTTCAAATGCCTCACCCTGGTGTTTGTCACCACACTCTTTCTTTCATGTGAAGACGATGAAATGCAAGGTCCGGATATAGACCAGGGCATTCAGTCACCCTTACCGGATGGGGATTTCTTCCGACCTATGGTCGCGGTTGAGAAGGGCAATAATGCCATGAGCGTTTCCATTATAGATCCGAGGCCGTTTACGAATTATTCCGTGATCCCCACCGATCCGGAATATTATGAGGTCTTTTTCTCAACGGATGCGGACAGCCTGGTTTTACAGGGTACCTATGACTACCCTGAAACCAGCGTGGTATTTAATGATCTTGCGGATAATACACCCATTTATATTACGGTTTCAAGTAATGAAGAAGGTTTCGCACCCTATTTTTCCGACACCGTGATGGTCATTCCTTCTTCCATCATCGAACCGGAAGAATTATTCCCCGATTATGATTTCCCATTATCTGCTTTTGCAAGTCCGAGGGATTTGGGGTACCTGGCCTTTGAAAGTTATGATTTCATTAATGAGGATTACAGCACAGATTATTTGTATGCAATAAATACGACCAGCGACGAACTTATAGTGGTGGAGGAGGGTGCCCACAGTATCAGCTGGGCCAATCAATCCAATGCATTTGCCTATGTGTCCACCGCGGTTGTCGGAACGTTCCTGAATTCCATCCGGATTACTATTTTCAATGCGGAGACAGCCGAATCAACCACGTTGGTGGATGTGGAGAATGAAGGGCTTAATGTGGTCAACCCGGTATTTTCTCCGGATGATCAATTGATTGCGTACCTGTCAAATGAGAACAGTACGGAAGCTTATCATTTTAATATCTGGACGATTGATGTGGAATCAAAGGAAACGGTTCAGCGTACGGATTTTGAAGCGGTGAATTTCTCCTGCCAGGGACACCTGGACTGGTCAGCTGACCCGAATACCCTCTATGTGACGGGATATTTTTACCCTTCAACGGCCAGAAATTCTATCTACAAGGTGGACCTTGCAACGGGCGGACTGACACCAGTTCTGGACTCCCGCTGGGAAAACAAGCAGTCCTCCGTGTCGCCGGACAATTCAAAGATTGCTTTCTGGTCAAAGAGGTCCGGTGAATGGGAGTTGTGGATCTATGACCTGGTAACGGAAGAATACAGCCAGGTGACCGGTGGTAATAATTCCTATTCCTTCAGTCCTTCACAAATAACCTGGCTCAGCCAGTATGATATTGCGCTTACCGCGTATTCCAATGGGCGAAACAGGGTGGTAAAAGTGCGGATATGATTCTTCTGTGATCTCGCTGGCCAGATCTCGCTTTTGACGGGGTTTTAGGCTTTTTTCGATGATGTGAGGATCCAATGTTCGGGAGACAGGTCAGCATCGTGATCTGGCCAAGCAAAGAAACGCGTGGCGTAGATCCATAGCCAGGAAATCACTTTTCTTTTGAGTAAAATCCAATAACCTTGCATTTATCAGGATTGTCAATTGAGACCTTCAAGATTAAACTGTCACCTTTTTTTAACTTATATGCATGCCTGGAG
>CAZLZD010000100.1:0-8485 GCA_964563925.1 uncultured Roseivirgaceae bacterium | reverse complement strand
TCATGCCGGGAAATTCCGGGAGATAACGTCTTGCCGCTAAATTCCGGTACATACCGGAATCGACAATCAACCGAACTTCTCATTCTCCCCCAGGTCGGGAGTGGACTCGGTCACATTTGCCTTGGCGATCTCGATGGCCTGAACCAGCTTGCTTTCGTCCGCATCCCAGTGTTCGCCTTTATTGATTTTCACCTGAAGCATGGCCACGTCCGCGTCTTCCTTGCCATTCTCAAACCAGGCTTCCGCCCACGGATTCCAGTAGCGGTCGATCAGCTCACGGTCCTGGGTTAAATGCGCTTTACCTGACAGCGACACGTATACCTGGTCTCCGGGATCGCTGAACGTAATGCACACATCACGGTGGTCCTTGATCTCATAGACCTTCGAAGCATTTTTAGACGTGTAAAAATATAATGTGCCATCGTAGGCATCCTGCACCAGGTGCATGGGACGGCCGCGCAGCACGTTTTCATCGTCGTCTTCGGTGACAAGCATTCCTACTTTTATCTCCTTGATGAGGTTCCAAATGAATTGTTTATGTTCGGGGGTAGACATATCTGTATTCTTTAATTAAACTCTTTATTATTTAAACAACCTACCCCCGGGGGCATGTTCAGAATTATCCGATTTCTGCTCTTTTGAAGCACGGGTGCGATGCATTGATTGTACTAAGCAATTGATAATGAATAAGAAACAGCCCCGATGTATTTGATACTTCTTAAAATTGTTCGTTCTTGGAGCCTTCTTCCACCTAAATTGACGACAATGATCTTACGCGTATCACTTCTTTTCTTATGCACTGTTCTTGTGATTTCATGTAATCCGGCTGCTCCTGAAGATGGAAGCACCCCGGCGCTTACGGATGCTGAAAAGGAAACCATCAAATCGGAAATCCGCCAGGTTATAGATGACCAGATCGTAGCCAACAGTGAGAACGGTACGCTGGAAGGGGCGCTTGCACCCTACCTGGACCATCCTGAATTTATCGGTGTATCAAACGGGGAGGTGCTGGATTACGAAGCTTATTGGGCGTTCAGCAAGGAGTATTTTGATATGATAGATTCTCAGAAATTCACTGAAAAAGCCTTGCTGTTTAAATTTATTGACGATAAAACGGTGCTGGCCACTTATTCCGGGTCTGCAGACGCCAACATGAAGGATGGTACTTCGCTGCACCTGGAGCCTTTTGCGGCAACGATGCTTTTTGAGAAAATGGATGGTTCATGGGTTATTACCTACACCAACGAAGCAGCCAGCTTCAGTCCGGTCATGGCGGATTCTGCCGCGATGTAAGAATTATTTACCCAGTACGGTACTATCCGGAACGGCCAGTTCTTTCATGCGTTCAAAGCGTTTACGTAATTCGTCTAAAATCCGCTTGTATTGCTTGTCTCCCGACAGGTTATGGAGTTCTTCAGGATCATTTTCATGATCGTACAGCTCTTCATCTGGAACCCCGCCTTCATTGTTCCAGCGATTGTATTTCCAGCGACTTCCGGTCAACGCTCCGGCATTTCCGCCGTGGGTGACAGTGTATGCATAGCGATCCCCGGTTTGTGCTTGTGGATTTTCCAGTAGAGGAACAAGGCTTTTGCCCTGGAGAATGGACGGGATGCTGTCCTGCAGGCCACATAATTCGGCAAGGGTAGGGTAGAGGTCGATCAGTTCGGTTACCTGACCTGTTTCCCTGCCATTCGTTTCACGGTAGGCCGGGGCGGAAATAATCATAGGCACATGCAGGCTTTCGTCCCACAGGCTGGTCTTGGCCCAGCAGTCATGCTCGCCCAGGTTGAACCCATGATCTGAAATAAACACTACGATGGTATTTTCGCGGGCCCCTGAACGATCAAGGGCATCCAGCAGCCGGCCAACCTGCTGGTCCATAAACCGCACACTGGCAAGGTAGGCGCTGATCGTCTGCTTTTGCTGTGCCTCGTTCATCCCCCAGATATGTTCATTTCTCAGGCGCAATGCGGCCTGCGGCACATTCTCCAGGCCCTTCACCTCAGGCAGTTGCATCGAATCGACTGGATAATGAGCGAAGCAATTCTGCGGTGCGATAAGGGGGACATGCGGCCTGACCAGTCCGACCGCCAGGAAAAACGGCTTGTCCGCCTTGAACTTCACCCGGTTGGTGGCCCCTTCCGGAATCCGGCCGGTCCGGTTTTCCAGGATGGCAATGGCCTGGCTGGTGGCCACGTAATCGGTTTGGGAAACTTCGTATTCATCCGGCAGGATCATCCGGGCGAAGTTGGACCCGTAATGATGGTTTTTTGGCGAGAGAAGCTCCAGGGTGCCTGCACTCATCGTCTCCGGGCCCATCACATTTTGAGCATAATCCCACGAAGCCGGGATGTCCGCCCCCTGTTCGCCCCGCTCGATCCCGCCGGGAACGCCCATGTGAAATATCTTGGAAACCCTTGCCGTATAATAACCCTGTTGCCGGAAAAATTCTCCCAGCGAGGGATGATTTGCCAGGGAGGGCGTTGCGGCCTGATAGCTGCCCAGGCCGTAGCCATTCCCCAGGATTCCGTTGGTCTCCGGGTACAATCCGCTCATGAAGGATGCCCTCGACGGTCCGCATACCGGGTATTGCGCAAAGGTCCGGGTAAATTTCACGCCTTCCTTCGCCAGCCGGTCCAGGTGCGGGGTGTGGTCGTTGATTTGGGTGTACGGACCGATCCTCGTGTTCAGGTCGTCGGAAACAATAAGAAGGATGTTAGGTTGCTGGGCGGCAGCCGGCAGGCTGAACAGGATCAGCAGATACACGCAGCATTTATTGAACATGGGTTTACAGAATTATAAGTCCAGGTCAATATACGGTTTTTGGAGAAGTGCCATTGCATCCATGTTTCCGGATATGAGGGATCAGCGATCCGGCGTATGTGTAAACCTGGTCTGTTTTATCATTTCCGGTAAGGTCCGGGCTTTGACTTGTCCCGCACCCGGACCCTGGAGAAGGTTTCCTGCAGCTCCCGGGAAGGACCCCAGGGCACCATGGGAACAAAATACCTGTAAAGCCATACCGTTTCCATGGGGGCATACCAGGGAGTGTATACCGAATCGATCCCAACCTCGTCGTAATAAAAGGTATCGGGTAACCGCTGAGCGAGGCTTTGGTCCGCCACAAAATCCGGGATCAGTAAAAGGTCCCCATCCTTAAGATTCGTTTCCCCGGGCCGGAATGGTTGGATGCCCTGTTTCTGAGAATACCATTGCCAGCCCCAGTGTCCGACTGTCCGGACTTCCCCTTCTTTTTCGACGATTTTTTGCGCGGGATAGGAGCGGTATACACCGGCCATAGCCAGATCTCCCAGGCCCACGGCCACACCCGCCAGGAAGGTCAGGCTGGTCACAAGGTAGCGCATGTACCGCCCGGAATTCAGTATATACTCTGACAACAGGATCAGTACAAAGGGAATAATCAGCATGACATGCCGGGCGGCCATAAACGGACTGAGAAAGAGAATAAACAGGGTGAATGTTCCCAGGTATAGATACAGCACTTTTTTATTATCAGATAATCTGTCAGAACGCCTGAATTCGGTACGGATCCGCCTGATCATCGTGATCACAAGTATCAGGCCGTTGACCAGAAAAAGGAACAGCAGGGTATAGCGGGTGATCTCACGGAACATTTCAATTTTCCAGGTTAAAACGAACAATAAAATCATCCCGGCGGCCAGGTAGGTGAGCAGACTGCTGGCACGGGCGCCAGCCTTCACTTTGATGATAAAAAAGGAAAGTAATACCAGGGCTCCCAGCAAGACCAGGAAAGGGACCAGGTTGGCAAGGAAACTCAACAGCACATACCCCAGTGAATTTCCACCGCGCTGTAACATGTGTATATGACCGAATTCCCACAGGTTCCAGTACGCCCACCCGATAAGTATTCCCACGGGGATGGCCAGCACCCATAGCAAGCGATACTGCTTTCTGAACAGGATCATTAACCCGAATACGATCAGCATAGGAAGGGCTGAATACTTGATCAGGATTGCGGCGGTCAGGAAAAGGGCAGAGGCAATATAGTTTTTGACTTGCTGTTTCTCCGCAGCTATGAGCAAATAATAAAATGACGCAATCAGCAGTGACAGCAGCGGTACATCGGTCATCAGGTTTTGCCCCATCACCAACGCCGGGCAACCCGTCAGCAACAACAGGAGCCAGGGCGCCGCATTGGGCGAATAAAGGCGCGCGGTACGGTAAAAACAGATCAGTAACAGCAACGTAAAAATGGACTGGAACAGGTGCATAGGAATTTCGTCATATCCGAATAGTTCACCGGTGGCGGCCACCAGGTAAAAATACAGTGGCGGCTGGTTTCCTTCGTAGATGGCGGAGGGGGGTCCCTGGTTCCAGAGAATTTTACCCGACATGGGCCTGGCCGGGTTATCAGCGATCCATTGTGCGGCCTCCAGATGAAAAGTATCATCCATGACGAAGGCCTTATTTATATTAAATGCAGTGAGAAAGAGATAGCAGGCAAGAATCAGAAAAGCGGGTGATCGGAATTTCCTGGTCATATAGGTACGTGTGATTTTGGTTGGGTGAATTAAAGTTGAGTGATTACCGGACCGTTCTTTTACCCGGTGCATACGTTTCCACTGCAGCTGCTACGACATCTTCCAGGTAGGTGTAGGCAGGTTTATACTTTCCATTGACAAATCGATCGGCCTGGTCAAAATAATGGGCAGATTCGGGGTCGCTATCGGGACCGAACGGGTGGAGAGACCCTGACCTGATCCTATCCCCGAATTCCACGATACTGACATAGCTGTTCCCGTGGATCCCGTACATATATTTGTTTCCCTGCCGGTTGGGACGTGCATTGGAAATGAAGCTTGCCCCTGTCCACGAAGGGGTACCTGTAAGCGGAATGGAAGGAAGCGAATCATTGAAAAGAACTTCATTAAATGCATGCTGAGCGGGTCGCTGGAGCCGTTGCATTTCTCCCCAGGGTATCATCCAGGAACCACGTGTTTCCTGTAAATCCTGCATTGCATTGAGCAGGCCGGTCACCAGCGAAATGCTGTCCGAGTCTGATCGGGCCGCATCGCGCCAGGAGGAAAACATCATAAGAATATACAGGGTGGTTTCCACGGATTCCAGCCGGCTTATCCGGTCCCAGTTACTAAGCATGTCAATGGCTTCCTGCTGAGCGGGTGTCAGCTCACGGTCCCGCGCTTCCCGGCGTAGTACTGGAATGTCCTTTTCAGCACTTATCAGGTAGGTGGAGTAGGTGCTGTCCCGGAAGGTATCATAGGTGAATACTTCAGTTTCGCGGAGAATGCGTCGTGCATATTCCGACCGGGCGTTGTCTGGTTCCACGATCATGTAGGACGGGAAGTCTTCCTTTCCTGGCGAATCGTCCGGTTCGGATCCCAGCACCGGGGTGCCATTGCAATTCTGCATCCAGTGGGAACCGGGATTGAAGATCTGTGGCAGTTCGTCCAGGGTATGGTATCCCTTCCATTCGGTCTGCGCGGTGTTGCCGGGTACTGGCTGTTCCCAGTCAAAGGATTCATCCCTTTTTGGAATGGCTCCGTTATACACATACCATATATTTCCTTCCTGGTCGGCGTACATAAAATTACCAAACTGGACTTCGAGGGGTGAAACGGCCTCCCGGAATTCCGAAAGGTTGCCGGCACGGGTCATCCGGTACCATTGTTCCATCCAGCCAGGTGTTTCATATCGTGCCAGGCGGACTGTCACGGGCTGGTCATTCTGGAAACCGAGCACTGGCCCGTGGTGGGTTTTAAGAAATGTGAGCTCACGGTCGGCCATCCCGCTGTCAGCCAGGATTTGAATGGTCTCATTCCATGTGACTGATTGCCGGTATCCATCTTCATATTCATAGGCCAGGGAATCCTCCTCATGGGTAAAATATTCATAATAGGTATCCACCAGGTCTGCATCATTGTTTGTACTCGCCCAGCCCAGGTGTTCATTATGCCCGACGTAGGGAAGGGGAAATCCGAACCGGGTATAGCCGGTGAAATTCCACCCGGTTTTGCTCATTATGTGCGCCTCATACACCTGGGCCGAACCAAACCAGGGAAGGTGAGGATTAATGAACAGCATGGCATTTCCGGAGGCACTTTTTGACCCATTGACTGCCCATGAATTTGAACCTTCTCCCTCGTTTTTGGTATTGAGAATCACAAGGGAGGTCAGCTCATTCCCCGGCATATGGTTTAATTTACGGAATGCGGCACGGACGCTGGCATAGGGAATATTGGATGAGGGCAGAAATCCGCGCTGATAATAGAGATAATTAATGAAAGCCAGCGGATGCCAAGGTTCAAATTCGCTAAGGATGCGGATATCCGCTTCCGGATGGGTTTGAACGTAATAATTGAGTCCGGCGGCGTATCCCCTGCATATGGCCTGTACATCCGGGCTTAGTTGGTCAAACTCCTCGCGGGAATGACGGGTGATTTCCAGGGAACGGTTTAGCCAGTCATCCATCAGGCCCTTTTCCCCTATCAGCTCGGTTGAGCGTCCCAGTGCATGAATGTAATTCTCCAGGATAAGTCTGAAGTTATCTTCGGCCATGGCATACGCATAGCCAAAAGCGGCACTTTCGTCATCTTCGCCATACACATGGGCAACGCCGAATTCGTCGCGGTATATGGTGACCCGGTCCTGAAGAGCCGGGCCGGGATCAGGTGAACAGGCGTAAACAATAATAAACAGGGAAAAAAGACAGAGAATCCTGATCATAGTAATATAGGTTGACCGGGTCAATATACTAAAATTGCCCCTTGCGCGTATTCCTCAAAAACCATGATTTTTTGGTATGAAAACAACCGTTACCCGGCCATTCCGGGCTGTACCTTCTTTAATGGTTGCCATTTTTTATAAGTCATGGACCTCCAGAGCCATTCCATCGGACCATACCTGTAATGGCTAAGCCAGAATGCACTGAAGGGGATCTGGAAAAGGAGTATGGCCAGACCGATGAGTGTCAGGTAAACTGGTCCGACTTGTCCGTAAAGGCCCAGCCCGTAACTCGTAAAAATCAGGCAGGCAATCACACTTTGCATCAGGTAATTGGTCAGGGCCATCCGGCCGTAGGGGGCAAATACATTCAGTCGTTTCCGGTACCATTCTTTTGGATACAACAGGGCCAGTCCGGCTGCATAGGCAAGTCCGAGTGCCGGAACGCCGTAGGCATATACCAGGGGCTCCAGGATACCCAGGGGCGCGTAGGAGGCGTACCAGTTGTTTTCCATCAGCGTCGCCAGGACCAGGTTGCAGGGGATTCCAATGATCAATCCCCAGGTGAGGACTTTTTTGAAAAATGCCCGGTGCGCCGGCAGGTCGGCGAACAGCATCTTCCGTGCCACATAAAAACCCAGCAGGAACATGGCCAGCACTTTGAAGAACCGGCCGGTGGCAAACAGGTCAGGATACCGCCCGAAGATGAGTCCGCCGGTATTCATCATCAGGATATCAGCCAGGGAGCCGCTTTGGTAGGCGGCGATCAGCTGGTCAAACATGGGGTGACGGGTGGCTTCAAGCGGACCCGATGCCAGGTGGGGAAACCAGAGAATGGCATACTGGACGACGGGGAGGAGCAGTAATACCAGCGCCCACCGGAGCAGGTTGCGTGTGGAGGTTTTTCGGAAAAGCATCAGCACAAACCCCAGCAATGCATATACAGTAAGGATATCCCCGACGTAAAACAGAATGGCATGCAGCAAACCGAAAAGGAACAGAATCCCCAGCCTTCGGCTGAAGAGACCCCCGAACCGCTCCCCCTTCTCCATGGCGCGCTGTAGCTGCAATCCGAATCCGATGCCAAAAAGCAGCGAGAAAATGCTGTAGAATTTCCCGTCTGTAATAAAGTGGACCCACCATAAAAGTTTGTCACCTGCCCCGGCCAGCGGAAGTGCCGCCTGGCTCTCTTCGGTAAGGAACCAGTAGCCGGAATGGGTGGCCATGTTGGCGATCATCACCCCGCACAGGGCAAAGCCCCGCAGTATATCCAGGATGCCGTATCGTTCATTAGGTTGAGTAGGTTTCATAGAAATAGGGTAAGCAGGAATCAGGGTAGCGAACTATACTTGCATAATAGCGGAAGATACTAATTTTTCCCCTAATCACTTTGCTATCAGCCAGCTAAGTAATTCCAGGTCAAAGACTTCCGGCTCTTCCATCATGGGGGTATGCCCGCTTTTTTCAAACACCCGTATCGTCAGGTCCTTAAAATTCTCCCGGTAATCATTCCAGGAATCCGGAGGAGCTACCAGGTTATCAAAACGGCCCAGGGCGATGAACACCGGCACATCCAGTTCATCCAGTCCGTTCCGTATATCTATGCTGGCGAATACCTCTCCCCAGACGTAACCAAACATATCCGTATTGACATACACCCCCTCCCAAAGGGGTGTGGAGTCGAAATATGGATCGTACCATGCGTGGGGTCCATTGCGTACGTAATTCCTGACAAACGCTTCTCCGGGTGAAAGAGAGG
>CAZLZD010000099.1:0-8521 GCA_964563925.1 uncultured Roseivirgaceae bacterium | reverse complement strand
GTCTTAGTCTTTCACTCACTCACTCACTCCTCAAACTTTCCACCGGGGTGATCCGGGAGGCACGCCAGGTCTGGAAACCCACCGAGATCCAGGCGATCACCAGGGCCGAGGCCCCGGCCAGGGCAAAGTAGTACCACTCGAGGTCAATCCGGCGGGTAAAATTCTCCAGCCACATCCCGGCCAGCAAATAACTCACCGGCAGGGCAATGAGAATGGCGATGCCGACCATTCGGGAGAATTCCCCCGTAAGCATGATCATAATCCGCATACTGCCGGCACCCAGGATCTTGCGGATACCGATTTCCTTGCTGCGCCGCTCGGCGGTAAAGGCGGCCAGGCCAAACAGTCCAAGGCACGAGATAACGATCGCAAGGATGGCAAAGTAGCGTGAAAGGCTGGCCACACGCAATTCGGCCGTGTACATTTCCTCAAATTCCTGGTCCAGAAAGGTATAGGCAAAGGTGTAGCCCGGATTGTAGGATTCATAATATTCAGTCAGCCGGCTCAGGGTTCCGGGCAAATCCTTCCCCGAAAGCCGGACCGCCACATTCATGGTTAATTCGTCCAGCAGCTTGATGAAGGCCGGTTTCACCGGTTCGTGCAGTGACATAAACTGAAAATCGGCCACCACACCGATGATCTCCCGGTTCTGCCCCCACAGGTTGACGGTCGTCCCCACCGGGTTTTCCAGTCCCATCACACGTACCGCGGTTTCATTGATCAGCAGGGCATTGCTGTCAGCCGCCGGATTCTCATAGAAATTCCGCCCTTCCGCAATGGTCAGGCCCAGGGTTTCCACCAGCTCCTGGCTGGCTGTGAAATTCTGAAACGGCACCTGCGAATCCGGGTCCTTCCCCTCCCAGGTAAGCCCGATCGTGAAACTTTCATTATTCACAAAGGTCTGTTGCAGGTAGCTCGCGTTGACCACCCCGGGGATGCGTTTGAGCCGGGCTATGAAATTTTCAGGACTGGCCGTCATCTCTCCCTCATAGGGAAACATGATTACATTCTCCCGGTCAAAGCCCATATTCTCCTGCTGGATAAAGCGAATCTGGCGGTCAACCACCAGCACACCCACGATCAGCACGGATGACATGACAAACTGAAATACGACCAGGCCTTTCCGTGCCCAGAGTTCGCCGACCGACTTGCTGACCGATCCCTTCAGGACCCGTGCCGGATCGAACGAGGACAGGTAGAAGGCGGGATAGCTGCCGGCAAGCAATCCGGTGAGCAGGGTGACCCCTGCGAAGCCCCCGACCACCAGCGGGTCGAAAGTCATCTCCAGCGATTTCCCGGTAATGTCATTGAAAAACGGAAGAAGGGTACTCACGAGGGCACCGGCCAGCACCAGGCTGACCACCGCCATACATACCGATTCCCCCAGGTACTGGAGAATGAGTAGCCGGCGGGAGGCACCGACCGATTTCTTGATGCCCACTTCCTTGATGCGGCGGGCCGCCTTGGCAGTGGACAGGTTCATGAAGTTGATGCAGGCGATCACCAGGATGAACAGGGCAACCAGGGCAAACAGACGCACATATTCGATACGGCCGCCCGACACCTGGCCGTTCTCATAATTGCCGTAGAGGTAGCTGTCGGAATACTTGCGGATGATCAGGTCGCGGTAGGTAAGTGAAGGATCAATCTGTTCGAGGTAATTGGTGATTTTGGCGGCGAATTGTTCCTGCGAAACATTCTCCGGGAGCATTAAATAGGTCAGCGGACCGGAATTCCCCCATTCTTTTACCGAGGGGTTGATCTCCTTGAAGGCTTCATAGGACAGAAGGAATTCAAAGGATTCAGAGGCAGGGGCGTCAGGCTGGGTAAATACCCCGGTGACGAGGGCATTGCGGCGAAAATGAAGCAACTGCCATTCAATGGTGCGTCCCATCGCGGCTTCCGGGCTGCCAAACATTTTGGTGGCCAGGTCGCGGGAGAGCACCACGCCGTCTGGCCGGGACAGGGCATTTTCCGGTGTTCCCAGCAACAGCGGGTAAGAAAACATCTGAAGGAAATCGGCCCCGGCAAACTGTCCGCGGCTTTTGAATTTTTCCGAATGCTCATCGACCAGCGTAAAATTTTCAAACCAGCGAACCGGTGCTACCTGGGCTGACATGCTTACTTCGGCAAAGTCTTCTTTCATGGTCTCTGCCAGTAAGCCTGCGGTGGCCTCGGTAGTTCGGATATCACCGGCATCCACATGATTTTCCAGCACCTGGTACAGACGGTCATCTGAGGCATGGAAGCGGTCGGTCTTCCATTCATCACTGACCCAGAGATAAATGAGAAGTGTACAAGCCATACCGGTAGACAAGCCCACCAGGTTGATCAGGAAAACACTGCGAAAACGAAGAAAATTACGAAAGACGAGCAAGGAAATATGACGAAGCATAATAGGGGTGTTGTTGTTCTCACCCCTTTTCAATTCGTGTGCCACAAACCAGAATATACCCATACGCGCCGGAATCGAAGCAGGAGTAATTTCGTCCTGTACGGATACGCTCAGCGGTGTGCGCTGACGGGCAATTGCTTCGATGACACCTCACATGGCCACAATTGCAGATAAAGTCATTATATTAGGTGTGATATGCGCGGGTGAAGAATCAAAAAACCAGGATTTATTAATGACAACACGTTTGCTGATCATTCTCGTCGCCGTTATTGCCACAGGATGTTCCTTCAATAATAAATTTCTCAAGCCCGGTAAGATTGCCCCGGCCACTCGTGAAATTACCCTTCAAGCTGATCAGAATCCGACCGTAATTCGTTTTGAGCCGGAAACCAGGCAACCTGAATTCTTCCGGAACGGAACGCAAAAAATCGATCTCCCCTACACCATTGAAAGTGTATTATTTGAAAGTACGAACGGCAATCTGCTGAATGGCTGGATGCTGAAACCACGCGAAGGGACGCCCGCTATCACCCTGGTGCACATGCACGGGAACGGCGGAAATGTGGTGAGCCAGACCCCGGGCATGGTTCCGTTCCTGAAATACGGCATGCAGGTATTTGTCTTTGACTACAGCGGGTTTGGTTTCTCTGAAGGTAAGGCTACCCGGGAGAATGTGCTGCAGGATGCACGGGCTGCCCTGAATTATGTGCAGGACCGGTCTGATGTAAAAGGGACAAAGCTTGTAGTATACGGACAATCGCTGGGCGGCAATGTGGCCGCGGTGGTGGCATCCGAACAAAGCGCTGAGATCGACGGACTGGTACTGGAAGGGGCATTCGCATCCCATAAGGACATGGCTGCGGGCATGGCCGGGATCTTCGGGAGAATACTCGTCAGCGAAAAATACAGTGCGGCAACATCCATCCCCTCCTATTCCAAACCCTTACTTGTCATTCACAGTTCAGAAGATACGGTTGTGCCCTTTGAACAGGGCCGGAAAATCTACGAGGCAGCCAATGAACCCCGTGAATTCATGGAAATAGACAAGTGCCATATTTGTGGCCCAAGGTTCTATCCGGAACAAATCGCCGCGGGGATAAAGGCTATGGTGGATTAGCCGCACCCGGATAACCGGTGGGTACATTTCGCCGCAACCGCCTGCCATTCTCCCCACTTTTCGATCCCGCTCACAATTCAAGTCACTGATATTCAATATGATGCCGGATGGCATTATTTTTAAATGTGCATTTCACCATGACCAACCAACGGAAGTTAAGGAACTCTTTTTGTTCCCTTTCTTTCAACCGTAAATACACATGGGAATCACCAAACATTTCAGCCGGCAATGGAACCGGCGCCGGTTTACCTGGCGAAATCTAAGAATACGTAAAAAGACAATGGTCCTGCACACGGTGTCGCCCGGCGAAACCCTTTGTGCGATAGCGCTGAAGTATTACAAGGATGCCTCCCGGTGGGAAGAGATCTTTCATGCCAATCAGCCTGCACTCAGGCGGCCGGATATGATCCACTCGGGCCTGCAGCTGGTTATACCTGGCGCGAGCTGATGTAAAAGCCTTGAAATGAGCTTAGATTTAGCTCCTGCGACGGGCAGGATAGGTTCGGATGCAATTTTTATTGATATATTAATATATTTTTTTCTATCTTGTAGCGTCTGATCTTCAAGCTGATACCATGAAAAAACAAGCCCTTCTTTGTGTACTTCTCCTGCTTATAACTATTTCCGGTGTACAGGCCCAGATCCAGTGGATCAGGGATGCCGAACTGGCCAAGTCGGTAGCTGTGCAGCGCGACCAGCTCATACTGGTGGACTTCTGGGCGACCTGGTGCGGCCCCTGCCGCATGATGGACCGGGAACTCTGGAGTACGGAAGAAGCCGCAAAACTCTCAGAGCGCTTTGTACCACTGAAAATTGATATTGACAGTGACCGGGCGATGGCCATGCAGTATAATGCCAAATCCATCCCGCTGGTCGTCCTTATGACCGCCAGCGGCGAAGTGGTATGGCAGCAACTGGGATTCAGCAATGCAAATAGCTTTCTCCGGGTGCTTGAGAATATACCGGAGAACCTGGGCGGTCTGAATGCAAAGCTGATTGAACCGGGACTCACCGATTTCGAGATTGCCGAAGCCTACCAGGCAGCCGGCAGTGCGGTGGGCACCTCACTGGGGCAGGACCTGCTTGATCTGAGCACCCGTTATTTCAATAAGGCAGCCCGAAGCGATGACCCCAACGTGGCAGCACTTGCCGAGCTGAACCAGATCCTGAACTTTGCCTACTCCGGCCGGTACAAAAAGGTGATGAAGAAGCTGGAAAAAAGTGAATTCCCGGATACCGAAGAGGTAAACGAACTTAAGTCCTTTGTGGAGGCCTTTTGTTATAAATGCCAGGGAGAGGAGAAAAAGTACGAAGCAACCGTTTCGGAAATATCCAATGAGGAATATCTTAAGAAACTATCGGATGTAAAGGAGCAATAGCTGTTCTGAAATTACGGATTCTCATTCAACATCGGACCACTTCAGGTTCCTGATAATAATTTACGTCTTCATTTCTGACAATAGCACAAGAATTGTATCTTTGCGGCGGCTCCGTAGTACAATGGATAGTATGTGGGTTTCCGGTACCCAAGATCTAGGTTCGATTCCTAGCGGGGCTACTATAAATCCGAGATTTACCGGTGATTCCGCCAGGAAGAGAAGCCTGTCCTGAACTACGATTCAGGGATTCCTGGCGGGGCTACAGCGCCCCGAAGTGAGCAAGCACAGCGAGCACTGCTTCGGGGCATTTTTTATTCCTGGCAGTGGAGTCATTCTTACCGGACAAGAAACCTGTTTTGCCAAACTTATTTTTGCTTTAATGCCGTATTTATTGGTATGGATAAATCAAACTAATTCTTTTCGCTAATTTTCCTGTGATCAAAAGTCAGGTGTTATACCGCCGGGCAGTAAAAAACTCATGAGAATAAGCGTAGCTCAAATAAAACCTGTCAAAGGAAATATTCCGGAGAATATTGAAATCCATGAAAAATGGATTAAACTGGCCGTTTCTGAAGATGCTGATTTTATTGTTTTTCCCGAATTGTCCCTGACCGGGTATGAGCCTGAACTCGCTGAAAAACTGGCAATGGATATAGAAGATTCTCGCCTGGATACTTTTCAGCGCATGACTGACGGAAATAAGATTACCATCGCCCTCGGAGCGCCTACCAGATCAGGGGAAGGAATACAAATAAGCCTCATTATTTTTCAGCCGGGCCGGGAGCGGAAAATATATGCAAAACAAATTCTGCACCCTGATGAAATGGCCTGTTTTACACCAGGCCATGAACAACTGATTCTGAATGTGGGAAATGAAAAAATCGCACCGGCCATCTGTTATGAGTCCTTGCAGAATGAACATTCGATTCAGGCTAAAAAGCTGGGTGCGGAGTTTTATGTGGCAAGCGTAGCCAAATCCCGGGACGGAATTGAAAAGGCGTATAAACACTTTCCTGCTATCGCCGGGAAATTTTCCTTTCCCGTATTACTTTCAAACAGTATCGGTTTTTGTGATACTTTCCTGAGCACGGGACAAAGTGCCATCTGGAATCAAGATGGTATGATTTTGGAGAAACTTGACCCTGATAAAGAAGGACTGTTACTATTTGACACGGAAACGGAAATAGTAATAAAAAAAATAGAAATTTGAACGTCTAAATACGCTCCACTGTGGAACTACTGGAATATCAACTGATCGAATCATTTATCATTCTCATCCTCTTTTTTATCGCCAGGTATCTGGTCAACTGGACCATTAAAAAAACCTGGAAAATTAAGGGGTATGTGCTGGACCGGTTAATCGTGGTGCGGAAAGCGAGCAATGTCATCCTGTTTTTGGTATTTGGCGTCGTGATTTCGTCAATCTGGGGAATAGAGCAGTCAGAAATCATTCTCTTTGTCACTTCGATACTCACAGTGATCGGTATTGCGTTCTTTGCCCAATGGTCGATCCTTTCTAATATAACGGCCGGGCTCATACTATTCTTTAATAACGATGTCCGTTACGGGGAATATCTTACGATTCTGGACAAGGACATGGATATCCGGGGGGTGGTGATGGAAATCGGACTGATGTTCACCCGGCTAAAAACGGATGACAGTAAAATCGTATCCATACCCAATTCCATAATGATTCAAAAAATGATATCTGTTGACCAGGAAATGCGGAAACAATAAATCCGGGCGGCGGACTAAGGCCTGACAAGGTCAGGCGGAATAAGCCCTGAGCGAAGGCTGGCACGATTCTTTTACCAGCAGACTACGTATCAACTGTCTGTACAAATGAAAGATTTTATCCGGATTGCCGCCGAAAGTCTCGAGGCTCTCGGAATTGGCATTATCATTCTCGGCATAATTTGGGCGCTGATCCGCTATCTGGCGAGAAAACTACAATCCTACGACGTTCTCCGTAAAGAGATCGGAAAAGCGATCCTGCTGGGACTTGAGATCCTGGTGGGTGCCGATATAATTGCCACCGTTGTCACCGAACCGACAATGGACAAAGTGGTGATTCTGGGAATAATTGTATTAATCCGGACGTTCCTCAGCTTTTCCCTTGAAGTGGAAATTGACGGGTCCTGGCCCTGGCAAAAACAACGCAAAACGAATCAGTGAATTACTTCATAGTGAATGGGTGAAAATGACCCGTTGTTACTGTCTTCAGCCGAACACGCAGTGAGACCGACCACCAGGTCCATCATGGCCTCAAACAACACGTAATCCCCTGCCCGGCTGGTGGGAGGTTCAACCGACAGTGATCCGTCGGCATCAAACTGTACATTCATGAAAATGTTAAAAGCCACGGGGATTTCATCCGGTCGGATTCCAAATTCACGAAGATTTTTCGAAAGGTTTTCCTGACAGCTTGGATGATAGTCTTCCATTCCATACATAAGGGTAAAGGTAGCCGGACTGCAGGGTGCCAGCAGAAAATCGTTTCTTCCATTGGTGTCGCGAAGAATTTTCATCATTTTACGGGAGCGGTTGCTCCAAAGGCAATGTCCTTCGGTGATCAGCAGGGTTTCTTCAAAATCCAGCGTCTTGCCCGAAGAAAGCTTCTCCGCAGTATCTCCCAGGTTATACAAAACCATATCACTGACCTGTTCACCTTCCGGATCGATTACTTTCAGCTGATCGCCTGTTTTCAAGGAGAATGCCGTTCCACTCTGTGGCGGGATGATCGTTTCACTCATGCTTATGCTTGTTCATTTTTTGAAAAGGACATTTCCAATGCTCCCCTGTCTCCCTCCCGCTGTATTGACGGGCCTCACTCGCTTGTCCAAAATCTTCCAGCATGGGATTTACCGTACCCTGCCAGGCCCTATCCCGCTCCCGGATCGTATCCCGGATTCGCTCGTATGTACCCATTTCGCGCAGCTGTTCGAATTGATGATGCAGGTTAAAAACCATGGCCGGACAAGGACTGCGCCGGGCCCGCCTCGTACTACCGGGGTGCATTCCCACAATATAAAAAGCATGCCCGTGGACACTAAAGCTAAAATGTGCATCCTCCGGATCACTACTTACCCCGGGGTCCCAGGGTTGAGGGTCTTGCGCATGCAGATACTGCAGCTGGCTCCATAACCGCTCCTCAAACTGTTTATCTGACAGTTGATCCTCCTCAGGAAACGCGGCTATGAACGTCCTGAAATCCAGATCGTCAAAGGAGTATTTACTCAGGTAACTTCCGAGGTCATTCAGAATGCTGCCTGCGATATCCGCCCCACCAAAGCCGGAATAGGTGTGAAAACATAAGGAGTTCTCCGCGAATATGGTTCTGGCCATAATACACGGATGATCATTCTCCAGAATGAACTTTTCAAATTCCTGTCTGATCGTTTTTGTCTGAATTATTGCTGGTTTCATTATCTGAATATTTGTCCGGCAATATTTGAACCATCAACCATTCCTTCCAAATCCCCACCATTGCTGGTTGTATACCATCCAACCGCATCCACGGAAATGGGTAATCCTTTTCCCCCTTAGCCGGGAAGAAAAAGAGGTTAACCTGACGGGACAAAAAAAAGCCCGGATCTTCCATTTGCCGACCAACTGTTACATGTTATTTAA
>CAZLZD010000098.1:0-8555 GCA_964563925.1 uncultured Roseivirgaceae bacterium | reverse complement strand
CAGGGTCTCAACTTTAGAGGGGACGTCCACTCCTACTGAAAACTGCATTTTCAGGATGGCGCTCTGGGTGTTGGAGAATGTCCTTGTAGGCTGATACTCTAAAAACGGGAAATCCCATTTGGTGGATCGGTAGGTGACAAGGTACGCACTGCTGAAGTTATCCCTGAGAATAATAAGAGACTCATTGATGCGTCGTATCCCGTAAAAAGAGACCCCGACTTCCCTGCCCAGCACGAATTGAAACCGTCCGATCGGGGTGGATACTCCCGATTGCCACGGAATCAGCCCACCGTTTCCCGCGGTGACCGCCATCCGCTGAAATGTTTTTGGAGAAGCCCATGACAGAATGGGTGCAACCAGGATCAGGTCGCCGGGTATAAGCCAGAAGGGCAAACGAATACGCAGGTTGTAGGCAGACCTGCCCGGAATGGTGGATGTAACCGAACTGCCCTGGTAGGTTGAATTGGGATCTGTAAACTGGCTGGTGGTCGGTGAATCTTGCCGCCAGCCAAACTGTATGAACGCCAAACCATCCCCGGCTTTGTTCATTACGCCATCCAGTCCGAGTCCGACGACCAGGTTCGCTTCAATGCTTCCGATCAGGGTTTTTTCATTCTGATCCGGGCCAAACCCACCATTCAGCGTGCTGGTTTCCAATGAAGAGGATGCACCGATGAATGGGCCTAGCTCCGTGCGAAATCGTTCCAATTGTCCCAACCCTTCAGAGAGTCCGGACTTGGGGGTTCCCATCAATACTTCTTCGAGTAACGCTTTGTCAATTTCGATTTTTGGCATCGTGTTGTTCGTGCAAACATTGAAGGTGTCGGGGGTGATTTCGGAATCATTTAATGACTGACCCGTATCAGGTGTTTCGTTCAACATGGCCGAACAGAATTGCTTCAGGCTTCTCTGAACCGCGCCGGCTACCACCTTGGCATCTTCAGGGCGCATGTAGGCATCTCCGGTAAGCACCAGGGCCTGGTCATCCCAGGTTTCGACTTCCAGTCCGGCCTCATTATAATGATCATGGGTCCCTTTACGCTCAGCCAATGAGCCCCAGGTGCCCACGACATGTCCGGCCGCATAGGCATCCTCTAAAAAATGGATGGCAAAGGCCTCATTGGCCAGGGCTGCCAGCAGCATCGTTGATTTTTGTTCCTGTGTCAGTTGGAGCTTCTTAGACTGAGCAACTTTTTCAAGCGCCCTGGTATGGAAATAGGCATAGGCTCCAAGCGCATTCAATGGAGCCCCCTCTTGCAGGCTACGTGTGAAATATTCTCCAACAGCCTCACTTACCGATGTTCTTTCCAAAAGAAAATGAACATTGTTTGACCCTGCACGGGTGGCGTACTCCAAATCCGCCCGTTGCAGTCTTATATCGGAATTGCGGATCGCATTGACCGTCTGATCAGGCCGCCGGGCCTTGTCCAGGTCCATACGCAACCTTTCTGCGATATGGTCTACCTTAAGTATCCAGTCACTTTCAAGAATAATGGCCATCATTTCCTGCGGGGAGCAACTGTGGTCCCCGGCAATAGCGGGCCAGGAGGCCAGGTCAAGGACCTGCGATTCGAGGCTATGCGCCGGATTTATAAGTGAAACGGAAAGCCGGTGCTCCTGTCCTGTTCGTGCCTGTGCCCAGATGTACTCAAGGGCCCTTCTGTTTTCGGGGCTTAATTGCCCGATAGCCAGAGCAGTGATCAGCCTGTGCTCGGGATATACCCACGCCATTCCGGGCAAAGTAAATACAAGGAGCACTATGCAGATAAGCGATCGTATCATAAGCAGCAGAATAAAATTGCGTTAAATAAAGATAATCACCTGATAATAAGCACCAATGGTTAATGAAAGAAAAAACAGGTGGAGTGGGCGCAGGAGATAGACAATAATTTATTCATCCAGCTACCGGTGTCAGAGCACCGGATCGTGCTGGGAAAGAATCTGGTTTGATCCGGACTTAACTCTTTTCCACAAAAGGAAATGCCTGGCTGGCAATTTCGAGTTCTTCATTCGTCGGAACCACCAGGATTTTTACATTACTTTCAGCCGATTCAATGGCACGTATTCCGGCCTGACCGGTTTCGTTTAATTCTTTATCAAGCCTGATCCCTATAATATTGAGGCCTTCACATACTTTCTCCCGGATGAAGGCACTGTTCTCCCCTACTCCGGCGGTAAAAATAATGGCGTCGAGGTGCCCCAACGCCGCTGCATAGGCACCGATATACTTTTTTATCCTGTAAACATACATGGCCACCGCCAGCTGCGCCCCGGGATCCTGTTTGTGATACCGGTCAATCACATCCCGCAGGTCATTACTTCCTGCCAGTCCCTTCAGTCCACTTTCTTTATTCAAAAGTTGATCGATCTCCTCCACCGTCATGTCCAGGTATTTTGCCATGAATAGGATGAGCGACGGATCAATATCGCCGCTTCTTGTCCCCATGATCAGTCCGCCCAGCGGCGTTAACCCCATCGAGGTATCCACGCTTTTTCCATTCTGTATGGCCGTCATGCTGCAGCCGTTTCCCAAATGGATGGAGATGCCATTGAATTGCGCTGGCTCCATCGATAAAAACCGCGCGGCCTCCCTGGAAACGAACTGGTGCGAGGTGCCGTGAAAACCATAGGCCCTCAGGCCGTCTTCCCGGTAATAACCTTCGGGAATGGCGTAGCGAAACGCATAATCCGGCATCGTCTGGTGAAAGGCAGTGTCAAATACGGCTACCTGAACCGATTGCGCAAAAATATCCGAAGCGATTTCAATTCCCCTGATATTGGCCGGGTTGTGCAATGGAGCCAGAAAGGAAAGTTTCCTGAGTTCCTCGAGAACATTCTCCGAGATAATGATCGGCTCAGAGAATTTCTCGCCCCCGTGAACTACGCGGTGTCCGATGGCGGCAATTTCATTCGCCTCTTTGATCACGCCCCACTCTGTGTCGAGTAAGAGGTCCACAATTCGTGTTAAGGCGTTCTGATGGTCAGTTATGACAGCCTGGAATTGATGCTTCCTTGCCGATCCATCCGGATTGAAAACTTTGTGGGTCACCGAACCATTCGTCTCTCCTATTTTCTCGACTGAACCGGACAACAGAACCTGTTTATCCGGCATCTCGAAGAGCTGGTATTTGATCGAGGAACTTCCCGCATTAAGCACCAATACTTTCATTTTCTCAAATTTTGACTCATCCATTGTGTTGTGCCTGTATCGCTGTAATGATTACCGTATTGACAATATCGGTTACGGTACAACCCCGGCTCAGGTCATTCACCGGTTTATTCAGTCCCTGCAGCACCGGCCCGATGGCCACCGCGCCCGTTTCGCGCTGCACAGCTTTATATGTATTATTGCCCGTGTTCAGATCGGGGAATACCAGGACCGTGGCTTTCCCGGCCACTTCAGAACCCGGCACCTTTTTCTCTCCCACCTCCAGGTCGACCGCCGCGTCATATTGCAGGGGCCCCTCTATTTTGAAATCCGGGTTCCTGGACAGCACGATTTCCGTGGCTTCCCGTACTTTTTCCACATCGGCTCCTTTTCCGGACTTACCGGAGGAATAGGACAGCATGGCTACCCGGGGTTCGATGCCGAATGCTTTGGCGGTATGTGCCGTCGCCATGGCAATCTCGGCCAATTCAGAAGCATTCGGGTTGGGGTTGATGGCACAATCCGCATACGCCAGTACACGGTCTTCCAGGCACATAAAAAACAACGATGAAACCAGGGAGTACCCGGGCTTTGTTTTAACAAATTGCAGCGCGGGACGGATGGTATGCTGCGTGGTATGAACCGCTCCGGATACCATACCATCCGCTTCACCCTGATAGACCATCATGGTACCGAAGTAAGACACATCCAGCATGGCATCCGTGGCCATATCCCGGGTAATCCCTTTTTCCTTTCTCAACGAATAAAAAGTATCCACATACTCCTGGAATCGCTGGCTTTTCTCCGGTTCAATGATGTTACTATTTCTTTCATTGAGGTTAAGCCCCAGCATCAGGATTTTCTTTTCAATCTTTTCTTTGACGCCCAGCAGTGTCAGTTCAACAATACCCTGTGCCACCAATATCTCTGCCGCCTTCAGTATTCGTTCATCTTCCCCTTCCGGCAATACGATATGTTTCTTTGAGGAGAGTGCTTTTTGTGTGAGGACGAACTGAAACATCCTGGGGGTCATTCCCCTGGATTCAATCCGGCTTGTCCGGCTTTCCAGCTGTTCCATATCGACATATTCTCCAAACAACCTGAGACTGGCGTGGATTTTAGCTGTGTTGTCCGGCGTGATATATGCCCGTATCTGGTTGATCATGGTTGCGGTTTCATAGGTATTGGATTCCACCGCAAGAATAGGGATGATATCCGGGATACCATCCAGTAATTTGATGATGGCCGGGTCCGGGTGCAGTCCGGTAGAAAGCACTATGGCGGCAATTTGGGGATAGTTCTTGGACAGGTGTGCCTGTAAGGTGCCGACGATAATTTCCCCCCTGTCACCCGGAGTGATAACAAGGCAGTTGTCGGTAATCTTGGTCAGGTAGTTTTGCAATTGCATTGCCGCGATGGAATACCTGTAGACCTGATTATTCAACTGTTCCCGTCCATACAGGACTTTGGCGTCAAGATGTTCGGCTATTTCTTTCACGGTCGGACTTTTCAGCAATTCACTGGACGGGATTGCCGCCAGGAATAAGTTTTGAGAAGGCAGATGCTTTTCCATCGCTTTCAGCAGAGGTTCTCTCAGGGCCGGATTGGTCCGGTTTACAATGGCTCCCACCACGTCATAATCCTGCTCGTGAAAGCTTTCGATGGCCAGTCGTATCGGGGTAAGTGTCTCCTCGGGCGACCTGCCCAAATCCCCGCGACCGATAATCAATACCGGGCTCCCCAGATTCTTGGCTACCTGAACATTTATGCCAAATTCAAAAACACTGCTTTCGTTGATGAAGTCCGTCCCCTCACAAAGGATAAAATCGCTCTTGCGTTCCAGTTTTTTGTATTTCTGAATGATTTTATCCAGCAACTCATTGGTCTGACCGGCGGATATCAGGGCTTCCGCTTCGTTTTGGTGAAAAGCATAGGCTTCCTCATAGGCCTGATCCAGTTTGAAATGCCGGAGAATGAGTTCAATGTTCTTGTCCTTCACCTCGGGATCCTTGCTCGTGATAATCGGACGAAAGAAGGATACCCTTCTGGTTCGCCGGAGCACATTATCCATGATGCCCAGGCAGATTAAAGACTTACCGGAATGGGGTTCGGAGGTGGTAACATACAGGGAATTGGCCATTTTTTCAATCGGATTTCTGAAGGGGTGAAATTATATAACCTTCGAAGGAAAAACCAACACCTGCGCCATATACATACATGACTAATCTCATATTGGCTATTGGAGAATTCGGAAAAGACCATTTTCTGCCCTGTCAGGTAGACAAATATTCAGGCAGAGATAATGTCAGGGCTTTCATAGCACCCCTGAGAAGTTAAACTTTCAAAGGAAAGAGGGATCAGATGGCTGAAAATTCCTCCGTCCGGTTTCCTCCCATCCCTCCTTCCGGACTTCCAAAAATAATCAGGACCACCGACGCAACCTATTCAGAAAATTGTAGTCTATTCCGTAAAGACCCCTGTGTAAGGGGTCCATTTAATACCCTACGAGCATGATCCGTAATATTTTCAAAATCGCATTTCGCGTCCTGGTGCGTAACAAGACCTTCGCCATGATTAATCTGATAGGTTTAGTATCCGGACTTACAAGCTTCATACTCATATCGTTATGGATACTGGATGAGATCAATTACGATCAGTTCCATGATGACCTTGACCAGATCCATGTCATGGCGCAGGACCAGTTTTACAACGGGGAAGCCCATAGCTTTGGCAACATGCCTTTTGCCATTAAAGAGCACCTGTCGTCAGAATACCCCGAGATCATCGCCGCGTCGAGGTACCTGTACCGGGGTAACACAAACTATGTGATTGATGAGGAAGGATTCTATGAAGACGCGATTTATGCAGATCCTGAAATGTTCAGCATCCTTACCCTTCCGCTCAAGGCCGGCAGTGTGGAGAATTTCGATAAATACTCGGCCATCGTTTCGGATGACTTTGCCGAAAGGCATTTTGACGGCGATGCACTGGGCAAGAGTATTCTGAATGCGGACAAGCAGCTGGTGATTGTAGGTATCCTGCACGCGTATCCTTCGAATTCATTTGTACATGGTGACGTATTCCAGCATGTGGCCTTCCAGGAGGAGTTTGGCATCGATGTGAATGCCTGGGGCAGCAATAACCCGTTTACGCTGATCAAGGTGGAGAAAAATGTCTCCATGACCGATTTCAATGAAAAGATTCTCAATACCCTGAAAGAACCCCAGGAAACAACCGCGGAATTGTTCACCCACCCGCTAAAGGATTTTCACCTGTACAATTTCCATTACAAAGGCAACAACCCGGTACAGATGGTGTATATGATCGGACTGCTGGCCATCTTCATTCTCCTGATCGCCTGTATTAATTTCACCAACCTGTCCACCGCCTACGCCGCAACCCGCGCCAAGGAAATAGGCATCCGGAAATCGGTTGGCTCTTCAAAGACCCAACTGTCGCTTCAGTTCCTGGGAGAATCTATCCTCCTGTCGTTTGCGGCCCTGCTTGGTGCGTTAGTGCTGGTGAAACTCCTGCTGCCGCTTTTCAATATCACCACTGCCAAGGAACTTAGCATGCCACTGGACAACCCCCTCTCCTACGTGGTGCTGTTTGGGATTGTGCTGGTAACCGGGGTCCTCGCCGGCTTGTACCCGGCCATTTATCTCAGCCGCTTTAACCCTTCCAAAGTTCTTAAGTCGGCGCAGATTGAATCGGGCAACAGTATGTTTCGTAAAGTGCTGGTGGTATTTCAGTTTGCCATTTCCATCGCGCTGATCGTATGCACGCTCACCATTACCGATCAGCTTCATTTTCTGAAAACAAAAGACCTTGGATTTCAGCGGGAGAATGTTTTGCATTTCAGGATAACCGGAGATGCCTATCAGAAATCAAGATTCCTGAAAAATAAAATATCACAGCTGCCGGGCGTGGTTGCCGTCACGACGGCCACGCATATTCCCAATTCGGTCTACAGCAACGGGGGAACCCTGGAATGGGCCGGGAAGGACCCTGATATCAACCCTTTTTACAGCTATTTTGGCGTGAACAAGGACTTTGATAAAGTGTTTGACATGCAATTGCTCCAGGGTGAATTGTTTACTGGTTCGGCGGCAGACAGCTCATGGACCAACGTGATTGTGAATGAGAACTTTGCAGAGATCATCGGTAATTCAGCCCTTCACACAGAACTCCAGTTCCCTTCAGGGTCCTCCCATACCATCGTGGGCATTATCAATAATTTTGATTTTGTAAGGCTGTCCCAGAACGCAGGCCCTTTGTTTGTATACTACACGGAGACTGGGGATAATTTCTTCGTGCGTACAAATGGCACAAATACAGGGCAACTCATTGAAGACATCTCCTCCCTAAACAAGGAATACTATCCTGAGGAACCCATTGAAATTTCATTCCTGGATGAGACGGTCAATAACGCGTATAAGAAAGAGGAACGACTGGCCAGGGTGTTTTACATGTTTGTGGTCATCGCGGTTATTATATCGGCACTTGGTTTATACGGGTTGTCCTTGTTTACTGCACAGCGCAGAAAAAAGGAAATAGCGATCCGGAAAGTGATGGGTGCCTCGGTGAGCCACATACTTTACAAGATGAACAGTGATTTCCTGGTTCTCGTCCTGATAGGTAACTTAATTGCCATTCCTGCGGCTATCTGGTACCTGGACGGGTGGCTGGAGGATTTCGCCAATCGCGTGGGAATTTCCGTACTTCTTCTTGTAGTGGCCGTTGTGCTCAGCTTCATCCTTGCAATCTTTACCGTCAGCGCACAATCATTGAAGGTGGCCCTGCATAACCCGGTGGATTCGCTTAAGGAGGAATGAGGCATAAAAAAAATCCGCGGAACATGGTATATTCGTGTAAACCGACGAATGATACATGCTTAAGTTCTTTCGAAGAATCCGTTACACCTTACTGGAAAATAACAACACGGGCAAATACCTGAAGTATGCAGTCGGTGAGATCGTGCTGGTAGTGATTGGGATCCTGATCGCCTTGCAGATCAATAACTGGAATGAAAACCGGAAGGACAGAATCCAGGAGCAGAAAATTCTACGCCAGCTGTCCGACGAATTTAAATCGAATCTGGCGCAGCTGGAGAGTAAAATTCAGCTGCGCGAGAATATCATGCAGCAATCCGCGGAGGTGCTGGCATACATGGATTCAAAGGAGGAAGTCCACATAGACACCTTGTACCGAAAAATCAGTGTGATATTACTGGCCCCTACCTTTGATCCCATTCAAAATGAGGAACTGAATTCTGAAAAAGTCCAGCTTATCCGGAATGATTCTCTGAGACGTTATTTGAGTAACTGGTCTTCGAGCATTGTCAATCTGAAAGAACAGGAAAATGAATGGGTACATCTTCTCAATAACTATACTATTCCATTGCTCA
>CAZLZD010000097.1:0-8848 GCA_964563925.1 uncultured Roseivirgaceae bacterium | reverse complement strand
AAAATTTAAGACCAAAACGGGTCCTTGAATACGGTTGCGGGTATTCCACGTTATATTATCCGCCGATGCTGGACAATGATTCTTCCTGGATCTCTGTGGAACATAATGAGAAGTGGTATGAAGAGATAGCCCCGGAAATTGAATCAAATGATGAAAAAGTACAGGTATTTAATGTCAAACCTGACATAGCTCAATATCCGGAAGACGGGTATTATGAGCACTTTAAATCCTATGTGCATTTTCCTGAAAAATTTGGACCTTTCGACCTTATTCTCGTTGACGGAATGGCCCGCGAGGCGTGTATGGATAATGCACGTGAGCTACTTGCTCCGGAAGGGGTACTGGTCATCCATGACTGTAACCGTAAAAAGTATCAGCCTCATCTGAAAAAGTACCCTCACTGGCTTATAATGGAGGACTTCAGGAAGACTGCAGGCGGTTTTGGATTTGCCAGCATACACCGGCCGGTAGACGGACTGGCAGATTTCAGGTCCCACGCGCGAACCTGGAAATTAGACAGTGTCATAAACAACCTGTTTAAATTTAAATACCTGATAGGCAAGCGATCAAAACCGTTCAGATTGATTCGCTCCTGAGCGATTTTCACCGTTGCTGGTGATTTTCTTACGCTCCTTATGTTAACCCGGGAATTGTGCGGGTATTGTATTAAAATAAATAGTAATTATGTAGAGAATTTTTAGAACAATCACGAGAATGAAGGGATACACACTGCTTGTGTCTATGTTGGCACTGATTTTTTCCGCACAAGCACAGGATTACCAGCCGGGTAAGCTGGTACTTAACAACCAGGAGGAATTAACCGGCCTGGTAAGAAATGATTTTCTTCCCGGAGACGATAAAGTTTTCTTTCGCAACGACGAATCCTCGGAAATCCGGGAACTCACTACTGCCTCGCTGCAACAGATTGAATTTACCGTTAAAAACTCCATAAAAATTAGTTTCCGCAAGGAAAGGATTTTTGAATCCTACGGAAAGGCCGGAGAACCCATTTGGTTACAAATGATTGTTGAAGGGCCGGTGACGCTGTATGCCCGGACAGGCCGGGATTACATCATGTATTGCAACGGACATTTTATGGGCCTGGATCAAAAAGTTTCTTTTTTCCTGAAGCGTCCGGAGGATGAAGCTGCCAGGCTTACCGGCTCCTTTGATAAAAGTGCCTTCAATGTGAATGCCGATCATAATTTTATCAAGCTGACTTCTGAATTCCTGGCCGATAACTCCACCTTATATGACCGGCTCCGGGATCGTGAATTCAGTATTCTTGAAATCCCGATGGTGGTTCAGATGTATAATACCTCAGCGATTCGCGACGAGACACTTCCCTGAATTAAAGGGGATTCAGGCTTTAGCTGAAAAAGCAGATTGCGCCTCTGCCTTCAGGTTTGTAATATTGAACAAACTTGAACCAAATCATGCGCCAAAAATTATTGTTTATTATCCTGCTGCTGGCCGTTACCTGCACAATACATGGTCAGCAAAGAATTCGTGAAGCCGGGATAAAGCCTGGCATTTATTCTCCCGGGCCCTGGAATGCCATCACCGATGTGGCCGGGGTAAAAGTCGGGCATACCACACTGATTGTTTCCGACAGCATTCGTACCGGGGTCACGGCAATCCTTCCTCATGGTGATAACCTTTACACCCACAAAGTTCCTGCGGCGGTGTTTGTCGGAAATGGGTACGGTAAACTGGTTGGTGTGACCCAGATAATGGAACTGGGGAACATAGAAACACCTGTGGTCCTTACCAATACGCTGAGTGTTCCGACCGGGATGAACGCACTCATTCAATATACCCTGGACCGAAACAAGGAGGCACGCAGTGTCAATGCAGTGGTAGGAGAAACCAATGATGGGTACCTGAATGATATCCGTGGTCGACATGTCAGGGAAATTGATGTCTTCCGGGCCATTGAGAAAGCTTCGACCGGCCCGGTTCCTGAGGGCAATGTCGGAGCCGGCACCGGGACGATTTGTTTTGGCTACAAAGGAGGGATAGGCACTTCGTCCAGGTTATTGCCGCAAGATCGCGGAGGGTATACGGTGGGCGTTCTGGTACAGACAAACTTTGGCGGTGATCTGATGATCGCCGGGGTACCTGCCGGCAGGTTGTTGCAAGGGAAAGGTATGGAGAGCAGTGACGGATCCTGTATGATTGTGGTAGCCACCGATGCTCCGGTGTCGGAGCGCAATCTGGAGCGAATGGCAAAACGGGCCATCATGGGTCTGGCACGTACCGGGGGCATTGCCTCGAACGGGAGTGGAGATTATGTGATTGCGTTCAGTACTGCGGTGGAAAACAGGATTGTGACCGGGAGCGGACGCCTGCATTTCCCTAAACATCTTGAAAACAGTGAAATGACGCCTTTATTTCTGGCAACCATTGAAGCGACGGAAGAGGCAATCCTGAATTCACTTTTCGCGGCCAGGGACATGAAAGGCAGGGACGGACATGAGATCAAGGCGCTGCCCAGGGAAAGGGTGATTGAGTTATTGAAGGAACGCGGGGTGATCAACAGGTAGTGACCGGCGTTTTCTGCGTACATATTTTGGGGAATCACCGAAAAAGGACCGATAAAATGGACATTGGCCCTTGTGGTCCTTAGTTTTGCATTTCTGGAAATTTTAATCACCGATACTGGAAACACATGCACTGGATAGATGTGGCAATCTTTGCCGTCTACATGGTGGTGATGCTGGGCGTAGGGTTTTTCTTTCTGCGAAAGAATAAAAGCTCCGAGGATTATTATGTGGGGGGCCGCGGAATGGGGCCTGCACATGTCGGTTTATCAGTGGTGGCCACAGATGTGGGCGGCGGGTTTTCGATTGGCCTGGGTGGCCTGGGGTTCACCATGGGGATTTCTGGATCCTGGATGTTGTTTACCGGCCTTATTGGTGCCTGGCTGGCAGCAGTGGTGCTGATACCTGCGGTAAGTGCACTGGCCAGAAAAAAGAAGCTCCTCACGTTTCCGCAATTGTTCAACCATTTTTATAATGGAAAAGTAGCACTGCTTGCCGGAATTATATCAGCAATCGGGTATATTGGCTTCACAAGCTCTCAGATTCTGGCCGGGGCAAAACTGGCTTCCTCTACCTTTATTGACCTCAACCAGCAAACCGCACTTCTGATTATGGGAGTGATTGCGATTGTCTACACCGTTTTGGGTGGAATAAAGGCGGTGATCTACACCGATACGATCCAATGGATCATCCTCATGGCCGGGTTGATTTTCATCGGAATTCCGCTTAGCTACCAGGCTGTCGGCGGTTATGATGCAATCCGTGAAGTGGTTCGGCCGGAAATGCTCTCACTGACAAATATCTCGTGGTCGACCCTTTTGAATTGGGGGGTAACCATTATTCCCATATGGTTTGTTGGCATGACGCTTTATCAGCGCATTTATGCTTGTAAAGATGAGAAAGTAGCCAGAAAGGCGTGGTTTATCGCCGGACTTTTTGAATGGCCGGTGATGGCCTTTATGGGGGTATTGCTCGGCTTGTTTGCCAGGGTGGCAGCCGATCAGGGCATGTTTGCCTCACTTGGCTTCCAGGATCCGGCAATGATGGATCCTGAAGTCGGCCTTCCGCTGCTGCTCCGCTCAATTTTGCCGGTCGGATTGATGGGACTGATGATGTCGGCCTATTTTTCAGCTATTATGAGTACCGCAGACAGTTGCCTGATGGCTGCAAGCGGAAACTTACAAACCGATGTCCTGGGCAAATTTCTTCATACCGGTACTTCAGAACGATCCATTCTCCGAAACAGCCAGTGGCTGACCCTCACCGTGGGAATCATCGCCCTGGTGCTCGCCGGCTTTATGCAAAATGTACTCAGCCTTATGCTTTACAGCTATGCATTCATGGTTTCCGGTTTGTTTGTTCCCGTACTGGGAGCCATCTTCCTTAAACGTCCGAGTGCACTGGCCGCATTTCTGGCGATGCTTGGAGGAGGAGGACTTACCCTGACCCTGATCCTGTTGAACACAGAATTACCATACGGTCTGGATGCCAACATATTCGGAATAACCCTGTCCGCCCTCGTGTTTATTTCCGTTAATTACTACAGAGCCCAGGTCAGGTTACAAACAAAAACCGTTTAAATACACTTATATGGATACAGATACGCAAACTATGATCACATACAATATATTATCACCCGCAGATACTGTTGGCCTTATTCAGCGTGAGGCAATAGCCAAATTCCTGTTCAAACATCTCGACCAGTATGGTGACAAGAAACAGGATATTCTTAAGGCCATTGACTATTCACTCGATCGCGGTGTCAGACCAGGCGGGTTCGTGGTTGTGGCGCAGGATAAAGGCAAAGTCATTGGAGCCGTGGTGGTGAATAAGACAGGAATGAGCGGATATATCCCTGAGAATATCCTCGTTTATATCGCGATACATGCGGATTACCGCGGACAAGGACTGGGTAAAGAGTTGATGAACAGGGCTATAGACAGGGCCGAAGGTGGTATTGCCTTGCATGTGGAGCCTGATAACCCGGCGAAAATCCTCTATGAAAAACTCGGGTTTACCAATAAGTACCTTGAAATGCGCCTTACCAAATAGGAATGCTTTCCGCTGACAAACTGGAAGAACTAAATAAATTCCGGCAAACCCTTCATCAATATCCTGAATTATCAGGGAATGAGGCAAAAACCGCTGACCGGATAGCCAAGAGGCTGCGTACACTCCGGCCGGATGCCCTCCTGGAAAATGTGGGAGGGCATGGTGTAGTGGCCATATTTCGTTCAGCCGTACCGGGCCCTTCCATCCTGGTGCGAACCGATATGGATGCCCTGCCCATCCAGGAAAAGACCAACCTCGACTATGCATCTGTTTACCCGGGCATTGCTCATTTGTGCGGACATGATGGGCATTCCACGATCGGACTTGCTTTGGCCGAATTACTCCACCAGGAAGGTCTGGCCTGCGGGGAAGTACTAATACTGTTTCAGCCCTCTGAAGAAAATGGGCGGGGGGCACGGCAGGTACTGGATGATCCTGCCTTTTCGTCGCTTCGCATTGATAAAGTAATTGCCTTGCACAACCTGCCTGGCTTTCCTGCCAATGAGCTGGTCGTTGGCGACGGACCATTTGCCTGTGCCTCGGAAGGCCTGGAAATAAGTCTGGAGGGTAAAACAGCTCATGCCGCTGAACCCGAAATGGGGCTTAACCCAGTCGATACCATTTCAGAACTTGTAAGTTTCCTCTCACCATTCAGGAGCATCCGGTCCGGACATCCGTTTCGCCTGGCAACAGTTGTCCACCTGAGAGTGGGAGATGAATCCTACGGGATCAGTCCGGGTTCCGGTAAACTTTTACTTACCATCCGGGCGGAAAGCGACTCGTTACTTAAGGAACTTCATGATAGTATAGAAGAGAAGGCACGTGATCTTGCCCAACAGGCCGGACTTACCGCAGCCTTCAGCAGAACTGAGCCGTTTGCAGCTACCGTGAATGAAACCGGCTTTGAGTCAGCCATGCAGGAAGTGGCTGAAAACCTGCAGTTGTCAGTGACACCATTGAGCCGTCCGTTTCGCTGGAGCGAAGACGTCGGATTGTTGATCAGCAGGTATGGCGGAGGTTTGTTTGGACTCGGTGCCGGGGAGAATTGTCCGGCCCTGCATAATCCGGATTATGATTTTCCTGACCACCTGATTGGCACAGGAGCCGCCGTGTTTTATGAATACATTAAGATTCAGCAAAGGAATGCAGCGAACATCGTACATTGAACTAAGCCAGTCGGCTCTGAAAAACAACCTGGATTTCCTGCGCAGGGAACTCGGGCAGGTCAGGTATTCTTCTGTGATCAAGGGGAACGCTTACGGCCACGGTATATCAAAATTTGTCACCATGGCCCGGCAATGCGGTGTGGATCACTTTTCGGTGTTCAGTGCCGATGAAGCACGGGAGGCGCTTTCGGTTCTGGGTGACGGCTCCTCCATAATGATTATGGGGTATGTATCCGAAGAAGATCTTGAATGGGCTGTTACCAATGATATTAGTTTCTTTGTATTTGATTTGCACAGGATGAAACTGGCTGAGACCGTTTCCTCACGAACAGGGAAACCAGCCAGGATTCACATTGAAATCGAAACCGGGTTTAACCGGACAGGATTCAATGCTTCCGGGTTACTCGAGCTGACAGACTTTCTCCAGGAGCATAAGGATAAGTTTGTCGTGGAGGGGGTTTGTACCCATTATGCCGGGGCGGAAAGCATAGCTAATCACGTTCGCGTGCGGAAACAGGTCGACTTGTTTCATCAGCTTTCCGACTGGCTGGAACGACAGGGAATTGATGTGGGGTTGCGTCATACCGCCTGTTCGGCTGCCGCCCTCACATATCCGGATACACGAATGGATATGGTAAGGATCGGGATTTTACAGTATGGATTCTGGCCGTCCCGGGAAACCCTGATTCAGTATTTTACCCGCGAAGGGGACGACGATAGAAAAGATCCGTTAAAAAGACTGATTCGCTGGAAGAGTGAAGTGATGAGCATAAAGAAAGTAAACAGGGGCGAATTTATTGGTTACGGCACGAGTTTCCTGGCAGAGCAGGATATGTTCATCGCGACGATTCCCGTAGGCTATAGCCACGGGTATTCAAGGGTACTGAGTAACCAGGGACGGGTACTTATCGGTGAACACCGTCTCGGGGTAATTGGGATCGTTAACATGAATATGATGATGGTTGATATTACCGAATCTCCCGGTGTCAGGGTAGGTGATGAGGTTACCCTTATCGGTACCGACGGGGAGAAAGAGATTTCAGTGGCATCGTTCGGGGAATTAAGCCAGCAGCTGAATTATGAACTGCTGGTCAGGATTCCCCATAACATTCCAAGGCATATTGTAGATTAAAGACTAATGGCATTTATAGAATTATACAGAGACCGGTTAAAACACAACTTTGATTTTCTCCAGGACCTGTTCAGGGAAAGAGAAATTGAATGGGGGGTGGTGACAAAATTGCTGTGCGGACATAAGGCATATATACAGGAAGTTATTAACCTGGGGATTCGTGAAATTCATGATTCCAGGATCAGTAACCTCAAAGTGGTCAAATCAATAGATCCGGATGTACAGACAGTGTATATCAAACCGCCGGCGAAGCGGAGTATCGCCAAGGTGATCCGATATGCCGATGTGAGTTTCAATACCGAATATGCCACCATTAAAATGCTCTCCGACGAGGCGGCAAAGCAGAAAAAGATGCACAAGATCATTATCATGATCGAGATGGGGGACCTTCGGGAAGGTGTGGTAGGGGAGAATGTGCTGGATTTCTACGGGAAGGTGTTCGAACTGCCCAACATTCAGATCGTTGGCCTGGGCACAAACCTGAACTGCCTGCATGGCGTAATGCCGAGCCAGGATAAGCTGATTCAGCTGAGCCTGTACAAGCAATTGCTGGAGGCACGGTTTAACCGGCGCATTCCCTGGGTATCCGGCGGCACCTCCGTAACTATTCCGCTCTTACTGAAAAATCTGCGTCCGACCGGGGTAAATCACTTCCGGGTTGGAGAGATCCTGTATTTTGGGTTAAACCTCTTCACCATGAAAACCGTGGAGGGGATGAACGATGATGTTTTTAAGCTTCACGCCGAGATAATCGAATTGTATGAAAAGCCGAAGGTACCGGTTGGCGAGCTTGCGGAAAACCCTTCCGGAGAGATTGCCCATATCAATGAGGATGATTACGGAAAGAAGTCCTTTCGGGCCATTATCGATATAGGATTGCTGGATATAGCCCCGGAATACCTGATACCGGATGATTCCCAACTGGAAGTAACCGGGGCCAGCAGCGATATGCTTGTGGTTGAGCTTGGCGAGACCAACCGTAATTATAAAGTGGGAGATCTCATTACATTCAAATTGAGGTATATGGGGGCTTTGCGGATTCTTAATTCAGCCTACATCGAAAAGAAGATTATTTAGCTTTCGGAATCCTTATTCTCACTGAGCCAGATCGTGCTGAATTTAATCAGGGAAACAAACACCACTCCGCCAATGATATTGCCCAGGGTGGTCCACCATTGAAACCTGAGATATTCTCCAACACTTGTATCGCCGGTCAGTACACCTGCAAAGACCTCGATTGAACCCACGATGGAGTGGTGAAGACCGCCAAGACCGATCAGGGAAGTGACCAGCAGCACCATAGTGATCCGGCTCATGGTTTCCTGAGAGGAAGTAACCAGCCAGGACAACTGACCCATAAGCCATCCGGCCAGTATACTGCTCCCCAGAATGATCATATTACTGTGATCAGTCATTTTTGCAGCAAGGATTCCGAATGTCTCCTCATTGATAATTTCCATTGAGGGACCCAGGCGGGTGAGGATGAAGGCCATGATATATCCCCCAATAATATTTCCCAGAAAAATAATGCCCCAGAGCTTAACCAGGCTTCGGAAATTAGTTGAGCCGTTAAGTACAGGAATTACCGCCAGGGTGGTATGCTCGGTAAACAGTTCGCTGCGACCAATAATCACGAATATAAATCCGATCGGGTAGGAAACAGCAAGAAGAAGGTGCATGCTGTTACTGCTTATTTCTCCTGCATACATGGTATACAGTATCCCTGATAGAAAAAGCGTGAACCCTACTTCAAGTCCTGCTGCCATCGCCGAAATAAACAGGCCGGCGGGGGAACGCCGGTGTTCGGCCATTCCTTGTTGTACTTGTTCCTGGAAGATCTCACCCGCTGACTTTGGAGCGTTACTGACATCTTCCACTTTTTGTACGGGTTTTTTAAATAATGACTGGAATTTCATGGCTTGTTGGAGTGGGTCATGCGAATTTACCTAGGATAT
>CAZLZD010000096.1:0-8918 GCA_964563925.1 uncultured Roseivirgaceae bacterium | reverse complement strand
ACTGACCAGTTTCTTTTTTACCGAGGTGGATTTGACCACCTATCACGACAATAACACATTGGGTAAAGACTGATCCTGATATATGAATAAAGATATGTCTGTACTTGTAGTAGATGATGAAGTGGAAATTTGTTTACTTCTCTCGGGGATTCTGACAAAGCAGGGTTTCGATGTGACCTGTCACCATACGCTTGCGGAGGCGCGTGACTCCCTGAAAGAAGGGAATTACGGGTTGTTATTCCTTGACCTGAACTTACCTGATGGCCTTGGTTTTCGCCTTATTGAGGATGCGAGAACGCATAACCCCCATATGAAAATTATAGTAATCAGCGCCTATGACAGTAACATAGAGCGAAAGAGGGCAGATGCGGAGGGGGTGAATTACTTCCTTCCAAAACCGTTTAACAGGCAGATGGTTTGGGACGCTATAACCCGGGTTGATATACCCCATTAATAATAATTAACGTTAATATATATAAAAGAACCCCGGATGGAAAGAGTACTTATCATTGATGATGATACGGATATATGTCTTCTTCTGACAAAGTTTTTGAAGAAGAAAGACTATGAAGCTTCCTATGTACACACAGGAGAGGAGGGATTAAAGGAATTAAAGAAAAACCAGACTGACCTGGTACTATGTGACTATCGACTCCCGGATGAAAACGGGCTGGATATTCTCCAGAAAGTCCGTATTGTAAGTCCGGAGACCGCTGTGATAATGATCACCGGTTATTCGGATGTGCGGGTAGCGGTCCAGACCCTCAAGCACGGGGCCTATGATTACGTGACGAAGCCGCTGTATCCGGATGAGATCCTGGTCACAATTAAGGAAGCCATTAAGGCGAAGAAGCAGCGATCGGAACAGAAGAACAGCAGTGACAAAGGGAGGTCCACCCGAAAAGAGACCTCGGCCAAACAATACATTGTTGGTAAAAGCAATCAGTCGGAAATTGTACAGAAGCATATCGATCTGATCGCGCCTACCGATATGTCGGTGATCATTACCGGTGAAACAGGTACCGGTAAGGAGTTTGTGGCAAATGAAATCCATAACAAAAGTAAACGTAAGGATTATCCTTTTGTCGCCATTGATTGCGGGGCGCTGCCCAAAGAGTTGGCAGGCTCTGAATTATTTGGTCATATGAAAGGGGCTTTTACCGGAGCTCTTGCTGATAAAAAAGGAAGTTTTGAACTTGCCAACGGGGGCACCCTGTTCCTGGACGAGATCGGCAACCTGAGTTATGAGAACCAGATCAAATTATTGCGGGTGTTGCAGGAGCGTAAAATTAAGCGCCTGGGTGGAGTAAAGGATATATCTATTGACGTTCGGGTTATTACGGCCACCAACAATGATCTGAAAGAAGCTGTGAGGGAAGGGAAATTCAGGGAAGACATCTATCACAGGCTGAATGAATTTAAAATTGAACTGAGCCCGCTCCGGGAAAGAAAGGCCGATATAATGGTCTTTGCCGATCATTTCCTGATGCTTGCCAATCGCCAGCTGGATAAATCAGTGGAGGGATTTGATGAGGATGTAATCCAGAAATTCAAGGATTATTACTGGCACGGAAACCTTCGAGAACTGCAGAATGTGGTCAAAAGGGCCGTGTTGCTGAGTCAGAAGGAAACCATATCCATTGAATGTCTTCCCGCAGAGATTATATCACCGGAATACATTTCTTCGGATATGGCTGGCGGAAGCCAAAGCGGACAGGATATTACCAACCTGAAATCGGTTTCAGAAAATGCCGAGCGTAATGCCATTATCAGCGTGCTGGAAAAAACCGGGTACAACAAAACCAGGGCCGCTGAAGTGTTGAAAATCGACCGGAAAACCCTGTACAATAAATTGAAAGCCTACGAGATCAACATATAGCCGCGCCATCCTATGAGATTTTACCGGATCTTATTTTTGGCCATAATGGCATTCATGATTATCATCTCCCTGTTCACTTACTTCAGTTACAGGCAGTTGTCCGATGAATATATCATGCTCACCCGTACCGAGAATGTCCATAAGGACCTGGATGATATTGTTTACCGCCTGGAAGAAACCCGCACACTGATCCATGGTTATCTGATGACCGGAGACACCTTTTATCTGGAGTCAATGGAGCATTCTTCAAAAAACGTGGAAGACCGCCTGGTGAGCCTGGATTCGATCCTGAAAAATGACCTGAAGATTCTGGAAGTATACGATTCGTTAAAAACGGCGACCCGTTTACAACTCAGCCATATTGACTCGCTGGCAAACCACCTGCTCACCAATGGCAAACTGGACCAGGAAGATATTCGCCTGCTGCAGGGGGCCGAGGAAAGGCTGGAGGAAATCCGCGGACTGCAAAAACGCATTGGCGGGATACTCAGGCCTCCCGGACGGGATGGATTCCTTACCTCAAGGACCGCCACACCGTTGTTCATCATCATTGGATTTATGGTGGCCATCGGGGCCATTATTTACCTGTATACAAACCTGTATCGATCCCTTCAGTCAAACCTGGCTGCTGAAACACAGCTGGAAAAAAACCTGATCGAACTGGGTCATGAAATACAGGAGCGGGTGGAGGCCGAAAATCTGGTTGAGCGAATACTGGACTCTGCCGATGGAGCCATCCTGTTGTTCCGCCCGATTTACAAGAACGGCGAGGTGGATGATTTCAGAATCGAGAAGTGCAATCACCAGGCGGAAGTCATTTCCGGGTTGGCAAAGAGTGACCTAATCGGCAAAAAACTTCTTGAAATTTTCCCTGGCTCCAGGGAGTCCGGTCTGTTTGACGCGTATATTGAAACCCTGCACACGGGAAAGGAGTTTCGCACTCAAATGCTGTACGATTATGATGAACTCCATATCTATCTTGAAATCCGTGCGATTCCCCTGGATGACGGATTGGTCGTTACCGCCACGGATGTCTCGAGCAGAATACGCACCCAACGGGCCATTGAGGAAAACAACCGTAAGTTTTCCATGCTCTTTCACCAGGCCTTTCAGTTTATTGCCCTCATCAACGAAATGGATGAGATCATTGATATCAACAAGTCCTTCCTCCAATTCCTGAATGCGACCTCTAACGAGATTGCCGGGAGGGACCTGGCTGATTTGTCGGTTTGGCGGGGTGACCTTTCGGCTACCATCCGCCAGATGCTTAAGAAGGCGAAAGAACAAGGGAGTTCCAGGGAAGAAGCATTGGTTACTGGACATGACGGCGATGAAGTATACCTTGACCTTTCCTGTACCCTCATTCCCGGTGACAGGGAGGATCTGATCATTTTTGAAGCAAGGGATCTTACCGAATTGCACTGGGCCCAGGAAGAGAATGAATTTCTGGCCCACCTTAACGTATCCATCACCCATGCCGAAGATTTTAATCATGCAGCAAAGCTGGTATTCAGTAAAATCGGAAAAAGGTATGAGCTGGATTCCACCGAGGTATGGGTTCCTCTGGGAGATACCCAGATGCGACTGCTGAGCCAGTATTTGTTTGATCCCGGGCGTGATAACGGCAGGGAACAGGAACCTTTTGTGATCCCCAGGGATGTGGGTGTGATCAACGAGGTGATGAAAAACAAACAAATGGTATACATTCCTTCCCTGCATGAGGTGGGGTCTGCCGAGGTATTCCGGCGCCAGTTGCTGATTGAGCGGGGCTACAAATCCCTGTTTGCCGTGCCGATCGTCTTTGAAGGTGAAGTACTGCTTGTTGCCATGTTTCTCGCCGACGAAGAGATTGCCGAAATAGAAGAACTGAAGAAAACGCTTCAGATCATGTCATCCTCTCTGGGTGCATTACTGATTAAAAAGCGAGTACAGGACGAAGTGCAGCGTACAAACCTGGTACTCAACGAAGCAGAGAAACTTTCAAGGCTGGGAAGCTGGGAGTGGTATTTATCTGACGGAAGATTGAGATGGTCTGAAGGGATGTATCGCATAATGAACTTAAGCAAGGATTATGAGCCCGATTTCGAAGAATACTTTGACTTTGTCCATGAAGAGGACAGGGAAATGGTGCGTCGTACCATAAAGGAGAATGTGTCGAGCCGTCTGTCCTATGAGATGGAATTCAGGTTGATACTCAGGGATGGCGAGTTTAAATACGTAAAATCTACCGGGCATCCCGTTTACAATGAATTTGGCGAAGTATACGCCCATACAGGCACCCTGCAGGATATAACAGCACAGAAGAAGCATGAGATGGAGCTGGAGGACAAAAACAGGGAACTGGAAGATTCCAATAAGAACCTGGAACAGTTTGCCTATATAGCTTCTCATGACCTTCAGGAGCCATTGAGGAAGATCAGGGCATTTGGCGGGCGCCTTGCCGACAAGTATGAATCGCAGCTCGACGGAAAGGGAACCGATTATCTGAACCGGATGCAGAATGCCGCCGAGCGAATGCAAACCCTGATCAATGATCTGCTGAAATACAGCCGCGTGGCACGTAATCAGGCACCATTGCAGGAAACAGAACTGAATGATGTTATCCGTGGTGTGATTGATGACCTTGAAACCACCATACGCGAAAGCGATGCCAGTGTATTTGTGGATGAATTGCCCGTGGTTTCCGGCGATCCCCTTCAGCTTCGGCAGCTGTTTCAAAACCTGCTCACCAATGCGCTGAAATTTGTGCCGTCCGAGCGTACACCTGAAATAAAAATTTGGGCGGAATATCCGGATCAGAATGGAACTGACAAACAGGAAAATGAATTTGTCCGTCAGGTTTCAGTAAAGATCCGCGATAACGGTATCGGGGTGGATGAACGATACAAGGAACGAATTTTCGGATTGTTCGAAAGACTTCACGGGCGCAGTGAATACTCGGGAACAGGTATAGGGCTGGCCATTTGCAAGCGCGTGGTTCAAAATCATAACGGGGAGATACGTGTGGAAAGCGAGAAAGGCAAGGGTACTACATTTGAAATAATTTTTCCAATTAAACAAACAGAGTTAACTACATATGGAGACTAAAGCAATAACGATTCTCATTGCAGAGGATGATGCGGATGACCGGCTGCTGACTATGGAAGCACTGGAAGAGAACCGCCTCGCTAATGACCTGCATTTCGTGGAGGATGGAGAAGACCTGCTGGAATTTCTTAATCAGGAAGGAAAATATACCCCTGAAACTGCGCCTCGCCCGGGCCTGATTCTGCTTGACCTTAATATGCCGAAAATGGACGGACGGGAAGCCCTGAAAATCCTTAAAGAAGACAAGAGGTTTAAAACAATCCCCATAGTGGTGTTGACAACCTCGGAAGCAGAGGAGGATATCCTTAAGTCGTATGACCTGGGAGTAAATTCATTCATAACAAAGCCGGTTACTTTCGAGCGATTGGTGGATGTGATTCGTAAATTAGGTGATTACTGGTTCGGCATCGTCGAACTGCCCCGTGAAAACAATGGAGACACATGACCGATTCAACCAAAATACGTGTACTGCTCATCGACGATGATGAGGATGAATATGTGATAGTCCAGGATTTATTCGCCGAGATCAATGCAGGCTTCAGCCTGGATTGGGTGGATAATTTTGACGATGGCCTGTCACACATTCTCCATCGTAATTATGACATCTACCTGATCGATTACCGGTTAGGTCCGCGTACCGGCCTTGACCTGATCAGGGAAGTCAAACAACGGGAGATGATTACACCCATGATCCTTCTCACCGGGCAGGGTGATCGTGAAATAGACCTGGAGGCCATGACCCTGGGGGCAGCTGATTACCTGGTAAAAACCGAGGTGAACCCGAATTCACTTGCCCGCAGTATTCGGTACGCCCTGACAAGTTCGAGGAACCTGCTTGAGTTGCGTACAAAGGAACAAAAGTACAGAAGCCTTTTTGAGCGTTCTGTTGACCCGATCTATATTGTAGATGCCGATTTACTGGTAACGGATGTAAACAAATCATTTATGTCCCTTCTTGGCTTTTGCGGGGAGGACCTTGCCGATTCGCCCTTAAAAAATATATTTGAGGATCCCGACGAATACGAGGCCTATGAATCTTTGCTCAGGGAGCACGGACAGGTACGGGATATTGAGGTTAATCTGATGTCAAAGGATGAGCGGATCAAGGAATGTACCATCAACGGGGTGGCTCTTCAGGATAATGACGGAATTATCTACGGTTTTCAGGGAATCATCCATGACCTTTCACTGCGTAAACAAGCCGAGCAGGATCTCCTGGTGGCTGAAAAACTGGCCATGACCGGTAATATTGCCCGCAGTATCGCACATGAGGTAAGGAACCCGCTTACCAATCTGAATCTTGCCCTCGAGCAGCTCGATGATGACCTGGGTGAGCTTCCGGACGGGGATTACGGTATGTACCTGGATATTATCCATCGAAATGCCAACCGTATTGATCAGCTCATCACTGAAATGCTCAAATCCTCCAAACCCAAGGAGCCCGATCTCAGGCCCTACAACCTGAACCAGTTGCTTGAAGAGGTGATCGACATGACCAATGACCGGATCAAGCTGCGCGGGATTGAGCTTGTTACCTCAAAGGATGAATCATTACCTGTTATGAAACTGGATCCGGAACAAATGAGGACCGCCATCCTCAATATTGTGATCAATGCCATAGAATCCATGGAGGATGATGAAGAAGGAAGGCTTGAAATGGGGACACTTAAAAAAGATCAGCAGTTGCTGCTGTATGTGCAGGATACCGGTAAGGGAATAGAACGTGATCAGCTGAGGAAATTGTTTGACCCGTTCTTCACCGGCAAACGAGGAGGAATGGGACTTGGCCTGACCTCCTCTCAAAATATTATTAACAGCCACAAAGGTAAGGTAGACGTGAAAAGCGAGGTGGGAAAAGGCACACGCTTTGAGGTTTGCTTTCCAATAAGAATATCAGAAAACAATGGAAACCCAGGTAATTAATCCCGCTACAGAAGAAGTCATTGACACCATTACCCTGCATGACGATGATACCGTCAGGGAAAAAATAGCTGAGTGTCATGAAGCATGGGAAAGGTGGACAGGGGTGCCAATTGGCGAGCGCTCACAGCTAATGAAAAAGGCCGCCAGCTTGTTAAAGGAACGCAAACGAGAGCTGGCGGAATTAATGACCAGGGAAATGGGGAAACCGCTGAGCGCAGGAATTTCAGAAGCGGAAAAATGTGCCTGGGTATGCGATTATTACGCAGAGGAGGCAGCTGCATTTCTGGCAGACGAAGCCATAGAATCCGATGCCTCCGAAAGTTTTGTTGCCTATGAACCCATAGGCCCGGTACTGGCTGTTATGCCCTGGAATTTTCCGTTTTGGCAGGTATTCCGGTTTGCCGCCCCGGCGTTGATGGCAGGGAATGCCGGGTTGCTCAAGCATGCCTCAAATGTACCGGGCTGTGCCCTGGCCATCGAAAAAATTTTCCGTGATGCCGGGTTTCCTGGAAACCTGTTTACCACCCTGTTGATCAAGTCCTCCCAGGTGGAACATGTTATTGATAATCCACTTGTTAAGGCAGTAACCCTGACGGGAAGTACGCCGGCCGGTAAGGCCGTCGCCTCCCGTGCCGGAGAAATGCTCAAAAAATCAGTCCTTGAGCTGGGAGGGAGTGACCCCTATGTAATCCTGGAAGACGCAAACCTGGAAAAGGCGGCAGAAACCTGCGCGGCCAGCCGGATGATCAACAGCGGTCAAAGTTGTATTGCGGCAAAACGGTTTATTGTCGTGGACCAGGTCTATGACCAGTTCCTGGAATTATTTACCCGCCAGATGCAGACCTATAAACCTGCCGATCCTTTCAATGAAGATACCAGGCTGGGACCTATAGCCAGAACCGATCTTCGTGATGAGCTGCACCAACAGGTGGTTGACAGCGTGGAAAAAGGCGCTGGTTGTATCCTGGGCGGTTCAATTCCCGATAAGAAGGGCGCCTGGTACCTGCCAACCATACTCATTGATGTCGCCCCGGGAATGCCCGCCTATGACGAGGAATTGTTTGGGCCCGTCGCAGCCGTGATCCGTGCTGACAATGAAGAGGAGGCCATTAAAATAGCCAATGACACCTCATTTGGACTTGGTGCTGCGGTTTTTACGGAAGATAAAGAAAAGGGCCGCACTATTGCGGCCCGTAAATTACAGGCAGGTTGCTGCTTTGTCAATTCCTTCGTCAAATCTGATCCCCGCCTGCCGTTTGGTGGCATTAAAACCAGCGGGTACGGACGTGAGCTGAGTCATTTCGGAATCAGGGAATTCGTAAATATCAAAACTGTTTACGTCACCTGAACCAGGTCAGCGGCTGCCGGATTGATCCGGAATTACCTATTTTTTAAGCAGTTTTCTGACCTCTGCCTTGAGGTTGTCAATGCTGTGCTCCAGTTTGGACAGTCGCTTGTTGTCGAGGATACCGCTTTCCACGAACGAACTTGTAATCTTTCCCTGGACCACCCAGCATTCCCGGATTTTGTTCTTCTGGATCGAGTAGGTCTTGTACTTCGGGTTGTCGCTTTTAAGAATGACAATGTTGCGGTCGTTTTCATAATAATAAATCCGTTTAGCGACAATGGCATCCTCCGTTACCACAACCACCAGTGTTCCGTTCTCCAGGGAAGCCGGATTTTCGGCGAATTCCGTAATTACGATTTCGGCCGGTGAAATCGTCGGCATCATGCTGTCTCCGCTGACTTCGAACATGCGGTAATTTCCATCTTCATAGCCGGGTATCTGGTAGGCCTGAAGATCCTTCACGAAAGCAGGCTTGTTGTAATCCTTGATGTATCCCGCGTGCGCGTCCTCACTGACCAGGACAATACTGTTTTTCTTGTTGACTTTGGTATCAACCACAACCCGGTTGACCGTACTTCCATTCATGGTTTTTTCTTCCTCAAAAAATATTTCTCCTGAACCATTCACAATCCAGTTACAGTTGACGTTCAGTTCTTTAGAGGTATTGTAGAGGGTTTCCAG
>CAZLZD010000095.1:7062-8997 GCA_964563925.1 uncultured Roseivirgaceae bacterium | reverse complement strand
GAAAAAGCTTTCAGGTGCTCCATTCCTTTTTGAACATCACCGTGAACCGCGTAATGAGCAGCCTTAATGAGGTCTGTGTATATTGATTTGTCCTGCTCCATGAAATTCCTGTACGTTCCATACAAAGAGTCTGCCCGTTCCTGCTCACCAAGTTTTTCAAGAACGAACGCGATCTTAAGGTCTTCTCCGGGATAGATGTTTAGCGCATACTTTTTCTTGTATCGCATATAGCGTTCATAATACGCCCAGGATTCCTCGTACTGTCGGCGGGTAAAACATAGTTTGCCGATTTCCTGGAGAATATCAAGTCGCATTGTATCCTTTTGCCATATTTCGATCAGTTCATTCTTGGTTTTTTCCAGATCGGAATGCCCGGCGAATCGCATGTATGCGTACAGATAGGCTGAGTAGAGATTTTCAGGGTTTAAGGCCAGAGATTTTTTAATATATTCTTCAGCCTCAAGGACAAAACCGCTCTGAACAAGCGCGTTGCTCAGATGCAGATAGGAATAACTTGCGGTTATGGAGTCCTGACCGGCTACAGCAGCCCTGATCCCGCGCAAGGCATGTTTCAGGTACTTATCCGTATCCGGAATATAGGAGGTGTAGATATCGGAGAGAAAATTATGAATCTGCCCGGAATTCGGACTGTATTCGAGTGCTTTTTCAAAATATGGTACTGCTTCTGCATAAAGTGCTCCGTGCATGTAAGCGAGACCTTTTGCAAACTGGCTCTCAGCCAGGTCATCGTCAAGAAGCAGGGCTTTGTCGGCATTCAGATTGATCTCAGTACTGTATTGTTTATGAGCCTGATAAATATCCGCGTAATAAAAGCAAATCGCCAGGTAAGCGTAGGCCTGGGCGAAGTCAGGATCTTCTTTAATCGCATCCTGAAAGAAACTAATTGCCTCAGATAACCCTGTGGCTGTCTCTTTACGACTGGCGTCAATGCCCTGTAAATAATAATCGTACGCCACCAAATTGTCGGTCGGAATTTTTTCAATTCTTCTTTGTTCATCCGGAGTGATGACGGCCTGAATTTGCCTGGCAATATTTTGTGCCACGTCTGCCTGTAACTGAAAGATATCACTTGCATTACGGTCATAGCGCTCCGACCAGACAGGCCGGTCTGTTGAGGCCTCAATCAGTTGGACCGAAAGTACTATGCGATTCCCTATTTTTTGTCCGCTGCCTTCTACAAAGTAACTGACCCCCAGTTCGCGGGCAAGCTCGGGAATCGACGGGGAGCTATATCGGTATTTTTCCACAGTGGTCCGGCTTGTGACCTCCATATCTTCCACTTTCTGCAGGTTGGAGAGAATGGCATCCATCAACCCATTGATAATGTAGATATTGGTGGAATCATTGCTGTCATTTTTGAATGGCAGTACTGCAATGGATTTATCGGTTGGCGGTATATTCTCCGATGATGAATTATTGATGTAAATAATAACAAATATGGTCACTGTAATCGTCAAAAGTAACACCGCTGGCCAGAGCCACCTCTTTTTATCTTGGTTGGAGAATGTCAATGGCGGACTTACCTCTCCGCTTAGTTCACCCGTCGTCTTGGTAAGAATGTTTTTTTGCTCCCCCGGGGTATACCCAAACTCTTCACGAAAGCACCTGGTAAAATAGGAGGAGCTGTTAAACCCGACCCGGTACGCCACTTCGGATGCGGTTACCGACTCATCGTTGAGCATCAGCCGGGCATGGTGCAGCCTGATCTTACGGATATACACGCTGATGGAGACTCCGGATAGCTTCTTTATCTTTCGCAGCAAGCTGGATCGGCTCATTGACAACTCCCTGGCTAATTCGCTTACACCAAAATCCTCCTCGTCCAGATGTGCCTCTGTAGCTGCAATCACACGACGCAAAAGGTCATTTTCAGGATTTAGAAAGGTGTTCATGGGCCATACAATGATCGTTAAT
>CAZLZD010000095.1:0-7052 GCA_964563925.1 uncultured Roseivirgaceae bacterium | reverse complement strand
CTCTTTGCCGCATAGTTTATATAGCTGAAGCATAGGTTACAGAGATTCTTCATGGTTTATAATTTGTGAAGCCAGCCTTTTACATGCAGTATATGGCATATGCTCATATTTGGAGTATCAATAATCAATCACAAAAAATCATGCAAAAGAGTAAGCTCAAAAAACAAGGTCTGGTTTTCACCTTCATTCTTATGGCGGTACTGACTGCGCTCGTTTCCTGTAACCAGGGAAAGGGCGAGGCGGTCGAAAAAACCAACGTGGAAAAGCCGAAAATGTCCATTCACGAAGCGGTGTTTATGAACAACTCACAGGAGATATCGAGACACGTTGCGATTAATTCTGATCTTAACAAAAAGGATGAATGGGGCTCGTCGCCACTGGCTGTTGCGGCTACTTTCGATAAGAAAGAGGCAGCAAGACTACTTATTGAAGGAGGTGCAGATCTTAACGTGCGAAGCGCGGATGGATCCACCCCTTTGCATACTGCCGCCTTTCTTGGACGCCAGGAGATCGTGCAGATGTTGCTCAAGGCCGGTGCTGACGTTTCATTGCGCAATAATTATGGGGCCACTGCGCTGGAATCCATCGAGGTACCCTTTGATGATGTGAAACCAGTATATGATCAATTGTCCAGGGACCTCGGGCCGTTCGGTTTAAAACTTGACTATGACCGGATCCAGGAAGCTCGTCCGGTCATTGCCGAAATGATCCGAACTTCTTCAAACCAGGCCGGATCATGAAGCCGCTGAGACGATATGACATCGATTGGTTACGCGTGATTGCGATCGGACTACTTATTTTTTATCACACCGGTATAGGTTTCCAGCCATGGGGGGTCTTCCTGGCCTTTGTTCAGAATGATGAACCTATGGAATCGCTCTGGGTTCCACTCTCCATGTTGAATATCTGGAGGATCCCCCTGCTGTTTTTTGTATCAGGGATGGGTGTCTGGTTTGCGATCCGGCGCAGGAACTGGAAGCAGCTTATTGGTGAACGTGCCAGGAGAATTTTACTGCCCTTCCTTTTTGGGATGGCTGTGATCGTACCCTTGCAAATGGCGATCTGGCAGGGTTACTATCACCAGGAGTTCAGGTATATTTTCCATCCGGCCCACTTGTGGTTCCTGGGGAATATATTTTTATATGTGCTTATCCTGGTACCGCTGTTCTTTCTACTGAAAAATAAATCCAGCGGTCGATTTGCCCGCCGGGCCGCGGAATTGGCAAAGAAACCAATAGTGCTCGTGCTGTTAATGATACCCTTTGTGCTGGAAGCGGTTTTGGTTGCCCCGGAATCATTCGAAACCTATGCCCTGACCGGGCATGGCTTTATTATTGGTCTGGTCGCTTTTCTGACCGGGTTTGTGGTTGTGTGGGCAGGTTCAGGGTTCTGGGAGAATGTGGCAACGTACAAGTTTGTACTGCTCGTTCTGGCACTTGCCAGCTGGTCGGTTCGCTACTTCCTGTTTGATTTCAAAGCGCCTGATTACCTGATGTCAATCGAATCCAGCCTGTGGATATTCTCTATTTTCGGAATTGGTTATACCTGGTTGCAAAAGCCTGGACCGGTACTTAATTACCTGAGCCAGGCCGCCTACCCGGTGTATATACTGCACATGATCTTTCTGAACCTGGGATCGGTGTGGTTGTTTCCAATCGCAATGCCCGCTATGCTGAAATATGTATTGCTTGTCCTGTTCACCTTTGCCGGTTGCTTTGCCGCCTTTGAGGTGATCCGGCGAATTCCATATATCAGCGTGTTATTCGGACTGAAACCTCTGAAAGGCCACTCCACAGACAGTCTCGCCGCAAACGCCGGTAACATGCATACGTTGCGTGGTGATTCCCGCCAGCCTGTGTAGTTTAATAATCCGTCCATCTTTCGTAAAAGGAAGGTGGACGGATTAATGATCAGTGTAATCTTAATTCGTTACTCATCAGCGTTCGTAAAACAACGGCGGCTCAATGCCAAGGGCCCGCAGGTACACATATCCCTGAGCGCGATGATGAATCTCATTATCTATGAAATAGAAGATCTGGCTAATCACCATACCTGAATACTGGCCAAACAGTGTCAGGTTTTCCGTAAATCGTTCGTCCGGTATTTTCATCCAGTTTGACCGGATAAACTCCGTTTCCATATCCCACTTTTCAAGCAATACCTGTTTGCTGTTCCTGTGATCAAATGATTCATCAAACGGGACGGATTTACCGGTGACAATCTCATTGATCCCGGGGCCGGCGATGCTGAACAGTTCGACCATCAGCTGGCCAAACGTCCGCATGCCGCCAATGGAAAAAGTGAAGAGCTCCTTTTCGGGAAAAGCATCCAGTACCCGGCGGGTAAGGTTACGGTGTCCGATCCAGTGAAGCAGCAGCTCTTTGGAGGAAATTACTTCAGGGGTGTTTTGAATGGTTTGATTCATGATTATTTGTTTTGTTTTATTCAAAGAACCGCTTGGGTAGTGACAACAGTTTGTCAGCAGTATTCGGCTTTTTTTCTATTTTGCAGGAAAAAACATTCATGGCGGAATCTACCTTCAGGCGCTTTGAACGGATTGTGGCCATCCTGATCCGGCTACAGTCGCGCCGTATAGTAAGGGCACAGGACCTGTCGGAGTATTTCGGGGTAACCTTGCGTACGATTTACCGGGATATTCGCACCCTGGAAAAGGCCGGCGTCCCGGTCAGGGGGGAGGCAGGCATCGGATACTCGATCTATGACGGATACAGGTTGCCCCCGGTCACCTTTACCCGGGAGGAGGCCTCCAGTTTCATCGCGGCAGAAAAACTAACCCAACGTCTCACCGACCGTAACCTGGGTAAGCACCATGCGTCGGCAATGACAAAGATACGTTCGGTATTGCGTGGCCGTGAAAAGGATTGGCTGGAAACCCTGGAGACCAATATCAGTGTGGAATCGGCGTATTCTCCATTCAATGATTCTATCCCCGATGCGATGGAAATCCTTTTTGACAGTATTGCCACACATAGACAGGTGAAGATCCGGTACCAGGGGTATGGCAAGGAACATGTGAATGACAGGATGATTGAACCGGTAGGATTATTTCACGAAAGCGGCTTCTGGTACGTGTATGCCTGGTGCCACCTGCGTGATGATTACCGGCAGTTCCGCACTGACCGTCTGCATGCAATCGCGCGGTCGGATCAGGAATTTAAGCGGGTTCATGGCTCGCTTTCCGAACATCGAAAGAGCCCGAAGGATGTGACCGGCTCCACCACGGTGCGAATTATGGTGGACAAAAGCATTGCGCGTTATATCCGTACCGGGCGAAAGTATTATGGATTTGTTGCTGAAAAGGACCGTGGCGATCGCCTGGAGATGCACTTTGAAACGCTGGACCTGGAAAATGGATTTCCAAGATGGTATCTGATGTTTGCCGATTACGCTGAAATACTGGAGCCCTTGCAATTGAAAGAACGGGTGAAGGAAATTATCAGGAATATCAACGTGTAGACTGGCGGGTTTAGAGGACCACTGTACCGTTTACATTCGGTACGTCGCTTTGTTGTCAGTTTATTTATGACTAATATGAACATTATTCACTAACCCGACTACCTTGGCAGACCAGCGCGAACTTGATTTTACCTACACCACGATCGATGAGATATTTCGTCTGAGCATTGGTGAGACCGGCGATTACAGCGGGGCTAAATACGACGGGGATTTCAGCATGTCTCTCGAGGAGGCACAGAAGGCCAAGCATACCTTCATTGCCGACAGCCTCCGTATCGGAAAAGGCAGCCGGGTGCTTGATATGGCGTGCGGATGGGCGCCTTTCCTGAATTATATTGTTAAGGAGCGGGGGGCTGAGGCTATCGGGCTTACCTTGTCGGAAGGACAGGCGAGGGCATGCCGGAAGAACGGCTTTGATGTGAGGGTGCAGGATTGCCGGTATGTGAAACCGGATGATTTCGGAACGTTTGATGCAGTGACCTGCATCGGCGGACTTGAGCATTTCTGTTCGGTCGAAGAATGGAAGGCTGGCAACCAGGAGAAGGTATACCGGGATTTTTTTGACACCGTCTATGACTTACTCCCGCAAGGTGGCCGCTTTTACATGCAGACCATGACGTTCAGCAAAAACATGATCGACTTTGACCAGCTGGATCTGAAAGCCGAGCGGGGATCGGCAGCCCATGTGCTGGCTCTGATGGTGGAAGAATTTCCGGGTTCATGGCTTCCATACGGACCGGAAATGGTAATCAGGAATGCCGAGCCAAAGTTCAAGCTGATCTCCAAAAGCAGCGGCCGGCTTGATTACATTGAAACTATCGGACAATGGAGAAAGAAATTCAGGAAGTTCAGTTTCCGCAAATACTGGCTGTACCTCTCTCTGGTGCCGCGGCTTTTTACCGATAAGGAATTCCGTCATCAGATGGAGGTATTCCGCGTGAGCCCCAACCGGGTCTGCTTTGAGAAGGAAATCATGGACCATTACCGCCTGGTTTTTGAGAAAGTCTGAAGGACTCCACTGAAAAAAATTGCTATGCGATGCCACCATCCTGATTATCAGGAGTCTTTAGCTTAATCAACCAATAGTAAGAATGAAGACTTTGTTCAGGTGGATAAGGCGACTGCTCCTTGTCCTTGTTATTTTAATCCTTTGTATTCTACTGCCTGTGCTGGCCGACCGTGCCATCAGCAAGATTCGTGGAAATTTTCTCACCCTTCAGGAACAACAGCTTGAGGATCTGAAGCGGCTGGACTATCTGTTCCGGAATGAATTCGGAGGCTACGAGGCCCTTCCTGGCAGAATTGACTTTCATAATTCCCTGGATGGATTAAAAGAGGAAGTATCCATTGAGGCACTGGCTCCGGAGGAATTCAGCCTGCGGGTTATCCGGACGGTCTCTGCATTCAGGGATCCTCATACCATGGTGTACAACCGGAATGACTTGCTTACAACAGTCTTTCCATACTACCTGGAATGGGTGGGCGGATCTTTTTACCTGACCTCGGGAAAAGTCAATGAGAAATGGCTGGGAGCCAGGGTTCTCCGGATTGGAAACTCCTCAGGCCAGGAGGCATTTGACCGTATGCAGGTATTTGCCAATGCCCCGAACGAATCGGGTAAGGCTTGGTTTATTCGTTCCTGGATGCGGACAGCACATGCCCTGGTCAGCCAGGATATTATTTCAGATCCTGAAACGATTGCCCTTACACTGATCCAGGATGGGGATACAGTGACATTGAATTTCAATTCGATGCCCTATGAGGAGATTAATGCACTGTCGGATTACCTGCGGCTCTCATCACTGTCCGGGGAGGAGACGTGGCCATTGTGGAAAAAAGGGGCCGGACAGAATTACCGCATGGAATATCTTGAAAACTCACAAACGCTATACGTGCGTTATTCCATGTGTGTCTCGCAGGGAGATGTTGAATCTTTCTGGGAGAATGTATTCAGGTCGATTGAACAGGAAAAGCCAGACCGTCTGGTGGTGGATGTCAGGGGAAACCCGGGCGGGGACTCCAAGACCCATGCAACATTCCTGGCCCGGCTGAGCCAGGATACGCTGGTAAACCAATATGGGAAATTGTTTGTTTTAACTGATGGAGGTACCGGTTCTGCGGCGGTGAGTTTCGCCTCCGACATGGAACGGCGCACAAAGGCTATTCTCGTCGGGGAGCCAACGATGGATGCCCCGAATACAACCTCGGACCCTACCTTTTTCACGCTGCCTCATTCTGGCATCACCTTATTGCTGCCCAGCCTATATTCCCTGCATTCCTATTCCAGCGATCCACGAAAGGGGATTTTTCCCCATATCCCGGTGACCGCAAGTGCAGGCCGGGAGTCCTACCTATACGATCCTGTGCTCGACACAGTTCTTGCGATGAATCTGTACGATAAGGTGCCGGAGGGGATGCATTCCTCTACGCTCACGGAGGGCTGCTACACATTCTCCCATCTGAGAAATCTTACAGTTGCCAATGAAGGCGGGACATGGACCGTGGCGGTTGACGGGCTGTTCAAAGCACCGTTGCGGTGGAGTCAGAATGCCTGGCAAAGCCATACATCAGACAGATTCTACGGCCGGAAAAATTCTCCTGGAAATGCACGGGATACAGCGTACCCTTGATCAAATAAGCCAAAACGACCGAAGCCTGGTACGTGCGATGGAGGAGAAGGACTATGAAGAGGTAAGAAAACAATTGATCCGCCGAAAGGACCAGGGCGAATGGGGATACGACCTTGACCGACCCTTTTTCCAGCAGCGAACGTATTCGTTATACAGCCGTTACGGATATGAAGCAGCGGCTTCATGGAGTGAGTTGCTGGGAGAATTTTTTGTAGACGACCCGGTAATCCCGGTTGTTCATTTTGAGCTGGCCAGTCAGGAGGGGGATATTACCGGGCAGGTCATGCAATTTATGCGAATGGTTTCACGGGTTACAGGGAGATACTGGGATGTGATCACCAGCGACCGGGTGATGAACGATGACTACAACCCGTTTATTGGCCGGTGAGTACGCTCAAAGTATAAGGAAGTAAAGCCGGACGTTGAAGCCGGAATTTCTTGGTGCTAAACCTTCAGAAATTGGCGAGACCAAAAACATCCTGCACAGGTATACTGATTTTTCCTATATTGAAGTTATTAACATACAAATAATCTCTTTACCTAACTTTTTGTACTATGAAATACTTTCTGGCTGCGTTAATTATTACATTCATTTCGGCAACGGTCTGTACGGGCCAGGATTTTAAGGAACTGGCCGATTACAAATTCAAAAAAAAGGCGGACTATGCCGCCCAGGAAGATAATGTCCTCTTGTGTGCCAATTATCTTTTCGGGAATCCGGCGGACGGGGATGATATTAAACGGATGATCTCGAACCAGTTCATCATGAAATGGATGACGGGGACCCCGGATTATACGTTTGATATCGGGAGTGAAGCTATGGCCCTGACTGATGACAATCCTGATTTGCTTGGGCTTTACCTGGCCGGAATGAGCAAGGTGGCGCTGGAGAACCGCGGGGAAGAGATGAGCTCTGAAGAAATCCATGAAAAAGCCGTTGATATC
>CAZLZD010000094.1:0-9020 GCA_964563925.1 uncultured Roseivirgaceae bacterium | reverse complement strand
ACCAATGAGAAAATTATTCTACGCTATAGTATTATTTGGGTTGATTGGCCTCTCTGGTTGTGCCCTCAATCAAATGGTAAAAATGGCGGAGGACCAAAATCTTACCGTAACACCGAACCCTCTTGAGGTTCATGCTGATACGGTAGCGTTTGATATGTCTGCCAGCTTACCAGTAAAAATGCTGAAAAAAGGCAAGGTTTACACTGTTCGTTCTTTTTATGATTACGGAGAAGGTGAAGAAGCACTGAAGGAAATTCAGTTCCGTGCCGAAGATTATCCGAATGCGGATGAACAGCAGCCTAGCCAGACTGAAAGTTTCTCTTTCCCTTACAGCCCTGCGATGAAATCAGGAATGCTGGAAGTTCAGGGAGTTGCTTCAGATCCGAAAAATGGTAAAACCAAAGAAACTGAGCGTTTACCACTCGCCCCGGGCGTGATCACCACCAGTAAGCTGGCCATGCCGGTCAGTTACGCGGCCTATGCTGATCATGGTTACAATAACCAGGAAGAGCTTGTTCCCACGACCGTAAACTTTTACTTCACTCAGGGAAGTTCTGTACTTCGTTATTCGGAGCGTACCGGTGACCGCGGAGATAAACTCGATGCATTTATTGCAGAAAAGAACCTTACCAGAACGGTGACCATCACTGGTACTCACTCCCCGGAAGGTCCTGAGCGCGTTAACTCCAAACTGGCTGAGAACCGGGCCAAGGCAATTGAAGAATTCTACCGCCGTGAAATGTCGAAGTACGATTATCAGGGAATGGCAGATTCAATTGAATTCCTTATCAAGGATGTCGTAGAGGACTGGTCGATCTTTAAAGATTCACTTGCTACTTATGACGGAATCTCTTCGGAAGAGAAATCAGCTTACCTGAACATTGTAAATGGTGCAGGAACGTATGAGGAAAAAGAAGACCAGCTTCACTCACTGCCTACTTATAACAAGGTATTCCGTGAGCTTTATCCGAGATTGCGCGTAGCTGAAACAGAAATCCTTACTGTACTGGAGAAGAAAACAGATCCGGAAATCGCAGTTCTGTCAAAGCAGGTGGCCAGCAACTCTGTGAATGCTGACACACTTTCCAACGAAGAACTGCTCTACGGAGCAACACTTACTCCTTCCCTGTCGGAGAAAGAGGCTATTTACAAGGCTTCCATCAGCAAGGAAGACACCTGGGTTGCACACAATAACCTGGGAGCAGTTTACATCGCTATGGCAGAGGAAAACCCTGGCCGTGCCGATGAATATGCGGAAATGGCTATGACTCAGCTTGAATTGGCTGCCAACATGCAGGAAACTGCCGAAGTCCATACCAACCTTGCATCCGTCAACATGATGATGGGAAATCCGTACAAGGCGTACGATCACCTGAAGGCAGCAATGGGCATGAGCCCTTCCAACGAACTTGCTCAGGGAGCAAATGGAGTGAAAGGATCTGCCGAGATCATGATGGCAAAATATGCTGATGCCGTAAGGTCAACGTCTAATGCCGAGAATAACGCTACCAACCTTTTCAACAAAGGACTGGCCCAGGTATTGAACGAAGATTATAATAATGCAATCAACAGCTTCGAGCAGGCAGCATCTGCTGATTCGGATCTGGCGCTTGCACACTACGGTGCGGCTATTGCCAGCGCGCACCTTGGTAATGAAAATGATGTGTATGACCATCTTCGTCAGGCAGTTTCTGCTGATCCTGAATTGAAGCAAATGGCCATGAATGACCTAGAATTTGCCACGTACGTTTCAAACGAGCAATTCCAGGCGATCATGAGATAATCAGGGGTAACCCCTTCAATAAAAAAGGCTCCGGAAAACCGGGGCCTTTTTTAGTTTATACCGATGTTTTATTCATCCCTGCTTTGTGGTATGCAGACTGAGTGCTATTTTTACACCCGCGAAAATTGAACAATCCAATCATGAGAGAAATCCAATTCAGAGAGGCATTAGGCGAAGCGATGAGCGAAGAAATGCGTCGTGATCCCAAAGTATTCCTAATGGGAGAAGAAGTGGCCGAGTACAATGGTGCATATAAGGTCAGCCAGGGTATGCTGGATGAATTTGGACCCGAACGGGTGATTGATACCCCGATTGCAGAATTAGGTTTCGCCGGGGTAGGTGTCGGAGCTGCCATGAACGGGCTACGCCCCATCGTGGAGTTTATGACGTTCAATTTCTCACTGGTCGCCATTGACCAGGTAATCAACGGTGCCGCCAAAATGATGTCAATGTCTGGCGGTCAGTTCAATATTCCGATGGTGTTTCGCGGACCAACAGGAAATGCCGGAATGCTGAGTTCTCAACACTCTCAGAATTTTGAAAACTGGTATGCCAACACGCCAGGACTGAAAGTGGTTGTACCCTCAAACCCGAAGGATGCCAAAGGCCTTCTTAAATCTTCCATCCGGGATAATGATCCTACGATTTTCATGGAATCGGAACTCATGTACGGAGATAAGGGAGAAGTACCTGAGGGAGAATACCTGATACCACTGGGTGTGGCTGATATAAAAAGGGAAGGCACCGACGTCACCCTGGTTTCATTCGGCAAGATCATGAAAGTGGCACTGGAGGCCGCTGAAGAGCTTGAAAAAGATGGGATCTCGGCAGAGGTTATTGACATGCGAACCGTAAGGCCCCTTGATTATGAAACGGTTGTCAAATCAGTGAAGAAAACAAACAGGCTGGTTATTGTGGAAGAAGCATGGCCGCTGGCCGCCATCAGCTCGGAGATTTCCTATCACGTGCAAAAATATGCATTTGATTACCTCGATGCTCCTGTCCACCGCGTAAACAGTCTTGACTTGCCTTTGCCCTATGCGCCAACACTCATCGAGGAGATTCTTCCCAACGTAAAGCGTACCATCGAAGCTGTCAAGAGCGTTACTTACGCGAAATAATTCTCCCCGGAAGTATCAGGGATCTGTACCCCCTCCCCTGTTTGTACTAATCAGGCAGGCACGATTAACGCGTTTATAAGATCATTCCATTAAATTCCGGCTGGCTGCCTCAGGAAAACGCAGCTTGTTGATGTAAATAACATCCCGTCTGCCTTCACTGCCCCTGACATTACGGTCATTGATTTTCTGGTAGCCCCAGACAAAGAAATTGTTTCCGTACCAGTGGCGCAATTCCCCTGTTTCTGACTCAGTCGTGCTACGCAGGTTATCTGACGGATTTTTCATGGTAATGGGAACCCTCGATTCATCGACCGCCTGTCCGCTGTACGGAATCCCTTTGTAGACAATCTCCTCTTCATCTTTATAGGCCATATACAGTGAATCCGGACCCGGGTAAACATCGACCAGGTCATCCAGTATGAATCGTTCCTTGTCTTCCACCAGGATACTGTTATCCCAGATGATATTGCCCCTGGCATCCATATCTATGGCCAGCGCGGCGAGGTATTCATAACTAATGGTGGTATAGTCTGCAGGTCCGCCCTGCTGGTAATCATTGTAATAATACCTGCCACGTGGCAATGCCCGTATGTCATACATGGAGTATGCCGGTCTGGTCAGATACCTGTTTATTCCGTTCCCATCGTAACGTACATCGTATACATCGGCGACCATAAGGAATGAATCGTCCAGCTTGATCACATCGTGCATGTAAAGGCGTACACCTACTTTGAGTTCTTTTCCGCGATCCGACATTTGCTCGGCTTTCTCCTTAAGCCGGGCGGCCCTTCTTTCCGAATCGGTATAGGCAAAGAAATGCTCAAATTCACTCAGGTCATTGTATTTGATCACATTCTCCTGACCCGACGGCTTAACGAGGGCAAAATACAGGCCCTGTACATATTTTGAATTCCTGGCACCATAGGTACCGACCACGGCAATATTGCCTTCAACAAATCCTATGGAAGTCCCATCAATGACCTCATAGTTCCGGTCCATTTCGATCGTACGTTCGAAAAGCATCTCCGAGGTATAGCTGTACGTCCTTAGGCGCATGAAAGGACCGGTATAAGCACTTTCACGGGTCAGGATATTATAGGTATCCTCCCCATTGGCACGTAAATCGACAATATCACTCTTATCTTTAAAGGAGCCCGGCACGACCTGAAAGCTGCTCTCCCCTATGGTATAACTTAGTAATGTCGGGCTGTAACGCACATATCCGCCAAGAATGATCCTGTCCTGAATGGCAATAATATTGGTCATCTCAAAGGCGATTTCGTTTGACACCTCAAAGGTGACCATGGTTCCCCGCTCAATGTTTATTTTCACTACCCTGTAATCGGCGATGACGCGATCAGCTTCCTGGAAAATCAGATATATATTCTCCCGGAAACTATCAAATGCCTTGAACTCATACTGGTAATCAATGGACAGCCGTAACTCCCACATTTCATTCAAGGCCGTATCCAGCCCAGTCATAATCCAGGTTTCTGCCTTACCACGGACATGGTCTTCCTCCACGATCAGCAACCCGTATTCGCCACATGCGATAGTCGTAAAAAAATCATCCTCGTCTTCCTTGGGGTGCTCATACCGAACCACCTGCTCCATCTGTGCCATGGCTGAGCCATGCAGGATCAATGCGAGAAATAAGACGATCAGTTTATTCATATTGTTCCTTTCCTGCATTTCCATGATTATGGGTGAATCCCGTGGAAGATACAGTTTGTATTAATTAAATTTACATAATTACCTTTATACGGCACAAAAATTATACCGTCTGTGGAGAATAAAGAAATTATAGCAAATCTTAAAACACTGGCTAAACTATCGGAAATTCATGACGTCAATCCGTTTAAGGTAAGGGCCCTGAATAACGCAATATTTTCCCTGGAACGTGCGGGTAAAAAGCTGTCTGACTGCAGCCGGGCTGATCTGGAGAAAATTGACGGAGTGGGAAAGAGCATTGCCGGGCATATTGATGAGCTGCTTAACCAGGGTACATGCAGCGACCTGCAGGCACTGCTGGACAAAACTCCTCCGGGTATACTGGAAATCAGCAAGCTTCCGGGACTGGGTGCCAAAAAAGTAAAGGCACTGTGGCAGGAGCTTGGTATTGATTCACCTGACCGCCTCGGGGAAGAAATTGAATCGGGCAATCTTTCAGGGGTAAAAGGGTTTGGTGAAAAAACAACGAACAATTTATCGGAAGCACTCCGGTTTTACTTGTCCCAAAAAGATAAAATGCGCTATCCTGAAGCAATGGAGCGTGCTGAAGCATTGCTGAAGTCCCTGCAGGACGAATATCCTGAAAGCCGCTGGGAGATTACAGGTGCCCTGCGCAGAAAGTGCCAGGTGATTGACCGGATTGAGGTCCTGGGTGAACGAAAAAAACAAAAAGCCCTTATTTTTCTCAAACAATCACCGGAAATAGAATTGCTGCCCAGGGAATGCAGCCCGTATATCCTTCGTGGCCGTTATTCAGATTCCGGTATGCCGGTCTGGGTAAGGCTGGCGGAAGAAGAAGATTTTGAAATTGAACTTTTTAAGTCAACCGGTTCGGCCCTTCATGTGGAAGAGATGCTTGGGGCGGCCACCGGGGAACTGACCAATGAAACTGATATCTATAAGTCAGCCGGGGTAGTTTTTTATCCCCCTGAAATGAGGGAAGATTCGGCACCGGTCACGATGCAGTCGCAGGATATGGAGAAGATTGTCACACATTCCGACATCCATGGGGTTCTGCACGCGCACAGTTCATACAGTGACGGCAGAAACACGCTGGAAGAAATGGCAGATGCCGCAAAGAAAATGGGATATTCCTACCTCGGAATTACCGATCACAGCAAATCATCCTTTTTTTATGCTAACGGCCTTTTTGAAAACCGAATACGGCAACAGCATGAGGAAATCGACAGGCTCAATGAACGCATGTCAGGATTCAGGATATTTAAGGGAATCGAGTGCGACATACTTCCGGATGGCAGACTGGATTACGAAGATGAGGTGCTGGAGTCCTTCGATTTCATAATTTGCTCTGTTCATTCCGTGCTGCAGATGGATGCGGAAACCGCTACCAAAAGGCTCCTGCGCGCCATACAGAGTCCTTATACCACTATCCTGGGTCATATGACCGGCCGACTGCTTCTGCGACGTCCTGGTTATCCTGTTCACATGGAATATATCCTTGAAGCGTGCGCAGAAAATAATGTGGCCATCGAACTGAATGCCAACCCAAACCGCCTGGATGTCGACTGGCACTGGCTTTCCCGGATGCAGGAATCAGGGATTAAGACCAGCATCAACCCGGATGCGCATTCCATTGAGGGTATGCGCGACATTCAATTCGGGGTGGACCAGGCCAGAAAGGGATTGCTCAAAACAGAGAATAACCTGTCCTCATTTTCCCTTGAGCAGCTTACCTCCTATTTCCAGGAACGCAAAGAAAACGCATTATCCAGGGCATGAAGAAAATCCTGATCATCCGGTTTTCCTCTATCGGGGACATTGTCCTGACCACTCCCGTCATCCGGACAATAAAAACCCAGCTGGACTGCAAAGTTCATTACTGTACCAAGCCCGGTTATGCGCCCATTCTCCGGGAAAATCCTTATATCGATAAACTGCACGTCCTTGACAACGGGCTGAGGGGCCTTATCTCCGAGCTGAAAAAGGAAAAATTTGATCTTATAATAGATTTACACCATAACCTTCGGACTTCGATTATTAAAGGTATGCTCCGAATTCCGTCCCATTCCTTTGATAAGATCAATTTCAGAAAGTGGCTGATGGTTAACCTCAAGATCAACAAGCTGCCGAACCGTCATATTGTGGACCGTTACCTGGATGCCGCAAGGCCGTTGGGTATCAGGATGGATCAGCTCGGACTTGACTATTTTATCCCGGATGATGAATTTGTGCCCAAGTCAACGCTTCCTGAGCCTTTCAATAAAGAATACGTCGTTTATGCGATCGGGGCGCAACATGCTACCAAACGCCTTCCTTTTAAACGCATGGTGGAATTATGTGATAAGATAAATAAGCCCATCCTGTTACTCGGCGGACCCGGGGATGCTGCGATGGCGGAACGAATCGTCTCCTTCTTCCGTAAAACCGACCGTTCTGCTCCTTATGAGGAAGGCCTGACCGAACTCAATAAAAAATCTGTGATCCTTAACGGGTGTGGTAAATACTCCCTGAACCAGTCGGCATCCCTTGTAAAGCAGGCCACTCATGTATTTACACATGATACCGGGCTGATGCATATTGCCGCAGCATTCAAGAAGCCCATATTCAGCATTTGGGGAAATACCATTCCTCAATTCGGTATGTATCCCTATCGAACCAAATTCACTGTTTTCGAAAATAACCGGCTTGACTGCCGGCCATGCAGTAAAATCGGATATGACAAATGTCCGAAAGGTCACTTCAAATGCATGAATGATGTAAATTTTGATTTTTACTTACCTTGAAAGGTTTGTCCATCGGGGATTTCGTAGTATGGCCTAAGACCATCAATAGAAATCATGCGATACATAATGTTGTGTTTGATTCTTACCTTTTCGACTGCCTCGATCGCTCAGAAATACAAGGGCGACAGCTGGGCGAAAGTTAATGCTGAAGGAGCCGGAACGCTCGCCTGCGTATATTATGAAACCCCCGGGCTTATTTACAAAGATCCTGCTTCAGGGGAGATGAAAGGTGTTTGTGCAGACATCCTTGCAGATTTTAAAGATTATGTGAAGAACAAGTACGGGAAGGAAATCACCATACGGTTCGTCGGTCAGGAGCAGATATTTACAAATTTTCTGAATGAATCGCTGAAATCACCCCATGTATTGGGTGTGGCGAATGTAAGTATTACCACCGAAAGGAAGAAATATATGGCATTTTCACCGTCATACATGAAAAACCCCATGGTCCTCCTTACCCATAACAGTGCCCCGACCCTCAATGAGTTATCTGAAATCAGGACCAAATTCCAGGGTTTCAGTGCTGAAACCATTACGGGTAGCACTCATGTGAAGTATATCAACGAGATCAAGGAGAACTACTATCCTGACCTGAAAGTAACCTACACTACAGGGGGTGCATTAATCCTTGATAAGCTTCAGCGCGACAACCGCCTGTTCACAATCCTGGATTTTACCGAATATTTTGATGCAGTTAAGAAGAAGATGCCTGTAAAACGTCATGCCGTTGAACTCGGTGAGGCGGAACAACTGGGGTTTATCATGGCAAAAAATTCGGACTGGAGTCCTCTCATGAATGAGTTCCTGAGCCAGGAATACCTGACGAGTATCCGCTACAGAAAGATTATTGCCGAGAACCTTGGTCATGCCTTTCTCTCCCTGCTGAATTAGCAGAGATCAATAGGCCCTGACCAGCTTTCCTTCCATGTAGTTTACAAAGGACTGATTGGCGACACGCATACCGCCGGTGGTTGGAAAATTCCCGGTAAAGTACCAGTCCCCGGAATGATTGGGACAGGCAAGGTGCAGGTTGTCCACCGTCTGGTAAATCACTTCAAGGTCGGCCTTCATTTCTGCCGGCTTTACGATTTCAGCGATCTTTTCGGATAATTCCTCATCGGAGAATTCATTGTAGAGGGCATTAACCGGATTTTCGGCTTCCCGGTTTTTAATAGCCCATTTACAGCGTTCGTAGACTTCGCCAAGCATGTGCTCCTTGTTGTGATCCTTAATCAGTCCAACCATGGCCCGGAAAGCCACAAACTCACTGAGTTTGGACATATCAATCCCGTAGCAATCAGGAAACCTGATCTGCGGAGCGGATGAAACCACCACAACTTTCTTGGGCTTGAGGCGTGTGAGCATCGTGAGAATACTTTTCTCGAGGGTGGTTCCCCGCACAATGCTGTCATCCATGATTACCAGGGTATCCTGTTTTTTCCGGATTACTTCATAGGTAGTGTCGTATGAGTGGGCGACCATCTCATCACGCTGATTTTCATCGGTAATGAAAGTCCGGAGTTTTGCATCCTTAATGACAATTTTTTCTACCCTGGGGCGAAATGAAAGTATATCCTCCAGGGATTCCATGGTCGGCTTACTGTCGAGCACCACCTCTTTCCTGCGTGCAGAAAGATAGTC
>CAZLZD010000093.1:0-9521 GCA_964563925.1 uncultured Roseivirgaceae bacterium | reverse complement strand
GTTGGAGCCAATGATTCCATCCTGGGCGATCTGTCGGAAAAAATCAGGGCGCAGTATTATCCTAATATCCATAGTGTGTTGATCGCCAAAGAGGGCAAACTAATTTATGAGGAATATTTCAAGGGAGAGGACCAGAATTATGGAGAAGACCTTGGGGTCAGACAGCTTAGTGATTCTTCCCTTCATGATTTGCGAAGTGTAACAAAAAGCATCGTATCGACACTGGTTGGTATTTGTATTGACAAGGGGATAATTGAGAGCGTGGACCAGCCCGTTTCTGATTTTTTCCCTGAGGTAGATTTCGAGGGGGAAAAAGCAAAATGGAAGATCAAAGATTTTCTGACCATGACGACCGGCATGAGCTGGAATGAACAGGTTCCGTATGATAATCCGGAGAATGATGAAATCCAGATGACCTACAGCGAGAATCCTATAGATTATGTTTTCAGTAAACCTTTGACGGAAGAGCCAGGGACAGTCTATAATTACAATGGGGGTGCGACCCAGGTATTGGCGGAAATCGTTGAACGTTCAACGAATCAACCAATTGATGAATTCGCCTATGAAAATCTGTTTCAGCCACTGGGAATTAAAAACTTTGAATGGAATAAATTTTCCAAATGGGGCGGTGCGGATGAATTTGCAGCACCGTCAGGATTGAGGCTGACATCCAGGGATTTGTTAAAGATCGGGTTACTATATATGAATAATGGTGTCTGGGATGGCGAGCAGGTACTGAGTGATGAATGGATTGCACAGGCATTTACACGCAGTATAAGTTTTCCTTGTGATATACCGGACTGCATGAATTACTACGGGTACCAGTTTTGGTCCTGGACCGATAATGTCATGGGCCGGGAAATTGATATTGTGGCGGCCATCGGTAATGGCGATCAGAAAATCTATTGGGACCGGGAGAATGAACTGATCATTGTCGTTACCGCCGGGAATTATAACAAATGGGGGGAAATTAAAAACAACTCGGAATTAATGTACAAGGAGCATATTTATCCGGCTGTTTTTGCAAAAGGTGGATAACCTTTCCAATATTCATGGCCTTCAGGTTATCCACGAGGAATGACGGAACTTACTCATCAAAATGTTTAATCCGGGTGATTTTCTTAACAGATAGCAGGAGTTGGAGTTGGGGGATACAGGATACAGGAAAACGTAAAAAGCAGCCAATATGACTGCTTTCTACGTTTGTACCCGGAGCGGGAATCGAACCCGCAAGGCCGCAATGGCCACAGGATTTTAAGTCCTGCGTGTCTACCAGTTCCACCATCCGGGCGCCTTCGCCAAGGCTTCAGCGACCCTGTGGGCGCTGTCTGCCTGAAATAACAAAGCCTGCGCAGGCAGGCTTCATTTTCTTTCAGTATTTCTTATCCGGTTCTTCTGCCGGACCGGCAGCATTCTTCTTATGCGTTGCCTTGCGAGCGAGAAACGGGATTCGAACCCGCGACCCCGACCTTGGCAAGGTCGTGCTCTACCAGCTGAGCTATTCTCGCTTAAACCACTACTCAGGAAGCGTTCCTTTGTAAGCGGACTGCAAATTTAAAGAAGGTAATCAATATTACAATAGACAGCGCGAAAAATAGTTAATTCAACCCTTATTGAAGGTATTCGTCTTCCACCAATTCGTCATCCGTCTCAGGCCATTCCACGTCGATCTCCTGGTCCGGAACGCCAAACTCCTTTCGGTATCGCTTTCGGAGACGCTCCATGAATTCCTTGTTGTTGCGCAATACAGTAAAAACAATCAGGAGGATAAGGTAGAAACTCCCGACGATCAGGAATCCCACATATTCGCTTTCAAGGACAATGTTCAGGAACATGGCCAGTCCGGCCGACAGAAAAAAGAGTACAATCAACGCAGTCACTGCCATGATGATGATCATGGTCACCGAGGCCATGGCATTGGCTACTTCTTTACGTACCTCTCCCTTTGCCTGCTCGACTTTTGACTCAACAAAATTCACAGGTGCCCTGAACAGCCTGGAAAATATAGACATTCGCCCGGGCTATTTTTTGGCTGATTCCGCTTTTTTCCGTGCCGCAGCAGCCCCTTCGCGTGCACCCTCTGTAGCTGAGGCAACCAGATCGTTGCCGGCTTCCATCAGGTCATTCGCTGCATCCTTAAATGCGCCCTCCAGTTTCTTGTATGTCTCACTTCCCTTTTCCGGTGCAATAAGCAGCCCGACAAGCGTACCCACACCCAGACCTGCAAGCAGGCCTACCAGGAATTTTCCATTACCATTCATAGTTAATTCTGTTTAGTTGTTTCTTCTTCTTTATGATGACCATTCGAACTCTGGGCTGCATCAATATTCATGGCGGTGACAGATTCCCACCGTTCGAAATCCTCGATTTCCTGAACGAGTCCGTTGTATACCCAGATGATAACCGCCACGTCATCGGCGAAGCCGAGGATGGGGATGAAATCAGGGATCACGTCAAGGACCCATACAAAATATACGAGTCCGCCAAGTATTCTCAAAATCGCATTGCTGGGGATCTTCCGGTAATCACCCCGGTAGAATGCCTTAAGCATTCGCATCAGTGTGCTTACCTGGTGCTTTACGTCCTCTTCAATCCGGTGTTTATTACTCTCTTCCTTCAGTTTTTCAAAGGCATGGGACAACAGCCGGAATACGCGGCTTTTGCTATAGGATACTTTCTCGGCGACTTTCATCACCGTGGCAAAAACGGCTGAATTCAGGACGGTGGACACGGAAAAACCTTTCTTCAGTTTTCCGTTGCTCCGCGAATCGCTTTTTTTAGCAGTTTTATCTTTTTTTTCTTTCGTTGCCATATATAAATATACGTAAATTCCGTACCAAAAGCATTAATTATGCTGTCAGTCCCTGTTGCCGCCTTTCAGGGATTAAGAAGGGCAATTTTTTGCGCACTCCCGGGAATTATTAACCCGGTTTCCGGAGTTATTGTTCTAATTTAGTAACTATGTACGCCATTGTTGACATCGAGACCACCGGCGGATTCGCCGGAAACAACGGCATTACCGAGATCGCTATTTACCTGCACGACGGTGAGGAAATTGTGGATGAGTATTCCACCCTCGTCAATCCCGGACGCCCAATTCCCAGGTACATAACCGGACTGACGGGTATCACCAATGACATGGTGCAGGAGGCTCCCCTTTTTTCCGAAGTGGCCGGGGAGATCTACCAATGGCTCAGTAACCGGGTATTTATTGCCCATAATGTCCAGTTTGATTACTCCTTTGTGAAACAGGCACTCGAACAGGAAGGATATGCCTTCCGTCCGAAAAAGCTTTGCACCGTGCGCCTCAGCCGTAAAATATTTCCGGGCCTGCGATCCTACAGCCTGGGCAACCTGTGTGAAAGCCTGGAGATACCGATTTCCGACCGGCACCGCGCCGGGGGTGATGCCAGGGCTACTGCCATCCTGTTTGACCGCATTCTCAAAACAAACCGGGAAATTGTCAGCCAGATGCTCAGCCACCGTAGCCGGGAAAACATTCTCCCGCCACACCTATCACGTGAAGAATTTGAAGACCTTCCCGAGGCACCCGGCGTCTATTATTTCCTTGATGCCCATGGGGGTGTGATCTATGTGGGCAAGGCCATCAATATAAAAAAGCGTATTCTGGGGCATTTCGGCGGTACCGCCAAGGGTCGGCGCAACCAGTACATGCGCAATGAGGTTCATCACATTACTTTCGAACTCACCGGAAACGAACTGGTGGCCCTGGTCCTGGAATCCCAGGAGATCAAGCGGCTCTGGCCCAAATACAACCAGGCCCAGAAGAGGCCGGTCTCCGCCTGGGGTATTTACAAATATGAGGACAGGGACGGCCTTCTTCGCCTGCAGATCGGCAAGCAGGCACGCGGGCTTCAGGCGCTCGCTTCTTTTCACAGCCATTCAGAAGCCTGGCAGTACATGCTGACCCAGATCCGCGAGTTTGGCCTCTGTCCCAAGCTTACAGGAATACAGAAGTCAACAGGGGCCTGTTATGATTATGCCACCGGGGGTTGCCAGGGTGCCTGTGTGCAGGAAGAGCCGGCAGAGGCCTATAATACACGTGTACAGGAAATGATTTCTTCCTGGGACACCCAGGAGGAATCCTATCTGATCGTGGGAGAAGGCAGGGACCATGACGAACATGCAGTGATCCTGGTGGAGGAAGGGGTGTACAGCGGGTTTGGGTTTTGCCACAAGGAAATGTCCTTTACCACGCCCGACCAGGTCCGTGAGGTCATTAAGCCTGCCCAGCCAACCCCGGAGATCAACCAGTATCTCCAGTCACACCGCTACCACCAGGGCATGGAAATTATTTCTTTCTGAATATCTTCAGTCAAATAATAAGTCAGGGAGGTTGACCACTCAGACCATTAAAAACGGCCACTTCCCGCAGGGTACATGTCCATCACCGGGTCGCTCACTATCTTTTCCTTTGTATGGATTTCCATCATGGAAAGAGTACCCTGCCATGCGGCCCCGGTATCCATAAACCAGACATTTCCGGACAGCACCGGCTCAAGCCATCCATAATGATGAACGGGCGTATGACCCAGGTAAATCTCATCATAATCCGTGTAGAAAATCGGGTTATCCTTCTGTTTGGCCCTTAGGGCCTCGTTGAACAGTTGCCGGTCCCAAAGGAAAATCTCCGGACCTTGTTCGCGAAGCGGTTTGCCGGGCAGGATTCCCGCATGTACAAACAGCTTATTTTCCCGCACATGATAATAAGGTGCTTCGGCAAGAAACCGGATATGCTCCGAGGGCATGCCATCTGGATAACTCTGGCGTGTCTGCTCACCGCCCTGGCTGAGCCAGACATCATCAAGTATTCCCTGCTGGGCCCAGTCCAGCGCCATTTTATCATGATTTCCCTGGACGATCACCAGCTTTTTCAGGTCGAGCAGGATTTCTATGCATTCGCGGGTTTCCGGCCACCCGTCACATACATCCCCGAGACAGATCAGCTCGTCATTCTCCCGGTCAAATGACGCCATTTCCAGGCATTGCTCAAGGGCTTTGGCGGCGCCATGTATGTCCCCGATGACAAATGTTCGCATAGGCGGAGGTTTCTGACCAAGTTAGTAAAATTACCGGTAACCGCGGAACAAGCCCCCTTGGTAACATTTTTTTCGGTTAATTGTATATAATTGCGCTACTTTACGTTACAAAAACCAGCACGGCAGAAACGCAATTTCATGGAAGAACAACGCATAGACGAAGACAAGATTCAGGAGCACAGACAGAAGATCCGGCAAGTAATCACCGAGGTAGGGAAGGTGGTAGTCGGACAAGAAGCGATGGTCAACCGGTTACTTATTGGTTTGTTTACCCAGAGCCACATTCTCCTTGAAGGTGTGCCGGGTATCGCCAAGACCCTTACCGTAAGTACCCTGGCCCAGGTGCTGAAGCTTGACTTCCAGCGCATCCAGTTTACCCCTGACCTGTTGCCTGCCGACCTGATCGGTACCATGATATATAACCAGCAGCAGGCCAAGTTTGAAGTGAAAAAGGGACCGATCTTCGCCAATATCATCCTGGCGGATGAGATCAACCGTTCGCCGGCCAAGGTACAGTCGGCCCTCCTGGAATCCATGCAGGAAAAGCAGGTGACCATCGGAGAGACCACTTTTGCCCTCGACCGGCCCTTCCTGGTGCTGGCCACGCAGAACCCGGTAGACCAGGAAGGAACCTATCCGCTTCCCGAGGCCCAGGTCGACCGTTTTATGATGAAGGTACATGTGGATTATCCGACCAAGGACCAGGAACTTGAAGTCATGCGGAGAATCTCCAATATGAAATTTGACTATTCGGTCAGCACGGTACTGAACAAGGATGAGATCTTTGCCATTCGTGACGAGATCAACCAGATCAGTATTTCCGAGAGTGTGGAACGCTACATCATCGAACTGGTCTATGCCACGCGTGATCCCCGTCAATACGGACTGAACCAGATCGCCGAATACCTGGCTTTCGGTGCCTCACCGCGGGCTTCCATTAACCTGAACCTGGCTGCCAAGGCGATCGCCTACTTTGAGGGACGTGATTATGTACTCCCGGAAGATGTCAAGGAAGTTGCCCAGGATGTCATGAATCACCGTATCATCCTTAATTATGAGGCCGAAGCCGATAATATCAGCACCCATCAGATCATTGCTGAAATCCTTCAGAAAATCCCGGTTAACAATTAAGTAATATTATTTGAGACTGGAAGCAGGGCTTTATTCTCCATTAAACCTGCTATTTTATCCCAGACAAAACAGACTGTTACGGATTTGTTAAGAGCGGATGATTTGAGACCTCAAATGTTAAACAATTCGTAAAACCGCAAATCCGGTTACTGGTATTTCATCCTCCTAGCTTTGCACAAAATTTAAATCTAGGAAATGAAAAATTTTGCTTTTGTAATTACCCTGATGCTGGCGTCGTTTCAGATGTTTGCGCAACAGGGAATCATCTCAGGTACCGTAAAGGACAAGACCACCGGTGAGGATGTCATCGGCGCCAACGTCTACATCGAAGGTACCACCATTGGTACCGCTACGGATGTAATGGGAAATTTCCAGTTCTCCGTTGATCCCGGTACGTACAATGTGATCGCTTCCTTTATCGGATATGCGAATTTTAAAGTCACAGACCTTACGGTAAATCCTGGCGAACAGGTATCACTTACTATCCAGATGGAATCAGACGATGTTCAGCTGGAGGAAGTGGTGGTCACCGCCAAAGCCGACAAAACCGCTGAGACCATCCTTCTGCTGGAGCGCAAGGATGCCAGCCTGCTGGTGCAGAATATCGGCGCCCAGGAACTTACCAAAGTAGGTGCCTCGGATGCTGGCGAAGGCCTGACCAGGGTGGCCGGCCTTTCGGTCCAGGGTTCAAAATTCGTGGTGGTCCGCGGATTGGGTGATCGTTACAACTCAAGCCTGCTCAATGGCTTCCCGATTGCTTCTCCCAACCCTGACAAGCGGGTTATCCCTTATGACATTTTCCCCAGCAACGTGATCCAGAGCCTCCAGGTGGTGAAGTCATTCTCCCCGGACCTCTACGCCGACTTTTCCGGTGCGTCTATCCGGGTAAACACGCTCGATTATCCGGAAGAAGAGATCTTGCGGGTTTCGGTGGGGGCCGGACTTAATACACAGGCTACCGGGAAAGACTTCCTGTTTGATCCCTTCAAATCGGGTGATGTGCTTGGATACAACCGCGACCGGGAGCTACCCACTCAGATTCGTAATTATGATGGGCGATATTCCACGGCGGATCTTCGTTCGTCAGACGGACTCACTGAAGAGAATACCTTTGACGACGGATTTTCGGTGGTAAAAGACCAGGCACCCATCAATAAGAGTTTCGGACTGCAGTATGGTAATTACATCCAGGGGGCCAAAGCCAACAGTGGATTCGGCTACCTGATCAACGCCAACTTCAGTGATTCGCATGAGATCCGGAACGGATTCCTTCGGCGGGTGCGTTCAGATGGATCCACCAAGACCGACTTCACCTTTGACCAGTACACTTACGAAACCTCGAAAGCCGTGCTTGGAAATTTCCAGTACAAGCTGAATGAGAATAACAAGGTGACCCTGAATACGCTTTACACGCATATCTCGGAGAATAACGTACTGGATACTGAAGGGGATTTTGTGGATTTCCCCGGCCAGACTTCGTTCAACCGCCGGATTACCTACAGGTCTTACGAACTGTTTACTTCTCAGCTCAGTGGTGAACACAAAATAAACAACAAGCTGGCCTTTGACTGGGGTGCAAGCTTCAGCCAGGCCAACTTCGGTGAACCCGATCGCCGCCAGCTGGTGTACGTGGGAGATGGTACGACCTATAACTATAATGTGGAGGACGTGATCGAAAACCACCGGTTCTTCCTCGACATGCAGGATACCGATGTAGCCGGTAAAGCACAGCTTAAATATGCCCTTGGACTTAATGAAGAAGACCTGGACAATCCGTTTTCGTCTGTGACGGCCGGAATCCAGTTCCGCAACAAGGAGCGTGATTTCGGAAACATGCGCTATGCCTATACGCTGAACCCGATCGAATCGGCCAACAGCAGCGTCGATATTGACAACCCGGATCAGTACCTGGGATTTGACAAGCTGGTACAGGGTGATTATGATGTACGCGAAGAGACGCAGCCTTCTGACGACTATTCCGCTTCGCTGAATATTATAGCGCCGTATGCGATCTATTCATTCTCCCCGATACGAAATAAATTGTCATTCAACGTCGGACTTCGTTATGAGATCGCCGAACAGAAGATCAATTACAACCTGCAGACGGACAGTGATTTTGAGCCGGTAAGGACCGAAGTACTTGATGACAATGAATTCTTCCCTTCCGTTGTGGGACGTTATAACCTGACCGATGACCAGATCATCCGGGTTTCATACAGCCGTACGATCAGTCGCCCGGATTTCCGGGAACTGGCGCCCTTCCAGTATGCTCCCTCCTTCCAGGACTTTACCCAGCAGGGTAATCCTGAACTGCAGAATGCATTCAACCAGAACCTGGACCTGAGGTATGAGTATTTCTTCGGGCAGGGTGACTTGTTCAGTGTAAGTGCATTCGGCAAGCAACTTGACAGTCCGATCGTGCCTTTCGTACTGACCGGTGCAGTGAGCATCCTGACCTATACCAATGCGCTCGACGGATATGTATATGGGGCGGAATTTGAAATGCGCAAGAACCTGGATTTCATGGGCGGAGTGTTTAAGCACCTTACGCTTGGATCCAATGTCACCATCCTTGATTCGGAAGTTACGCTGGATGCATCGACAGTCGGAACCGCTAATTCGGTGACCCGTCCGTTGACCGGCGCCTCCAATTACCTGGTCAATGCCGACCTGACCTATAACACCGAAACGGATAATTTCTCAGGAAACTTCACACTTGCCTACAACATCTTTGGCCGCCGTCTTCGCCAGATCGGTGACCAGGGTGTCGGGGACATCTACGAGATGCCTGTGAACACGTTGAATTTCACCTCACAGATGCGATTCGGCATGGCCCAGCGATTTGGGTTGTCGTTCAGCGTGAAGAATATCCTGAATCCGGATGTGATTGTAGAACAGGAATTACCGCAGGCCACGATGCAGGAACTGGATATTGACAGCTATAAGCGCGGAGTGCGATTTAACCTGGGCGTAAGCTTTGATCTGATTAAAGGAAACTAATTAACACCAAGGTAATAAACGTCAAATACACTTAAAGAATTGATAAAACCTTAGGTGGGCAATGAAGAGGATTACACCTCACATTTGCAGTGGACATTTAAATCAATCAAATAATTCAACAATGAAAGAAATGAAACGACTTGCGATCCTGGTACTGGCGATAGTGGCCATGGGCGCATTCACAGGATGTAGCAGTGACGATGACAACGGAGGTCCAACGAATCCTGTCGATGACAATTATCCCGGATTCACTCCCAATGCAAGTGATAACTTCACGCTAACCAAAGTTGATATCGGTGGAGAAGAAGTATGGCGACTGATAGGAACCAT
>CAZLZD010000092.1:0-9712 GCA_964563925.1 uncultured Roseivirgaceae bacterium | reverse complement strand
AGGAAACTTCTATTCTATCCATTGAACTACGGGGCCAAAGAAATTCTCAGGCATATTGGGCGAAAAGGAATACCCGCCCATTTTACGGAGGCACAAAGTTAGAAACTTTGGTCAATTCTGTCAATTAAAATTACTATTTGAATTTTCTCAACCAATCTTCCATTGGGATGCCTGCCGGTAGCGGTAACATACATCCTTACATGAGATAACCGGATTATTCTCCGGTAAAATATTTACAAGTAATAAATGACGTATTATTCTAACATCAATCATTTGACGTGTTACCGGCAGGCATTAACTTTTTATCTTTTTGCCATTAAAAATCCGTTGATCGGACTAACTTGTATAATCGTCCTTCATTGATGATGAGAAAACGAAAGTGGATATTCAGCACGTTGGCAGTCTTTGCCGGCATCGTATTGGTTATCTATGCCATTGGATATTTTCTGCCGGAAAGACATACCGTTTCGGCTGCCCGGGAACTGAATTTAACGGCAGAAAAAACCTGGCAAATGCTGACCGATTTTGAGAATTATCCATCCTGGAGGTCCGATATCAATGCAGTGAAATCATTGTCCCCCACGACATGGACAGAGGTGGACATGTACGGTGACCAAATCACGTACGAGCAGGTACAAAAAATTGATCAAAGAAGGCTGATAACAAGAATTACCACTGAGGATTTACCTTATTCCGGTCAATGGATATTTGACATTGATGCCAATGGGGAAAATTGCATTTTAACCATTGAAGAACAGGGAATTGTCTACAATCCATTCTTTCGCTTTATCTCAAAATTCATCATTGGTCAGACTTCAGGTATTGAACAATACCTGGATGATTTGGAAAAGGTGGTTCCCTAAAGCAGGATTTACCGCCGGAATGTTGCCAGAAACTGCAGAAAGGCATGCAAATCGGCCAGGTTGGTGATCATGCCCAGGGAGATTCGAATAGCCCCGCGCATAGTATGCAGGCGAGCCATCATATCCTCCACGTCCGCTTCCTCCTGTTCGTGCGATTTGAAATAAGAATCGAGCTCACCGGCCTCCAGGTGGTTACTCAGCTCGTCAATTCCCGGATTGCAAAAACAGCCCGTGCGTAAGGATATATTGAATTCGTTGGCGGCACGTTCAACCTCAGCGTAAGCATGGGTGGTTCCGTCAGGCTCCAGGAAGTTAAAAATGACCGTACCACCCCGGTCGGTGGTATCCTGCGGACCGATTATCCGAATCAGGCGGGCTCCGTTGGAATGGGTGAGTTTACGCATCTCATCAAGGAGAAATCCGGTTAGCTCGCCAACCCGGAAGTTGATAAGGTCCATTCCAATTTCAGACAACAGATCAAATCCATGGCGTAAGGCCGGTATATCCAGGTAATTTATTGTGCCGTCCTCATACCGGGCATGATCAGGAGCCAGGAAGAAATTCTCAGTCATCGCAGAAGCCAGGGTAACTGTGCCCCCCGCAAACCAGGGCTTCGCCAGTTTATGGAAGGAATCCTTCCGGATAAATAAACCGCCAAGCCCGGTCGGATAACCAAACATCTTATAGAACGACATACTGACAAAATCCGGAGTCACCTCGCGCAGATCCAGGGTGTTGGTAGGGACAAACGCGGAGGCATCCAGGAGTACATCCCACCCGAGCTCCCTGGCCTCTTTTACCCACTTCAGGGAATGTTTAACCCCGGACACATTTGACTGGGCCGGGTAGGCGAAAAGTTTATGCCGGGCATCCCTGAAGGCATGAAGGTAACCGGACAACGCAGACCTGTCAAACCGGAGGTCCTCAATGGTCAGCGGGGAGTACGTAACCCCCGCTCCTTTTGCCCTTGCATATTCCCGAATGCCATTCACTGAATTATGGTTGTCAAACGGCAGCAGGAAATGGCTCCCATCGTCAAATGGATAGGATTCCCCGATTATTTTGAGCGCCCCGGATGCATTAGGCGTAAACACGAGCAGGTAGTCTTCACCGGCATGAAAAAAATCCAGGATCTGCCGGCGTGTGTTTTCCACTTCGCGGCCTGACCTGAGAGAAGTTGGATTTTGAGAATGCGGATTTCCGTACACATCCTTCAGGAGATAGTCCATATGCTTTCTGACCTGGCGCTCCGCATACAAATTACCCCCGGTAAAATCAAGATATACCGTTCCGGTGCGATCAAGGCGGTCAAAATCCTTCGCACGCAGTTCATCCAGACCTGCTGTTTTGTCAAAATCCGCATGACCCCGACGGAACCTTACTTCAAATTCAGCCAACGTTTCGGGTGCGGATGTGATGCCTGGCTTCATTACGGTATTTTTACGGTATATCCCTGCTGCTGCCAAAAGCGAATCCCGCCTTCAAGGTCAAATACCTTACTAAAGCCGGATTCCAGGCAAATCTGAGAGGCCCTTGCGCTGCGCATGCCCGATGCACAGTAAACCAGTAATGGACGATCGGGGTCAAGGGTTGCGATCATCTCCGGAAATGCAGGATCTGTCACATCCATATGTATGGCATGTTCAAGCATACCGTCAGCCGTTTCCTCCTTTGTACGCACATCGATAATCTGCACCTCTTCCTTCTGCAGCAGGAGCATTGCATTTTGGGGCGTCAGCAGTGAGACAACCGGACGTTGCTCTGCAGCCGGTGAACAGGAAAGGAAAAACATAAAGAGAATGATGATATTCACAAGGGTGGCACGATTTCCCTGCGGTTTTTCCCTGCGTTTGGAACGAAATCCATAGGTTACCTGAGACCAGAACCGGTGCGGGAATTTTTCTATGTCACGAAATCCCAGGCGAATATTCTTTCCTTCAAAAGGAATATAGGCAGTTCCGAAGAGATAATCCCAGAGGGCCAGGCTGATGCCAAAGTTGACTCCGTAAGGATGTTCTTCGGGGATATCATAGGCATGGTGCCAGATGTGCATCTGCGGGTTGTTAAAAATAAACCTGAGGGGGCCCAGTCCTGCCCGGATATTGGAGTGATTGAAATGCCCGATGGCCAGCGTGACAATGTGAATGATAAAAAAGTCGCGCAGCCCGATACCAATGAGTGCCAGCGGAATATATTCCAGCGTCCGGTAAACGATCGTTTCCATCCAGTGATACCGAAGGTGAGCTGCAAAACCCATTTCCTCAACGGAATGATGTACTTTATGGAACTCCCAAAGCCATGGGACACGGTGCAGCAATCTGTGCGTCCACCATTGAATAAAATCCCGAACCACAAAGCCCAGAAGCAGGTGGGCCCATACCGGCCAGGACATTACCTCGAATGCCACGAGGTTGGTTATCCCGATGCTTTCAAGCAGGCTGTTAAAATAATGAACCACCACATTGGATGCCGCATTATAGATCACCAGTGAAAAAAGGAAAAAATTGAAGAACATGTAGAAAAGATCCAGCCAGAAGTCCTTGCGCAAAACCGGCTGATCTCTTCTCCAGGGCGAAACAAGTTCGAGTACAAAGAATACGGCGCTCACACCGAGTAACCAGTAAAAATAATTGTGCCAGGACGGATTGGTAATCTCCTGCCACAGATAATCAGCATATCCTGAGTACCCGTCCCGTATTAATTGCCAGGTTTCGTTCATATGATTCTCCCCTACAGGTTCACAAATTTACTAAAAATGACCATCCCCTTTGTAACCTGGGTTACAAAGCTGAACCGGTTACTCCCGCAAATCTGCTTTGAGAATGCGGATTACGGGAAGTTCAGACTCATTCATAGTGCCATCCTGGTCATAAGCACCCCACGAACTGTTCCCCACATAATAGAAAACATCGCCCACGACAGTGCCCAGGGTCGGCTCACCGAACTCAGGATGATTCCGGTCAAGTATCTCGTAGTGGCTGATACTGTCCCCTTCCATGTACAACCGGATCAAACGGTTCGGTACCTGTCCGTTTATAGTCAGTAAGAGGGTGCTTCCATGCGCATAGATTCCATCGGCACCTTTCAGGATAAGCTCGTGATACGGATTGGAAACTGCCGTTATTTGCCTGTCATCAAGATTCACAATAAACAGGGAGGAAAGATAATCAGTAACGACCAGGTCATCCTCTCTCAGTGCGATACCCTGAATATTACCGACCGTGTCCGATAAATCCAGCCATACGCTGATTGTCCCGTTTCGAATCAGGTAGATCCGGTTGGTAGAGGAATCTGTAATAAACACATCCCCATCCGAAGAAACCTGCAAGTCACCAAACCAGTGATCCAGCGTGTCGGAGGGAGAGTGAGAGGAAATAATTTCTCCGGTAGTAAGGTCATACGCCCTGATAAAGGCAGGCATTTTCACCTTATGATCAATCATTTCCCGGGACGGGACCGATGTCACCCAGAGAATCCGTCTTTGCGGGTCGACATCCATACCCATTACGGACATCAGCCCGTTTTCCGCAGAACCTGTAAAATCCTGCACTTCTCCCGATGCATCCCAGGTAATGATTTTCCGCTTATGGACGCTGCCCGCATACCAGCGACGGTCCACCGGATCAAACGCAATTCCTTCAATATGAAGATCACGCTCATGAATGGAAAACGCCACCTCACTGTGAACCACCGGCTTCAGCAGGGAATCACGAAAAGCCAGCAACGACTGATAAGCTGGTTGATCCCGCAGAACTGCAAGGTCCGGCTCTTCCTGAACGGGCATTGACGCATTCAGCATAAGCGAATGCTTCAACCGCTCCATGCCCGCATCCCATTCTGAATTCAGGATATAGGCCGTACCCAGGCGAAACAAAATTACGGGGTGAAGCGGCCTCAGTGAATCCGCCTCCTGCATTTTACGCAAAAAACCTGTGGTGTCTCCCTGTTCCCGGGCCTGCATGGCTGACTGATATACTTCTGCATAACGCTGTGCTGTCAGCAGGGAAGGGATGCAGAATACTAATAAAAGAATGGATAAACGCATTTTATTCAGTCTCAGGACTGAAAGGTACGCAGATACCGTCAGTTATCGAGGTAATATTTTAACCTTCTCCGGCAATACCGGATTTCATGACCTGAATCCCGGAGCTGGTTGATCATCCGGCGGATTGTGCGTTCGGAACATTCATATTTGGCGGCCATCTCGTTCGGACTGCTCACACGCCCGCGCTCAATCTGGTGCAACAAATAATTAAGTCGTTCGGCATAGATAAGATAATCCATAGCTTGAAGTTTGTAGGTTGAACATTATACAAAACATCTATTTTTATTGACGTTTTGGTAAGTCAGGTCAAACTAAAAGGCCTCACGGCCAGACACAATACTCATCGTACAAAATTACTTGTCCACGATGATAAATTTTTTGTTCAGGTATTTCTCCACGATTTTTCGCATCGTGGTTTCTCCCACTTCATCTTTATTGAACCGGTAGCGTAATTGCCGGAATTCCGCTTTTTCTTCCGGCGTCAGGGTATGTATCACCGTAAGGTCATTGATAGCCACCACGAATAGGCGGCGCAGGTCTTGCTCGTAGGAGTAATCAGCCATGGGACTAATTTACTTCATTCATGGCGGGAAACGTAACGATGAATTCAGTTTTACCGGGATCGGACTGGTACGATATCGATGCTTCATGCTGTTCGACAATCGACTTAACGATACTAAGGCCAAGTCCGGTTCCGGATGATGCATGCCTGGTGGTGTAAAACGCGTCAAAAATATGCTTTCCCACGGCCGGACTGATACCCGGCCCGTTATCTTTTACCGAGACACACACCCTCCCGTCACCTGAGGTTAATGACAACGTCAGCACTCCCGAATAATCCATTGCCTGCAATGCGTTCATAATCAGGTTGGTCCACACCTGGGCCAGGCGGTCACAGTCTCCATACACGTAAACCGGCTGATCCGGGAATTCCTTTTTAACCCGAACCCCGCGTTTCAGGTAGTTCTGTAGCAGCACGAGCACCATGTCCATATTCTCCCGCAAATCAACTGGTTTGCGGGTCACAGCCGGATCTCCCGGCTGCATGTAGGAATGCATGGCATTGACCACGGTGGTCATCCGTCGGACAGCCTGATCCATATACCCCGCATTCCTGGTTACCCTGTACACCTGGTAAAACAAATCGAGATGACGCTGTCCGTCCCCGGTACGTAACCAATCCTGCACCGCCACCGGCAGATCCTGCACTCCAAGTTCGGAAAGATACTCGCGCAAATCCGAAGACAGCCAGGGGTAAGAATTTTCCAGCGAACGACGAATCCTTCGCTGCGCGGCATTATCCGGCCGTTCATGGCCGTTGCTTTCCCTGGCTTTGAGTCCGGCAAAAAAATCCCTGCAGTCCGGTGTCACACCTGCATTGTGTACGTGGTCGGAAACCGTACCGAGCCTTCGGGACATCTGATGAAGGAGTCCGCGCAGTCCGCCCAGCGGAGTATTCAGTTCGTGTGCCACACCTGCCATGATCCGGCCAAGGACCGCCATTTTTTCCCTTTCCACCAGCTGATCCTGTGCATAGGAAAGGCGACGGTACATTTTGTCCTTGATACGCTTACTCCTGAACACAATGATACCCGACAGCGCGAGAACCAGGGCAATAACGAGTATGAGTATATTCGCCTTTTGCTGACTGGCAAGCAGCTGCTCTTTCTGATAAATGGTTTCGCGGTAATCTGCCTCCATTTCATCCATTTCCATGTCATACACTTCTCCGTAAACCCGTGCCGGGTCGAGCGCATCCTCCAGGCTGTCACGCTGCAGGAAATAGAATGCGGAGGAATCATAGTTGAGAAGCCGGGAAAATACCCTCGCCAGTAAAAGCGAATTTTGCAGTGCAAGCTTACTGCTTTCAAGACGCCCGGCCAGATAATTACTTCTTCGGCCGTATTCAAGGGCCTTTAAATCATCGCCCCGGTCATAATAGGACGCAGCCATATTATACAGGCTCATAGCCTGCTGGTAATCCAGTTCCTTAAGAGCCCCGATAGTTACGGACCTTGAAAAATAGTGCAAGGCAGAATCGTAAAGTTCCTTCTTCTTGTAATACAGGCCCAGTCCAATTAAATATTCCTGGAACAAACTGTTGAGTGTGTCAGAATTCACAGACTCGAAAGAGCTGAAATAACGCCGTGCCTTCCGGGGATGGCCGCGTTCCATGGCTACCAGCCCCAGATTCACTTTCTTGAACTGCTGACTGGAATCACGCTTATAGGAAGAGGTGAAGTACTTTTCCGCCCGGGTATAATCTCCGATATTGTAATAGACCACCCCGATATTGTTATGCACCACACTTAACGACTTGTCGTCATGATCCAGTGCTTCCCGTAACTCAAGGCTACGAAATAGATGCCTCAGCGCCTCAGGGTAGTACCCCAGGAGATTATAGGTCATCCCAAGCCCGTTCAGTGCCATGGCTTCCCGCTCCTGAAAGGAATTTTCCCTGGCCAGCCTGAGCGCAAGCTGGTAGTGCCTCAGGGCCTCGGTAAACTGATCGTGTGTCCGGTAAATGTAGCCGCGCACATATTCTGTCCGAACCATCAGCATCGGGTCGCCAGACTTCCTGGCAATGGCTTCCAGACTGTCGGCACTAACCAGTGCCAGGGTCAGATCTGCCTGGTTTTCCTGAAACGTACCCAGCACCTCTTCGAAAGATTCCTGCAGGGACTGAGCCCCGGCATTAAGGCACCAGCACAAGAAAAACAAAACGAAAAGCGCTTTACAATTCATCAATATTTCTTTACGTTTTGTAATATAATTAAATATTCGGATATCCGGTAAATTAAGTCAGCGATTTTAGGGGAATTTCCAAACCCGGGCGGCCTGCAGATCGTTATCCTTTTAGTAAGTATGTGTAACACAATAACGACTATTACATTATGGCAACTTTAAGATTAGGAGATAAAGCCCCGGACTTTACCGCGGAAACCACCGAAGGTGAGATAAATTTTCATAACTGGCTGGGTGATGGCTGGGGAGTCCTGTTCTCCCATCCTGCCGATTATACCCCTGTATGTACCACAGAGCTGGGTACCGTCGCAAAATATATGGATGAATTTCGCAAACGAAATGTAAAGGTGGCTGCCCTCTCGGTGGATGACCTGGATTCACACCAGGGATGGGTCAGGGATATCAATGAAACACAGGATACTGTTGTGAATTTCCCGATCATTGCTGATCAGGACAGGAAGGTGGCAAACCTCTATGACATGATCCATCCCAATGCAGATTCCAACCACACGGTCAGGTCGGTATATGTGATCGGTCCGGATAAGACCATTAAACTGATGATCACCTATCCGGCTTCCACCGGACGAAATTTTGATGAGTTACTGCGGGTGATTGATTCGTTACAGCTTACAGCCGATTACAAAGTGGCCACACCAGCCAACTGGAAGAACGGGGAAGACTGTATCATTGTGCCGGCCGTGCCGGATGAAGAGATCGCAGCTAATTTTCCGAAGGGATATACCAAAATCAAATCTTATCTGCGGACTACCCCTCAGCCTAATATCTAGATATATTTAGGACGATTTAAAGAAAATATTGGTTTTTTGATGAATTGTACATATTTTGTCGATTCATCAAAAAACCTTTTGTCGAATGCATACTGAGGTTCAGCAGGATGCTGCCGTATTTCACAGCTGTTCTGAACTGATTGACGCCCCCGTTTCGCTCGTTTACGGGATCATCAGTGATGTAGAGCGATGGCCTGAATGGCAATCGACCGTATCCCGCACGCTGGTGGAGGGAGCCTGTCTCAAGGGACGCGAATTCAAATGGAATTCGTCAGGAATGACGTTCCGAGCACTGGTGCACACCGCCGAGGAACCGTCAGAATTCGGATGGGTAGCCCGTTCAATGTGGTTCAAGATCGTATTCAACTGTACCCTTGAGGATTTGCATGGCCGGACCCGTGTGACGATCGAGGAAAGTCTTTCCGGCCTTGGGGCCGAGCTTCTCGCTACCTCTTTCAGAAGCACCATGCAGCTTACCTTAATGGAGCTTAAAAAACACATCGAATCGCTGGCGGTCGTGCATGCCTGAAATAAGAGAACCGGCCGGGTCAGCCCCGACCGGCATCCTACCTGCCGGCATCGACCGATATACTACAAATTCTTAAAATCGTAGGTAGCCTGCAGTAAACTTACCAGAATATCGGATTGGGTATTTCTGTTACCCGGCATGCTTTCATCATAATTGTAAATGAAGGCGATAGCAACATCTTTCTCCGGATCGTAATAGACCCCGGAAAAATTTAATCCTCCCCCGGAATGTCCGTAGATAGTGTGCCCGTTAAATCTGAGCCTGATCACTCCCATTCCGTAACGTCCGTCGAAATAAACGTTATTAAGCGTGCCACTTAGCTTCTCACTGCCGGGTGCCCAGGAAAACAGCTGGTTCATACTGGAGGCATTCAGTACCTGGCCTGAGTATAGTGCCCTGGCCCAAACAGCCATATCCCGCTGATCAGCTACAAGTCCGAATGCTCCCTCCCCAAGTGAAAGAATCGAATTCATGGAATATCCGGAAACATCCACGGGGGATGAACTCCCGTTTATAAAGGTCCAGAATCCATTGAAATCATTATTGTTTACACCATAGGTGGCGAAATAGGAGTTATCCAATCCAAGTGGGTTGATGAACCTTGTTTTAATGCTCTGTTCAAATTTTTTGCCGTCAACAATTTCCACGATACGACTGAGCAGGGCATAGTTGGTATTCGTGTAATTATAGGTACCTGAAGTGGACTCCGGTGAAGTAATATAGTTCTGCAGGGCATTTTCCA
>CAZLZD010000091.1:0-9728 GCA_964563925.1 uncultured Roseivirgaceae bacterium | reverse complement strand
GTTAGGTCCCGGCTTGACTCCGTGTGTCCACGGAGATTGGCCGGGATGACGGTGCGGGGGAGATTGGCCGGGATGACGGTATGGAGCCGTCCGTGGATGAAATACAGATAAGATTACAGGGAAGTCACCGCTGAAGACACGCCCATGGCCTCCTGGATGGCCGCTGTATTCGTATACTGCTGGAATTTCCGGATCTTATCACCATCATACGTCCAGACATGGCAGAACGGGGCATTGTTCTCCCGGCCTGTTGCCTTGAATGAACCCGAATAGCGACCTTCCACTACAACCGTTTCCCCGGCGTCGTGAAAAGTTTCGGGGGTCACGGTAAAATCATTCCATTCTTCATTAAGACGAACGAATAACTTGTCAAGTATTTCCTGCGGACCTGTAAAAGGACCGCCTTCCGAGGCATACGGATTTCCTTCCGCTTCACGCCATTCGATTTCAGGATGCATGGCATCCAGGACGGTCGGGACTTCTCCACGGCCGAAAGCGGCGTAGAGTTCTTTGAGATCAGTTACATGATTCATTGTAGTAGTGGTTAAAAGAGGTTATTGGTAAGAATTATAAGGTACTTATTTCCAGCATCTTATACAATGTTCCGGTAGAATTAAAAATTGATCCGGGGCCATTGATTGGTGCACCTTGCCGAAGGACGGATCATCACGTACCCTGCATAAACTTTTGCGAATTTTATCGGACTAAAAAAAGGTTTTGGTGACAATTACCTTTCTGAGTTCCGGCAATACATCCGTTTCGAACCATTCATTCTTTGCCATCCAGGGCCGGTTACGGGGAGAGGGATGAGGGAGTACAAAAAATTCCGGCAGGTATTCCCGAAAATTTCTGACCGTTTCGGTGAGGTTGGTCCTTCTCTGGTTTCCCAGGTAATAATTCTGCGCATAGGATCCGATCAACAGGGCACAATGAAGGTCGGGAAGACGTTCGAGAATACGATGATGCCAGGCCGGGGCGCATTCAGGTCGCGGTGGCAGGTCGCCGCTCTTTGCGCTTCCAGGATAGCAAAATCCCATAGGGAGCATGGCAAAGCGACCATCATAAAATTCGCTTTTCGACACCCCTAGCCATTCTCTCAGGGTATCCCCGCTCCTGTCGTCCCAGGCGACTCCGGATTGGTGCACACGTTCACCCGGTGCCTGACCGATTATTGCGATCCTGGATTTCTCCTCAAATTGGAAAACAGGATTCACACCGTGGGGAAGGTAATCAGCGCAGAGTCGGCATCCGGATATTTCTTTAATTAAATCTTGCATGAGATAAAAAACGGGACAGGAATTACCCTGCCCCGCGCAATCACGGTATGAAAACTAATTATACGTTGTTTTGAGTTTTGACCAGTTTTCATTTGCTTTCTTCACAAGACCATCATGGTTCTTCTCGGTAAGCCACAACTGCTGCGCATCCAGCTCGAGGTTATAGAGAAAAAGAAAGTATTTCCCGTCCTTTACAATGAACTTATTGGGATCAGGACGGAATTTCGCCCCGGCATAGACCCCGAAGGCACAATATCCGCCGTACTGGGGAAGATACTTCGCCGGGTTACGGTCAAACCTGGCCTTCTGTTCAGCAGAAGTAAAATAATAGATCACTTTGTTATGTTCCGACTTGTATTCCTTGAGCCCGCGTTGGGCGAGACCAAGGTCAAGGTATGACACCGGACTGTATCCTTCCAGCGCAATGTTACTGTTGTCAATATTAAACGCTTTTTTGTCCTGGGTCCACCCGGTAAGGGCGGCGGCCATCAGCAGTAAGGTGAACAGGGTTTTCATTGAATTTTTCATGATTTAAATTAGTTGAGTTAGTACGTAACAGGATCGTCACTGAGCGCCACTACCAGGAATACCACTACCGCATTTATCAGGTAGTAATACAGGTCAATTCCGCTGAATGACAAGATAAGCGGGGCCACAGCGAATGTGGTTGCCGCAGCGAGGTCTATGGCCAGGTGGCCGGTAAACGGGATCGTGTTAAAGATCCCATATCGGTAAATCGTATTCGTGCTTACCACGATCACGGCAATTCCGGTAACTACGGAAAGCCAGAGCGCAGCCGGGGAGGATTCTCCCAGGCCCAGAATGAAAGGACTTGCGATCAGGGCACCAGCCGCTGAATAGTCGATCAGTCCGTGTACAGTAGGAGAAATGAACCTGAGCTTCATGATCAGACTTGTTTTGCGTCAAAGTATTCTTCTGCAACCACGTATCCCTCGTCATTCCAGATCCGCCGGATCACCTCATGCCAGTACAGGTTACTTCCGTCTTTCATGACAAAATCAAAGGTGAACTCGGAAGCGGAGACCCTACCTTCAACCACCGTATGATGATGAGAGATCCCATTTACCGATCCGATCGCATCCACAAAACCATGCATTTTCTCGAGCATCTGGGCTTTGGTAGTTGTCTTCACGCCATTGTAATCACTGGTGACTGCAGAGTCATCGAAGAACTGCCGTACGGCTTCGACAATCTTGCCGGACGTTACCAGCTGATCCATCTGAAGCACATTCTTTTTTACATCCATTTTTACTTGGGTTTTTGATTAATTGTTTCGGCAAAGATGGGGGGGAGAATGGTGCCGGGAGATACAAAAAACGCCCTATGTCTTGTGAGTTTGCTCAAGATAGTCACCCGGACGAAGGCCTGTGTAATGCTTGAAAAAAGCAGAGAAATGGTGCGGCTCTTCGAATCCCAGGTTCACAGCCACCTCCACCACGGGCTTTCCTTCCCTCAGTTGCTGACTGGCCGTCCGGATTAGCTCCTGTCGCAGCAGCTGGCCGAGCGAAGTATTCATTGCTTCGCGTGTTTTTCGCGAAATACTTTTCACGGACATATTCAATTGATCGGCATAAAAATTAAGTGAGCGTTCCTGCGTATGATATTCTCCAACCAGCTGCAGGAGCCTGGCAGAAAAAGAATCTCCATGATCCCATTTTGACTGATCTCTGAATTCGACAGGTGTCAGGCCGGTATTGGTCCTGAACTGGTGGGTGAAATTGGCCGGGTCCCTGTAGCCGTAGGAGAATGAAATTTCCTTAATACTCTGGTCGGTAAATACAATGTCCTTCTTAGCCTCGGTAAGTCTTTTCTCCCGGAGCAGTTTTCGGGCAGTTATGCCAATTTTTTGGGAATAGATCTCGTGGATACTCAGTGCGGGATGATCGATGTGCTTTAACAGGGGCGCAAAACTAAAATGCTCACGGAAATGCGTATCAATTACTTCCTTGACATCAAAAATGACCTGGTATTCCTCCTCATCGGCACGAAAAGGGTTTTGCCAGAACCACTGCCCGGTTGAAATGTCAATGATCTCCCGTGCTGAAAGGGAATCTTCGAGAAGTCGCTGGCAATCCGCACAATCCTGGAGGGTAATGTACCCCAGCGAGACCAGGTGTTTAAACAGAACGCGCACTTCCTGTCGTTGGAAAATTTCCTGATCGTCAAATTCGATTTTCCTAACCGAAAAACCCTTATTCAGGAATTTAATATACTGTCCCTTATCCAGGAAAATCACCTTATCACTCCAATCAAAATAATCCCGGAAATCAACTTGTACGGGACCGTTGCCGCGGAGAATGATGAGCATGGTGCATTTATTGATAAAATACACCTTATTGGTCTCTGGAATAAAATGCTGCGTCATAACAAAAAACGGCCGGGCCAACAAACCCGGCCGTTTCCAAGGTATCAACGGTCACAACAAAAAATTGTCAGCCGGCACACATTACCGGTTGGTCAAATCCGTACTCAGGAATTATAATAGAATTTCTCGCGGATGATGCTGCCATCCTTCCATTCCTGTACCGAGACCTGGGTATATTTTCGCTCTCCCCACTCCTTGTGGGTGTAATCATAAAACCATTCGACCATCGTCCATGATTGTCCGGCAGTCACCTTCAGCGGCCGGGCTTCGCGAAATTCGGTTATGGAAGAAAGAAACTGCTCTTCCCTGATACGATTGGCCGATTTTCCAATGGTCGGGGCATTCTCATTTTCCTGCATGACTACATCTTCATGATAGAAGGTATCGAATGCCTCCAGCAACCTGCCATCGAGCACCATGTCATTTAATGTGTTGATCTTTTCGGTTAATTCACTCATCGGTATATTAATTTGTTCCTGAGACAAAATTCCTGCAACTCCCGAAAATCCGCGACAAGGTGGTTTAAGAAAAAAGGTTAAACTGGATTAATGATCCTCCTGCATCATGCGATTGCGAAGGGTACTGAGAAACTCCTTGGTGATGCCCAGATAGGAGGCGATAAGATACTGGGGAACACGCTGACTGAGTCCCGGGTAATCGTTAAGAAACCGTTGATACCTTTCCTGGGCCGAAAGGCTGAGGTTCCCGGCAATCCGTCGTTGTGAGGTCACGTAAGCGTTCTGCAGCATTATCCTGAAATACTTGTTAAGCACAGGAATTTTCCCGTAAAGAATCTCAAGTTGCTCCGCAGAAAACCGGATGACCTCCACCGGTTCAAGACACTGCACATTGAAATCGGCCGGTTCGCCGCTGACCAGGCTCCCAAGGTCGGCCGTCCACCAGCCTTCGGTGGCAAACATGGTCACGTGTTCATTCCCATCCCGGTCTACGTGGAACGTCTTCAGGCAACCTTTCACCACAAAATTTTCATATACACATACGTCTCCCTGCTGAACAAGAAACTGGCCTTTCAGGTAGCGGCGGTGGACTGAATGAGTAAGGAGATTCTCTTTATCCTCAGGGGTGAGCGCCACTTTTTTTTCCAGATGATCGAAAAGTACGGAATAGGAATCCATGATGCAGGCAGACTATACCATTAGTTTACGGAAATTGGAACATGAAGTTTTACCGGCTGGTACCGATGAAAAATATCTGGAGTTGGTTTTACAAGAAGTTGAAAATCATTAACTTATATATCCGAACTATTGGACACCCTTTCAGAAACCACTAAACAAACGGATTATGAAGATGTCCATTCTCCCTGCGCTGCTTATTCTCCTGCAAATTCCCTCCTTTTCTCAATCAGGCTGCGAGGGCGATATCGTCCTGACCACCCAGGAGGAGATTGATGCCTTTACCTGTGAAACCCTGGAAGGGGACCTGCACCTTATCCTGTCTGAGGCGCTTGACCTTGAGCCGCTTACGGTCCTGAGGGAAGTGAAGGGCACATTGATCATCGATTTCAATCCCGATCTTGATCTTTACCCTGACGGACTGCGGAATCTTCATCGCGCCGGGGCCATTCAAATTACGACCGGCGGAGGCTCCAGCTGGGACACCCGCTTTGATATCGGGGTTTTTGAGCAGCTGACAGCGATCGGTGCACTAACCGTTTCGGAAGTCCGGCTGATCAATTCATTCCCTGCCCTTACGCAGCTGGATTTCCTGGCCATGTATTCGTCCTATTTCACGGACATTTCCTGGCTGGAGAATATTGATTTTCTTCAATCGCTGACCTTCCAAAACCAGGTTGTAGCCGAACAGATTGAGGCCCTCCTGGCTAAAGTGAAGAAGGGCGGGGATGTGTCCATGACAGCCTCGAATTTCGGTGATCTCGGCGGACTCAAAGGGGTTGACTACCTGAACCTTCTGGAAATAACGGGCTCGAACGGAATAAGCTTCGACGGCTTGTCAGACCTTGACTCAACGAATTACTTCCGTATATCCGATACCCATACCTCCGGGGGATGTTGCGGACTGGCCCCTTACCTGGGCCGGGACCCGCAGCCCGTGGTTTTCGAATTCACCGGTAATTCCTGTTCGCTGAGCGATATACCGGCCTGCAAAAATTCCTGTCCGGGCGATATTCTCGTTGGTACGCAATCTGACGCGGACAACTTTACGTGTGCGGTGGTACAGGGCAACCTCACCCTCACCGGCAACTACGTTTATTATGATTCGCTTGAGGTCCTGGAAGAAGTTAAAGGTGACCTGATTATTGAAGACCTGATGGGGCCATTCGGACTGAACGGACTTCAGAACCTGCACACGGTCGGCGGCGATGTGATCATCCGGAACAACCAGGTCCTGGGTAATACGCAGAGCCTGTTCCGGCTGACGGCGGTGGGTGGCGATATCCGGGTTGAAAATAATCCGGACCTGACCTCTGTACGCGGTCTTGAGAATGCAACTGCACCGGTGAACCTATCGGTGCAGAATAATCCTGAACTGGTGTACTGTTGCGAACTGGAGGCGCTGGCCGCACGGGCAACCGGCATGGTTGAGATTTCGGCGAACGGAGCCTATTGTTCGGTTTCAGGCTTTGACGAATGCGTGACGGAGCAGGGAGAATGCCTGGGGGATGTCTACGTGCAAAACCAGGACGAGGCGGACCTGTTTGACTGTGAATCAATCCGGGGAAGCTTTCACCTGATCAGCAGTATGCCGCTGGATGGTTCAGAGCTGCTTAAACTTGATAGTGTGACGGAGAATGTAAAGCTGCGGCTGGATTACGCGGAGTTTGACGGCCTCACCAACCTGGCCTGGATCGGCGGGGAACTGGCGCCCACGTCGAACAAATTATTTGGAGCAGACATCCACCTGGGCGGACTGAGCGGGTTGCGTCACCTGGGAGGCATTAATACGGCACTTACCCGGTTTGAAGGACAACTGTGGGTGGAGGGTACCCTCAACTATGTGTCATTTGGGTATGCCACCGAATTCCTGACTATCAACTGGATCCCGAATGTGACACAGGTTGATTCACTCTGGTTATCTGAAATTAATGAAAGCCAGGTCGACGTAAATCATTTGATGTCGCTCCTGCCTGAAGATGGAATTGTTTACATGGGAAATCCCAACCTGGAGAACTTTTCCGGGTTACAGGGCAAGACTGAACTCGCTTCACTTTCCATCGATGCAGGAACGGCGCAAACACTGGATGGCATGGAGGACCTGCGTACGATTGGTGACCTTAAACTCAACTACCTGTTTGTTCTGGACAATTGCTGCGGCCTGTACAACCTGCTTACCGACGGGACGATCACGGGTGATTTTCTTTTTATCGTCGAGGGATGTACGATAGAAGGAATTATATCGGGATGTGCCCCCGCTGAGGAAATACCCTCCAGCGTGTATCCCAACCCTTCCGCCTCGAATGCGGTAACGATCAAATGGACGGGGGATGACCAGCAAGCCTCGCGTGTGCAGGTGCTGGATAATTTCGGAAAGGTAGTCATGCAAAGCGAGCTGGGCGCACGTGGTGGTATTCGTACCGCCGTGCTCGACATCAGCCGTCTGCCGAGCGGTACGTTCCTGGTCCGGATCATCACCGGGAAAAATGCCGAGTTGAGAAGGCTGGTGAGGGAGTAATTTTCTTCCTATCTTATTGCCTTAAAAAATCTCTATGCTTGCATTATTCCGCCGGGATATCGCTGCTAAACCATTTTTCCGGATATACATGTGCTGTTGTCTTTAAGCTGAACAACATTTTTAAGAATATAAATATCCAGCCGCCCGTCCACCGGTTTTCCCTCCTCATCTTCCTTCACCCCGTAATATTCGGGACGCCATAAGGCGAAAAGCTGATCGGCCAGCACGGTGAGGGACCGGGACCAGGTGATGTCCTCCAGCCGCGGGATCATGGCCCCTCCCCTTTTTTCCGCTTTCGGCGATACCGGTGCACAAAGAATAATCCGGATACCCAGTTCGTCTGCCACCTCCCTCAGGTCATGGATGAAGTGGTTCCGCTGCAGGTAGTCGGGCGGGTCGGCGACCATGGCCTCAAGGTCGTCCAGGATCAGGGTGTCGCATCCGGATTCTTTCGCTATCCCTCTGAATTCTTCCGCCAGAGAAGCGTGAAAATAATTGGCACTGTCATTCACCATAATATTCTCCTTCACAATCCCGTTTCCACTCCGCAATTCCTTCAGCAATCGCTCGCTGTAGTCCTGGTAGGTGGCGTAGAGCACACTCTCACGGGCGGACAAACCGATAGTCAGCTCCTTCATCAGGGATGTCTTTCCCATTCCTGGCCGGCCGGCGAATACCACCATGGACGGAGAGGGTGCGAGGCAACCAAGCAAGGTATCAATAGCGGAATAGGGAAGGGTGGGTCTGCGACGCATGATCATGGGCACATGATAGTCAAAGACTAAGACAAAGACAAAGACCAAGACTAAGAAGGCATGAAGATTTTCTACCGGACCTTTTGTCTCACCAGGTAATCTTCTGGCTGGGACCTGATTAACGAAAGGAGCTGGTCCGTTTTCTCCTTATCACCGGTGAGATGTGCATCAAAGAAAAGACGGACCGCATTATACCAAAACAAATTCTTTTGATCAATGTCACGGGGTAAGCCTGGCAGAACTACCAGGTTCCCGGTAAGATAGGAATGGCCGATATCCCTGATCACTAATGAATACGCGTCCTTGCTGTCCAGCGAATCAAATACGCTATTATTCAGCATCAGTGATTCATTCTCCGGCGACTCATCCTGCTGGATCTCCAGGTACGGTACTGAAAACGACGGGAAATCAAAGTGGGCCCGGATCATAGCCACCCCGTTATTCTTCCCTTCCCAACCGTCAATACTGGCAACAGCACCTGCCCGACCGGTCTCCATCTGGTACATCAGCGATGTGAGCCCATCAAAATTCAGTCCGAGCAGGCCTGTATGGTCCGGATTCGCAAAGGACATTGTATCCACGACTTCTTCAAGCCTGGAATACACTTCCATCCGGCGCCGGATAGCTTTCCCGGGATCGCTGCGCAGGAGCTGATAAGTGGGTGAAACCGGCCCTGTCGAAATAATCACATACCCGTGACTGGCAAGGTATTCGCAAAGCGTGCTCATCTTCCATATACCCCCGTCGTGACCGGCCAGCAGGACGGGAAACGGCCCGTCAGCCGGAAGCGCACCCGGCATGGCTGCCGTTGGAGAATTACGGATTTCCTCAATGGTCTCCGGCGTCAGCTCACGTTTCAGTCCATACCTGGAGAAATTCTTAAAGATGTCCATTGCCCCGGCCTTTCTTTCCTCGCTGAGTGGCTTCAGGTCGTTTTTTTGTTCGGTCAGGTAGAAATAGTGAACAAAGGCAAGGGCTTTCTCTTGAGACCAGTCGGCCTGTGAAGGATACCAGATACTCACCTGCACCGGGAGAGTCGGACTGTCCTCAGCATCTCCCTCCCTTTCTTTCTCATCTTCACCGGGCGACAGTGACGCATGACGCCAGTAGGATGTCGTGGTAAAACCCACCTGGTACGGTCCGGGGGTAAGTCCTTTCCAGAGCGGATAAGTGCTTTGTTGTGCCCAGGCTGGAATAATCAGGGAACTGATGAGAAGAGGCAGGAAGAGGTACTTCATGGAGTAAACATGGGTGTCTGATTAGTATACGGAGAACATACTTCACAGGATATTCTGGTCAGCAAAGCTGATCAGCTATTGGTCCCTGTTGTCTCCGACATACCAACATCACATTTCATAATGAAAACGGCAGGAAATGATGCGTAATTCATTGTCCTGTACCTGATAAACCAGCCGATGTTCCCTGTCAATTCTTCTGGACCAAAACCCGGCCAGATCAATTTTGAGGGGTTCCGGTTTTCCAATGCCTTCAAACGGCGTTCTTTGAATTGATTTGATTAGTGAATTGATCTTTCCAACCATTTTTTTATCCAGGTCCTGCCAGTACAGGTAATCTTCCCAGGCTATTTCCGTGAATATGACACGCATTATTCAGGCAAATCCGGCCGTATCGTTCTGTTCGATTTTAACTGCTCAATGG
>CAZLZD010000090.1:0-9897 GCA_964563925.1 uncultured Roseivirgaceae bacterium | reverse complement strand
AAATGGTGGAAGATAAGAGGATTCTGGTGGCGGCTCCTGGCTGGCTTCAGCATACTCGCCCTGGACCGCTCGGTGAATATCCAGTCTATCCTGACCGGGATGTCACCCCTGGATGCGTGGTACCTGGCCCGTGTGCTGGGCAAGATGGTCAGTTTGATCACCATTGTCCTGCCGCTGGCTTTACTGTTCCTCCTGGCCGACAGACGGCAGCCAAACCGGTTTTACGGGTTGCAAGCCCGCCGCTTTGATCCGCGTCCCTACCTCATTCTGCTCGGGTTTGCCGCACTGGCTATCGTCATTGGCGGGGCCTTCCGGGATATCCAGGAACATTATCCCCGCTACCTGGAGGTCGGCGGACCAGCCTTCGCGCAGCGCCATGAACTTCCCTCCCTGCTGAATGTACTTCTGTATGAGGCAGCGTACGGGGTAGACTTCATCTCGGTGGAGATGTTCTTCAGGGGATTCCTGGTATTCGCATTCTCCAGGTACTTCGGTCCCTGGGTGCTCTTCCCCATGATTGCCACGTATTGCTTTCTACATTTCGGCAAACCCCTGACCGAATCAGTCAGCTCGTTGTTCGGCGGCTATATCCTGGGTGTCATTGCCCTTAATTCCCGTACCATCTGGGGCGGGGTGATGCTTCATGTCGGACTGGCCTGGCTGATGGAATTAGTCGGGTATCTCTATAGAATTTAATTTCGTCCTGTCTGCCCATCTACACATTGGTTTGTGTGAGAATTTTAATTAGTATTACCCTGGCATTCAACTATTTCATGCTCACAATTTTCCGCAAAATCCGAAAATCGCTGCTCGGCAAGAACCGGTTTACTGCATACATACTCTATGCGATCGGTGAAATCATCCTGGTGGTTATTGGTATCCTGATCGCCCTGCAGGTGAATAACTGGAATACCGAAAAAGCGCTTGACCGCAAGCAACAGGCATTTGTCCGCCAGCTGCGGGCCGACCTCACCCAAACCGACGTTGAGCTGGAAGAATTGATAGAATTCTTCCTGGTAAGGGCTAAAGCCAGTCAGCGCGTGACTTTCTCCTATTGGAGAAGGACACCACTCCTGGATACCGCCTTAATAAATTTTTCCACCCCCATGAGTAACAGGCGGTACAATCCGACCCTGGGAACCGCACGGTCCCTGATCAACTCCGGAAATATTGATATTATTCCCTCCGACTCCCTGCGTAAATCCATAATTGCCTATGTGGACATGGCGGATGGATATATCCGGGATATCCAGCGCTATGAGGAGACTTATTACAGGAGGGGTCAGGAATTGCTGTCCGGCGAAATGGATTACTGGTTCCTGTTTACCACCTACATTTCAGATTGGGTACGCGGTGATTCCATTCTGTATAACCGGGACCTGCATCCGGTTCCTGCCGATTACGAGGAACCACCATTTCAGATCACACTGGAAGAAGTCTACGCCAATCCGACAATCCTGGAAGCTTACAACAGCCTGCTTATCGCTCACCGCAACACGAGTTACAGATACACGGCGCTGCGTGAGGAGACACAGAAGCTCATCGACCAGATTGTTAAAGAGGGTTATTGACGGCTCCCCTCGATTTAATGGATGAATTTTCTTATATTCTCCTGCTAACCCGTCGTAATGAAATCTGCAAACCCAAGGGATCCGCATTTTGTACGACATGCCATCCGGTGTGTGCTGGAATCACTTGACCAGTCCGCCTATTCAGTTTCTGACCTGTCTGCAGACCTTTCGCTAAGTCGCGAGCAAACACACCGGAAATTAAAAAGGAATACAGGACTTTCCACGGGCCGGTTCATCAGGTATATCCGCCTGCTCCGTTCTGCTGTACTTCTCATGCGCGGGACTGATCCCGTATCCTCAGTGGGTTACCGGGTCGGATTTGACGATCCGGGTTATTTCAGCAAGTGCTTCAGCCAGGAATTCGGGCTCCCGCCAGGGAAGTCCCGCCAGGAGGGCATGCATAAATCCCGGTTCAGCCGGTCGATGAGCAGCTTCTGCCAGCTTCCGGAACTCCCGGAGTTCGGTGAGCTTGTCATTCCGGCGTTAAATGCCCGGGCAGCAGGCTCAAAAAGGCGGAGATACACAATGTCTGTGCCTGCCCTGATTTCGCTGCTTCTGCTGACTGCATTCTTCCTGATCTCCAACTACTCAAAAGACGGTGCCCCGGACCTGATAATGCCGGACAACGGACGGGTAGGGATTCTCCCTTTCAGCAACCAGACAGGCGACAGCCTGCTCAATGATATCGGGGAAATGACCAGCAGCTGGCTTTCCGGTAAACTGGATGAATTGCCGGGGGTCCGTACGGTACCTTATTTTACCATCAAGCAATACGCCGGGCTAGCCGGTATACGGCCCGATGATCCGGATGGAAAGCCGACCCTTCGTGAAGTGACCGACGCCAGTTACCTGGTGGCCGGGACATACTTTTTAAATCAGGGTAAAATTTATTTCAATGCGCGGTTTATCGATGCATTTTCTCAGGAAACAGTATACCACCTGCCGGAAATTTCGGGGGACGCTGACAGCGTCATGTCTGTGATCGAAACCTTGCGACTGAAGGTAGCCGGACTTATCGTCAATCTTGAGGAAATAAAACTTGGTAAATATGATCCTCCCGGGTATGAATCTTACCGCAACTATATCAAAGGCCTTGAAGCGCTCAGAAACGGACTTTATCCCTCGGGGGCCTATGAATATTTCAAAAAAGCAGCCAGGCTGGAGCCTGACTTCGTCATGGCACAGATATTTGTATCGTGGTTCATTCCCCGGGAAGAGCGTGACTCATTACTTACCAGGATCGGAAATATTGAGGAAATGACTCACTACGAGCGTAAAGTATACCTTGAACTGCATTATACCTATCAGAGAAAATATGAAAAAGCGCTTTCCGTCACACTTGATAACCTGAAGGAATATCCCGAGGATTACTACCTTAACATGGAAGCCGCTCACCTGGCCAAGAGTCTGTTTTATCCTGAATTATCGTTGCGGATTCTGTCAGGACTGCATAACCCCGCTCCGGAGGATGCCCACCTTGTCTGGTTATATTTTAATACGTGGAATTACACCGAGTCACTCGCTTTGCTGGGAGAATATGACAGCGCCCTGGCATACGCGCGGAATATTCCGGAACAGCTTGAGACTCCCGCCATACCCCTGATCCAGATCAGCCAAATGGCCCAACTGGACATGCCGCCGGATACAGTGGAAGCGGTCATCCGGCATTATTCAGGAGATAACCTTTCGCTGCTGGCTGATAATTATTGTGCCGCAGCCTACGAATTCCTGCTGACCGGTGATACGGTTACGGCTGCTGATTTTGCCCGTCAGGCGGTGACTTATATGACACCGACCAGGTCGGATAAACAAGGATTTCTTTTTGACCTCGCCGATGCCTATTATTTGTCCGGACAATACGGACTGGCCCATGAATACCTCAACACCCTGTTGGCTGAAGATCCGGGAAATTCGGAACTGCGCCTGTACCTGGCCCAGGTGGAGGCTAAGCGGGGAAACAGGCAGGAAGCCCTGGCCGTGATGCAGACAATTCTGGAAGGGGATCCCACACTCCGCTGGCGCAGGCATGAGTATGCGTATCACCCCGACTACTTGCGTTCGAGGATATTAGCACTTACCGGAAATCATGAACAAGCCCTGGCTCTGCTGGAGAATGCCAGGCAGGAAGGCCAGTTGTTTCATAACTGGGATTTTCACCGGGACATTTTTCTGCAGCCGCTGTTCGACCATCCGCGCTTTCAGGCCCTAACCGCACCAAAATCGTATGGGGATGACATTATTCTACCCTGATTGCAATCATACTACCATTATTTAACTGGCTGATTGGACTAATTTTCACTTGTGAATTATCCCAAAACAAAATGTCAAAAAATATGAAATCTTCTGCTCCAGTTATCATCTTATTGTTGTTGGTGTTTGGTGTTTCTGCCCAGGCCCAGCAACCACAGCAAATCAATCTGAAAAACTTTCCTTCTGACCAACCCATAAATTATGTGGAAGGGTGGGGAGATATGACGGTGGCCATGAACCATATGCCGGCGGGGACAGACCTGAGCCCGTTGCTGGATGGACTTAAAAACAACAGTTGCCAGGTACCGCATTGGGGACTGATCAAGGAAGGGGTCATTTCCCTGACCTATGACGACGGCACGGTCCAAAGGCTGGAATCCGGCGACCTTTTCTACATGCCCCCTGGTCACAAGGCAGTCATTGAAGAAGACCTCACCATCATCGATTTCAGTCCGGCAAAAGGCTTCGGAAAGCTCATGAAACACTTCGATGAAAAAATGCAGGAAGCAAATAAATAAGCGGGCAGGGAAACGGATCTTTACGGCTGCTCCAATTCCAGGTCAATAAGCCTGAGAATAATATGGGCCCTGTCCGCCTGGCTGCGGTGAAGCTTATGCATATTACCGAATACACTCATGGCAATCGAAAGCATTCCGGGTGTTTCCGGATCCTTTAAAAAGCCCGTTATATCCCCGGATGCAGTGATCAGCTCTCGCTCAGTATCCGGATTGAAGTCCACCTCCGCATTTGAATAACGGAGGGTATGATATAAAGCAGGGAGCAGCTGGTCACGCAGGACCCTGAAGCCTTCGGAACCAATGCGCGAGGCATCATCGTAAGCCGCAAGCTCTCTTCGTAAATCCCGGTTGCCGAGAACGGCCAGTTGTCCGGATGCCATCATCTCGGCATAGAATGGCGAACGTCCGGCTGGCACTCTTCCGGCCATCATTTCAGACATATCAGCCGCGATTGGTTGCCAGTCACGGGAATCATCCCCCTGCTGAAGCACCTGAATGCACTCCCGGAAAACCCTTATCACAGCGACATTATTCTCATACATCGCCATACCGCTTTCCGAACGTTCCAGGATGCTGTTAAAATCACTGCGGAGTTCTGTCAGGTAGATGCGCTCCCGCTGCCGGGCCATCCGGTCTTCATTCCAGTTGGCCACCTGGATACCTATGAATACACCGAACACCACGATCAACAGGTCAATCAATATGGCGGTCCAGTTTTGCATCCGGACATGTGTTATCACACTGCGTAAAAGCATTTTTCCCGTATTAAATAGTTATCGCTTCATTCTTTTGCCATGTCAACCATTCCCCTCACCTCTGGTGTGGGGGAAGGTGAATTATTCGCCGCAACTGCAGTGGATACCCGCCAACTCGTGCCAGTCAAACCGGCTGTCGTAGGGCGTTACTTCCCACGGGAACATGGTACGCTCCACTTCCTCATTACCGATCTGGTTCATGGTCTCCGTATCATACAGCCGCCCGTTAACCATGGTGTAGCGGACGCTTTCTGAGTTTTCAAGATTTTCCAGCGGATTCTCATCAAGCACGATCAGGTCAGCCAGCTTTCCCTCTTTCAGTGAACCGATCTGGTCGTCCATGCCCAGGTATACCGCTCCGTTGATGGTGGCGGTCCGCAACGCTTCCATCGTACTCATCCCTCCCTGGCCAAACATCCAGAGTTCCCAGTGTGCGCCAAGACCCTGTAGCTGTCCGTGGGCGCCCAGGTTGACACGCACCCCGGCATCTGTAAGCCTTTTGGCACTTTCTGAGATCAGGATATGCCCGTTCCTGTACTCTTCTTCCGGCACCATGGTCCGGTGACGCGCCCTGGAGTCAATCGCCCCGCGCGGGTAATACTTGAGCAGTTTTTCATTCTCCCACACGTTGTCACGCTGATAGTAGAAATATTCACCGTTCAGTCCGCCATAATTGACGATCAGCGTGGGCGTATACTGGGTTTTGCTGTGGCTCCATAATTCGGTTACATCTTTGTACAGCGGCGCAACAGGCACGTTGTGCTCGATCCCGGTGTGGCCGTCCATGATCATGCTCATGTTATGAAGGAAATGGCTGCCGCCTTCCGGCACGACGAGCATCTCGTATTCCCTGGCCGCCTGGATCACCTGCTGCCGCTGATCGCGCCTGGGCTGGTTATAACTTTTAAGGGAGAATGCACCGAAGGCTTTGGTACGTCTCACCGCACTACGGGCATCATCCAGGCTGTTGATCACCGCCTTAAAGTCCCCGTCCGCTCCATAGAGGATAATTCCGGTGGAGAATAACCGTGGCCCGACCATCTCGCCCGCTTTTATCAGTTCGGATAACCCGAACACATACTGCGAGTTGGCCGACGGATCATGGGCAGTGGTAATTCCATACGCCAGGTTGGCATAAAGCGGCCAGTGCTTCTGCGGGATCAGCCCGAATCCGAATGCATTGACGTGGGCATGTACATCTATAATGCCCGGCATGATGGTCTTGCCGGCAGCATCCATCACCCAGGCATTTCGCGGCACCTCGACCTCGCCGCTGCGGCCCAGGGCAGTAATCCGGTTTCCGGTGACCACGATCGTTCCGTTCTCAATCACCTCATCGCCTTCCATGGTGATGATACGGGCGTTGGTAAACGCAGTAATTCCCTCAGGGCGGTCGGCCTCAAGGACGAGTCCGATTTTCGTGCCGACCGTATCGACAGGGGGAATACTGTCAGGGCTGCCTTCCAGGAAGGTAAACCGACGGTTCAGCGGGGTGGAGAAAAACTCATCTCCCAGGGTCCAGCGAATCTCCCTGCTGTCATTTGACCAGTGAAGGTTTACCCCTGCGTCCCGTGAAAGTTTCGATACAGGCACTGATTTGGTGTCGGCATCCAGGTCCAGGGTTTGCCCGACCATCGGCATAGGCACTACATAAGCCTGGTGCAGGTGGATGAAGGCGACCCATTTGTTATCCGGGCTCGGCACGAGCCGGTTTGCGTATTTTGAGGATATATGCGTCTGCTCATCAAGCCCGTCCAGGTTTACACTCTTCAGCTTCTTGGTCAGGTCGCCAAAGAAATACCCGCCGGTCTGGTAGAATATACGATCCCCCGATTGACTGAACTGCGGAAAGGCGCCTTCTTTCACAATCCGTTCCGGCTTTCCACCGGTGGCCGGAATCAGGTACAAACCAGGGTTCACCCCATAGGCGTTCGCGAGCAGGGATTGCTCCCCTTCCTTCTGATAGACGATCGTTTTTCCGTCGGCGGAGAATGAAGGATTACGGTATAGCCCCTTATCAGGGGTAATTTTAACCGGAGCCCCAATCCTGCGTGTGGTCAGGTCAAGGGTATGGATGGCGCCCAGGGTCTCATCATTCCAGGAAACAAAGGCCAGCTTCGAACCGTCCCGGGAAAGGGACGGTTCAAACAGGTAGGAGCCCTTCACTTCAAGGAGCAATTCGGGCTTGCCATCGGGCAGCGACTTGCGCCAAAGCTTGCCAATCGCCTGGAAAATCATCTGGCGGCCATCGGGAGTGGTGATGGCATCCCTGATCACTTTGGCAGTGAAATTTTCGGGCGCGGCGTCATTCCTGAATTTGAGTGTTTCGGCAATGGGAATATTTGCCTCCACTTCAAAAGGAATCTGCGTTACCTCATAGGTGGATGTATTCACCTTATGAATACCACCCCCCGCCCAGAAGACCAGGTGGGTGCCATCCGGGGTCCAGGCAAAGTTCGGGTACACCCCGAAAATGGCCCAGGCCTCCTGCTGATCCTTATCGAGTTGGTCATACACAGGCTTCTCAATGCCGGTGGCCAGATCCCTTACAAATAATACGGATTTTTCGCGTACCCGTCGGACAAAGGCGAGCCTTGTTCCATCCGGGGATATGGCAGGCCGGGCCGCACCCCCGGGTCCTCCCGTGATCGTTTCGATCTCCCCATCCTCAAAATCATAGCGCCGGATTGCATAAATCTGGCTGTTGGGGTCCTTGTTATACTGGAAATACCCGCCGGGATACATGTCTTCGCTGTAATACATGTATTTCCCGTCGGCGGAAATACTGGGTTCGTTCACATCCTGCTGGTCATTCTTCCTCTTGGTCAGCTGAATCCCTGATCCGCCCGAGACATGATAGAGCCACATCTCACCGGCACCGGCCGAACGCTGGGAAGTAAAATGCTTGCGGGCCACAAGGTAATCGCCGGAAGGCATCCATTCGCTGTTATTAAGCAACCGGAAAGTTTCTTTGGTCACCTGGCGGGGATTCTCCCCGTTCGCATCCATCACCCAGATATTGTCGCCCCCGCCGGCATCACTGGTGAAGGAGATCATGGAGCCATCCGGACTGAATTTAGGCTGTACCTGCAGGGGAATTCCCGTCTGCAACGGGGTCGCCCTGCCGCCGGTAAAGGGCATAATATAGATGTCTCCCAGCAAGTCGAATACGATCTGGTTGCCGTCCGGACTCACATCCAGGTTCATCCAGGTGCCTTCGCTGGTCGTGAACGTATGGGTGGTGTAATTAAAGGATTCACCAGGATCGGCGACATCCCATTTGTCTTTTTTCTCCTGGGAGAATGCAGTGAAACAAAGGAGGCAGCAGAAAATACTAAGCGTGAATTTCATGAGGTGTTTTTTGGAATGAACCGAATATAGTAAAAAGCCGGTAAACTGCCTTCAGTCTTCCGCGCCATATTCTTATTGAAGCATTGCAATCAAGAGGAAGGTACTCCCCTTCCGGTCATTCGGAAAACAGCCCTCCCAGGAATAAATATTCCGGATTATAGTATATTTAGTCATGCGCTATTTATTACTCTCCCTGGTACTGACCCTTACCCTCCCGGTTGCATTTTCGCAAACTGCTCCCCGTGTTGTGGTATTGACAGACATAGAAGCCGACCCGGATGATGCCCAGTCCATGATTCGTTTCCTGTTGTACGCCAACCATTTTGACGTAGAGGGGTTGATCGCCACGACCTCCATCCACCAAAAGGAGCGTGTATCACCGGAAAGTATCCATCGGATACTGACAGCCTATGAGCAGGTACGCCCCAATCTACTGGAACATGAGAAAGGATATCCTCCGGCTGCAGAGCTGGCTGGCAAGGTAAAGGCCGGCCTGCCAGTTTATGGAATGGAAGGCGTCGGGGAAGGCCATGACTCTGAAGGTTCCGAGCATATCATCAACGTGTTAAAGAAAGCCGATGAGCGTCCGGTCTGGTTTACCGTATGGGGCGGTCCGAATACCCTGGCCCAGGCGCTCTGGAAAATAAAAGAGACCCTGCCGCGCCGCGAGGCGCAGCGACTGTACGACAAGGTACGGATCTATACTATTTCCGACCAGGACGACAGCGGTCCCTGGATGCGGAACACCTTCCCGGATATATTCTTTATTGTCACCCCCGGGTATAATTACAGCTATGCCACCTGGATGGGTATCATGCGAGGCTTTCCCGGATCCAATACGGAGGTGGTATCAGACGAGTGGCTGGCAGAGCATATCCAGCAAGGCCATGGTCCGCTGGGAGCCGCTTATCCGGATGTAGCCTATGGCATGGAGGGCGATACGCCAAGTTTCATGGGACTGATTCCCAACGGACTGAACGTGCCGGAGCACCCTGACCTGGGTGGCTGGGGCGGGCGGTATGAGCTGTATACCCCTGAATTCCGTGACAGCAACGCGGGACGATTCCGGCGGGAAAACTGGCCGCAGGACGAGCCTGAAACGCGCCCGATCTGGACCAATGCCGTCGATAGTGTCATTGTGGACGGGGAAGGATATGCCAGCAACCAGGCGACGATCTGGCGATGGCGGGAAGCGTTTCAGAATGATTTTGCGGCCCGGATGGACTGGACCATAAAATCCTTTGAGGAAGCGAATCATCCGCCTGTTGTGAAATTCAATCACCCGGAATCCATCACCCTCCGGTCTGGTGAGACCTTCCGGTTCAGTGCATTGGGCACCACCGATCCGGACGGGGATTCCATGAGCTATCTCTGGTTTATGTACCCGGAGGCAGGCACGTATCCGACGCTCCTTTCCTTCCGGCCGTATGCCCCCAATATGTATGAAGTGCC
>CAZLZD010000089.1:0-10027 GCA_964563925.1 uncultured Roseivirgaceae bacterium | reverse complement strand
CCGTCATCCCGTGAAACTACCGGTCCCGGGTTTGACCCGGGAACAATCGGTATCGACACGGGACCTATCGTGTAAATAAGTGCTTTATGCTTTTACAGGTACCGGCTAGACTCTGTGTTATCACAGAGCTTTGCCGGCATGACGAACATTTTAAACTGCCCGGCATGACGAATTATATTACCCCCCGTCATCGTCCAGACCGGCATCCTCCAGACCGGCATCCTCCACTCCGTCATCCTGATTAACATCCGGCATAGGCCGGATTCGAATCAGGACCTACTCAACCCCCATAAACCGGGCGGCATTATTATAAAAAATATCAGCTTTTTGTTCCAGCGAAAGGAAGTCCATCGAGTTCACCGCCTCCACCGATTCGGTGATGGTTTCCGGCCAGATCATCTGGTCGGTCCCAAACATAATCCGCTTGCCGAACCCGGCCTCAACGAGTCCCTTGATGAAACTATGAAACTCCGCCCGCGGCAGTATCCAGGCAATCACCCCGGTATCGACATATACCTGCGGGTGCGCATACATCAAGGCCTTCATATCCTCCAGGAACGGCCAGCCGGCATGCATGATATAGATCCTCATTTTGGGGTGGCTGAGCAGGATATCCTCCATGAGTAGCGGCTTGGCCTGAACCGCCCGGGTTTCAGGATACATAATATAGGCTCCACCCGGAGGCCCTCCGGGAAACAAATGATAGGCCATTGGTACATCCAGTTCTTCGGCCACATCATAGTAGGTGGCAAGGACAGGCGCTGTCGGCAGCATGCCCTGGTAATTCGGCGCCACCTCCCCTATCACATCCAGGTTACCCGCAGCATGCATTTTCCTTAACTCATCCACCGGAACACTATGACCCTGGCCCATCCAGAAAACATTGCGGTCTGCATCCGGCCAGTTCCTGCCGCCGGAAAGCATCGCCGTGGTGATATTAAGTTCCTTCATCACTCTAAGCGTTTCCTGCTTCACTTCCTCCATGGTTGCCGGTGCAGTGTATACCCTGCCGGACAACGCCAGCGGCATTGGCTGCCCGAGCATATTCGCAAAACTACTGTTCTCCGGGAAGGCATGCATGTGCATATCGATAATAGGGCCGCTATACTTTTGAGCCTCCTGGGAGAATGAGGAATGCATGAAGAAGATTGAAAAACAAAAAAGGGAACAACGGATTAAATTTTTCATCACGCGTTGAGTTGTTGGAATAATAAGATAATCAATTTTCCTGCAATTTCCGGGACATGACCAGGACATACCCCGTCATGCTTCCATTTGATAGCCAATCACCCACCCTGGCAAAGGTGAAGTTGATAACATTCCTATGAATATGAAACCCCCGGGACTGAACTTGGCAAAATCGCAGGATCTCTACGCGCTTGAGGAAATATGGATAATTTGATAAAAAATAGGTACCTTATTAAACAAGACTTTTTCTTCGTGTAGCCAGGCGTTACCCTGTGATGGGTTGTTCACAACAGGTATCATTCTTAACGCGCTCCTATGAAAAATTCAATGACCTATTTATATCTGATGATTATTGCTGTCATCAGTTGTACCTCAAAAAATTCTCCTCAACTAAAGGACTCAGGTCTGGCCCTGGAATATATGGATACCCTGACCCGGCCAGGCGATAACTTCTATCAGTTTGCCAACGGCAACTGGATAAAAAACAGCGACATTCCTGACGACCATCCCGATTATTGGATGGGAACGGTGTTGTCTGAAAAATCAATGCAAAACGCTCGAGAAATCATCCTGGAAGCCGCGGATGCAAATGCAAAGGATGATCCGGCAGCGTATCTCATTGGGACGTTTTACAAATCCTTTATGGATACCGTTTCAAGAAAATCCGAAGGCATCCGATTTCTGGAAACCGAGTTTGCCAAAATCGATGCGATTGAGGACAACTCATCACTGATGGCTTATTTTGCCTATGCAGCCAGGTATCAAATCCATTCACCGTTTATGGTCCCTGTATTCGAAGACGTAATGGATCCGTCCGTAAATACCCTGTATATTGAACAATCGGGTATCGGTCTGCCGGCCAGAAACTTTTATCTGAGTAACAACCCCAGGACTGCAGAGATCCGGGATGCCTATCAGGATCATATCGTTGAGATGTTTACTTTGGCCGGCGTCAATTGCAACAGTTCCTGTGCCGCTGACATTGTGGATATGGAAAAGTCACTGGCTGCTTTTCAAAACAGCAGGGAAGTCAACAGGGATCCTGAGGAAATGTACAACCCGTATACCCTGGCATCGCTCAACGCGAATTTTCCGCAGCTTGACTGGAATCTTTTTTTAAATGAACTGGGTGTAAGCGGGATAAACACAGTGGTCATCCGTCAACCGGAATTTGTCAAAGGCGTTGCTCAGCTCACTACCTCGGAGTCATTGGAAAAATGGAAGAAATATCTTAGGTGGCGCGTTCTGCACAGCCATTCAGAATACTTCGCGGGTCCTTTGGGAGAAGCGCATTTTCAGTTTTTCAAGAAGACCTTGAGGGGGATTGAACAACAACCCCCTTTAGTTGAAAGGGCTTCCCGTATGGTCGGGGAACTGCTTGGCGATGCATTAGGCAAATTGTATGTTGATAAATATTTCTCTCCGCAAACCAAATCTCAAACAGACTCCCTGGTATCTATTCTTAAGCTGGCTTTCAAAAATCGGATCGAATCGGCCCCCTGGATGAGTTCCGAAACCAGGGAAAACGCTTTATTCAAATTATCGGAAATGGGTGCGCAAATCGGCTATCCGGATCAGTGGAGAGATTTATCTGATATTCAACTAAACGCAGAAGATTTCTTTGCTAACGTAAGGACTTTGCAAAAAGCCCGGCATGATGACATGATGGCAAAAGCCGGAAAACCTGTAGACGATGCCGGCTGGTATCAGCCGCCTCATATTCCCATGGGCTGGTTCAACCAAAACAGAAATGTGGTGGTCTTTACCGCTGCTCTTTTGCAACCGCCCCTGTTTAACCCGGAGGTGGATGAAGCGGTCCTGTTTGGTGTTATTGGCGGTCTGATCGGACACGAAATGACCCACGGTTTTGATGACGAAGGGGGTAGATTTGACGAGGCAGGTGTTATGAAAAATTGGTGGTCAGCTGTCTCCGAAGCCGCGTTTAAGGAAAAAAGTGAAGTGCTGGTCAACCAGTACAATGAATTCACTGTATTAGATAGCCTGCCCCTGAATGGAGCTGTTACGCTCGGTGAAAATATTGCTGACCTGGGCGCATTGAATATCGCTCTGGAAGCCTACAAGTTAAGTTTAAACGGATCAAAAGCTCCCACCATCGATGGCTACACGGGATTACAACGCGTTTTTCTCGGATATGCACAAACATGGAGGAGCAAATACAGCGACCAGGCCCTGCGGGAAAGTATTCAATCCGGGCACCATTCCCCAAGAATGTTCAGGGTCAATGGAGTCGTCAGAAATATTGATGCGTTTTATGAGGCTTTTGATATATCACCCGGGGATTCTCTTTATCTGCCACCGGAGGAGCGTGTGAGGATATGGTAATTCTTTGAATTGAGGGTAAATCCTCAACTTCAGGATTTATCAGAGGAGATTGAATAAAACAATAGGTACCGGCTAGACTCCGGCTCCGGTCACGACCGTGGATCACCACGGGGCTTTGCTAATCTAAAGGGCAGGCAGGGATAACGATCGTAAATAACTTGGCAGGCATGACGTACTATTAATTAATTCCCCCATATTCACTATATTCCCCCATGAAAAACCTCCCCCTCCTCTTCCTCATCCTCTTTCTCAACTGCCAGTCTGAAAACAAGGATGACTTTCAAATTAAAATCTCCCTGGATCAATCGGTGGTCGAAGAACCGCAGGACGGACGGTTGCTCCTCCTGCTGTCGAACGATGATAGCTCGGAACCGCGCTTTCAGATCAACGACGGACCGCAAACCCAACAGGTCTTTGGTATGGATGTGGAAGCCATGACGCCGGGCGTACCTCGCCAGTTCGATATCTCCTCCTTCGGCTATCCGGTAAAGGATTTCCGTGATCTTCCTGCCGGAGAATATACCGCCCAGGTGCTGTTGAACCGCTACGAAACGTTCAACCTTTCAACGGGCCATACCGTGAAACTCCCGCCGGAGATGGGGGAAGGACAGCAATGGAACCGTAAACCCGGGAACTTCTTCAGCAAACCGGTCAAAGTAACTATCTCGCCGGATATGAACGGAACCCTGGACATTCTCCTTGACCAGGAAATCGAACCCATTGCCCCTCCAGAGGACACGAAATACATTAAACACGTGAAAATGACTTCTGAAAAGCTTTCGGAATTCTGGGGCCGGCCGGTCGAACTCGGCGCCAATGTGCTGCTTCCCGAGGGATTCGACGAGCATCCGGAAGCCCGCTATCCCCTGATGATCTTCCACGGCCACTTTCCCTATGATTTCGGTGGATTCAGAACAACGCCGCCTGATCCAAACCTTGAACCGGAATACAACGAAAGATTCCAGATGGAGGGATACAACCGGATCGTTCAGCAGGAAGCCTATGACTTTTACCAGCAGTGGATCTCCGACAATTTCCCGCGCTTTGTCATTATCACGATCCAGCACGCCAATCCCTATTATGACGATTCGTATGCGGTGAACAGTGCCAACCTGGGACCCTACGGAGATGCGATTACCTACGAACTCATCCCGTTCATTGAAGAGAAATTCCGGGGTATCGGCGAAGGCTGGTCAAGGTTCCTGTACGGCGGTTCGACCGGCGGGTGGGAAGCGCTTGCCGCCCAGGTCTTCTACCCGGATGAATACAATGGCTGCTTTGCGGCCTGTCCCGACCCCATTGACTTCCGGGCTTACTGCCTGGTGGATATCTATGAGGATGAGAATGCCTACTACTACGACAGCAACCTGAAACAGGTGCTGCGCCCCGGTCACCGGGATTACCTGGGTGATGTCAGCAGTTCGATCAGGGACATGAACCACAAGGAACTGGCGCTGGGCACCAAAAGCCGGTCCGGTCAGCAATTCGATATCTGGGAAGCGGTCTATTCTCCGATGGGCGAGGACGGCTATCCGCAGCGGATCTGGGACAAGGAAACGGGCGAGATCGATCACGAGGTGGCTCAGTACTGGAAGGAGAATTATGACCTTAGATATATCATGGAATCCAACTGGGAAACACTGGGGCCGAAACTCGAAGGGAAGATCAATATCTATTGCGGGGATATGGATAATTACTACCTGAACAATGCCGTTTACCTTATGGAAGATTTTTTGGAGAATACGGAGAATCCGAATTACAACGGAGACGTGGATTACGGCGACCGAGCGGAGCACTGCTGGAACGGCGACCACGAAAATCCCAATGCCATTTCCCGGCTGCGGTATAACACCATGTACGTACCGAAGATCCTGGAGCGCATCGAAGCATCCGCCCCCGCCGGCGCCGACCTCACGAGCTGGCGGTATTAACAACCACCCCGTCATCCGGCTGAACATCCGGCGTACTTAACACCGTCATCCTGATGGAATCTGCGGACTTGATCCGCAGTCGAATCAGGACCTATTTACCCTATCCGTCATCCCGTGTAATACCCCATCCCGTCATCCCGTGTAATACCCCATCCCGTCATCCCGTGTAATCTCCGGCATACGCCGGAGTCGACACGGGACCTACTGGGAAACGTACAGGTACCGGGGCGGCTCCGGCGTTGTTAACTCCGTCATCGTGTGTTATATCACAACTCCGTCATCCTGATTAATATCCGTCCCGGGCTTGACCCGGGATCACCCGGATTCGAGCCCGGATCAAGTTCGGGCCATGTTCAGGACCTATTTTCCCTCTACGTCATCCCGTGTAATCTCCGGCACCGGCCGGAGTCGACACGGGACCTAATGTCCGCCATAAACACTTATTTAAATCCATGGGCGGATATGTTTACATCATGAGCAACTGGAAAAGAACCGTGCTGTACATTGGGGTTACATCTGACCTTGGAACACGCGTATCACAGCACAAATGCTCCGCATTTTCGGGGTTTACAGCCAAATACAGGTGTTATTATTTGATCTATTACGAAGAGTTCAATGATATCGAAAGTGCAATTGACCGCGAAAAGCAACTTAAGAACTGGAAGCGGGAATGGAAGTTCGCACTGATAAAACAGAAAAATCCTCAGCTTCAGGATTTGTCGTGGGAGTTTGAATAAGCTTAGGTACCGGGGCGGCTCCGGCATGACGAACGTTGGAGGTTGGCCGGGATGACGAACTGTTTTACCACCCCGTCATCCCGTGAAACATCCGGTCCCGGGCTTGCCCCGGGATCAACCGGATTCGAATCAGGACCTATTTTCCCTCCCCGTCATCCCGTCCCGGAGTTGATCCGGGATCTATCCGGCACCGGCCGGTGTCGACACGGGACCTGTCACCTCCGGTACCGTTCCTTGGTAAACTCAAAATAGATGAACCCTACCCGGCTGTACCAGTTCTCGAATCCCAGCTGTGCCTCGCAGCCATCAATGGCTATGAGATCATCATAAAGTGCGTCAATATATTCCTCCAGCTTCTGGTCATAGGCCTTTTCAAGTTCCTCCGTGCTGGCCTCAATCTTATCACGCTCCTGCCTCCAGGCAATTGCCGCATGTCCGGTGGAAGGCGCCAGGTTGTCCCCGAAGGATATGGCCCATTCCGAGACTTTTTTCGTGGAGGTATAGATGTTTCTCAGCTTGCCAAGCAGGTACCGGGTTCTGTTGAAATCGGCATACGCTTCCTCAAGGCAATCACACGCATCCGCCTTTTCCTCATCAGCCTCGCTGCTTGTTCGTGGATTTGATGCATTTTCCCAGGCCAGAATACAGGATGACGGCATCCGGGGCTGGTCACGCGGATCCTGCTCATATTCAAAATCCTCATCGGTTTCATCCAGCTTTTTCCATTTTTCATAGCCCTCCTTGAACGTTTCGATCTTGTCCCGCAAATCGCGCAATTCTTCGGTCAGATTGGCCAGCTCTTTCCACATCTCATACATCTCCTCCGTTACAGGCTTGGCCCCTGCCTGCAATAGCATCGGTGAAGACATCAGCAGCAACAGGATCGTGGCTTTCTTATTCATCCGTACGAAAATGAGAAGGCCTACGATAATCAGCAGCGCCAGCAGTCCGATGATCACATACAGGAGAATGTCGGACTCCTCTTCCGCATCCTCATTTGCCGCAGTGGTTGCAGGACCAGCGGCAGCCGATCCGTCTTCCTCATATTCTGAAACAGGATAAAATACCTTTCCCGCCTGGGGCATAATCTCCGGTCCCACCCAGATCGCCAGTGCGAATTCCGTTCCAGGTTCCTCTGCATGCACCACGATCCCAAACTCACGTGCCGTCTGGAAATTCTCCTGCAACGGTCCGTCTTCGGTATCGGTTACCGAGAGGCTGTCCCCCCAGTGCTTCTTGACAAATGCCATGGAAACGGGTCGGTCCGGATCCTTACCGATCAGCGTCACCGTCACAGGATACAATGCATATCCGAGCCCCTGAATGGAAAACTTCAGCGGCTCATTCTCCGTGGTCCCCGTAAAATAAGCCTCCCGCATTTCGTCTTCTTCCCCGTACGCAGAGAACTCCACATTGATCATGTTATTCCCGTCAGATAGGGAAGGGACGAGCGGTTGCTGCTGGGCCGAAAGCGTAAAAACGCTTACACTAAGCAGAATTAGCAGAAAATGTTTCATGGTATTCATCATCAGAATTAATTAATGTCCGCGACAGCCAGAACCATCGGTCGGTTTCAGCTGCCTCCATTTGTTTCACAGTGCCGGCTAATCCACCGGCACGATGTTTATTTCGTATATTTTGTCAGCTCCTGGCTGGATGTCAGTTTCCCCTTTTTGTTATACACCTCAAGCTTGACGAGTCCGACTTCCGGACTTATCCACTGCTTCAGGGTATTTTCCGTATTGGTCATCATTTTCATCTGCTGGTCTGAGGTGATCAAAAAGCATTCATAGGTCCCGGCCGGCACCGTGATCGTTTCCTTTTTCTCCACTTTCCGGTTGGTGATATTGAGCGTGGCCTTGATACTCACGGGCCCGGAAGTCTGCATGGTCATACTGGCATCAGGCAAGGTCATCCCCGGTTGAATATTCAGCGGTATCACGACTTCCTCCCCTTCAAATTCAAATTGCATATCCTTCAGGTTTGTCCGGGTTTCCTCATCCAGGATATTCTCAATGTTCATAATGAATTTACCATCCTTGCAAACCGCCGACGAAGTACCCTCCGTCTGGAGTTCTCCTTTCTCATCCAGGATGCGGGTCTCGATCGAATATTCAGTACCTGCGGCGGTCTGATCCACCGAACTCACCTTGTGCTCGGCAATCATTGACACCTTCCCCTTCTTATTATAGGTGGTCATTTCACTGGTCGCCCCCTCCTCCAGCGGGTACATGCCCATGCAGTTTTCCTGTGCGCTGACCGTACCGGTTGCAAGGAGATTCAGTAGGCCTGTCAGGAGAATGGTCATCAGGTAAACTCCTGCCATCCGGCCCGCTGGCAGACCTCGCTTATTCTGTATGTCGGCCTGTCGAATTGAATTTTTATTGCTCATATTATTCCTCTATTTTTCGGTAAGACTGCGGTCCGGTCACCTGTATGCAGCCGGTCCGTCGTTTTGTCCTTAGTGAACAGGTAAAAAAAAAGGTTACCGTAACCGGTAACTTTTTTGCTGCGGGACGACCAATATGAAAAACGGAACTACTGACACCATCGCTTCAACCGACCTGACCAGCCTGCTGGATACCCGGTATGCTCAAAAGGTCTACGATCAGCATCGCAGTACGGTCTCCGGCTGGACCATGCGCCGGTACCAGCTAACCCGTGAGGAAGCCTTTGAGGTGTACCAGGAAGCATTCGTGATTTGTTATTACCAGGTCCGTAAAGGAACCCTCACCCACATTCGCTGTGACACGGGCACCTACCTGACCGGGATCATTAAAAACCTGATGAAACAAAGGAATTCGGCACGAAAATTCATGTCCCTCGAACAGACAGGGGCAGATCCGGCCATCGACAACCTGGCCGAATCGAAGATTCAGGAAACCTACAATAAGCTGCAGGTACAGAAACTCCTCGAACATATGAAAGATCCCTGCCGGACTATCCTTGAATTGTTTTACCAGCAGCAATTCGCCCTGGAAGCAATTGCGGAACGACTTGGTTACAAAAACGCGAATGTGGTCAAGAAAAAGAAAAGCCTTTGCCTGAAGACATTGAGAGACCATTTCAACGCATCGGATGAATCCATGAAATGAAAACGTATACCGAACACGATATCATCCGCTTTCTCGACGGGGAGATGCCTGCCGGCGAACGGGAGGAATTTGAAAAGGACTTCCTGGAGAATGAGACGCTGCGCAGGCAGGTCGGAGAATACCGCACCGTGGTGGAAGGTATCCGGGATCATGACCTTCTTGAGGCAAGAAAACAAGTGAGTCAATTCGAAGCAGGGCGAAAAAAACCAATTCGCCAATGGCTGAAAATTGCCGCTGCAGTAAGTATTCTGGTGACGGCAGGACTGGTGCTTATCGTCGGACAGGATCCTGTGTATGACGAATTTTTCTCTCCATACCCAAATGTGGCCCAGTCCAGGGGACAGGCTCCGGGGGCGTTTGACCTGGCCATGCTGGCCTATACCGAAGGATCTTACTCCGATGCGGCCAGTCAGCTGGCCCTGCTGAAAAATCAGAATGATACGGTAACCTTTTACCTTGCCGGTGCCCGGCTGTTTGCCGGCGAACCCGTGGTATCCGAAGCACATCTCCGCCGGATTCTGGAAAACCAGGGGCCGTTCCGGCAACAGGCAGAATGGCTCCTCGTAAAGGCGCTGCTTGACCAGGAAAAAAATGAGGAGGCTATTGCCTTGCTGGAATCCATTGCCGGAGAGCCTTCGCATTCGTATCATGAAGACGCCGGAAAATTGCGGGATATTCTCTAAGCCTTTCAAATTCGTCATCCCGGCGAAGCTCCAACGTTCGTCATCCCGGC
>CAZLZD010000088.1:6363-10631 GCA_964563925.1 uncultured Roseivirgaceae bacterium | reverse complement strand
GTTTTCATGCTCCCAGCAGGCGTAGAACTGAAAGGTCGTGGGCCGGTCGGGGTAGAGTTGCAGTGAAATGGCTGAGGTTTGGGTGATACCGTCCCCTTCGTCCGGGATTTCAATGCTCCCGGAAACGAGCTCGTCGGCGGGAACTTTGATCGCCATTCCAAGGTTTTCGCCCTCATACCCCTGGGCGGCGTACGTTCCGAAAATGATTTCGTTTTCACCCTTCCATTCCCGCAATTCATGGTTGTCCATATTCACAATGCCTGTGACCAGTGTTTCATCTCCCCGCAAATTGCGGACAACCACTTCTGAGGTATAAAACCGGGTCCCGCTTTGTATACTGATGACATGTTCCACCTCATAGGTACGTCCCGCTACCTGCCAGTTTCTGAATGTCAGGATAAGGGAGGAAAATAGAGGTCCTTCCGTCAGGATCTCGGCCGAGGCATCCGCTCCGGGGGCAATGCGATACAACGAATCACCAATCTGCAGGGCGATACTGCCGGCACCCAGTGAATTCCCGACTTTGAGAATGTCCATCCCCCAATCGCCCATGTCATGGTAGGAGGGTCCGTCGGGCAAACCCACCTGATCCAGGACCATCGCTTCTGTCTTTTTCCCGAAAATATCCATCCCGTTCCGCTGGTCGAAGTAATTCCTGAATGCGACGTGTTCATTCTCCCAGCCCGGCCCTTCGAATTGCAGTTCGGGTACCGTTTTCCTCGTATCCGTACCCGGCAGCCGGTCCATCGTTGTTACCTCATGCAGTTCGGGTTTCTTTGGCGCGAAACGGATATTGGTCCTTGGTTCAAATACAGGAGAATTCAGATCACTAATGACAGATATATGGACGGTCGTATGGCCCTCGGGCAAAATCCATATTTCCTCAGGATTTTCCCTGGAGGGTATGTACTGCGAGATCAGGGTGTCCGATTCATCCGGCGAAGTAAATACCAGGCGTTCATTCTCCCCGGGCGTGATCCCCAGCTGATCAATGACTTCCATATTGATTTTAGCTAATCCATACCGGACTTCCGGTACATCCAGAGATGTAACCTTTTGGTTACAGGAGTACAGGAAAGGAAGGATGGCCAGCAGGCAATAAATGAATGTTTTCATGGGCAGCAGTGTGCTATTTTCACGTCTGGTTTATGGGTATTGGAGAATGACATTCTCCGGCAAAAATCATTACTCTTCATTGGACGGCTTGCCAATAGTTGCCAGGATTCCTCCATCCACATAGATCACCTGTCCGTTTACAAAGTCAGAGGCCCTGGAGGCCAGGAAGACCGCGGCGCCCTGGAGTTCGTCCGGATCACCCCACCGTCCGGCCGGGGTCCGGCTGATGATAAATTCATTCATCGGGTGTCCGCCTTCGCGGATAGGGGCGGTCTGGCTGGTGGCATAGTAGCCCGGACCGATCGCATTGACCTGAATATTATGCCTGGCCCATTCGGTAGCCATGTTTTTGGTGAGCATTTTTATGCCTCCCTTAGCCGCCGCGTAGGCGCCGACCGTATTTCTTCCAAGTTCGCTCATCATCGAAGCCAGGTTGATCACCTTGCCGCCCCCGCGGCTGATCATGCCGGGTACGAGGTGTTTGGCCATCAGAAAACTGCCCACGATATGCACGTCGAGAACCTTCCTGAATTCTTCCACATCCATCTCGGTGAGCGGAACGCGCTTGATGATGCCGGCATTATTCACCAGGATGTCGATGGGAGCCACTTCCTTTTCGATCCGGGCAGTGTTCTCTTTTACCTGCTCCTCGCTCGTCACATCAAACAGATATCCCTTTGCATCCAGTCCGGCCCGCGCATATTCCTCCAGCGCCTTTTCCATTTTTTCGGGCGTGTGTCCGTTGATGACCAGGCGGGCGCCGGCCTGTCCCAGGCCTTTGGCGATGGACATCCCCAGTCCGTGCGTTCCTCCGGTGATGAGTGCGGTCTTTCCGTTAAGGTCGAATAAGTTCATAGGTGTTGGGTTAAACAGGGTCTTTTGAAAACCTGAAGGCTTATTTTAAATCGATGGGAGATACCTTGTCCATATCGCCATAGTCCAGGTTTTCCCCGGCCATTCCCCAGATAAAGGAGTAGCTGCTGGTACCCGAACCGCAGTGCATGCTCCACGGGGGCGAGAGAATCGCTTGACGGTTTTTCATCCACACCACGCGGGATTCATGCGGTTCGCCCATAAAATGCGCGACGGACTGATCTTCGGGAAGGTCGAAATAGAAATAGGCCTCCATTCTGCGGGTATGCGTATGGGGCGGCATCGTATTCCAGACCGAACCGTGTTGCAGCTCGGTGAGCCCCATCTGGGTCTGACAGATATCCACCACGCTGTTCACGATCAGCTTGTTGATCAGGCGTTCATTGCTCGTTTCCAGGGAACCCATTTTGACCACCTCGGCTTCGGCCTTGGTGATTTTTTTGGTGGGATACGCGTGGTGCGCGGGGGAAGAATTCAGGTAAAAGTATGCCGGAGAAGACGAATCGTTGCTTTTGAAAACAATGTCTTTTGCACCCTGTCCGACGTAAAGGGCTTCTTTTTTATCCAGTTCGAATGCCTTCCCGTCGACCGTGACCACACCGGCGCCTCCGACATTGATGATGCCGAGCTCACGGCGGGCGAGAAAGTAGTCGGCTTTCAGCAGATCGAACGATTCCAGTTTCAGTTCGGCGGACTGCGGGAATGCCCCGCCCACGATATAGCGGTCGTAATGGCTGTAGACCAGGTGAATGTGATTCTCCCGGAACAGGTTATCAATCAGAAAATCCTTTCGGATCCGTTCGGTGGAATACGTGGCGAAATCAGCCGGATTGGTGGCGAATCGTTCTTCAAATGTTTGTGAGGTGCTCATTGTTTCTTAAGGTACTTAAAATTCAGGGAAGCATATGTTACGATCCCGGCTCATTCTCCTGGGTGAAATTGAATTCATTCTCCAGGGCAAGGTAACGAAGCAGCGCTTCCACGTAATAGTAATCGGCATAGGACAGGGGTACATCCACCTGGCTGCCGCCGGGCAGGTTCCCTACACTGTGCATGAGAATAAAGTTGCCGTTTTCCCCCGCCTTTGCGGTATAGGCATCACTGCTGAGGGAATGGAGAATTTGTTCGGCATTCTCCCGGTAAGTGGCGGACAACGAATCATTCACATAACCCTGCAGCTCCAGCAGGGAGGAGGCCAGGATAGCGGCCGCGGAGGCATCATGCGGGGCGTTGGGAATATCCGGAGCGTCAAAATCCCAGTAAGGCACCTTGTCTTCCGGCAGGTTGGGGTGTGTGAGAATGAAGTTCGCCAGCTGAGTGGCTCGTTCCAGGTACTCGTCATTCTCCGTGAACCTGTACATGACCGTGTAGCCATATACCGCCCAGGTTTGTCCGCGGGTCCAGGCCGAAGAATCCGCATAGCCCTGGTGGGTGAGGCGACCGTTGAATCCGCCGTGAATGGTATCGTAATCCACCACGTGGTAGGTGCTGTGGTCCTCCCGGAAATGATATTTCGAGGTGGTGTCGGAATGCGTCAGGGCAATTTGCATAAAGCGGTCGTTGCCGCTTTTTTCCGAGGCCCAGGCGAGCATTTCAAGGTTCATCATGTTATCGATGATCACCGGGTAGTACCAGTCGCCATTCCTGGTAAAGTCCCAGGATTTGATCACCCCGGCCGTTTCATTGAACCGGGTGGAGAGGGCTTCGGAGGCTTCGATGATCACCTGCTTGTACGCTTCGTTCCCGGTGATGCGGTACGCATTGCCAAAGCTGCAGTACACCATAAAACCAAGGTCATGGGTGCGGGTGTAGTTTTTCAAAGGTTCGAGTAAGCCGGTCCGGTAGATGGCCTCCTCCTTCAGGGTATCATTGCCCGAGAATTCATACAGGTACCAGAGCGTACCGGGGTAAAATCCGGATACCCAGTCGCGAATACCCGTCGATTTGAGCTCACCGTTTTCATAATGCTTCGGCATCAGGGAGTCTGGCACGGTTTCCATCATGCGGCTGTATTGCTCTTCGGCAAATTGCAGTGCTGTTTTTGCTTCAGGCACGCTGAAGGTGGATTGGGTATCCTGTTCTAGGGTATCCTCTTCCGCGGTGGGTTTTTCATTGGTGCAGGCAATGAGCAAGCCGAGTGAGGCGGCCAGCAGGAGATTTTTCATTCGGTTGATTTTTGATTGAGTTACTATTAAAGATAGGAGGTTTTTTCGGGAAATGCGTATTAAGTACACAGAAAGGTGAGGCGGGATGACGGGGTGGTGAGATGACCGGGTGGT
>CAZLZD010000088.1:0-6263 GCA_964563925.1 uncultured Roseivirgaceae bacterium | reverse complement strand
GATGACGGGGTGGTGAGATGACCGGGTGGTTAAAATAGTTCGTCATCCCGGGCAAGCTCTGTGGTAACACAGAGTCAAGCCGGGACCTGTACGTCCAAATAGGTCCCGTGCATGGCCCGGACTTGCCTGCCCTCGCGAAAGTGGGGGATCCGGGCTCGGCACTGACTTTTGTCAGCGCAGTTCAGCCTGCAGGCAGGCCGGGGCCGACACGGATGACGGAGCATAAAAATCCGACCTTCCCCGGACGCGGCCCCGTACCTAAGATTGTCTACTATACTTGTAATAATGTAAATTATAATTTACATTTAGACATGTATAATTAACAACACAAGTAGATCATGAAAGCATCTGCCATTTTAAGAACCAGTTTAGTTATTGGCCTGTTACTTTCGCTGTTTGCCTTGGGAGCGATCGCTTACGAATGGATAGTACATAACCGGTTTGGTGTTCAAAGTCTTTACGGTCACCTGAGCATAGGCTTACTATTCATTTATCTTTCCACGCCTCGGATGCTTGATGAGCGGATTCAGTTCCTGAAGTTCAAGAGCCTGGCAATTGGTTTTGTTATCGGACTGATTGGTGTTAACCTGCTTAACTATCTCATTACATTTCCAGATGGATATCAAACAGAGGCCATTTCTTCATACACGTTCGCATTGATCTGCCTGGTTATCGCTTTCATTACATTTTTTGTTTTACAGACCAGAGAATGAAGAACCTGATCAAAGTGGAGCGTGCCCGGCATGATTTATCACAAGCTGCTCTGGCCAAAAAGGTTAATGTGACCCGCCAGACTATCCATGCAATTGAAAAGGGCAGGTTTGTTCCCTCTACAGTACTTGCACTAAAGATTTGCCACGTATTCAATATCAGGTTGGAAGAGCTATTTGAACTTGAAGATTCGGATTGGGAGTAAGTGTCAAAAGAGGATCAGGGTCAGGCGAAAAAGGATTTTCAGGCAACCAAATCCCAAAACTGTGAATCCTGCTGAAGCATAGGTAATGGTTATATTTACTATATTCATGCGAAAGGCATTCTCCCTTCAAGCATGATAAAAAAAATATTCCTGTTCGCTTTGCTGGCTCTTTTGATATTCGTGGTCTATCTGATCGTCAATACACTTACCTTCAACTCCCTTCAGGATCATTCTCCAGTCAACAATACAACAGTAAGCCTGCAGGTGGACCCGGATGCCATTGGCCATTTGTCCAAAGCCATAAATATTGAGACCGTATCCCCGGAAAATGAGTCCGATTTTGACTCCGTTCAATTCAGGAACTTCAGGTCCTTTCTGGAAGAAACGTATCCCCTGACGGATTCGATCCTGGTAAAACAAGTCTTTAACGAATTCAGCTATTTATATAAATGGGAAGGAACGGACCCTGACTTAAAACCCATAGCACTCATGGGGCATACCGATGTGGTTCCGGTGATTGAGGAGAATCTGGCAGACTGGAAACAGGAGCCGTTCAGTGGAAAAATTGTTAACGATACCATCTGGGGACGGGGCACCATGGATGATAAGGCAGGTGTGATAGGGATAATGGAATCCGTCGAGATGCTGTTGAAGGAGGGGTATCAGCCCCGGCGGACCGTATACCTGGCATTCGGGCATGATGAGGAAGTAGGCGGATTCCGGGGGATGAAAGAAATCACCGAACACCTGGGCACGGAGTCCGTTGAGTTTGAATTCGTCGTTGACGAGGGTGGGAGTATAACCTCCAAAATGGTTCCGGGAATCGATGAGGATATCGCCATGATTGGCATCGCCGAAAAGGGCTTTCTTTCCCTGGAGTTATCCATCAACCTGATTGGGGGACATTCTTCCACCCCGGAAAAGGAAACGGCGATTGATGTATTGGCCCAGGCGGTGAGTAGGTTAAAGCAGAATCCGTTTCCACCTGTAATAAGTCCGCCCCTGGAAGGGTTTATCGATTATCTTGGTCCGGAAATGCCCTTCATGCAGAAAATGGTGTTTGCCAACCGATCGGTATTCCAACCCCTGATCTTTCAAATCTACGGAAGTTCTGGATCCACGAATGCAATAATCAGGACCACCACTTCGCCGACCATGTTTCACAGCGGAGTCAAGGATAATATCATTCCTCAATCGGCACGTGCAACGGTTAATTTCAGGATCATTCCGGGTGAAACGGTGGAGTTTGTAATGGATTATGTAAGGGAAATAATTGATGATGACCGCATAACCATTGAACAGAAAGAATTTTACTCCAATCCGTCCAAGGTGTCTGGAATTGATTCCTATGGGTACGAAGTAGTAGAGCGGACGATCACGGAAATTTACCCAGGGGTACTTACCAGTCCGTTTTTGGTACTGGGTGCCACAGATTCGAGGTATTTTAATGACCTTTCTGACAACATTCTCAGGTTTTCGGCCTTTCGAATTCACAAAGACAATGTAAAATCCTTTCATGGAATAAATGAACGGTTGTCCGTTAAGGAATTTGAAAAAATGATCCTGTTTTACCATCAGCTGATTAAGAACAGTACGGATTAAACTATTTTCTGAATGTTTCCCGATGAGTTGTAAGCCACTGTTCTTGATCTTCTTCCTTCTAGGTGCGACATCTGTCCTCGCCTATGACCCGGAAGGCCATGTGCAGATTGAAAAGGCGGCCATTGACTCATTGATCCGGATGGCGGCTACCGGGGACCGCCCGGACGGACAGACCATATATAATTATTTGCTGCAGCACGGACTGTTGCTGGATGAAGACGGCATCAACAGCGGATCTCCCGATTTTGATCTGAGCCGCCAGTTTTTGTCCGACCGGCAGATCTATCACTTCATGGCCCGTGCCGGTGACGTGATCGATGCCCTTAAGAATCCAACGCTGGAAGCACAGAAGCGTGAACTGATGCTGCGGGCGCTTCCGGATATTCTGAACATGATCTACATCCTGATGAGGGAGACCATCGAGGACCCGTCTGGGGCCCGGAGGTCGGGCCGGGGAACCTATGTCCTGATTCATGCGATTGCCGATTCCTACGCCCGGGAGCATACTATCAGGAATCAGAAGACCGGAGAAATTGAAGTGATCAAGGGATGGAGAATGTCGCGCCTGTTCTGGCCGGAGGAGACAGATCTGAAGGATTCCGTGTATGCCGACGGAACCGAGACCCTGGTTTTCTTACACACCCGGCTGGGGAAGGCTGACAGTAAATGGCAGACCGGGAGCGGTGAGTTTACGGAGGATGCCCGGATGGCCGTCCTGGCCGTACGTGACTTCCTGGTCGCCCTTTATGAGGCATCCATTGAGCGGTCCGCCGCCGATGAAATTGTCACCAGCTATATGAAGAGTTATTTCAAGCCGGCAGGAGGTGAGGATTCCCAGGACAAGTTCCTCGTCGATGGCCGGACTATAGCCATCAGCTATGCCGACGATTACCGTGAATATGGGGCTAATACCGTCAATTTTGACAGGTATCCACACTTCTCCCACATGCTGACCCTGGCGTCGGACCTGGAAGATTATTCGGTCGGATTTGAACTCGGGTATCGACTCACCCCTAAATCGGCCAGCAGTTCGTCCGCCCTGATACAGCGCCTGCCCTACGGGGTATTATTGTCCGTGAATGAGAATAGCAGCTCCTTTGAGAATACCTCCTTCCTGAGAACCCTGCAGGTTCAGCTGTGCCTGAATGTATCACTGTACCTGCCCTTCAACGACCTGATCCTGGAGCCCAAGGTCGGCTATGCGGCCACGCCCTTTCTCCATGAATCGGACATCCATTCAGCCTTGATTTACGGGGCGGTGATCTCGACCAATTTCGGCGATGATTTTACCCTGTTCAATGATGTTTCCCGGACTAAGCGAATTTCATTCGGCTATGAATTTGACTCCTCTAGGTTGCCTTCCAGGCACAACGTTATTCTCAAGATCGGGTTCAATTCCTGGCAGGGGAGAATAATCCGCAGTGGTATTGAGGAACGGGTTACGAAGGAGCCCTAGATCGTTATCCCGGGTCGGGAAAGCTCTACGTACGTCATGCCCGGTCGGGAAAGCTCTACGTACGTCATGCCGGGCAGTCTCCGGCGAAGGCCGGAGCCAAGCCGGTACCTGTACGTCTCCCAATAGGTCCCGTGCATGGCCCGGACCTGATCCGGGCTCGATCCCGGGTCCCCGATTCACGCCCGGGGCAGGCAGGCACGGGACCGGATCAGCATTATTTGCTGATATGGAGAAGGTAACTCTCACAACCAGAGTAATCCCCGTCTGGCCGATACACCCTGATCAGCACCTGTGAAGGGTGTGGGGATAGGCCGCCATCAATAAAACTGGTAATATTTTCTCTGAAGATAGTAGTGCAATTATAGTAAATATCCATCCTGAAGGATTCGTTTGAGTCGTATTGATCGCTCAACTGGATTTGAAAGGTATCGGGATCTTCCTCTCCCAATGAGGGGTTACTCACCGTGAACCAGTCTTCGGTCTGATCTTCTTTTAATACTCCGCTGTAGGTAACTATCCCACCCGGTGAGACACTTCCCAGGTTCCAGGCGGCCGCACAAAAACCTGCTGCCTCATCGTCTTGACACGGATCTACCGGATCACTTCCCGGGTACACACCCGGATCTGAATCATTGGTGTCTCCTGAAGCTGACACAAAGCCCGTCGGGGCAGAAACATTCTCCGGCACCCAAACGGGCCGGCTTGGGTCACCAAATGTATCTCCGTCACCGTCAAAGTAGTAATACGATCCTCCGCCTCCGTTACCTGCATCAGGCAGCAGCACTGAATTGCCATTACTTATGGCCAACACCCGGTCGGTTAGTGTCAGGGTCTGCAGCTCATTCTCCGGGTCCGTATCAGGAAGATCCGTCAGAACCGGGTTCAGGTCAATCTGAGTTTCATTTTCACCTTCGGAAAGAGTTATCACATTTCCCTCAATCATGACGTCGGTAATAAGTTCGTTCATATCACTCGGGTCGCCGCCGGACGTTCCTGCATGCAGGGCATAGGGAACAGAAAGCAGTTCGACCGTTCCTGAAGGCACAAAATCAGCGCCTCCCTCACTGTTGATGGCCACCGACAAATACGTAGGTCCCATTTCCCAGGCTATGGACGCAAACGAGCCGCTTTCCGGTACCCCCCTGCCTATACTGATACTGAATAATCCTTTATTGTCGGTCTGCACCCGATGGGTCTCGCTGTAGGTGATGACGCCATTCGTGAGGTCATGGAGAATGGAAGCCCTGACAGTTAATTCGCTGTTAGAAAGCTCTTTGCCTTTATTGTCCAGTGCAATACTCGTGTAATTAAACGCCATAGGAATCTGGGCATGCAGACAAAGGGAGGTAATAGCAAGGAGTGCAATCGTCAAGGTTATCTTTTTCATAGGAATGGTGTGCTTGGTTAATATTTAATGATCTGCCGGGTTGCGATTTGCCTGCCATCAGGAGAATAGAAAAGCAGAATGTACGGTCCGCTGGCCAGAAAGGACAGGTTGATTTGGTGGTTGGTAAGGCTTTTTTCACGTATCAGGATGCCCTGAGAGCTCAGGATTTTCAACCGGACAATGTCAACCGGGGAGGCTATTTGGAGGTACTGGCGAACGGGATTGGGATATATTTCAAGATCGATGGGGGTTGCGTTGAAAGAGTGTGAATTAATCGTGAGATAGTTGCCAATGGAATAGGTCACTGACTTTTCCCCGGATATTATCAATCCGCCTCCTGCATTGATCACAAAAGGAGGGCTTTTTACTTCGTCTACCTCCTGCGCCATAGTGATTAATGGTGCGAATAACATCAGGCAAACGAACAGTGGTTTGACCAGCGGAAGCGAACAAATCAAGGAGCTTTTTGAAGGTACAGGGGTAGTTGTGTAGGTCAGGAAGGGGACGCCGGTCATAGGAAATGATTTTCACCGTTGAATGATCCCTTCAATCTTCTACTAATTTTCGAGAAGGAATGACAGAATTCATTCAATGAATAGCATATTTCATTCATCTGACGTGAATATCCGGGGATGGCGGTAAGGGGATGGGGATAAAATGAGTACGGGCAGGAGGATACAGTGGTGGTGAGGAGGGCAGCGCCCTGAAGCGCGCGAAGTGCTGCTGCAGGGTGTGATATTAGCACGTCATGCTGGCGCGTCTCATAGAACGTCATGCCGGGTAATTAAGGACGTCATGCCGGGTAATTAAGGACGTCATGCCGGATAATTAAGAACGTCATGCCGGATAATTAAGAACGTCATGCCGGGCAGTCTCCGGCCTGAGCCGGAGCCAAGCCGGTA
>CAZLZD010000087.1:0-10907 GCA_964563925.1 uncultured Roseivirgaceae bacterium | reverse complement strand
AGGAAATATCTATTGATATTTTTATTGATAAGTCCCCTCTGTTCATTTTCTCAGATAACAATCTCGGGCAGGATTCATCATTATGATGGAGAATCTAAATTATATATCAACCACGCCAGGCAGGGCATCCATCCCTATTTTACTGAATCTGCTAAAATAACGCCGAGCCCTAATGGCAAATATCGTTACCGCTTCCAAAACCCCGGGATTGGCATCCTGCGTTTGTCATATCGAGGCTTGCATTATACGTTTATCCATGAAGATAAGGGTGAAATACATTTCGAATTTGATCAACGAAAAGTAGAACATTCAAAACTTACGGAAGAGAATGTAATGTTTGTAAAGGATTCGATCCGGCAAATTCTAATAAGGAGCATTGAAGGTGACCACAAAGAAATCAACCGATATCTCAACCGACTTCCAAGGACCGTAACGGTTAGCAACCAAAGTGTAAGTGGCGGAGGATATTCAATTTATCTCGCTAAAGAGAACGACAGGACAACCTTCCTCAATAAACTTGACTCATTGCGTGCAAATGAATTCCAACTGCTTTCAGCGGTTGTTGACAAAACGGATGAACTTAATGTTGCGACCCCAGATGATCTTCGCAGTTATCTCGAAGACGAGATTGACTCCTATTATGCAGGCATTTTCCTGAATGCCATGTTTTTGAAATGGAAGAATCAAATAATGGCTTTGAGTATTAACCCGGATACACTTCTTACCATTTATAATTCGGGTTGGGAGAATTTAACCGAACAGTTCTTCAAGGAGTTCTCAGGCAGGAAACAACGTGCAAATAGTTTCCGCTATAATGAAGTGATCAGGGCAATTGATGCCTCACTGCATTTATATAAGGAATACCATTTTCCAAAAAATGAATACACATTAGACCAAATAATTTTCAAGGAAATCCTTTCGGAGGATTATGCTGTTGACACCGTCTTTAATCTTGAACCTGAGACAAAATATGCCCTTCAGATAACGAAATTCCGGAACATGGTAAATAATCAGGTATTCTATTCCCCGGTTATGAAACAAGCCATTGATACAATGAAGGCCCGCTATCCGGATTCTGAAGAATTGACGGGCCTGAATCCATACTTTGTTAAGGTAGATAATTATCTAAAATCTCAGCAAGATCCCTACGCTGCAGCAACAGTAATCGAAGAAAACTATACTACCCTCGACGGACTGCTCAAAAAATTCCGGGGCAGAACGGTTTTAATAGACGTCTGGGCTACCTGGTGCCATCCCTGTGTTGCAGAATTTGCCTACAAGAATAATCTGCAAGACTTGATCAGCAGTGGTGACCTGGTTGTCCTCTATATCTCCATTGACAAAAATAAATGGGAAGAACGCTGGCGGGAGAACTTAAACTATAACCGATTAACCGGCTATCATATCCTGGCTGATGAAGTACTTATTCAGGATATGTGGAATACATTAGGCGGTCTCACAGGAGCTATTCCGCGGTATGCACTGGTGAATGCGGACGGTGAGATCGTACAACCCACCGCAGCACGTCCTTCCTCAGGGGATAAATTAAGAAATCAGATCCTCGAGATACTGGAGCCTTAATTTAATTAAGCGACTTATTCCACCTCATAACTCACCACAAAAGGTTCTGCTTCCATTGCGCCCTCCGGCGGCATCTGGGTCACCCATGTCATTCCGTTTGCCTCCAGGAAAACCCGGCTTTCCATTTCAGCCGCATTGCGGTACGAAACAGTATCCGTCCTGATCAGCTCACCGCTTTCGTCGAAATATTTAAACCCAAGTACCAGTACCTCAATATTCAGCTCAGTAGGGTTGTCCACACTGAATGTCATGGCACCTCCGGTTTCGGTTTTATCGTAGGAAATGTTCACATCCTGGTTGCAGCCAAACAGGAACACAAGAAGAAATAGTAACAAATAATTTTTCATATCCGGGAAATTGTAACAGCCCGCACTTAATATATTACATAACCATCATAACTGAAAGGCCGTGAGCGGCAATGGATGTAAAAGGATATAGATTCTTCACATTCGTTGTGGCTAACCAGGGACACCGGTAACCCCTTCCTATAGCCTTGATCAGTGCAGAACTATACGATTTTCCTGATCGATTTCTTTCACGAAATCCTTGATAATGGCCAGGATTTCTTCAGGTTCGGCCCTTAAATCAAAGTTTTTCTCTGCATAGAGTCCGGCCAGGGCCTGAAGTTTCTTGTTCGGATTAAAAAGTAAGATCCGCTGCATGTATTCTCCCGCCATCCAATAAGTGGTATCATTCATATGCCGTAAATTATCCACCATCAATGTATACACCTTTTCCGGCTGACGGTGGTATACCAGGTCAACCAGGCCCAGGTCTGCAGGCTCAGCAGGTGAACTTGCAAGAAGAGCAGCTTCAAGCCGGGCAACCTGCTCATCATTCAGCATGAATTCAAATGGTTCGTCTTCACTTCGGTCATAGAACGACATAAAATCGCTTTCCCTCGAAAGTTCGTAAGTCCCCTCGTGCCGCGTGGCCGGTTCTTCCGCGCATCGTACCAGCCAGTCAACCGTTTCCAGAAACTGTGTTTCCTTGTCTTCGATTTTCAGTATTTCCATCATTTCATTTATCCTGGACTTGTAAACTGCCAGGTCGGCTTTGGAAAGGGTTTTTACGCCGTAGGACAGGGCGTGCACATGATAGGTATTCTCCTCTTTATTCAGAAAAACCAACACATCGGTGTCTTTTTCAAAATGAGGAGGGGCCGGACAAATGAAACCAGAAGCAAAGGGGATCTCAATGATGGATTCGGAATAGGAGCCTTTCAAAACTTCGGATACGGACAAAACAGCAATATCCCGTATCCATGAATTTTTTTTCCTGCCCTTCTTCTCCTGTCGCAAGTCCGTCACATGGGCAATCAGTATGTATTCGCTTTCCATTATCAGTTTTCGCAATGGCCGCGGGCTGATTGGATAGGCAAGAGCCAGATCAAATGTGGAAAAAAGGAGGAGAATAACGATTATGACTCTTTTCATAACTGAAATGCTTTAATGGATAACAACCTCGGTATATATGTATAATACAAGGATGTAAGGAGGACACATATTCCATAGTAATCGTTGAAATTTTTTTGAGAATACATATCACCGCGGATCATACCCGCTTTCTTTTAGAATTTCTGCCGGGTCTTTGAGCCTGAGTAATTCGAGAAGTGCCTCCTGCTTATTCTCACTCTGAGAATAATACGCTTCGCAAATGCGCTTGCCAAGCCAGTATCCCAGGTCTGACGGACGGCCGTCCTTTCCTTCTCCGTACATCCAGGGCTGCAACTCCTTTCGGTGCATCTCCTTTTTAAACTCCGTCCAGAGCTTCGCCTCATTCTCCAGCCCATAGGCATGACGTTCTTTCTCTGCGGCGGATACCCCTCCCATGACCAGGTTCTGGATGAAATCCGCATACCCTTCTCTCAGGCTTTGATGCAACAGGCTATACCGTCCCCTGTTGCCCGACCAGGTTTGATACACATGCACAACCTCATGCGCCACAAAGTCTTTGATCAGGGTCTGAGCCTCTTCTTCCGTATCCGCAAATCTGCCAAGCACTTCGAGTCCGATGGCCAACCCCTTTCGAGAGGTTGTCCCACCCGAATTGTTAGCTCCGAAGAGTATATAAACGGGGACGGACTCCTCCTGCAGCAGCAATTGCCGGATTTCCTCAAGCACCCTGGCGGATTCATCGGCAGATTTGAGAGCCGCCGGCAGCATCAGGGTGACACCTTTTTCATAGGAATCGTAATACCTGTCCACCATTTCCTTCATGTGGGAGGCATTCTGAATGCGACCAGGCGTGAATATTTTTATCCCTTCGGTACCCGGATCCAGGTATTGATCCTGAATAATATCACCGGTCAGTGAATCATTGTATTCATTGAATATTCTTGCAAAGCGCTCCGCATCTTCGGTGAAATACTGCTGCGCCGGCAAGGCGTTGAAACAGAACATCATTAGGCATAAAAGCAGTATTTGTAAGCCCGTCATAGGTCCTCCTGGAAATTATATCAATGAATATATAAATTAATTATATGCTTCGGCGCAACGGACTGCTAATAAATTGATTGATATTCTCAAGCCTTGACGGATCAGATCAAGGATCAGGCGAGGCCTTTCCCAAGTACCCCTCCCTCCGAGTTCCGTCCCTCTTTATTTTGCAAGGACAAGCTCACCATCCCCGCCGCAAAGAGGATTGATCCGCCCAGGAAGGGAAGCCCGGCCCCTACTAAATCTTCCAGTGCCGGAGAGAATAAATAAGGAAGGCAAAACAGCATGCCCGCTGCCCCGATGAACATGGCATCAGATAATTCTTTGTATATTAAAACTGATATCACCTAACAACCAAAACTCATTTCACCTTACCATGCGGATCAACCAACTGACCATTGCCCTATTCTTCACCCTCATACTCACCCAGGCCGCCATCCAGGTTCGCGCCCAGGAGGCCTTCGCTGAAAGACTAAAATCCGTTGACTCGGCGTTTGTGGCCTATGCCGGCAACGACGGACCGGGCGCGGCCGTCGCCATTTACAAAGACGGTGAGGTGGTATTTAAAAAAGGATACGGACTGGCCAACCTGGAATACGACATACCCATCCGGCCGAATTCCGTATTCCACGTTGCCTCAATTTCCAAGCAGTTTACCTCCTTTGCCATTCTCCTGCTCGAAAAAGAAGGCAAGCTGAGCATCGATGATGATATCCGCAAATACCTTCCTGAAATGTATGACTTCGGACAGACCATCACCATCCGGCACCTGATGAGCCATACTAGCGGACTTCGTGATCAGTGGAACCTTCTTCGGAGTTCAGGCTGGCGTATGGACGACGTGATCACCAAGGACCAGATATTTAATCTCCTGCAAGGGCAGCGTGAACTGAATTTCAATCCGGGCGATGAATACTTCTACTGCAATTCAGGCTATTCACTGATGGCAAGGATCGTGGAGCGCGTTTCAGGTATGGATTTCGATGATTACGCAATGGAGAATATTTTTAAACCCCTGGGAATGAATAATACCCACGTTCATGATGACCACACCATGATCGTACCCAACCGCGCCTATTCATACCGCGCTGACGGCGAGGGCTACCAGAAAGCAGTACTCAGTTTCGCTAATGACGGAGCGACCAGCCTGTTCACGACCGTGGAAGACCTGGCACGCTGGATGGATAATATGTTTACCTACGAGCTGGGAGGAGAGGAAGTAATTAAGAAACTTTCAGCCCCGACCCGGCTGAATTCGGGAGAGTACATTTCCTACGGACTCGGACAGGCGAATTCAGTGGTTCGCGGCCATAAGGCGATCGGACACGGTGGGTCTGATGCCGGGTACCGGACGATGATCCAATGGTACCCGGAAGAACACTCCGGCTTTATTGTATTTTTCAATACAGGTAATATGGACGGCAGGGTGCTGCAAAAGTTGCAATCCGTTCTCCTGGAAGAAAAGGAATACACTAAAACAGATGACCACCCGCCTTTCGCAGAGGTCAGCAAAGAAGATTACGAGAAACTTGCAGGAACCTGGATAGTGAACAGCAGTCTTATGCTGACCACCTTTGCCACGGATACGGCGTTTACCGTCCGGACTCCTTCTGGTGAATATGCCCTGGAGGCTCATGATCCGATGAATTACAGTGCCGTCATCGGGGGAGACAGGATATACCTGGGATACGATGAAGGAAATTCCTACATGACGCTTAAAGTCCCGGATGAACAGTACAGGCTGTTCAGGGTTAAAGATTCCGTCGCCCTGAGCCAGCAGGAAATGCAGGCGTACACCGGCCGGTACTACAGCGAAGAAATACAGATGTATTATACGGTGCAAATTAAGGACGGCAAGCTGGTGATGACCCACAAACGAACCGGCAATACGGAACTGGACCCTCATGGAAATGACATATTCAGCACTTCCAACTGGGGGATGGACCTTATCCGTTTCCAGCGGAAAGGCAGGAAGGTTACAGGCTTTCTTTTGGGAAATTCCCGGGTAAGGGACCTGCGTTTTACCCGGGAATAGAAATACATTGTTATAGTTTTATTTCACCACGACCCAGTCGATGAACGGGAATTGCTTTAGATCCTGGTCCCGGCCGGGCCGCTTATGTCCGTCAAAAAGGCGAAAATGAGCGATCCGCGGCTTATTCCGACGGAGTGAAACATAATCCTTTGCCTTGAGCAACGCATGATAATAGAGTGTGCCGTTAAAGGGAATAGATTCAGACAGGTGAACCACCAGCCAGTCCTTATTCCCGGCAAAATTTACCTTGTCAAGTACCTTTACCTGCTGGGGCAGCTTTTCAAACAGCCAGTCATTCTCCCGGAATAAATTGACCGTAAGTTCTTCGCCTACGATCGTCCGCCTGCGCAACATCAAAATAAGGGGGAGATACGCCAGCGGAATCAGGTTCAGTCCGACCTGGTATTCCACGCCCTGGAATGGCACGCTGGCATAAAACCTGAATTCGGCCAGTAAATGAAAATCAACCAGTGAAATAATGCGGTCGCCGGCAACTTGTTCTACGGTGAGCAGCTGCAGCAGGATCCAGCAGTACAGCAGCACCAGGGAAATCCGCCATTTAAAAAGGTACAGAACTACACCCAGGATTCCCGCCGCGATCAGGAAGGATTTCTGGTAATCCACCGGTCCGTCGATAAAATCTACCGCCGACAGTACACAAACAACAAAGACAACTACCAGGAATATACTTCCCAGGACACTTCTTACAGGGTTATTCTTCATATTCTTCAACTTTCAAATCCGCAGCCAACCGTGAAGACGAACACCCTGATATAGCATGGTTAAACAGAAATATGCGAAATAAAACCCGACAACCGGAGAAATTACCGGCCGAATGCCCGTCCGGGCATTTAATATGGATCAATTAGAGGTTGAGCTGCTGGCTTGCATTTCGGATAATGACAATTTTCTTATGGGTTGCCACCTTCGGTAGGTAAGGCTTCTCCACAGCCATTCGGCCGGACCATACCGGAAATACGTGAGCCAGATCGGACTCAATATCAGTTGAAAAATCCACACACCGGCAAGGATATAGTACAATTCATACCGCTGAAGTTTTCCATATAGACCAAAGCCATAACCAAGGACCATAAAACTTACCAGGACGGTTTGCATCATATAATTGGTCAGTGCCATTCTGCCGGTGGCAGCGAGAGCCTGCTGGAGCCATCTCAGCCAGCCAAGCTTGATAAACAGCATAAGGAAGCCAATATGACCGAAAGTAACGGCAATGCGCCCGATGTGCTTGGTCAACAACGCCTGGGAGTGTGCCATGGCACTCCAGTTATTATTAATTTCCGTGGTGGCTTCGTAATAATTGAAAGGAATCCCTATGCCGTAACCAATGATGAATAACAGCAGGTAAAAACGTACTGACCTGGCTCCCTGCAGCACACCCCATTTAAACAGGGCCATCCCAACAAACATCAGGGGAAGCACATCCCATACCCAGTAATGGTAAATTTCCTTGGTCTGCATATACTGTACCATTGGGATATTTGCCTTTATGTTATCCACATAACCTCCCTGACCCCGAACCTCTATTTCCTCCTGGAGTTCCTCCTCAGTTGGCACTTCATTAGCTGATTCCCAGGCATGGATCGCCTCCTCCTGTTCGGCAGTTAGCGTCAATCCATTATCCCGGGCTTCCATGGCCTGAGTTCCTGCTTCAGCCAGTTGGCTCATCTCACGGTACTCCGAATAATACATAAACATTCCAATCAATGTCAGGATCAATCCCAGCATCACAAGCCTGGTCGGTGCTGAATGTCTGAAAGGAAAAAGAACAAACCCAAATAAACCATAGGCAAAAAGGATATCGCCAGGACCAAGGAGAATGTATGCGTGAAACAGGCCGAAGAGCAACAACCAGATATTTCGCCGGTAATAAATATCTGCCGTTTGAATTCCCAGGCCTTTCGATTCAAGCCGGGTCGTCAGAAGGATAACCCCGGCACCAAACAGGATAGTAAACAGCCCTCTCATGGCCCCGTTGTAAAACAATTCTCCGATAAGCCATACGCGAAGGTTCCACCCATCAGACCCTCCGTACACCGAAGGGTTGCTGTATGCATTGGGAAGGCCGAATCCTCCCATGTGCATCCACAGGATGCCGAGGATGGCAACCCCCCGAATGATATCAAGAGAGGAAATTCTATTCGATGAAGAAACGGGTGCTGTAAGGTCTGACATGTGAACAGGCGGATTACAATGAGCGTTTAAAATCCAGCCATGATAATCATATTCTGAATGTAATACAAAGGCTGAGTTTAACCAATTACCTGAATTTCAGGATACTTCTCCAGTAATATCAGAACTATAACCCGTCTCTTTTGACGAAAATTGGAGAATATTTCGTATTTTGTTTAAATAACCCTGGCAGCTATGACACGTGCCTCCCTTCTGCTCCTTGTATTTTCCTTAGCGCTGGCGCTTCCGTCTTCCGGACAGATATTTCATTCGGGATGGAAATACCAGCTTGAATTGCACCAGGAAGCCGATGGCCAGATTACAATCTCCTATTCCATAAGGATTATCGAATCGCAGCTAAGCGGCAAGGACGAATCTTCCGGCCGTCTGCCCGTGATGAACAGCAAGAACAGTCTCGTTGTAAATAATATGCTGATGTCAGGGGAGAATACGAATAGTGGGCAAAATCATCAGTTGACGCCGGACTATTTCCATTACATCAACAAGCACATGCCCCCGGTTATTACCCTTCCGGAAACCCCCTTCAGGAACCGGTTCCCGCAATCATCCCTGAACCAATACTATCCACTGCCGGACGGGAATTGACCCCTTGTTTATCTGATTTTCTTCCATTCTTCTTTAATTTCATAACCGGATTGATCGAAAACCGCGCATGATTGACAGGATATGAACAAACGAATCGGGCAAATCAGAAATTTCTATCGGGATCAGTCATCTGATAATTGTCTCAAGCTTTTAACCGGGAGCGGGAAAAAACAGATTGTTCTGATCCGGCATGCCCGGCCGAATGTGACTCCCCCACCCCAGGTCAATTTTGAAGAGGCTGAGAACTATTTAAATGCTTACCGGAAGGCAGGAATCATACCCTTTGATGATCACCCGGTCTGCACGGAAAATCTTCCTCCAATGCATATTTATTGCAGCAGCCTGGAGCGTGCCCGTCAAACTGCAAGGCACATATTCCCGGAACCCAGGTTCACCATTATTGAAGATTACCGGTTTCGCGAGCTGGATCGTGAGAATATCCGGTTGCCCTTCAGGGTCAGTCACAAAATGCACACCCGGCTGTCCCGTTTAGCCTGGCTTACAGGTTTACAGAAAGCGGATGAAAATTACAGGACTGCCATGCAGCGGATAAAAGACAGTGCAGATCACCTGGATCAGCTTTCAGGCCAGCAAAACCTGATCATCCTGGTCGCCCATGGATTCCAAAACTTTTTCCTGGCGCGAAAACTAGGCAACCTGGGCTGGGTTAAGGTATTCGATAGTGGTAATGAGCACCTGTCGGTGAAAATACTGGCAAAATGACCGCCGGTCAAACCCGGATATGCATGTCATAATCCGCCGCTTTCTGTATTACGGACTGGACAACACTACCATCCACTGAACTTTGCGCCGCATCGGGCTCGGAGGCAGGCACTCCGTAGCTTTCGAAGAATGACCTGAATCCTTTCGGACTGTGAATATTCACCCATTTACAAGGCTGGTCACTTTTGTTTCCAAAGGTGTGGATAGCCCCCTGGGGTATATCGATTGATTCTCCGGCCTTTACAACCCTCATTTTTCCGTCCAGCATGAATTCCATTTCTCCTTCCATCACCAAAAACACCTCCTTGAAGGAGTTATGCAGGTGGGGCGGTGGCCCCGGAACTTTTGGAGGAGTTTCTCCTACTAATAAGTCGTAATCCCCGGCCGTATCATGGGGGGTAACAAGGTGGCCAAGTATCCACATCGGCTGATTCTTAACTTGTATTTCTTCCATTTTATGAGATGTTTGTCTCACCAAGATAGAGTAAAGTTTTGGCAGCTCCAAATTTTATGAGATATTTGTCTTATGAATGATGATTACATACAAACCGGGCGAAGCAAACAGAAGAAGGAAACACGTGACCGGATACTGGCTGCTGCCCAGCATTTTTTAAACCAGGGTAAAGACTATTCGCTGGAAGATGTAGCCAGGAAGGCCGGCATGTCCAGGGCCACCGTATACCGGTATTATTCGAATGTGGAAGTACTTTCAGGGGAGGCCGGACTTGACCTGAACACCCTGAGTCCGGATACCATCTATGAGAATGTGAAGCATTCGGATCTGAATAACCAGTTATTGCAGGTTCTGGAATATTATTCCAGGCTGGCCATTGAACATGAACCTGCATTTCGCAAGTATCTGAGTGTGGCAATCACCTCTGATTCTCCTCCTGCGGTAAGGGGCGCACGCCGGATAATTACGTTGCAGAAGGTTTTGGAGAATTCATCATTGCCTGCCAGGGAAAAACACAAACTGGCTAATTTCCTAACTGTAATTATGGGGATCGAACCAATGATTGTTACCAAGGACGTATGCAAACTGGGCAATGATGAATCCATTGAGCTGCTGAAGTGGGGATTGAAACTTATTCTGAAAGGACTTGCAGCCAATCAGGGGTAGAGTGTCGTTGGTACAGGAATGCCAGCAGTCTGATTTGTTTTGAAAGGTGAAAGAAAAGCCTTCCATGGGATCATTCGTGCAGTGGGTACCCCACAGGGAATTACAAGAAAAATCGACTGGAAAGTGATCTCCTGTCGATTTTCCTCTCCGTAAGCAATGGTTGTATTCAGTTTCCTGCACGCCAATCTACCCGTAAAGGACTGTCCTGAGGGGC
>CAZLZD010000086.1:8817-10954 GCA_964563925.1 uncultured Roseivirgaceae bacterium | reverse complement strand
TGGCGGGGTAATCCTGATCGGTGACAAAGCAAATCCCTCACGGTAAGATGCTGAGTTACATATTCGTCGTACATCCTGAAATCCGGCAAATAATCGAGCACAGGTTTATCCAGTTCGACCAAGTCGTCATCGACCAGTTGTAGTACAGACAGGGCCGTGAATGCCTTTGAGCTGGAACCGATGGCGAAGAGTGTATTCTCATCGGCCTTTCGTCCGGATTCCGCATCTGCAAAACCGAAACCTTTGGCATAAATAACCTGATCACCTTTGATAATACCCACGCCTACCCCGGGCACCTGCCAGTCCGTTCGTGCTTTCTCAATAAAGGCATCAATTTCACGTATCGTTTTTTTAGACTGTGCCCCAAGCGTTAGCGGGAACAGAAGCAACAAAAGGCAGCAGTGAATGAGTAGTGATTTTTTCATTGTCAATTTCGTAGTTATTGATTGACAAGATAAGGAAATTCATCAGCAGTATGCGGGCTTGTATCCGGCCTCAGAACCTCTTGCCCGTGTTTTCGACCCTTGACAAGACTATCTTAATTCAATCGGTGATCTCTTTCTACTCGTAAGCCAGTACATCATGAAGAACATACCGGGAGGAAACAGGCCCAAACCGAATAACGGCACCCAGAATAAACCTGGCCGCATAATAAAAAGTGCAATTAATCCAGCGGTCGATATCAGTCCGCCGACTCCCTCCCATTTAAAGGCAATCAGCAATCCGGTTATGGTAGACACCGGAAACAGGAAAAACGTGAACATTTCGTCGGAAGGAACCTGAATTCCATGATCTGCTTCATTGGTCATAAAGAAATAGAGAATGAGAAAAATGGCAAGTATTCCCCATATGCGAGCTGTCCATTTAAGGAGTTTGGTCAGAGTAGCTGGTTTCATGATCGATGGTTTGTGTGAAAGTAGTATCATAACAACCCCGATCACAGTGATTAATAGTAATAATGTACAGAAAAATATGTTATGAAACTATAAAGGGTTGGGAAGCGACAAACGTGTCATGCCAAAGAAAATCGTGGCAAATGGCTTAAGATAATTCAAATCAACAGGTTTCGGATATATTGGGCAGCGGGATGGGATTACCTCGAAAAAAGCAGCCACCCATCCGGGTCAGGTACGAGACGATGAGGTTCCTGCGGGAGGTCAAACGTAAAGGATTGCTTTTTCCCATTCACCTGAAAGGTTTTGACCTCGCGTTCATCACCGACAAAGACACCTATATCCAGTGGGAATTCGTAGATGTGGTGATCCTGGGTCTGCCTTACGTTCATCGTCACTTTTCCGTTACGGTATTTCCAGTCCATTTTTATTTCAGGGTATCCGGGTACAAACAGCCATTGGTGAAAGAAAGCATCCAGGTCTTGTCCGGATACCTCTTCCATTACCCCCTGAAAATCACTGGTAAGGGCATTGCCATGGGTAAAGCGTTGATAATAGCTGCGAATTCCTTTCCAGAAAAGATCATCGCCCAGGCGATGGCGCAGCATATTCAGAAACCAGCCGCCTTTCTGATAGGTATTGGTGCTGAGTACCTTCATAGGGTCGACGATGGTAGTATCCACGACCGGACCGGGGTTGGTTTTATAATAGGCTATGATTTCCTCCCGGTCTTGCAGGAGTTCAGACTTTCGACGCGCATCGCCATAAATTTGTTCCAGGTACAGGATGGTGAAATAGGTCGCAAAGCCTTCGCTTAACCAGACATGGTTCCAGTTGGCTTCGGATGCAGAATTTCCAAACCACTGGTGGGCAATTTCATGGGCAATAAGGCCTTCAACTTCGTTGTTGCCTGTAACCGAGCTTTCACGGTAGGCGATCGTCCCGGCATTTTCCAGTCCGCCCCACTGTGTTTTTGCCTGCATATTGGCCAGCTTGGCCCAGGGGTACGGGCCGATATTTTTTTCAAAGTAGTCGAGCACCCGCACGGCCACCGCATAATCGCCAAATCCTTCCAGCCGGTTCTCAGGATACACCCAGGCCGAAACTTCGGTATTGCCCACCTCGCCCAGGATCATGGAGGCAAACCGGGTGACCCCGATTGTCATTACCTTGGTGGCGACGGGAGCGGGTTCGACGTAATGCGTAAGCTTAACGCCATTCTCCAGGAAACTTTCCTCCATTTT
>CAZLZD010000086.1:2464-8717 GCA_964563925.1 uncultured Roseivirgaceae bacterium | reverse complement strand
TCCATGCCATATTTGCCATGCCGGCCAATAAGGTCCAGCGCAAACTCTTTTGTTTCGGGTTCCAAACGGGTGACAACGATAGCTTCCCCGCGGATAAGGTCAGTTGAGTCATTCAGCTCAAGCGTAAACGTATAGCTGATAATATCCACATTCGGGTTTTTAGGATATTGGTCCTGGGCCCGGAGGCCTGCTGAGACTGTCAGGATAATTGTGAGGAGAAGAATTGCTTGGTTCATGCGGGAAGATAGGGAATTGGAGAGACTAAGACTAAAACTAAGACTAAGACTAGGACCAGGAGGGAGGGATGGAGGGCATAAAAAAATAACCGCCAGCGATTTTGAACTGGCGGTTAACATGGTGAGATGTCAGGTTCCATAGTTAAAAGGGTCAATTAGTCATTAGGTTTCGAAGAAGCCACTATAGAGGCTGGTATTGACGGTGCGGTTTCTGTCCACTGCCAGTATTTGGCAAATACCTTTTTATCATCAAGCAAGTCGAACTGGTATTTCACTGTCATACTTTTATTCGAAACCTCCACAAAGTATATACCCGGATTCATTTCACTCAGGTTATATTTCCGTGTAAACCCTTTGGACCCTTCGTCCAAAAATATTCGATCAGTGTGCAATAAGCCTTCAGAACCGATAATGTTTACTTTTACTTTGTGCTCATCCTCATTTACATAAAGAATCTTGAGGAAACCGGGGGCTGCAGGAAGGATCTCTACCTTCGGCGGGTGTTCGCTGGCAGTCTGTGCTGCAGTGAAGAAAGGACCCGCGATCAAAATGGTCAGTAGACCAAGGATGCTTAACTTTTTCATAGCGTTTATTTGTTTGATTAATGTAGTATGAAGGTAGAATAAGTCATACTCAAAAAAATCACCAGATGTAGGTATTAGATAAATATACCTATGAATAGTGATATTCTTTTTCGTATAGATTAATGCATGAATAGTCTACTACTCGGACCAGGTTCAGGCTCCGGACCTGCACTAAAGAATCACTTATTACCAGGGCGGGGCCGGTCTCAGCTATCCGCCCATTGACTTTGACCGGATTGTCGAAGTCATGGGTGAATTACCTGGATCGGTAGGTTACTCCCGCTTCAGGACTTCGGCCGGGTTCACGGTGGATGTTCGCCAGATCTGGAAGATCACGGTCATCAAACTCATAGCAATGAGTATCGCCCCGGTGATCAGCACATGGGAAACCTGGAGATCGATATGGTAATCAAAGGAATTAAGCCACCAGCGCATGGAAAACCAACCCCACGGAATGAAAATCAGAATCGCCCACAGGATCGGACTGAGAGAACGCCAGGCCAGCAGTCGCATAATGGACGCTACGGATCCACCAAATACTCTTCTTATACTGACTTCCTGCAAACGTTGCTGGATGACGTAGAGCGTCAGCCCGTATAATCCGAGGCAGGCAATCAGGATGACAATCACCCCGGCCATTTGAGAGATCTTTTCTGTCTTTTTCATAGCGTTAAACTTCCGCGCGTACACTTCATCCACAAATTCGTATTCAAACGGGTAGTCGGGTTCGAATTTTTGGTAGATTTCGGCTACCTGGGTCAGTGACTCACGTAAATCTTCCGAAGGTGCCAGGCGAATGTTCACGATATTTTTCCAGTACAGGTTGGGTATGAGCAGGATGGGTTCGATTTTCTGCATCGGGGATTTCAAGACGAAGTCCTCAATGACCCCCACCACGGTCAGCCGGCGCGCATCGTCCTGGATGACAGCCCCGATCGGATCTTCCAGTCCCATCTCACGTACTGCGGCTTCGTTGATCAGTGCACCGGTCGAATCAGACGGATAGGTTGCAAAGTCCAGGTTACGGCCCATAACGATGTTCAGTCCGGCGGTTTCCACCAGGTAATCATCAACCACATAGCGGTTGACCGTTATACGTTCATCCTCCTCTTTGCCTGGCCATTCCATACTGTAGGTACTCGACCAGTCTTCCGTGATTTTTGAAGCAGTAAACGATACGGAACTTGCAATCCCGGATTCGAGAAGTTCATTCCGGTAGGCTTCCGCCGATTTGTTCAGGTTTCCGGGGACGGTATGTGTGATGAGCCGATCCTTGTCATACCCAGCCTGGCGCTCCTGTACATACTGGATCTGTTTGTGGATTACCACTACCGAAAAAATCATTGTGACGGCAAATCCAAACTGAAGAATAACCAGTCCTTTACGGAACGAGCCACCCAGTGCGGAAACGGTTTTCTGGAAGATAATTGTCGGCCGGAACGACGAGAGCGCCAGGGCCGGATAGGTTCCGGCCAGCATCCCCAGGCTAATGATGATCAATGCTGACATCCCCCAGAACCAACCTGCGTCAAATGGCACTTCCAATTGCTTATTGAACAGTAGGTTGAAACCAGGCATAAGGAAATAGACCAGCATGATTCCGAACGCATACGCAATCAGGGTAAGAATATGGGATTCAGTGAGAAATTGCGCAATAAGTGCCGATCGGGGTGCGCCATTTACTTTTCGAACCCCTATTTCCCGGGCACGTTGCGCCGCGCGGGCAGTGCTCAGGTTTATAAAATTGATGGAGGCAATGACCAGCAGGAGAATGCCCAACAGGAAGATCATTTTCTGTACCGTCATCCGGCCTCCGGATTCCACGCCATTTTCAAACTGACCGTACAGGTGCATCCGTGTAAGAGGATACAGGAATATCTCCGGGTCTTTCAGGTCATTTGTGCGCCGCTGAATAATGCCTGCCAGGCTCTCATTCATACTTTCAACAGAAGTTGATTCATCCAGCTTCACAAACGTGTACACCGAATTATTCAGCCAGTTCTCATCGGGTCCCTCCAGATTCTCCAGGAAAGAAAAGGGCAGGATATAGTCAAACCTGAACATGGTGTTGCCCGGGAGATCATTAAGGATTCCCGTTACCGTAAAATCGAAATCATAGCCGGAATCTGAAATCGACACGGTTTCTCCGAGGGCGTTGCCATCAAAGAAAAGCTGTTGTGCCAGTTCCCTGCTGAGTACAATGGAGGAGGGAGACTCCAACGCGCGGGACGGATCACCGTGCAATAACGGAAAATCAAATATCTGAAGGAATCCTGGTTCCGTAAAGATACCCTGATCATTGGTCAGTTTCTCTTTTTCTGACTGAAGCAGGTAGGGGCTTCCCCATTGTGCCACACTGATGGCCTGTTCCACCCCCGGATATTCCTCACGCAGGGTGGGAGCAAGGATGCGGGGTGTGGAGCCCCAGCATTGAATATCACCATTTATCACGGTACGATTATACCCGGTATAAATCCGCTCGGCATCCGGGTGGAACGTATCGAACGAAAGTTCATCCGCAATCGCGATAAACAGGAAAACCGCACCTGTTATTCCCAGGGTAAGTCCGGATACATTGATAAACGTGAACATCTTGTTCCGCAACATAACGCGTGTAGTGGTCTTCATGTAATTGAACATGAGTTCGACCGACAACAGCGAACGGATACGATTCCGAAATAAGATACCCGGACGGACATACAAAAGGGTATTATAGAAAAGTCCGATCCCTGCCCTGAAGGCACCTTGTGTCTGACGCTTGTCATTGTATCGCTGGATAAGGTCACCTTCAATTTCTTCAAAAAGCATTTCCGGGCATACCAGACGAAGGAACCAGCGAATAAACCCGGGGAGTTCGTGAATTTGATTTTCGCTCATGACTCCGATAGTTTAAGCTGTGGCACCATTTTCCATAGCGTCAGGCGTTTCTCCTGGAGGTCCCGGAGCATGGCCATGCCCGCATCTGTCACCGTGTAGAGGCGTTTTCTGCGTCCGCCTCGCTCGGTGGTGCCCCCGCCCATGTGGGAATCGATCAGGCCCTTGTCCTGCAGCCGGTACAACGTGACATGGACCGCGCTGAGCTTGACAGAACGATCGAGACGATTTTCAATTTCTTCTGCGATCATGGCACCGTAGGCCTCCTGTTGCAGGGCGGCCACCATGGTGATCACGATCTCTTCAAATTCTCCGAGAAATTCTTTTGACATTGTATAACCTTATATTTTGTTAAGCAAATTAACGGGTAATTTTTGAAAGGGTTGCGGAGGGGAGGATTTTTTTTGTTTGGGAATGGTTTTCCGGGTATACGGTACGTCATCCCGTCCCGGATCAAGTCCTGGCCCGGATATTTTTCAGGATGACGCCGTTAAAAAATGTTCAGGATGACATCAGCGGCGAAATGGGCCTACTCCACCTTTTCCGCCTTTGTGCCGGTTTTCAGGCTGGTGAGTCCGGTGACCTTTCCATCTTTTTCCTCGAACCGGATCATCATAAAGTTGGGTTCGGAACGGAACAGGTGGTCACCAGCCGGACTGAGGTAATGGATCGTATTCTCCACGGCCGAACCAGTCAGGATCAGTCCATGATCAGCGTGTATTATTTCTATGGAACCCATGTTTTCGATCTCATATTTTCCAGTATAACGCGCAAGTACTTCGGGGGTGACCCATTCGGGCTCCACCAGGCGGTTGTTTTTCCTGAGTACTTCCTGTACCTTCTCTTCCGGTAATTCATAGCTTGTATTGCCCCACGCCCCTTCCATCGTCTCGGCGGCGATCATGGCGTTGATGATGGCCTCTTCTGTAGCATGTGCGGTGGCCAGGAACAATGGTGAGATCATGTCATTGGGCAGGCTGGTCACCTGCACTTCATTCTCCCGGTCAAACGCCCCTTCATTGGCGGTCGAAAAAGCAATGAAAATATCCCCTGAACCATTTTCCCCATATCCGCCCACATTCCCGATACCGAGCGGAACCCGTTGCGCGATGCGCTTCAGCTGATGGGGCAGGAGCGGGGCATCCGTGGCAACGACCACGATGATGGATCCGTCGCCTTCTTTCCGGTCAAGCGGCAATCGCTCCAGCTTCATCCCCCAGGTATTCACCAGTTCCTGTCCGACCGGCACCCCGGCAATGACCAGTTTGCCGAACCCGCCGAAGTTGGACTGAACCAGCACGCCGAGCGTGTAGATCGTATTGCCGATGGCCACTTTGCGCGAGGAGGTGCCTATGCCCCCTTTAAAACCCAATGTCATCATACCGGTGCCGCCCCCTACATTACCTTCCATGACCGGTCCGCCTTTCGCATTATCGATCGCCTCGCGGACATTCTCCTCCTTTACATGAAATCCATAGATGTCATTGAGAATGCCGTCATAGGTTTCGGCCACCACCGGGTAGGTGTACCAGAGGACATCATCGCCGTACCAGCCGGTATCCATATACCATTTCAGCACCGCATCACGGACCACGCCCACGCTGTTGGTATTGGTGATCATGATGGGAGTTTCAAGGAAACCGGATTCGGTGATCCAGGTGGTGCCGGTCATTTCGCCATTGCCGTTGAGGCTGTACCAGTTGGCGTAGACGGGGCTGAATTTCTTTCCGCGCGGAAAGATGGCGGTGACGCCGGTCCGGACGGGCCCCTCGCCGATGACGAGATCACCTTCCCCGCGAATGATGGTGCTGTGCCCGACCTCGATGCCGGGCACGTCCGTGATGGCGTTATATTCTCCCGGCACTCCCTTAAAGGGGATGCCCAGGTCACGGGCGCGCTGGGAGAATGCGGTGAATGGCAGGAGGAGAGGGAAAATGAGAATGAGAATCAGGATGTGATTGCGAAGCAAACGGTGACTGAGACGGAGCGTGAATAGGGGCATGGGTAAATGGTTGATTTGTTCATAAGATAGTGTCTTTTTAGTTCAAGTGCCGGGGTTTTTATTGACAATCTTTAGAATTTAGCTTATAAGGCGTATTTTATATTCATGGTCTATGTCCTCCGTGGTTTGCTCTTTATTCTTATAGGCGTTTTCCTTTTGCGAAACGGCGGACCGGTTTATCCGCTGGAGGATCTGATCCTGTATTTTTCACTCTTTCTGACCGCTGATGCAGGTATTTTACTATTCATCAGAAGCAAGGTTCATGTCTTTGAGGCGGTTTTTGATCTGGTATTGGTACTTTGTCTCTGGGCTGGATTAATTGATTCTATCGGGTTGATGATCCAGATAACCGGCGCCTGGTTAATGGCTTCAGGGATCGGACATCTGGCCCGGCTCAGACGCCCCGGTGTCGTGGTCTTTCTCGTCCTGATCGTCGGGGTGGTGATGGTCCTGTTTGGCGGGATCCTGTTTTTTCGGGGTGGGATCAGCATGGCCGGCTTTATGGGCATGGCCGGCATGTTCATTTTACTTCCCGGTGTGATCATGGTGATCGGGGG
>CAZLZD010000086.1:0-2364 GCA_964563925.1 uncultured Roseivirgaceae bacterium | reverse complement strand
TTCTTATATTATCGTTTCATTTCAACGTTATTCATGCTCACATTCCTGCGAAAGGTTCGCCGTCGCCTGCTCACCGAGAACCGCATCACGCGTTACCTGGCCTACGCCATCGGGGAGATCTTCCTGGTGGTGATCGGGATCATGATCGCCATCCAGCTCAATAACTGGAACGAGCGGTCTAAGTACCGCGAAGATTTGGCCAAGGCCCTGACAGAGATTGAGCGGGATATACGGGAAGATTCGTTGTATATGATTCGATCAAGGCAATCCATACTCCGCCAGAGAAGTAGTGCTGTTTCGCTGAAGTCCATTCTCCCGACCGACCTGCCCTATAGCGACAGTATTGGGATTATGTTCTCGCAGGTATCTTTTTATTATGCCTTTGAGATAGAGCGGGCCACCTATGAATCGGTGCGGGAGCCGCTGTTGTCGCTGATGACTAATGACTCACTGCGCATGGCCATTGATGATTATTACTTTACAATGAATAACATGAAGGAGGTCAACCTGCGATACAGCATGGGTATTTACTGGCGCGAGAATATTTACCCGGTCTATTTTAAGTCATTTTCCTGGTCGGGTTCTTCCGAACCGGTGGATTTCGCCACCCTCCGGACGAATCCGGCGATTTGGGTGGCACTGGATTATGTCCTTAATGATTCCAATTTCTACCTGAGAAATTTAAATTCTTCCATAGAACAGAATGCCATGATCCTGGCGCTGCTCCGGGAGGAACTGGAACGTTGATTTAAAATTTTGCCAATAATTTAATGACTCATGAAGAAAATTGCGGCCGGTAATAATATTGAGCAGCGGGTATATGCCACCATCGTAGATTATGGGATTTATTATGTCCTGTTTTTTCTTTACGTATATGCCTTCGGCCAGCCAAATGATGAAGGGGGTTATTCCGTCACCGGTTTTCCGGCCCTGGTTGCCCCAACTTTCTGGTTCTTTTATTTTCCATTTACCGAGAGCCTTGGCGGACAGACTTTAGGTCATTACCTGGCCGGGATCAAGGTAGTCGATGAATACGGCCGGAACATCGGGTTTGGCACAGCGTTCAAACGCCGCTTTTTTGACTGGCTTGATTTTATCTTCTTCGGGCTCTTGGCATACATAATCGTAAAGAATAATGACCACCGGCAGCGGATCGGTGACCTGGTAGCCAAAACCGTGGTGGTAGGTGCGGAGAATGTGGCTTGTCAATTTTGCGGGGAGGATTTAAAACTCACACCGAAGGAATCCGTCAAAAGGAGTTTCTCCTGTCCGACCTGCCGGAATACCACATTTTTGGATGAGAATATTGCGGCAATTATAACGTGAACATCCTTTATTCTGAGGCTGCCCTGTCGGAAGTCGGGGTTGGTACAGCGTGCCTGCTAACCCGTCATTTCCTACTAGTATGTTTAATCAGATCGGTTTATCCGCCGATATCACCTTCTCACGCCTGCCCACCTCGATGGCCATATCCTACATTCTTCCTATCTTTCGGTTGAACTATTCTCCAACTTGATACTACTATGAATTACGTTACTAAACTCGCCCTGATCCCTGTTCTTGTCCTGGCTGCCTGTTCCGGCAATCAGGAAGCCGAACAAGCTGATGAATCAATCATCTCACAGGAAACCCTGGCGCAACACATCGAGGTGCTGGCCTCGGATGAATTCGAGGGACGGGCCCCCTCCACCCCGGGCGAGGTGAAGACTATTAATTATCTGAAAGAGCAATTCGAAGCACTGGGCGTACAGCCGGGCAATGGCGACAGCTACTTCCAGGAAGTGCCACTGGTGAAGGTGACCTCCCGGCCGGAGGGTGACCTCACCGTCAGCTTCGGGGGAGAATCCCAGACCCTGGCCTACCAGCAGGATTACATGGCCTGGACCCCGCTGACCGAGCCGGAGGTGGCACTGGAGAATTCAGAGGTCGTGTTCGTGGGTTACGGTATTGTGGCACCGGAATACGACTGGAATGATTACGAAGGCCTGGATGTGGAAGGGAAAACGGTGCTTATTCTGGTCAACGATCCCGGTTACGCCACCCAGAACGACAGCCTGTTTACCGGCAATGCGATGACGTATTACGGCCGGTGGACATACAAATTCGAGGAGGCTGCCCGCCAGGGTGCAGCCGGGGCACTGGTGATCCATGAAACAGGTCCTGCCGGCTACGGCTGGGAAGTGGTTTCCGGTGGAAATTCGGCGGTGCAGATCGATGTGAAGAAAGAGGGAGATATACCCGAACTTAAAATGGAGGGCTGGATCACGCATGACCAGGTCAACGAATGGATGGTGAACAGCGGCACCACCCTGGAGGCCATGAAGGAGGAGGCGTTATCGGCAGACTTTACCCCGGTGACAATGG
>CAZLZD010000085.1:0-11240 GCA_964563925.1 uncultured Roseivirgaceae bacterium | reverse complement strand
CATCCGCAGTGAAACCGCCGAAGAGCTGAACATAAAAATATTCGATATGACAGGCCGGTTGGTACACCAGCGTTTGCACCAGGTGCAGCGGGGTGAAAACCAGGTGGAAATGAACACGGCGGACTGGAACGTCTCCCAGGGGAAACTCATTCTCCAGCTGGAAAGTCCGTCCGGGGGCGTGCAGCACCTGCGCCTGCTTAAGTTATAAAACGTGCTCAATTAGGTTAAGAATCCGTCCTCCATTCGGGGGGCGGATTTTTTTTGCCTGGAAATGGACGTAGATTGAATCAAGACCATAAACCAATACACACATGAAACCTGAATATTATTACGACCTGAAGTGGAAAAAGCTTACGGGTATTCTCACGCAGTAAAAATCGGAAACAGCATCAAAGTGTCCGGCGCGGTGAGTATGGACGACGAAGGAAATCCGACCGCCGCCGGTGACCTGGCGCAACAGATGAAGAACTGCTATGCCGACCTGGAGAAAGTATTAGCGCATTACGGCTGCACGTTTGACGACGTGGTGGTGGAGAATGTGTTCACCACCGACATGCCGTCGTTCCTGGAAGTTGCTGCCTACCGGCACGATATCTATAAAAACCACTTCCCTACCGGCACCTGGCTGGGGGTGAAGGAACTCGCATTGCCTGAGTTCATGATAGAGATTGAAATGGAGGTGCATGTGGGAGGATAGATCAGGGGAGGACTGTATCCTCACCCTGTATCCTGTATCCTGTATCCTGTATCCTGTTCCAGGTCCCGGGTCGATACCGGTTAATCCCGGGGCAAGCCCCGGGACCGGTAGTTGCCCGGGATGACGAGGTTTTATAATGCTGGGATGACGTTCTTTTTTTTGTTTCGTCATCCTGATGAATTTCTGAGCTTGTCTCAGAATCAAATCAGGACCTATTAAAATTTACAATCAGGTCCCGGCTTGACTCCGTCCCCGGCAACGACCAGGGATCACCACGGAGATTCGCCGGGATGACGTTCGTTTTGTCAGGTCCCGGGTCGGCTCCGGGACAAGCCCGGAGGCTTCCCGGGATGACGTTCCCTTGTTTTACCCGGGATGACGTTCCCTTGTTTTACCCGGGATGACGTTCCCTTGTTTTACCCGGGATGACGGGCTTTATTTCATTTCCCCGGTAATGAGCCAGTGCGCGCATTCTTCTCCGAGCCGCTCGTACGCCAAATCTTCATAGCGCCGGGCATCCTCTTCGCTCAGGACAGTCTGCCACCTTCCGTTCGTCCCCTTATGGATAAACGTTTGCGCTCCTCCATTCCAGAGGGCCCCCTGTAACGGGGCAGAATCTGCCGCATGGTCTTTCATATACCGGAACGAACAGTGGTCAAGTATCGCCTGCCACTTATCTTCATTGATCGGTATCTCCAGGAACTCAGCCACTTTGCGGATCTCACCAGGCAGGTCATTCTTTAAATTATTAAAGTGAACCAGCAGCATGTTGGGCAGGTCACGGATATCCCACCAGGATTTGACGTTCTCGAACTGCGACCACAGCGGGTACCCGTCCTTTTCCAGCCATTCCCGGTAATATTCTACGATATCGTCGCAGGGCGGCTCCATCGGCGGCCCCACCAGTCCGGGCCCGTTCAGCGCTGCATAATACGCTTCATTCCCGTTGCGGTGATGGTTGTAATGGCTCCAGACCACGTCCCGGCCGTCGCGTGCGATATAGATGTATTTGGCTTTCGGAGAATAAACCAGGGCGTCGACCGGCAGGTGCGTTTTGATAAAACGACGGTGCGTCTGCGCCTCGAGGAGTTCGTGCTTGACCGGGGTGGGCGGCACGCGCAGGTCCAGCCAAGGCGACAGGTCGCCGACGTTATGATGCTCCTCCCCGTTGAATATCAGCTGACAGACGATCTGCTGCATCCAGGTGGTGCCGGACTTGGCATAGGTACCGATGATGATATCATCGTCGCGGAACTTAAAGTCGTTCCAGGCAGTGGAATCAAAATGATTGCTGTGCATTTCCCGGGTTTTTACCGGGTATTCAAGTGTTTGCATGGGTGTTGCAGGGTTAAGTTGTAGGAGAATAATTTTATGATCGAACCTGATGCAGTGGAAGGATTATTCCCGTGCAACGGGTACCGAAACCGGGGTTTCAGGCTAGTTGTGGCGTCATAATGGATACCGGGCGGATTGCGTACCGCGGGTATCCTTTTCGCCCGGGTTAATTACCGGGTGGTGGTTATTATTTAAGGTGTTCTTTCAGTTCGTGTGTTCTCGGTAGTGGTTGATAATGGCAAACAATAAATAAGAGGTATAAGGTACTAATTTCCAGTGATTTAAACAATGGGTGGGAAGTTAACCCCCGTCATCCCGGGGCTTCGTCATTAGGCGAAGAACCCGGGATCCCCTGGCTATGAAGAGGAGGTCCGGGACGTCGTCCTTGACTTGATCGAGGATCTTCTCCGGATTACAGGGTGGTCTCGAAGAGGTTCCAATCAGGTTTCCCGTGAATGTCACCAATATTTTTATATTAAATAATTGAAAGCCAGTGAATTAATTAGTAAATTCTTAAATGCCTCAGGTTTCATCCACCAAACCTCAAATGCCATGACATATGCCGCCAAATCCCTCGTCGAGTTGCTCCGTCAGCCTCAATGGGTATGTGATCGTTTAAATGGTCATACTTTCGGAATTGTTATTCTGCTTCTTTGTCTTTATAGTCCGTTTGCATCTGCCGTGAACCCGCCGGTTCCCAAAACCTTATTCGGGGGTTCTGCGCCCATCGCTGTTCCCGATGCCTTTGCAACAACCGAAGGCGTGGCATTAGTAGTCAATGCCCCCGGACTGATCAGCAACGATATCGATCCGGAAGGAGATGCCTTCATACTGACCAACGCCACTTCACCGTCTAACGGCACATTGACAAGTCTGGTAACGAACGGTGCATTCTCCTATACTCCGAATCCCGGATTTGTGGGCACTGACCAATTTACGTACAGGATCAGGGAAGTGGATACGGATCAGTATTCGGAATATGTTACCGTCACGATCGTCGTACAGCCCAATCCGAACAGGTCTCCGATAGCGGTGGATGATCATTATGTGACTACGGAAGGCGTTCCACTGGTTGTCGATGCACCAGGCTTATTGGAGAATGACTATGATCCGGACGGAGAGGCTCTCCTCCTGCAGAGCGCCGGCGGATTAGCCAATGGCACATTCACCGTCCTTGTCACAAACGGACGGTTTACCTATGTCCCCGATCCCGGATTTGTGGGTACGGAAGAATTTACCTACACCATGCGGGATGAAGCTGGTAATAACGCGATGGGGACGGCCATCATTGAGGTATTGCCGAATCCTAACAGGCCTCCGGTCGCTGCAAACGATCACTACCTCACGACCGAAGGTGTCCCACTCGCGGTGGATGCGCCAGGCTTGCTGGGAAATGACTATGATCCGGACGGAGAGGCTCTCCTCCTGCAGAGCGCCGGCGGATTAGCCAATGGCATATTCACCGTGCTCGTCACCAATGGACGGTTTACTTATGTGCCCAATCCTGGATTTGTGGGCACGGAAGAATTTACCTACACCATGCGGGATGAATCCGGCAACCAGGCTACGGGCACGGCCACCATTGAAGTGGTGGCAGCCGGGGGTACTAACCCGGTAGCGGTGACGGATGCCTATATAACCACAGAAGGAGCTGCTCTTGTTGTGGATGCACCAGGATTATTGGAGAATGACTATGATCCCGACGGAGAGGCTCTCCTGCTGCAGAGCGCCGGCGGATTAACCAATGGCACATTCACCGTGCTCGTCACCAACGGACGGTTTACCTATGTGGCAGATCCCGGATTTGTGGGCACGGAAGAATTTACCTACACCATGCGGGATGAATCCGGCAACCAGGCTACGGGTACGGCCACCATCGAGGTATTGCCGAATCCGAACAGGCCCCCGGTCGCTGTGAACGACCATTACCTCACGCCCGAAGGTGTTCCGCTCGTGGTGGATCCGCCTGGCTTGCTGGGCAATGACTTTGACCCTGATGGAGAGGCTCTCCTCCTGCAGAGCGCCGGCGGATTAGCCAACGGCGTATTCACCGTGCTCGTCACCAACGGACGGTTTACTTACGTGCCCAATCCCGGATTTGTGGGTACTGAAGAATTTACCTACACCATAAGGGATGAAGCGGGTAATAACGCGATGGGTTCGGCCTCCATCCTCGTTGCTCCGAACCCGAACCGGGCGCCCATTCCAATCCCGGATTATTATATCACCCCTGCAGAAACACCGTTGGTTATAGAGGCCCCGGGATTAATTTTCAATGATTTTGACCCGGACGGGGATGCGATCATTTTAAATAATGCAAGTTCGCCAGCCAACGGCTCACTCACAACGCTCGTCACCAATGGCTCATTTACCTATGTGCCTGATCCCGGGTTTACGGGAACCGATGAATTCTCCTATCAAATCAGGGATTCTAAAGGAGAATTATCCGAACCAGGGATAGTAACCATTTTTGTATTCACCCCCAATGAACCTCCAATTGCCAATGCGGGTAATGACCTGACTGTCATCGCAGGTAATGAAGCAGTTCTCGACGGAACCGGGTCCAGTGATCCCGATGGCGATGAAATCACGTTTGACTGGATGTTTGGGGCTCCCGGTCCCGGCGACCCAATACCTGCGGGAAGCATGGCGATGCTGTCTGATGAGCACACCGCCACACCTTCTTTTGTCCCGGATATCCCAGGCACTTACAGCGTTCAACTAATCGTGAACGACGGGACGATTGACAGTGACCCGGATTACGTATTGGTCACCGCATTATCTATTCCTGAAGCACTTGACCTGCTTGCCGCGGATATTATCGCCTATGGCAACGGTGGCCTTTTAAACTTCGGTCAGACCAATGCACTTACCCGAAAGATCACCCAGGCGAAAAACCTGTATGCATCCGGCAAAATCACTGAGGTGCTGGAGGTACTTTATGGGTTGCGACAACAGGTCAGTGAATTTAAAACCGATGGTGTACTGTCCGAATCTGAGGCTGATGTGCTCCTTACGCAAATTGATGATATTATCTCGGCCCTTGGCGGTTCGCCGATACCACCAATGTCCACACGTATTGGAGATTCGGAAATAAACGCCCCTGATATCCCCCTGGATTATGCGCTGGAAAGGATCTACCCCAATCCGGTGCAAACAACAGCCCGTATTGATTTCAGTGTACCCGAAGCTTCGAACGTGCGGATCGCTTTATATGATTTGCAGGGAAGGGAGGTTTTACTGATTCAGGAAGGCTTCGTGGAAGCAGGAAACCACGGGCAAACCATACAGACCCAGAGGCTCAACAGCGGGGTGTACATGGTATATATGAAGGCAGGAACAGATTTCTCGGAAACCAGGCGAATACTTATTGAGTGAATCCGGAGGATTTGTATTTCAATGCCTCCCTGGAGATCTGGTCCGCCGGCCGCGTGAATACCAGAATCCGGGGATTGACTTATTCATTCCGGATGGGGTACTTTACAAATGGTCTGGTGACCATTTTTCAACCATTGATAGTTCCTGCATGCACATACCGCTCGCTCTCCTCCTGTCATTCCTGTTTCTTCCTGTTATTTGTCAGACTACCCAGAAAAAGGTCATTCTGCCCGGGAATATAGAATCTGTCACCACCGCTCAGCTGGAAGAAATCACGCAATTGCTAGGCGATGCCCGGATCATCGGTACCACCGAGCGGATACATGGTTATGCGGAGCCGTTCATTTTCCGGAATCAGCTGATCCGGCATCTGGTGGAGCAGCAGCGTATTGATGTGATTCTGCTGGAAACCGGTTTACTGGAATCGTTCACCTTAAATGATTATATCCACAACCGGCTTGACAACCTGGATACGGCCAGGCTCTACGGATTTACAAGCGGCAAACAGACGATAAAGGAAAACGCCGCACTCCTGGACTGGCTCCGCGAATATAACATGGATCCTGCCAATAAACGGAAGGTGCATATCTGTGGGTTCGATGTGTCAGGCAGCATGGGTGCGGGCACTTCACGGTCGGAAATGAACAATCCGCTAATTACAGCCCTGAATTACTACGGAATGCTGGAAGCGCCATCCACCGCCGGTTTTGTTAATGACCTGGATCCATATACGGCCTTTGTCAAAACCAAACCCTTTCGTCCGGCTAAGGAAGGGGCAAAAACCTACGAGGACCTGGACCTGCAAACCAGGAATTTGATTACGGCTGGAATTGAAGAAATGATTTCGAATCTTCAGACCTATCGTTTTGAATACATCAGACAGACGTCCGAATCCGCCCATGAACGCGCCTTGACCGCTGCCATCGGGGCAAGACAAATAGACCAGATCCTGCGGCAGCTGTCCCTTCCCGGCGAACCCTTTTCACCGGAGAGTATAGATAACTCTTTTTTTGCCCGGCTTAATGCCATGTGTGAGAATGTGCAGTACCTGCTGAACAGGTTTCCGGACTCAAATTTCCTGATCTTTGGCGCCTCCAACCACCTCTTTAAAGGGCCGGTGGAAACGTACTGGCCGGATGCCCCTGAGCCGGTGATTTTGCCGGTCACGGTCGGACAGTTTCTTACGCATGCATACCCGGAGAATTATACACTTATCAGCCATTTTTACCTCCAGGCTCCGGATGAAAGGAACAACCTGCGGAATGAAGCAGAATTCTTAAGCTCCTGGCTGACGCAGGAGGGAACGAACTATTTCATGCCCGTATCGGAGCTGGAAGGAATTCCTGCGAATAAATCTATCCAAATTGACCGGCAGAATTTCCTGGTCCCGGCAGAATCTTTTGATTTTGTCCTGTTTACCGAGCAGCTATCCAGGCATGAACGGATTGAATAGGGATCTGAGCTTGTGGTGGTGGAGCCATCAACTGTCGGAGCGAATATCCTGATTTACCGTATACAGGTATGACCCGATGAGCTTTTTTTTGTATTTTGATCCTTCGAGATCACTGCCCAACCCATTCATCCTATGAAATGCCTAAAGTTACTTCTCTTACTGTTTTGTGTTTTTCAGTATGTTTCGGTTCGCCGAAGCCCAGCCAAATCCTGAAGAGCCTTATGACGTGATTATTTCCAATGTGGATATTCTCCATGTAAAAAATGGGGATATCGAAAGTGACAGGAATGTATACATTAAGGATCGGCGCATTCAGAAGATCGGGCCGGGTGGTTCGGTAGCGGCTGGTGATGCCGCAAAGGTTGTGGATGGCACCGGGAAATATCTTATCCCCGGTCTTTGGGATATGCATATGCATGCCCTGAACAGAACGAACATGATCGAGATGAACGGGAGGGAATACAACTCCCTCCTGTCTTTATTTCTGGCCAATGGTGTTACGGGAATCCGTGACATGTGGGGTCGACTGGATATCGCAGAGGAGACAAAAAAGTCCATACGTTCCGGTGAAATGGCCGGACCGGTGAGAATATACGCAGCCGGGGCCATTGTAAACGGACCGACTCCATACCCGCAGGACTATACTGTCGCCACGCCGGAAACGGCCGTGAATATTGTCGATTCACTGCATCAGGCAGGATCTGATTTTATTAAAGTTTATTTCAACCTGGACAAGGAGACCTATTATGCCATCGCCCGCCGCACCAGGGAACTGAATATGCCATTTGCCGGTCATACCCCGTTTTATCTAACGGTAGCCGAGTGCTCGGATGCCGGTCAGCGTTCGATTGAGCACATGACAGGGATTTTGAAGGCTACTTCCGCCAGGGAGGATTCACTTAACAGTCTGTTTGTTCAGTACCTGGAATCCATGGACATTGAGAGGATGGGTTCGATTGGCGAGATAGCGCTCAAGACGCAGGATCAGCAAGCCATGGACCGGCTTTTTCAAAAGCTAAAGCAAAATAATACCTGGCAGGTCCCAACGCTTGTTTCATTACGGGGCAAGGCTTATCTCACTGAGTTTCAGAAACAGGGAGATGAACGAACGCGGTATTTTACGCCTACCGACCGGTGGCTGGGACCTGGTCCGTTTGGATACCCATTGTCTGAGGCACAACGGAAGGCAGGCCAGGCAGGATATGAACGGGAAAAAGAACTGGTGGGATTGATGGCCGAGGCTGGGGTACCCCTCCTGGCCGGCAGTGATTTCGGAACGCCCTGGGTGTTTCCCGGTTTCAGTATTCATGATGAACTCGAGCTGTTTGTCGAAGCAGGATTAACACCCTTGCAATCACTTCAAACCGCTACCCTCAATCCTGCAAAATTCTTTGAGAGAACGGAGGAGCTGGGGGCCATAGAAGAGACGTACCTTGCTGACCTGTTGCTACTGGATGCCAACCCTTTGGAGAATATTTCAAATACGAAGAAAATCCATGCCGTGATCGCAGACGGACGGCTCTACTCGCGGGAAGATCTTGATCAGTTTTTATCGGATACGGCGGAGAAGGTAAAACTTGAAACAAGCGATAAGGACTAAGAAGCTGCTTGCTGCCATGGGTAATTCTATTATCCTGTTTTAATATCAAGCATCTTACGGACTAATACCCGCAGATGTTTCTTTAAGCTTATCTGTACCCACTGATTTCATTCTCTTCAACTCTTCCGACAACAATTTCGCCTGGTTATAATACAGGTACGAATTCGCGGCGGTCAGCTGATTGGCCAGGTCAATACGTTCCGTTCAGGTCATGAGGTGCGCATTCTCCAGTGGCCCTGCCCGAATTCATGATCGAGATTGAGCTGTAAGTGCCTAAGGTGAAGGAATTTATAAAGAGCAACTGTTTTCGGTTGAGATGAGCAAAGTCATGGATGTATTCTGACAGTATTTGCAACTTATATAGCATTTCTAAAGCACGTATTGTATGAAAAAATTTCTGAATCTTGCTACAATGCTTTTTATGCTTGGGATTACATTCACAGTGTACTCACAGGAAAAAAAGCACGAAGGGTTTTATTTATCCATGCAGGTTGGACCTGCCATGGGGTATATCAATGGAAACCTGGCGAACACGGCGTCAATGGAGGTGAGTGGAACAGGATATGCAATGGATATTCTGCTTGGAGGAGCGATTAAAGAAAACTTAATTCTGCACGGAATACTGGGCTTTAAATCTATTCCGGGTCCGGAAATAAAATTTGACGGACAATCGACCACACTTAGCAATGATTACTCGTTTGATGAGTTACTTATTGGCGGAGGCTCCACCTATTATTTTCAGAAAAACTTTTTTGTGACCGGAAATATCGGGGTGGGCAACTTCTCATTTTCCAGTGAATCAGAAAATATGACCGTTGAAACAAGCAACGGATTCTCCTATCAGCTCAAGGCCGGCAAAGAATGGTGGATTGCCTCCAGGTGGGCCCTGGGAGCAGCATTGGAGTATGGAGGAACCCGTACCAAGGATGACGTGGACGGCAGTGAGGAAACCTGGCAAAGCCACCGCTATGGCATCCGTGTAACGGCCACATTGAACGGGAAAAAACAATAACGCGCTACCGGTTATCTTTACCTTATTGCTGGAGAATAACGAGCAGGTGCGTATCCGCCTGCACGGGATTGATACGCCGGAGCCTGCCTGCCGGCAGGCAGGCGCGGACAGCCGTATTCAACCATCAATTCTGTGTTCCCCGGCTTTGACCAGGGAACAGGCAGAGTTGGTAATTATTCTATTATAATGGGCTGACCAAAACGTATCTTCCCGATCAGGCTAATATGATAACTTATTCGGTAAAAATAGGCATCAATATCTGATACAGCGACATCCACCTGAATGCCATTGAACAGGTTGCCTATCGGTACGTTCGTTACCACATCAGTATCGTTAAAAAATGGGTGAGGGCGCCATAGATCTACTGCGAATCCTGAATTAACCGAATGATTTTTATTATAAATTGAACTCATGGTGGCATGCGGAACCCATTGTTCAACCTGAAATCTTAAGGAATAACCACCAGATGGCACAGGAATATTAAAATTATTAATAGCATAATTCATCGGAGCCAGAATATCAGGAACCAATCTGACCGTTTCTCTCAACCATTCTGAACCATTGCCTTTCAGGTTCAAATTTGCTACACCGGATAAGACCATCATCCATTTCTGGTCTGTAATTGAATCATTGGGCAACTCATTTGAGGCCAGCGCAACCGGTACGATCAGCCAGTTCTGTCCGGCAAAGCTTGAAGGATAAATGAGTTGGTTGGTTCCGGCATATTCGATGTTATCAGAGCGTACACATTTATTCGAGTCTGAATCCCCCAAGGTATAACCACTCATGGGTGTAGGTCTGACGCTACGTCCTTCCGGTGCCCCCGAATAAGTCAATTGCCGGTCATGTATGGAGAAATGAAGGTGATCAAGTACCGAATTTCCTGTATCATCCATTAATCCAAGCCTCGTTCCTGTCCGAATTGCCATTCCGACTGAAACAGGAACTCTGAACGGGCCCTCCAAATGCAGATATTTTGAGGTAAACCTATTCTGATCAGTCGTATTGTTCGGATCTTCATGTTCTATTTCAACGCGATTTGCCATGGAAGAGTCGCCGGAATTTAATCCGGCAGTAACCCTGCTTACAATGCCATCCCTTACTGCAAGAACCGGTGTTCCGCCACTTTCATTATCATAAGGTACATATCTTCTGTACCTGGTAAAGTCAATCGCAAATGCGTCTTCCTCATCATGGGTCGGACCTGAATTGTAATAATATCCCCGCGGACCCCATCCGCAACAGCTAGACGCTGCAAATCCTTCAGCAATAAGAAATCCAAATAAACCGGCACCGGCAACCAAAGCCTGTTGTCCGACATATTACCACAAGCCGCCTGCTGTGAAACACTGATCTTTAGGCCAGGGTGCACGCAATGAGAACGGCAAAGGATCATTCGTCTCTTTTTTAGATGGTTTCCATCTTTGAACCCAGTCTTCGGTGGGGTTAACAAGTGCAATTCCGGTCCACTGCCAACCTTGCGGAGCTTCCGTGATTATTAAAGTAATTGGTCCGTTAAACCATTTACCCTTCCAGTTAGAAGTCGGAATATAACGTTTACCTCCGCTGCCCAATATGGTTTTTTGAATTTTTACATTACCAAGTGAAAACTCTTCCAGAAAAGTATCAATAAATGTTAGATCCTCGAATGCCGTATGGCCACCTACTGGTCCGATGGAGAAGTGTGATTTACTGATTAGTTTCTTCAGACCTGTTACATCATTTTTCTCAAATAAGCGATATAGTTTTTCAGCTAATAGGGAAA
>CAZLZD010000084.1:8654-11253 GCA_964563925.1 uncultured Roseivirgaceae bacterium | reverse complement strand
TTTGGAAAATTTATCGGATTTCAGGCCGGCTGGCTGTATTACCTGGCACGTATGATCTCCTTTTCGGCCAACAGCGTACTCCTGGTTGACAGCATAGGCTATTTTTACCCGCCTGCTGCCGAGGGAAACATTCGTCTGGTGGTTCTCGGGATTATCTGCGGGTTACTAACCCTGGTCAATGTAGTGGGCGCGGTTGAATCCATTCGTTCCCTGGCGGTATTTACCTTTATTAAATTCGCCGTCCTGATCGGCCTTGCCTTTGGCGGTATTGCATTGCTCGGTTCGGAGATTATCCCTGCCTTCAATACACCAATTCCCGCCACTTCGGACCTTGGCGCCGCTGCCCTGCTGCTCATCTACGCCTTTGTGGGTTTTGAGGGGGTGGTGGTTATTGCGGGTGAAGCGAAGAACCCGGAACGCGACATGCCGCTCGCCCTTCTGTTCGGGCTCCTGATTGTGGCCGGACTTTATATGCTCATTCAGCTGGTCAGCCAGGCTGCCCTGCCTGAACTCGCCGCCTCGACGACGCCCCTGCTCGATGTGTCTGATGCCCTGCTGGGCAGCGCCGGGGCGGTTATCCTGATGACCGGGGTGGTGGCTTCGGTGGGGGGCAATCTCACCGGGGCGATATTCTCCACGCCCCGCGTGACCTATGCGCTTGCTCTTGACGGCTCACTTCCGAAATGGTTCGGTATGGTTCATTCCAGGTTCATGACCCCCGCAAATTCCATCGTTTTCTTCGGGATAATATCCTTTATAGTAGCGGCCCTGGGTTCGTTCATGTTCCTGGCTGCCATGACCGTGCTGGTGCGTGTATTCCTCTATGCGATGACCTGCGCAGCGGTACCGGTCCTTCGTCCGCAATTTACCGGGCCCGGGCGGTTTGTCCTGCGAGGCGGGTACCTGGTGCCTGTACTAGGTATTCTTGCCTGTACCTGGCTGTTGTTCCAGGTGAGTTTCACTTCCATCTGGATGACCGCTGCCATGATCATTATCGGGTCAGGGCTTTACCTCTGGGGCCGGCGTGAGGCAGTGAGATAAGAACGGTGGCTGGCTGACTATCATATACAAATTCTTCTTCCTATATTGTCGGGTGTACTCAATTACAATTCCGGGTTAACCGGACCAGGCATGCAGATCAACAGGCTATTCTCCGAGTTAAAACGCCGCAATGTATTTAAAGTGGCCACTGCCTATGCGATCGTCGGGTGGCTGATTATCCAGATCGTCGTCGCGGTCAGTGAACCACTGGCGCTTCCGGGCTGGTTTGATACGGCCACCATTATCCTGGTAGCTGCCGGCTTTCCTATCGTCCTGATTGTGGCCTGGGCATTCGAACTTACACCGGAGGGGATTAAGAAATCGGAGGAAGTAAGCAGGGAGGAGTCCATCTCACCGAAGACCGGACAGAAGCTGAACCGTCTGATCATCACCGCGCTGGTAATTTTGATTGCTTTCCTGCTGGTTGAGCGCTTTATTTTTGCGGGAGAATATGATTCAGGGCCTGCCATTAAGGATGTCACGGCCGCCCCGGTTGAAGCCGTCGTGACGGGTCGGTCGGTGGCGGTACTTCCCTTTGAGGATTTCAGTCCGGATAAGGACCAGGAATGGTTTGCCGATGGGCTGACCGAGGAGATCCTGAACAGCCTGGTACGCATGCCTGACCTGAAAGTAGCTGCCCGCACTTCTTCATTTAAGTTTAAGGGCACCCAGGAAGAGATCCCCGTGATCGCAAAGGCCCTGGGCGTCGACCATGTCCTGGAGGGGTCTGTGCGGCGTACACCGGACCGGCTCAGGGTGACGGCCCAGCTGATCCGGGCTTCCGACGGATTTCATATGTGGTCAGATACGTACGACCGGACACCGGAAGATGCCATTGCCATCCAGGAAGAGCTGGCCATTTCCATTGCCAAAGCGCTGAACACGGCCATGGATTCCACCGCACTGGCCAATATGGTCAAGGTGGGAACCTCCTCCGTTTCCGCCTACAACGCCTACCTCGAAGGACTCAAGTCTTATCCGATACCCACCCTGGAAGACCGGGAGGACCAGATCCGGAACCTGGCCAGGGCCGTTCAGCTTGATCCTTCCTTTGCCGAGGCCCATTTCAGCGCAGCCCGTTTCTGGGCTACTGAGTTTATTATTACTTCGATCGGAATTGAAGAAAGCGGAAAGGACTTTGCAAAAATCCAGCGCAACTTTAATGAATCCATCAAAGCGGCCATCCAGACCTCCACCAGTGAGACGGATAAATTGAAATACCGGGTGACGGAAGCAGATGTCAATTTGCGATGGAATGAAGCTGAGGCTCTGTATGACGAATATTTTAGTCAACGCCCGAATGATGTGGTCCTGATGCTTAATTACATCCGGATGCTGGTCAAGATGAAAAAACTTGATAAAGCCAATTCCTACTTGCAACGACTGGAAGAAATTGACGGAGGAAATGACGATACATTTAACTTTCTTGTGAATTTTTATCACCGCGTCGACAATTACACCGCCACGGACCGTCTTTGTAAAAAGGCACTGGAGGAGCAACCAACCAATTTTCAGTTGATGTACCAGGTGCACCGGGCGCTGTTATGGTCAGGCCAGA
>CAZLZD010000084.1:5776-8554 GCA_964563925.1 uncultured Roseivirgaceae bacterium | reverse complement strand
ACGTTGAAAGAGTGGCGTGATTTTTTGAAGAGAATAAGAAACAACCTGGTCCTATGTTATCGAATTACCTGAAAATTGCCTGGCGGAACCTTTTGAAGAGCAGGATATTCAGCCTTATCAATATTCTGGGTCTTGCACTTGGGATGTCGGCTTTTCTTTTTATATACCAGTACGTTCAGTTTGAATTAAGTTACGACTCGTTCCAGCCGGACGGAAAAAGAATTTACCGCGTGGTTTCAGATATCTATCTGGAGGGCGAACTGGAGTCGAAAAATGCGTATACCGTGCCGGCGCTGGGACCGGTGATGAAAACAGAATTGTCCGGAGTGGAGGAGTATTTTCGTCTCACCTCCTGGGCCGACAGCTATACCCTGGTCTACGAGAATGAACTGGCCCCGGTCACCTTCAAGGAGGAAAACGCCATCTTTGCCGACCCGGCTTTTGTGCGGTATTTTGACCTGGACATGGTGTCAGCCATCACCGACTCAGTCCTCGGTCGCCCCAACCGCATGATCATGTCGAGGAGTACTGCGGAGAAATATTTCGGTCCGGACTGGGAAGAGAAGGATATTCTTGGAGAATCCCTGCTGGTGTATAACTCCAACCGGGATGCCCGCATCACACTCGAGGTGGAAGGTATATTTGAAGACTTTCCGCAAAACTCACATCTTAACTACGACCTGTTATTCTCCCACCAGACCCTGCCTGAATTTCTTCCACGGCAAATCCCCGAAGCAGACCGTATTGCCATGTTTGAGACCTCCTGGAACCCCCGGGCCTGGTATACCTACCTCGTTCTCGGGCAGGGATCTGACCCCGAAGTGATAGCCGGGCAAATTACTGATTATCTCCGGGGAAGGAATACTAATCAGGCCATGTCGGAGATCATCAGGTTACAGCCAATCAGGGATATTCATCTCGCTTCTGACCTGCAGAATGAGCCCGGGAGCAACGGCAATGCCGGCCTGATCTATACCATGATGATCATCGGCATCCTGATACTCTGCATTGCCTGGATCAACTATATCAACCTGGCCACCGCCCGTGCGATAACCCGGGCCAAGGAAGTACGGGTACGGAAAGTAGTGGGAGCGAAGCGCAATCAGCTGGTAAAGCAATTTCTGCTGGAGGCGGGTATCATCAATGTATTCGCCCTGGTCCTGGCGGTGACAATCACCCAGGTGATGATGCCCTATATGAACAGCCTGACAGGTATTCCGCTGGAGTTTCATAGTCCGGTTACACCCTGGATCGTGTTTGGGATCGGATTGATACTCGGGACCCTTTTTACCGGAATTTACCCGGCTTTTGTCATGTCGGGATTCAGGCCGCTGCATACACTGAAGGCAGGTGGGTTTACTTTTCGCCACGAGAATTTCCGAAAGGTACTCGTGGTTTTCCAGTTTGTGGCCTCCCTGTCATTAATTGTAAGCACCCTGATTATCTTCCGCCAGATGGAATTCATGAAGGACCAGGACCTTGGAATTGAAGTGGAGCAGATCCTCGTGGTGGACGGACCCAATGTCCTTGCGCAGGAAACCGGATTCCGTGAAACGGTGGATATCCTCAGAAATGCACTATCTGATTACCCCGCGGTCGTGAGCGTGGCCGCAACCAGTACGGTGCCGGGCAGTGAGGGTGTCCTCTATCGCGAGATGGTGCGTGTGGGGAATGATGTGCCGGGCGGACATGAATTGAAGGAAGTTCTGACCGATGGAAATTACCTGCCTTTGCTTGAGGCAGAATTACTCGCCGGTCGCTTTTTCTCCAATATTCCGGAACAGAACCATGGTAAAGTGATATTGAATGAGGCGGCGCTTTCCACCTATGGTTTTGAGAACCCTCAGGCGGCAGTCAATGCCCGGCTGAGCATGGAAACCTTCGGCGGAACTACTGAATATGAAATTATCGGCGTAGTTAAGAACTTTCACCAGAGTTCACTGCAATACGATTATGAGCCCATGGGGTTTTTCTACGAAATATACAGCGGAGAATATCTTATACGGCTCAATTTACCCGGGGGTACCGATTCCGGCGTGCGTTCGGCACTGCAAATGATTGAAAGAGAATGGATGAATGTTTTCCCTGATAATCCCTTCCGCTATTATTTCCTGGATCAGTATTTTGACCGGCAGTACCGGGCAGAGCAGCGTTTCGGCAAGATTTTCACCCTGTTTTCCATTCTCACGATCATCATCGGATGCCTCGGATTATTTGCGCTGACCTCGTTCAGTGTCGGCCAGCGTACCAAGGAAATTGGAATCCGGAAATTGCTGGGTGCATCGGTCAATCACATCGTCCTGCTGCTTTCGAAAGACCTGCTCCTGCTCGTGCTGATTGCCAGCCTGGTTGCCCTGCCGCTGGTCTATTACGTTTCGAATCTTTGGCTGGAGAATTATGCCTTCCGCATAACCATTTCCTGGTGGGTGCTTCTGCTGCCGGTAATTTTGGTGCTGATACTTGCCGCCGCGACGGTAAGTCTGCAGACTATCCGGACCTCAACCATGAATCCGGTGAAATCACTGCGCCAGGAATAAGCGGAAACAAACCTGAGGAAACGAAAAGGGGACACACGGTGCCCCCTTCACCGGTTAGTAGTATTTCAGACGGACGCCCGGGCCCCTGAAGCGGCCGGGACATTTGACGTTTTTCTCCAGCCACCGAGGATCAATCCGGTTAACCCCATGGCTACCATGTCGTACCCGCCCGTGATCCAGCTAAGGGCATAGGGACGGTAGGCAAACAGGTCGCCGGTCATGACCGACAGGAAGTGAAAGG
>CAZLZD010000084.1:3829-5676 GCA_964563925.1 uncultured Roseivirgaceae bacterium | reverse complement strand
TGATTTCAGCCAGGGGATTCTGTGCAGTCTGAAAATGAACGAGGGACTGACTCTTTTAAAAAAATGAGTATCTTGAATAATGTCTGTACTTACAGGTTTTACCATTTAGTTCATGAACAAACATGTATTCCTCCTTTTTTTCAATGCATTTTTCGCAGTATTGATCGGCGTATTTATTGTGGCAAGAATTCTCTGGAAAGAATACCGTCCGGTTATCAGGGAAAAAGATGGTAAAGCCGCCACCAACCAGGAGGCCGAATGACGGTTGTCATTTTCCTCGTTTCCATGGCAGGATATATCCTTGCCGGGATCCTGATTGCGCGACGCGTAAAAAACAGCGAGGATTTTTTTGTCATGAGCGAAAAGGGCTCGACCGTCCTGATTGTCGGTACCCTGGCTGCCACGTACCTGAGTGCAGTGACCCTGCTTGGGATTGCCGGGATTTCCTATGAGGAAGGACCGCTGGTCATTGCCACTACCGGATCATTCGGGGCCTGGATCGGCACCCTGCTGGCGATCATCTATGTGGGGCGGAAGCTGAAAGCCATGGGGTGTCGCACGATGCCTGATTTCTTCCGGGAACGGTTCAGAAGTAAATGGGTGACCAGCATTGCCACGGTAATTATGATCATCGGCCTGCTGGGATACGGGGTGATTCAGCTGATTGGCGCGGGTCTGCTACTGGAAGAATTGACCGGACTCAATTTCTCGTTGATCATCATCACCTTTGTCTTTGCCTTGCTGGCATTCTCGCTGTTTGGCGGGATGTACGGTGTAGTCGTCACCGATACGATCATGTTCTTTATTATGCTGGCGGTTTCGGGGGTGGTGGCGCCCTGGATCATCGGCAAGGCAGGATTTACCGAATTGCGCGGCTTGTCAGATGTAATCCCGGGATTCTGGACCATTGGCGGGGCGGCCGAAAGGCCGATAGGATTCACCATTTCGCAATTCCTCGTCTGGGTGATATTCTTCACCTGTACGCCTGCGCTGGTATCACGGGTATTTCCGGCCAGGAATGATTTTGTAGTGATGAAGGCCACCCTGATCGGTGTCTTCCTGGCTTCGGCCATGCAGATCCCGGTTTTTCTGGCCGCCGGAGGCATGCAGGTAATTGAGCCCGGCATCGAGCCTTCCGACCGCGTAATGATCGTTGCTTTTTTAAACCACGTACCGCCTGTGCTGGGCGGGATCGGACTGGCCGCATTGATGGCCGCGATCATGTCTACTGCTTCCACCTTGTTTGTCATTGCCGGGTTTGGTTTGTCAAGGGACCTCTATCAGAATTTGAAAAAGAAGGAGATCGGGGAGAAAAAGATGATGCGCATCAACCGGATTGCCCAGTTGATCATCGGGGCGATTGTTGCTGCCATCGCCATTTCCCGACCTGCTGCGATTTACTGGATTTCGATTTACGCAGGGGCCTTGTTCGGGGTGGGATGGCTGCCATCCGTGGTGGCCGGACTGGAGTGGAGGAGAATGAATCACAAGGCTGCACTGGCCAGCATGATTGCCGGTGTATTTTCGTTCGTGCTTATCTCGGAACTTGAGCGTGGAGGTATGCTTGTCCTTCCCGAGCTACTCGATCCTCTGATGATCTCCTTTATGATCTCGGTAATTGCCCTGGTACTTGCTGCGGTTATGACCCGTCCGACGGCAGGCGAACTGGAATACTTTACGCTGTTAAAGAACACTAACCCGGCCGCAGGAACCATCCGGCGGTACCTGGCAATGGACGGCGGACGCGCACTGATAAGAAAGGAGGTACGCCACGTGGTCATGCTCATCATCGGGGTGCTGGTTTGTTCCTTAGTGGTGTATGGGTATCTGTTTGCGGAACTGGGAAT
>CAZLZD010000084.1:0-3729 GCA_964563925.1 uncultured Roseivirgaceae bacterium | reverse complement strand
GCGGGTATATGGTATTTTGATTTGATTGATTAATTGATACGGACAGGCCGGATAGCGGATCATTTCTAATAAAAAACGTTGCTTTTTCCACGAATTAGCCTCATATTCTATAATCTTATATACCTGAATAATAGGTAGTTATAATCATCAGGAACGTATTTATCGCATACGTGGTGCTGCTAGATTTCAACGATACAGCAAGCTTGGTCAACCTTTTCATCAGAAAATCAGGGGTAAGTTTGCTAATTCTGTTCGTGTCGGCCTTTACCTTGAACGCGCAGAATCAGCCCAGGCCCTATTGGACGGATATGACCACAACAGAATTTGCTAACCTTGATGCTGAGCGGGTCATAGCCATTCTCCCGGTTGCGGCCATTGAACAGCACGGTCCACACCTGCCGGTTTGTGCAGATGCCTGTGCCAATAAGGCCGTGATCGATCTGGTGATTAACCAATTGCCTAAGGCGTTGCCGGTTACTGTTTTACCGATGATGCCGATAGGGAAATCAAGCGAACACAGCAGTTTTCCAGGTACACTCACGCTTGAACCCGAGACTTTACGACATTTATGGACGGAGATTGCTGAATCTGTATATCGCGCTGGGATAAGAAAGCTGGTATTTTACAATTCACATGGAGGCCAGCCGCAGGTAATGGATATTGTGGCCAGGGACCTTCGCGTACGTTTGGGGATGTTAGTTGTTACGGTAAACCAGTATAGCTTGTATCGGACGGACTTGTTTCCGGAAGATGAATTAAGGTACGGAGTACATGGCGGTAGCATGGAAACCTCAGTCATGCTGTACGTAAGGCCAGACCTGGTGGATATGGAAAAGGCTGAAAATTTCAGCTCACTGGATGCAGAACTTGACAGTTCATTTCAATACCTGAGTATAACCGGGCCCACGCGGATTGCCTGGAAATCACAGGACCTTAATCCGGCCGGGGTGGTTGGCAATGCACTTGATGCCGATCCGGAGCGAGGCGCTCTGTTAATTGAAGGTGCAGCCGCTCAACTCTTACTGATTCTGAAGGAAATCGATCGCTATCCTATGGAGAATATTCGCAGAGGACCTCTGGATATCGATAATGATAATAAATAAGTAGCGGCTGGATAACATGGTTTAAGCCGGCCTCTGGGAGAATTCGGATTGAATAAAAGCGGGCTACTTAACATCGGGAGTTTTTGTATATTACGAAGATGACTGCGCTGTAATGCGGGTTCATTTATTGTGCCAATTCCCGGATCAATGAAGAAAACCACACTTATAAAACTCCACCTTTACTGCGGGCTGTTCGTTTCCTTTTACCTGGTTGCCTTTGGGGTTAGCTCCGTCATTCTTAATCACGGGATAGATGTGGAGAATAAGACGGTAACCAGTACCTGGGAAAGCGAGGTTGTCGTGGACTCCGCTTTGGAGGATACGGATTTAGCTGAGAATGTCCGGAACCAGCTGGGATTAATGGGCTGGACGCCTCCCTGGAGGTACAGGAAAGACTCCGGACAGTTTGTGTTTGAGACCACCCACCTGGCAAAGACATCGGTGATACACCTGGATATGAACAGCGGGGCGGTCCTGGTGGAGGATATCCCGAAAGGGTTCTGGGCGGTATTTCACGGGCTCCATTTTTATAACGGGAGAATACCCAACGCGCCCCTTTTCATGAAAACATGGATCATCTATCAATGGGTGACCTTGCTGGTCCTTACCTTTTCCCTGGTCCTTGGATTATGGTTGTGGATCAGGCACAGCCATAAGACGTGGGAGTTGTATGTGTTCGGCGGACTGTTTCTTGTTTCATTACTGGTAATGATGCTGCTATGAAGATCAATTATGACCTGATCCGGAAGATCCATTTGTATGCCAGCCTGACCACCGTGGTTATCCTGCTTATGTTCATTGTAACCAGCTACGTCATGATTCATCACGACTGGTTTGATCATGAGGCATCGACCAGCACAGAGGAAGTAGTACTGGAGGGAATACCCGTCAATGAATCGGAATGGGAGGGCCTGATCAGGGCACATGATATCGAGGGTCGTGAATACCTCAGCCGCACTAATGACCGCGGGGAGCTGGTGAAGGAATTTGGAAGGGCAGCCGGGTTTACCCGGATTACTTTATCTCCTGACGGATCAGCCATGGAAATATTCCGGAGTGACAAAAGTACTGCGGATGCATTTATTGGTATTCACCGGGTGCGGGGCTATTCCGGGCCTTGGCAGTATAAGGTATATGCCTTCCTGCTGGATGTGCTGGGCGTGAGCCTGGTGTTATTCACCATTACCGGGGTGATCATGTGGATGAAGCTGCTTAAGCACAATAAAATTGCGTGGATCATCTTTATTGGCGGCTTTATTTATTTCGCCCTGAATGTGGTACTCCTCATGTATTGGTGAGCCAGTCAGTTAACCGGCGGACTGAAAATACATGGTTTCTTAAGAACAGGTATAAGGGTAGCAGCATTCAGGCCGGCCCCGTATCTTTAAATTTTATTCAAGGCAACTATGAATTATAGCATAATCCGAATCGCAAGGGTAACGCAGTCATATTTCAGGATCAGTTTCCTCCTGATTTGCCTGGGCATACTCATTTCGGGCTGCGGGGAATCAGAACCTGCTGCCACGAAAAATTGGTACAAGGGAAACCTTCATACACATTCTTACTGGAGTGACGGGGATGAGTTTCCCGAAGTCATCATGGATTGGTACAAAACGCATGATTATCAGTTTGTAGCCCTGACCGACCATAATATCCTGGCTGAAGGGGAAAAGTGGAAAGTAATTTCTTTGGATTCTATCTACCAGGAGGCATTCAGGAGCTATCTCGATGAATACGGGGAAGACCGGGTGAACTACCGGACGGATTCGCTTGGCCGCACCGAAGTCAGGCTGGCCACCTTCGACGAATACCGGCCGATGTTTGAGGAGGAAGAGAAATTTTTAATTATCAGGGCGGAGGAAATCACCGACCGGTTTGAGAACAAGCCGATTCATATGAACGCCTCGAATATTGAAGAATTGATTGAGCCCCAGGGAGGGTCCAGTGTACAGGAAGTGCTTCAGAATAACATTAATGCTGTCATCCGGCAGCGGGATGAGAAAGGCCGGCCGATGATCCCGCATATCAATCATCCGAATTTCGGGTTTGCGATCAGCCTGGAGGATATGATCGCCCTGGAGAATGAGCGCTTTTTCGAAGTGTACAACGGGCACCCCCTGGTGCATAATACGGGTGATTCCGCCCATATTTCCACCGAAGAGATGTGGGACCGGATCAATATGGCCTACCTCAGGGACGGGAAGCCTGTGATGTACGGACTGGCCACGGATGATTCCCATCAGTATCACCGGCAGGGGAGACAGTGGAGCAATGCCGGCAGGGGGTGGATCATGGTCCTAGCCGATTCCCTGAAGCCGGAGGCACTTATCACGGCCATGGAGAAAGGGGATTTTTATGCAAGCACAGGCGTGACCCTTGCGGAGATTGCCCTGGAGGATAACCTATATTCGGTGAACGTGGATGCCGAACCCGGGGTCAGCTATACGCTTGTATTCCTGGGGGCCCGGGACGGCGCAGAAGCCCCGGAGGAATTCTCCCGGATTGACGGCACGGAGGGCCGTTTTGAAATTACTGATGACATTCAGTTTGTACGCTGTAAAGTGATCTCATCGGAACTTCATCCGAATCCGATCGAGGACCTGGTCTATGAGATGGCGTGGACGCA
>CAZLZD010000083.1:0-11276 GCA_964563925.1 uncultured Roseivirgaceae bacterium | reverse complement strand
TGTTCACGATTTCGGATCACAACTTGTAGCAAGAAATTTTAAGGCCTATTTTTAGGGGTCTTACCAATCCATACACAAAAACCCGCCAGATCTACTTAAGTATTCTTATGTAACTAATATGTGTTCAATTAATATATACTTACTAATATTTCTTTCACTTTAAACTAGCTTAATATGAAGCAAAAATTACTTATTTATTTTACCTTGATGCTGTTTTTTGCCTGTGGCAATCTATGGGCGCAAGACAACATCAGAGTCACCGGAAAGGTGACAAGCGAAGACGACGGATCCGAACTCCCCGGAGTGAATGTCCTTGTTAAGGGCACCACAATCGGGGTGGTGACCGACGTTAATGGAAATTACTCCATTGAAGTTCCTGATAATAATTCGATCCTGGTATTTAGTTTTATTGGATTTGCGAGTCAGGAAATACCCGTAAATAACCGAAGCGTTATTAATGTAAGCATGAGTCAGAGTGCTGAGCAACTGGCCGAAGTAATCATTACGGCGTACGGTACAAGCACCAAAAGGGATTTCACAGGCTCGGCTTCGACGATCGGGTCGGAGAGTTTTGATTTACGGCCTGTAACCAATCCGCTGTCAGCCATCGAGGGCAACGCCACTGGGGTCCAGTTTATTAACTCTTCGGGAGCCCCGGGTTCTTCGCCAAACCTGGTAATTCGTGGGGTGGGTACCCTTAACGGAGGCTCTACTGACCCGTTATTTATTGTGGATGGTGTCCAGTTTGAGGGGTCCATTTCCCTGATAAACCAGGATGATATTGAATCCATGACGGTACTGAAAGATGCCGCGTCAACCTCCCTGTACGGATCACGTGCGGCAAATGGTGTGGTGATCATCACGACCAAAAGCGGGGGCAAGGGAAAACCGACTCAGGTTAACTTTTCAACCCAGTATGGGTGGATGTCTCCGGCCATCGAACAGTATGAAGCCACAAATCCTCAGCAGTATTACGAGGTTATGTGGGAAGCCTATAAAAACTCGTTGATCGCTGATGGTGATCCGGACCCGGCTGGTGAGGCTTCTGCCACGATCTATAATCGTTTGGGATATAACCCGTTTAATGTGCCCAATGATCAGATTGTCGGCACAGATGGCCGGATTAACCCGAATGCACAAGTTCGTTATCCGAGCCTGGACTGGTTTGACGTCCTTCAGCGGCAGGGATACCGGCAAAACCATAACCTGAGTATATCAGGAGGTAATAAAAACACTTCCCTGTTCTTTTCCACAGGGTACCTTAAAGAAGAAGGCTATGTGATAGAAAGTGATTTTGAGCGCTTAACCACACGGTTAAAGGTAGATTATGACGCTAAAGACTGGCTGACCATCGGGGGTAATATTAACTTATCACTTTCTGACCAGGGCGGTGTTGGAGGAGCAGGTACGGGTAGTATCGTGAACCCGTTTGGTTTCGCCAAGAATATGGGAGCCATTTATCCTGTTTATCTCATAGATGATGCAACAGGTCAGATTGTGACAGATGCTGCCGGAAACAGATTGTTTGACCGGGGTGAAGGATACAGTCAATATGGTATTTCACCGAGACCACAAAGTCCGGGCAGGCATGCCATCGAAGAAGCTATTCTGAACGATATATTTGACAGGGAAAATGGGTATGGATTCAGATCCTATGCAGAGTTTAATGTTCCCTGGGTTAAAGGCCTTTCGGCAAGGATAACTTACGGAAGGGATTATCAGGATCGCACACTTAAGGATTATGAGAATGCCGAAGTGGGTGACGGACAGCCGACTGCCCGTTATGCTGAAACATGGTATCGCCGAATTGTGGAGAATTTCAACCAGGTTATTTCGTATGAGAACAGGTTCAATGACGTCCACTCACTTGATGTGACGCTGGGTCACGAAAGTTTTGAGCGGACTTTTTCTGATAATTCAACATTCGCCACAACCCAGGTTGCCGTCGGAATTTATGAGTTTGACAACTTCTCAGTACCTGTCAGCATTGGCGGAGCAACCACAGACAAGGGTCTTGAAGGTTATTTTGCCCGTGTTAACTATAACTACAAGAATAAGTATTATCTCTCCATGTCAGGCCGTAGAGACGGAAGCTCGGTATTCGGGCCTGATGTCAGGTGGGGTAATTTCTATTCAGCGGGGGCATCCTGGAGAGTTAGCGAAGAAAGCTTCATGAGGGATGTGTCATTTGTCGATGACTTAAAGCTCCGTGCGTCGTACGGTGAAGTTGGAAATGACAACCTGGGCGATTTCTATATCTGGCAGGCGAGATATGCCCTGACATCGAATGCAGGAAATCCGGCCATTACCTTGTCGGACCTTGGAAATTCTGCCCTTACTTGGGAGACTATAGAGAGCTTTGACGTAGCACTCGATTTTGCACTTTTCGATTTTCTTGTCGAAGGTACGGTCGAATACTACAAGCGTAATTCCACCGATTTGTTGTACAACATTCCCATTGCTATTTCAAATGGCTTGAACTCAATACCTGGCAATGTCGCTGATATGTATAACAGTGGTATGGAAATTTCCCTCACAGGGCATATTCTTCGCGATTATGACGGATTGACCTGGGATCTCACCGCACTGGCCACTACATTAAACAATGAGATTACAAGCATTCCGGATCCATTTCAGAATGGGTCAAAGAGATGGGATGTGGGCCGTTCAAGGTATGATTTTTACATTTATCATACGGCAGGGGTGGATCCTGCAACAGGAGATCAGCTGTATTATGTTTTTGAGGATGATCCGGAAACCGGAAATGGAGTTCCCGTGCTGGACGGTGAAGGAAATCAGGTAACTACAAATGACTGGGCAGAAGCCGGAAGGGCATTCACAGGTGATAGTTCAATACCTGACCTGATCGGCTCAGTTTCCAATACATTGAGCTACAAAGGTTTCACATTGAATGTACTGTTCGCGTTCTCCAAGGGAGGAAAAATACTGGATAACGGATATTCTGCCATGATGAGCAGTGGGGATTTCGGAGAATCGCATCACGTGGATCAGCTAAATGCATGGAAGCAGCCGGGTGATATTACCAGCGTTCCCAGGCTTGAAAATGGAAATGCAGACCAGGTACAAACACAGTCAACCCGTTTTCTGACGGATGCCTCGTGGATGTCACTTCGTAATATCAATTTGTCTTATTCGTTCAATAACAATGTTCTGGACAGAACTGGTCTGAATAACTTAAGCATATTTGTATCCGGAGAGAACCTGTGGTTTAAATCTGAACGTCAGGGACTCAACCCTCAGTATAATCTTGCCGGAACTGGATCAGGGAATGATTACAATCCTAACAAGATATTTTCAGTTGGTTTGAACATTGGTCTCTAAAATCGAAAAAAAATGAATCGTAAATTTATATATATACTACTTCCATTTCTTCTTCTCACTGCGAGTTGTGAGGAAGAATTTCTGGATCGGACGCCAACTGATGCGATCGCATCAGCTGATGCGCTGTCAACAGCAGATAATATGCGATTAGTCATTAATGGACTTCATCGCTTATTATATGCTCAATCTCAAGTGATTTTACCTGGAGGATCCTCAACCTTCTCCGGTGAACACTATTGGGTGTCCTCCGATGATGCCATCGTCGGAAATGTCATACATTCTGCACCGGGTAACGGCTGGCTCAGGGCTGAGTTGCAATGGAATGCACATACGTTACCAACCGATGGGATAAATTTCCATCGCTGGTATCAGCGTTATCATGTGATTGCCAGTGCCAGTGCTATTATTAATAAAGTCGAAGAAGAGGGGATTCCGGTAGATGCCGATATGGCCGATATTTTAGGACAGGCCTATGCCTATCGTGCGTATGCCTATTATGACCTGATCACGCATTTTGCGAAGGGCTATCTGGTTGGTACTCCGGCAACAGATCCGGGAGTACCCTTGCAAACAGGCACGAAACCTCCGTATACCAGTGGTCCCAGGGCAACTGTTCAGGAAATCTATGATTTAATGTATTCAGATATCAGTGAATCCATTTCATACTTTGAAGAAGCAAGTCCCCGTTGCACAGGCCCGACCTTTTGCAAATCCAATCTAAACCTTAATGTAGCGTATGGCTTGCAGGCACGTATTGCCCTGTCAAGCGGCGATTGGGCCACGGCGGCCACCGCAGCGGAAATGGCAAGGGAAGGATATCCGCTTATGTCTGAAGAGGAGTGGAAATCCGGTTTTAACACCCTTGATCTTCCAGAAGTGATCTGGGGTAGTAATGTGATCAGTACTGAAACTGTATTCTTCAGGTCCTACTTCTATCTTATATCGAACACGTTTAATGGAAGTCAGAACCGGGGGAATCCTAAAATTTTCAATGCCGAGATCTACAACCAGATCCCCGATTCCGATTACCGGAAAGATGTGGTTCTGCCATTGGCGCCAAATACGAACCCATCCGCCAATAACGATCAGGGTGGAAGTGCCGCTACAGACCCGAATTACGATGATCAGGACAGGTTTATATTTGTCAGGGATTCTATTCGTACCGTATACGGAACAAATTCTACGGGCCACAATACACACCCGTACATGCATTACAAATTCAAGAATAAGAATCCCGGGACGATAGATCCGGATGATATCATTCTCATGCGTACTTCGGAGATGTACCTGATTGAAGCGGAAGCTCATGCAATGCAAAATGACATCGGAGCGGCGCAGGAAGCACTGCAGACGTTGGTTGAGTCCAGGAATCCTGATTATGATGCCAGTGTCTTTACTACCCAGGAGCAATTGATGGATGAGATCAAATTCCAATGGTATGTTGAAATGTATGGCGAAGGTTTTGGTTATGAAAACCACATTCGCTGGGATGAGCCGCTTGACCTGACAAACTCCGGTGCGGACCTCGGTTACTATGGAGATGGCTTCATGCAGGAACGTCCTTCAGTGAATAATGACTGGATCTTTAAGATCCCTCAGGCTGAAATCGATGCCAACCCGAACCTTACGGAGGCAAATCAGAACAGATAGTCAAAATAAGAACAGACGTTGAATTACTGAGCCCTGGGAGTTATCTTCCAGGGCTTACTTTTTACACCCCCTTATTTGACTTCCCGAATTTTCACTCCGGCCGAGTGTTACGCGGGAGTGGGTTTTTCCAGGTCCTTAATTGTAGGGTATACCTTTTCAGGTTCCGGAGAATTTTCCAGGAAATCCCTGAAATCCCTGGCAAATGCCACACGACGATGTACCCACCATTCCTGGGTGCCGGTATGATGAAAATAACCGATCATCGTATTGTAATGACTTGCCCATAGCCGTTTGTCCAATACAGAAAGCTTGTGCTGGTAAAACATGTTCTCCCAGTGCCTGAAAAGCTGAATGAACATATAATTAGTGACCCGTTTATCATTCTCATCCATGTCAGCCCAGTTGTTCACTGCCTTCTCCATCAGGTCACCCAATTCAGGCTTCTCAATCATTTGCCTCAAAAATTCCATATTGGTCCTGTTGAGTGAGTCTGAGTAATTGGCCTTTACGGCGGTGGTGTTTTTCCTGATTTGAAAAGCCAGGAAAAATACGGACAGGATGACACCGATGCTGGCTACCGAATTGATGATAAGTTCATAGTTCATATTCTTACAAATTGATGTTTAACACTGGCACCAGGCCTGGAAAATTCTTCACATTTCGTCTGTGTATTACTCAATGTAATACTTTTTTTATGAAGAGTGCAGGGAACCTGATTGGGCGTTGTTCATAAAGCCAGTTTAACGGACAGGATCATCAATCCGCCATGTAATATACTGATTTGCTGCAGATAAGCTAATTTAAGGCGAGGGTCATTAAGCCCTTTTGAATAGCCTGCTTTCGGATTAATTTTCAGAAGAGGCAATTTCTGTGGTCTGTTGAAAGTACGCGACCTTCCAGTCCTTATCGATCTTTTTAAATAGCATGGAGCAGACATAGGGATCATAGGTTACGCGCGTTGAATCTGTCAGCAGCACATAAAGCCTGCCCCTCACGATTACGAGTACATTGTTCTGGTCAATAAACTGGTAATCCATATGCTCACTGTCCAGTTTGAACTCCAGCACCGATTTAACCCCTTCGGCCGTAGCCGCCATCAGACTTTCGTAATTGTAAAAATCTGTGTCATTCACGGTCATGAATTCCTCATCGTCCCAGTAGATTTTACTTAATTTTTGCACATGTGATTCCTGCTTGTACGTATAGAAATCAGCAACCTCATCTGCCAATTCAGCTTTGATGGATTGCTTTTCATCGCGGGTGAGAGAGTCATTACAGGATGATAAAGTCATCAGCAGGATAAATAACGGGAACAAATAGCTTTTATTCATTGGTCAAATAATTTGAAAGGCACATCGAGAATTTCACTAATAATAAGAAAGAAATCAGAATATCTCGAAAGCTTCTCCTGATACACCCTTAATTGTAAATACATCGGTATTGCCATAACATCCTACCCGGGGTACCCTGTTAGAGGTATATAAAACAGAACTAAAGCAATTAAGATATGTCAGACGAAACGATAGTTGAACAGGAGTCTTTGGTAACTATAAATCCGGCGACGGGTGAGGAACTAAGGCAGTATGAGAAAATGACAGACAGCCAGGTGAATGAGGCCATCCGTGCCTGCCATGAGGCTTTCCAGAAATGGAAGACTAAGCCTGCCCGGGAACGTGCGGAAATAATTGCAAGCATCGGGGAGCAACTGCAAAAGAATAAGGAAGAGCTTACCAGGACCATGACCGGCGAAATGGGTAAACTCCTGAAACAAAGTGGACAGGAGGTTGACTTGTGCTCTGCTATATGCGAGTACACTGCTGAAAACGGACCGGAGCGGTTAAAAGACGAAAAGCGGGAGTTGGCAGATGGCGGACAGGGAACGATTACCTATTCGCCAATCGGTGTAATTTATGGAATACAGCCCTGGAATTTCCCGGCCTATCAGGTGATCCGTTACGCGATTGCTAACCTGATGGCAGGCAATGGCGTATTGTTAAAGCATGCGGAGATTGTTACCGGTACTGCGTTGTTACTGGAACGCATCTTCCGGGAAGCGGGATTGCCTGAAAACCTCTTTACCGTTCTGAGAATCGACCACGATCAGTCCGACGATGTGATTGCGCATGAGCTTGTCCGTGGTGTAACCCTGACCGGCAGTCCGGGCGCCGGATCGATCATCGGTGAGAAAGCAGGCAAAGAGCTTAAAAAAACAGTACTCGAGCTCGGATCCAATGATGCATACATTGTACTGGAAGATGCAGACATCGAAAAAGCGGTTAAGGCCTGCGTCATGGGCCGGGTCTATAATAACGGGGAAACTTGCATTGCGGCAAAACGCTTTATTGTAGTAGATGCTGTCTATGACAAATTCCGGGATGCGTTTGTAGAGAAGATGAAATCACTCAATTATGGTGATCCCATGGGAGAGGAGGCGAGGCTAGGTCCTATGGCCCGGAAAGATCTTCGTGAAAAACTTCACGACCAGGTACAGAAGAGCGTGCAGAAAGGTGCCAATGTACTCTGTGGAGGAGTTATACCCGAAGGACCGGGCTATTTCTACCCGGCAACCGTTCTGGAAGAGGTAACTTCCGGACAACCGGCCTATGATGACGAACTGTTTGGTCCGGTTGCCTCATTGATCCGTGCCAGTGATACCGAAGACGCCTTTCGGATCGCTAATGACAGTCGCTTCGGACTGGGTGGTGCGATATTTTCGGAGAATGTGGAGAAGGCGCACGAACTGGCGAAAATACATTTCGACACCGGGATGGTATTCATTAACCAGTTTGGACTGGCACAACCTGACATGCCATTTGGCGGTGTGAAGGATTCCGGATATGGCCGGGAACACGGCGGTTTTGGCGTCCGGGAATTTGTAAATGTTAAATCAATTGTGGGCTAGGAGACCAGGTGCCGCGATCGCTATTGTCAGAGTTCCTCTGCCAGCCCGATTAGAATACCTTCAATACCACGGATATAGCAAAGCCTGTAAGTGTCCTGATACTGAACAATTTCCCCGACAAGGAGGGCGCCTAGTTTTTCAAGATTTTTAACCGTTTCGTCGATATCACTTACGGTGAACATCACACGCAGATATCCCAGTGAGTTTATGGGGGATATTCGATGATCGGCGACTGCGCCAGGGGTAATAAATCGTGAAAGTTCAAGCCGGCTGTGTCCATCGGGGGTGGCCATCATGGCTATCTCCACTTTCTGTGAATCCAAACCCGTCACACTTCCCGCCCATTCTCCCTCAATAATGGTACGTCCTTCAAGCTTCAGTCCTAATTCAGTGAAAAAGGCGATGGCATCATCAAGTGAATTCACAACGATGCCCACATTGTCCATTCTTTTTAATTTCTCTAATGCCATTGCGTTTCCAAATTCGTTTTCCTCAGATCACGGTTCGTAGAATTGGTCTTTTTACAGAGACCGCGGATTCGGCATGATGCTTCCCCAGCCCGGCAAATCCTGTTCCTTTGCTCATCCTGTTGTCTATGGCGTTATAGATATGTCAATATATGGGTGAACAATTCAGAAAGATAGAACTTGCCCCTGACCAATACAAGTCAAGCCTGTTAAGGAATCAATGAGTTGCAGCGGACGATGGAAGGACCCGCAGGCAGGTGATATAATTTTTGGGTTTCTAAATGCTATGATGTAATACCCCGGAGGTAATGACGTCCGTCATTCTCATTGTGTTTAAAAATATATAATATCTGTAAAATGACTGATGATCAGCACTTTAAGGATTAATATGCTTGTCAGCCGAAACCTCAAAATTTTACAACCTTCTAACCTTTACAATCATGGTTGCTTCAAAACGTAAATTACTGGCATATACAATGTGTATTTGCTTAATCTGTTCATGCTCGACCGATACGGTTGATGAAATAAATGAAGACATTTATTCCGCCCAGGCCAGATCTATGAAAATCGGGAATCTGGGTAACGATTTAATAAGTCAAATGGCGTCAGACGCCATTCTCATAGCCCCAAGTGGAGATATCACCGGGGTGACCGATGCTGCTAATATTACCGAGGCGATGAATACGGTGAAGAGTTCGGGAGGTACCGTTTATCTGACTGATCAGAATAATGGTTCCACAGACCATTTCTATGTAAGCAGTAATATTGTCATTGACGGATTTAACGGAACGGTTACCGGCGAAGGTAAAGAGAAAACACTAATACATGCCGGCAGGCAATCCGCGGCCGTAGGATTTACTCCGGCCTATTCTCCCATCTGGACCTATATTTACCCCTGGTCCCCGTTGGCTTCAGCTGTATTTCAACTGGATTTTTCAGTGGGTGATGTGGCCATTAAAAACCTGTCGATTTTGGTCAGGGATGACCAGCCCACCGATATTTTTAAAGACGCGTATAATAATGATGGATCCTATATCTGGACGATCATAGAAATCGTTGGGGGAGAGCACAATACGATCATTGAAAATGTCCATCTGGAGGGCAAAGAATCCAGTGCCTATGGAAACCTGTCGGGTTTTAATGCAGGCTGGGGAATACATGTTATGCCCTGGGCAAACCCACCAAGTGTGGAATTTCCCCCCAGACCTACAAAAGGCAACATGGTCATTAAGAATGTAAGTGTTGAGAATGTTGCGAATAACGCTTTGTTGTTTATGGCTTTCACGGATGGATCTGAAATCGATATTAAAAATGTTTATGCCAGCAATGTCGGATATGGTATTGTCGCACGCAACATCTCAGACTCGTGGGTGAATATTTCGAATATGCACGTTTCGAATCATAGTGCAGGATGGGCAACGGGGATGATTTTTTCTGATATCAATTCGGGGTTGAGAATTAATGAGAACCAATTTTCCAATGCTAAGTGGTTTGCTTCATTATTCCTGTGGAATGTGCATCATGCCAGAATAACGAATAATACATTTTCAGATATTTCCAGCTTTGGAACTGCCGTCGGACTTTCTGGCGCTTCTTCCTGGAATACGGTATTTCAGAATGACTTCAGGGAAAGCGGCCTTCCCGGCTGGTCCACTGAGACACCCGGCGGACCTGGTGCAGTCTGGTTGAGGGGCGATACGCATCATAATGAGGTATTTGAAATGAAATTCCCAGGAGGAAACGGTACCTCTTTTTGTAACATGATAATGGACCTTGGAGACAACACGGTGAAAAACTGGGAAATGTGTGAGAAACCTAACCTGAATGTACACAGCGGCTTAGGCGAGAGTTCAGCGATGGCAGATTATGACAGGCATATGAAATTTAAGGAGTAATTTCTGGTGCAGATAGATTGTCTGTTTGCGCAGAAAGAGTATTTTTAGAAGAAGACGGCTTCAGTGCCTGTAGGCATTGAGAAATTCATCAATTCCGGATATAATCTTTCCGAAAGGTTTCCCGGATATCTTTGTTAAACAATAACAGCACCCCTGAAAGGCCCGGCACCTACGCCTGGGGAGGATCGAGTGGTGTCTATTGGTGGGTCGACCCGAAAGCCGATATGGTCGTGCTGTTCTGGACTCAGTCACAGGGTGCCGGCGAACTGAGTGGTCAATTCAGCAAGCTTGTTTATGAAGCATTACTCGATTGAAAATTTATTTCTGCACGTTTTATTTCCAAAATTAAATTGCATTTATTTCCATCATGTGCTGATTGAAGATCTCATTGTGTAAATCCCGTGTCATGCGTGGCACGAATTTTCTCCTTATTCCTGGCATACCAATAAATGGCATACAGGATAGTGGGCAAAGCAGGCATAAGAATATAAGGATTGGTTAGGAGATCAGGACGAAGCACAAATAAGCCTGTCATCCCGATAAGTGATATTAAACTTCCTGTACCTTCCCACTTCAATGCGACTGATAAGCCGGCAATATAACTAAGCGGGAAGAAAATGAATGTAATAAGCTCTCTTGTATCTGAGAACCCGCCACCTTTGTGGTCCTGATCTCCAAAAATGTGGGCTAAAAGAAAAAACAGAAAGAACATGAGCATTAATGTGCCTGAGATGCGTGCAATCCATCGAATAATCACAAGGGGTTTCGTTAACTCTTTCATGGTATTAGGATCGTTGGTCAAATACAATTTAACCAAAGAGGATCAATGACCTGGTTAACCCATGTTAAGAAATGCCCCGGGTGAATCTTCTTCTGATTCGGCTTAAGGATTCAGGTTTAACTCCCACATAGGAAGCAATCAGGTATTGAGGAATTCGCTGGGTCAGGTCGGAATAATGTTTCAGAAAATTTTCGTAACGCTCCTGATGGCTTTGCATATAGATAGCCAATAACTGATTG
>CAZLZD010000082.1:1280-11819 GCA_964563925.1 uncultured Roseivirgaceae bacterium | reverse complement strand
ACGGTTTTGAAGACAATATCATGCGTATAACCAACGCAAAAAATGAACCAATTTTTGTAGTTCCCCTCGAAACCGACGATACCAACTACCTCATTAAGATTGCCGTCGTACAGAACAGTGAGGGAGAATATGACCTGGAAGTTGATGACGATTCGTCTGATTCCGAAGACGATTCTGAGTTTGGCCTGGATGAAGATGATATGGATTTTGATGATTAGTATGGCAGCCTCCCCCGGCCGGCCGAGTCTTTTATAGCCACCCGTTTCTTTCTTTTCAATTCTGCGTATCTTTGCGCCTTCATGGCGAAAGACATCAAATTTTCTGAGAGTGAACTGGACAACCTGAACCCCCGGGAATACATCATTATCAAGGGCGCCAGGGTGAACAATCTTAAAAATCTGAGTGTGGCAATCCCACGTAATAAAATGGTGGTGATTACAGGACTTTCGGGTTCGGGAAAATCATCACTGGCCTTTGATACGCTGTTTGCCGAAGGTCAGCGAATGTATGTGGAAAGCCTGAGTTCCTATGCCCGTCAGTTCCTGGGAAGGATGGAAAAACCGGAGGTGGATTACATCAGGGGCGTCTCTCCTGCCATAGCGATCGAACAAAAGGTCAATACCCGGAATCCACGTTCCACGGTCGGGACCACAACGGAAATATATGATTACCTGAAATTACTTTTTTCCAGGATCGGCGTTACATACAGTCCGGTTTCAGGCACTAAAGTCTCAAAGGATACGGTCACGGATGTGGTGGATCACATTAACGGGCACGAACCGGGAACCCGGGTGATGATTTCCTGTCCGTTAAAGGTGGTAAAAAAGCGAAACCTTAAGCAGGAACTCACCATATTGATGCGCAAGGGTTTTACGCGCATTCTGTCGGGAGGGGAGGCACTTTTTATTGAGGAAGCCCTTGAGGAGCCCTCCCTTAAGGCAGATGATCTTGAAATACTGATCGACCGGGCGGCGGTGGATCCGGACGATGAAGATTTGCAGTATCGCCTGGCCGATTCCGTGCAGACGGCATTTTTTGAAGGGCACGGTGACTGTATTGTCCACATCATGGACGGCGAAACAAGGCGTTTTTCTGACCGGTTTGAGGCTGACGGAATGGTATTTGAAGAGCCTTCGGTCAACTTTTTCTCCTTTAACAACCCGTACGGTGCATGCCGCCGGTGTGAAGGTTTCGGTAAAATCCTGGGCATCGACGAAGACCTTGTGATACCTGATAAAAGCCTGTCGGTATATGAAGGTGCGATTGCCCCGTGGCGCAGCGAGAGGATGAAGAAATGGGCGGAGCCCTTGCTGAAAAACGGCATACGGTTTGATTTTCCCATTCACAGGCCGTTCCAGGACCTTAGCGATGCGGAAAAGGAGGTGCTGTGGACCGGCAATGAATATTTCAAAGGCCTGAATAAATTCTTCTCCCACCTGGAATCAAAAACACACAAGATCCAGTACCGGGTGATGTTATCGAGATACCGCGGACGTACAACTTGTCCGGATTGCCGCGGTACCCGTCTGCGCAAGGATGCCTCCTATGTCAAGATCAGCAACAAGTCGATCACTGACCTGGTGCTTATGCCGGTTTCCCGCATCCGGCAATTTTTTGACCAGCTGGAATTGACTTCCCACGACAGGGAGGTTGCCGACAGGCTCCTGCGCGAGATCCGTTACCGGCTTGAATTCATTGAGGAGGTAGGCCTGGGATACCTTACGCTGAACCGGATGACCTCCACGCTGTCCGGCGGGGAGTTCCAGCGGATTAAGCTGGCCACCTCCCTGGGAAGTGCCCTGGTGGGTTCCATGTATATCCTGGATGAACCCAGTATCGGCCTTCATCCGCGTGATACGGGGCGGTTGGTAAAGGTATTGCTGACGCTCAGGGACCTGGGCAATACGGTGATCGTGGTGGAGCACGAGGAAGAAGTAATGAAGCAGGCAGATCAGATCATCGATATTGGGCCGGATGCAGGTATTCACGGCGGGGAGCTGCTGTTTCAGGGGTCGATTGACGAATTGAACGGAGTGGAAACGCATACGGCCCGGTTCCTGCAGGGAACCGACCAGGTCCCCGTACCGGCACGGAGACGGAAATGGAAAGATGCAATCAGTATTTTCGGGGCCAGGGAGAATAATCTTAAAAATGTGGATGTGCGTGTCCCCCTTGGGGTACTGTCTGTGGTTACCGGTGTCAGCGGCTCCGGTAAATCCACTCTGGTTAAGAAAATCCTTTACCCGGCCGTTGGAAAATATCTTGGTACGGTCAATGAATCTACCGGAAAGTTTGACAGGATGGAGGGTGACTATAAGAAGGTGACCCAGGTGGAGTTTGTGGATCAGAACCCAATCGGTAAATCATCGCGCTCTAATCCTGTGACGTATGTGAAGGCCTACGACGGGGTCCGGCAACTGTATGCCGATCAGCCTCTCTCCAAACAGCGTGGTTACAAGGCAGCACACTTTTCATTCAATGTCGACGGAGGCCGTTGCGAAACCTGCCAGGGCGAAGGGGTGGTGAAAATTGAAATGCAGTTCATGGCAGACGTTTACCTTACGTGCGAAAGCTGCAAGGGCCAGCGGTTCAAACAGGAAATCCTGGATGTCGTCTATAACGGTAAACACATTGCCGATGTCCTGCAAATGACGGTAGATGAAGCGCTGGAGTTTTTTCAGGATAAGCCCCCGGTATACAACAAGCTCAAACCGCTGGCCGATGTAGGACTTGGTTATATCGGGCTGGGCCAGTCGTCCAATTCACTGAGCGGTGGCGAGGCACAACGCGTGAAGCTGGCTTTTTATCTGGGGAAAAATACCCGGGACAGCAAAGACCATATCCTTTTTATCTTTGACGAACCCACTACCGGACTTCATTTCCACGACATCAATAAACTGATGGACTCCATTAATGCGCTGATTGATCAGGGTAACAGCGTCCTGATCATTGAGCATAACATGGAAGTGATCAAGACCGCCGACTGGATCATTGATCTGGGTCCTGAAGGCGGAGAAGAAGGTGGAAATGTATGTTTTGAGGGTACTCCGGAAGAAATGGTAAAACTAAGTGACAATCATACGGCCGGATATCTTCAGGAAAAGCTGCCTGTCGCCAAATAACACCTCTCCTCGTTTTTATCTGCGGTGTAACGGGAAGCTTTTCCCTTCTTTACAGGCTTCCCGGAAGGTTACCATGTACGTCTGAGGGTTATTTATGAAGGTAAATGCAATTCATGTCAAAGGCTTACATACGCATACTCTTCTTTTTCCTGGGTATTTTACCCTGCGCCGCGCAGGAGGGGAATTATCCTTTGACCCACTTTCCTGTCCCGGCAGAACTAGACGGCTTTTATCCCCATCAGATCATCCAGGACCGCCACGGTATGCTTTTTATGGCATACAATCGCGGAGTAATCCGCTTTGACGGTGAGGAATGGCAGCAAATTCACACGCCGTCCTCCATATTCACCATGGTATATTATGCCGGCAAAATCTACACCGGCGGACCCTTCGGGTTTGGCATGATCGAACGGGGAACCGAAAGTTCCTGGGTCTACCGGCCATTGCACACCCCCGACTCATCGGCCCGAATCACGGAAATGGCAGTTCATAAGGGCAGGCTGATCGGCTTGGGGGAGAATGCCGTATTTTCTTACAACCTTAAAGAGAATTCCTTTTCCAAGATGCTGCCCGGCAAGGGACGCAACCTTCAAAATATTCTGAAATTCAGGGGTGAAGTTTATCTCACCAATAATTTCACCATGCCACTGCTGGTAAAGGATGATACACTGGCTGCCGGTGGTTCACAGGGGGATCTCCTAAAATCCTTTGAATACATTGCCGAATCTCCGGGTGGTGGTATTTACCTCGCCGGTTCCGGGAGTACCATGCCGGAATTGTACGACGGTGGATTTTCCGCGATACCCTGGAAGGAAACCGACAATGAAGACCTCCAGTATCTCCGGGAAAGTGAGATCAAGTCAGCTGTGTGGGTCAGTGATACCCTGGTCGCCCTGGCTTCCCTGAAAGGCGGAGTGATTTTCATACAGCCGTTTAAGGGAAAGATCACCAAAATTGTGAACGGCCGCACCGGATTGCCGGATAATGAGGTGTTTGATATTGCCGTGGACAATCATGAAGCCGCCTGGGTGGCTCATGAAGGAGGTCTCACCCGCATCTCACCCAATCTCCCGTACCGTACCTTCCAGCAGTTTCCCGGTCTTGAGGGGAATATTCTCTCAGTGAGCAGGCACAGGGATAATATGTATGTGGGCACTACTTCCGGGTTGTACAAACTTGAACGTATCGAGCATGTTCGTAAGATTCCCGTGCGGGGTAACGAGGTAAATACGGAAGTTCAATCCAGGGGATTCTGGAATAAGATCTGGCCGTTTAAAAAGAAAGATTCAGAACTCACGACAAAGTTCATTCGTGAGCTTCAATCGGTTGATCATATTTTCACCAAGGTTGCCGGTCCGGAATCAAAGGTATTTCACCTGGTATCGTACGGGGACAAGCTGTTTGCATCCGGACTTGACGGGTTGTTTCTTATTGAAGGTTCACGAAGCCAGCGGCTCACAACATTGCCGGTGCGGTACTTTCATTATTCTCCCTTTCGTGACCGGCTTTACCTGAGTTCTTACGATGGAGAGGTATTTGAAATGCCGCCTGTTCCCGGAGCCTCTGCGAAGAGCCTGCTGAATGAAGCAGGAGAACCTATATTTCATATGTTCGAAGACAGCCGTGGAAATATGTTTTTCTGCGGAGTACATACCCTGTACAGGATTCCCAGAAGTACTAACCAGGCGGTCGAAGTTCTGGCCAGGATTACCAATCCTTATTACGATGAGACGTTTGGGTATGCCAGGGGGGATTCGATTTTCTTTCTTCACAAAACCACGGGAGACTATACCTCCAGTATTGTTACCATGGTGGATGATACAATTATTGCATCCGAAGAACGTGTGATTCAGGATGTAATCCCTGGTGCCAACGATATCATCTGGGTCAAGGAAAACGAATGGAAACAGCTTGGGAAAAAGTTCAGGAAACGTATTCCGGACCTTGCCATATTCAGGAACGCCAGCTATATCGCCGAGGACCGTGAAAAAGAGGGGCTGTGGATTATCACCGGGGAGAATAACCTGTTTTTTCTCGAAGACCAACCGTCATTTCAGTGGACCATTCCGTACTCAGCCTATCTCTATGAGGTGTATGCGGGCGGCGGGCTGATGAATCCGGAGAATGACCTGATCATTGATCAGGAGAACGGAACGTTAAGAATGGTGTTCTCACAGGCCGAGTTTACCGGGCTGGTGGACCTTGAATACCAGTATTTCGTGGAAGGTCTGGACGCTGAATGGAGTGACTGGTCACAAAGTCATCAGAATGTCGACCTGTCCTATGTACCCGCCGGGAAATACACACTTCATTACCGGACAAGGAATTCCCTTGGCCAGATGGAAACGCTGGCACCGGTTTATTTTGAAGTGCTTGCCCCCTACTGGAAGCGTCCGTGGTTTTATTTAATGGAATTTGCGTTTATCGGATTAATGTTACTTATTTCCGTAAGAATGAAGGCCATGGGGTATAAATACCGCCTCATGAGCCGGTTACTTGCACTGCTGACCCTGATCATTATAATTGAACTGATTCAGATACTCGCAGAAAGTAAGTTCGAAACCGAAACATCACCCGTGGTTGATTTTGTTATACAGGTGATTATCGCCATCACCATATTGCCGGTGGAGGAAATTTTACGGAAATATATATTCAAGGAAAAACATGTTAAAGTATCCGACTTACTCTCTATCAGGGAAAGACGCCGCAAAAAACGGAACCTTGCCCTTAAATCCCTCCAGGAAACCAAGCCGGTGGAAAGTTAATTTCTTTTTGTTACTTCTCCTTGCTGCGGGCGCCTGCTCGCCGGGCTCCGGTACCGAACAGGAAGCCCCGTATGGAAATCCTGCTGCTCCGGGGTTTAATGCAGAGGCTTCAGACGAGAAGGCAGTGCAGATTGCCGACAGTGTCATGGAAGCCATGGGCGGAAGGAAAGCCTGGGACGATATGCGGTTCGTCGCCTGGAATTTCTTTGGTGCACGTGAACTGCTTTGGGACAAGGATTCAGGAAGGGTTCGAATTGACATTCCCTCGCGCAATGCCATATACCTGGTGGATATAGATGATCTGAGCGGCAAAGCCTGGGAAGACAGTGTGGAAATCACAAATCCGGATACGCTGCGGGAAAGGCTCACCATGGCCAGAAATATCTGGATCAATGATTCGTACTGGCTGTTTATGCCGTTTAAGCTCAAAGACAGCGGTGTAACCCTCACGTATGAAGGTCAGGATACGATGATGAACGGAAAGCCGGCTGAGGTGCTTTCCCTGACGTTCAATGAAGTAGGCGTGACTCCTGAAAACAAGTACAAAGTGTATGTTGACCCGGAAGACCACCTTGTCTATCAGTGGGCGTATTATAAAGATGCAAGCCAGGACAGTGCCTCCGCCATCTGGCCCTGGGATAATTACGAGCGGCATGGCGGGCTACTGCTTTCGGCAGACCGCTCGGACAACAGAGGCCCGAAGAATGTCCGCGTCTATGACAGTGTACCCGACGAAGCCTTCACCTCTTTCGAACCACCACAGCTTCAGTAGCGCCTATGGGCCATCATCACCATGATCACGGGAAGGTCACCCATCGCAAGGCCTTTGCGATTGGCATAGGACTTAACGTGATTTTTGTGGTGATTGAGGTGATTTTTGGGTGGATGTCCAATTCGTCCGCCCTCCTGGCCGATGCGGGTCATAACCTGAGTGATGTTTTCAGCCTCGTATTTGCCATGTCGGCGGCCTACCTGGCCGTCAGACGGCCTTCACAACGATTTACATACGGTTTGCGCAAAACCACCATCCTGGTTTCAGTACTCAATGCATTATTGCTGTTCGGAGCCTCCGGGGCAATTCTCTATCACGCCGTTCAAAAGCTGATAACGCGTGAAGAAGTAATTGGCGAGACGATTATCTGGGTAGCAGCTGCCGGAATTGTTATCAATACGGCAACCGCCCTGCTCTTTTTACGGGGCCAAAAGGAAGACCTCAATATCAGGGGGGCGTTTCTCCACATGGCTGCGGATGCGGCGGTTTCCCTGGGAGTGGTGATCGCAGGAGTCCTGGTGAAATACACCGGGCTGTACTGGATAGATGCAGTCACATCCTTTGTCATTGTCATTGTGATCGTATGGAGTACGTGGCGCCTGTTCAGTGATTCGCTCAAGCTTGCGCTGGATGCGGTACCGGCCGACATTAACCTCGCTGAGGTCAGCGATTTCCTGGCCCGCCAGAAAGGCGTTACGGATGTTCATGATTTACATATCTGGGCAATGAGTACAACCGCAAATGCCCTGACTGTGCATCTGGTAATGCCGGAAGGCAACAGTGACGAATTTCTTTTTTCACTGAGAGATAAACTCCATGAGAAGTTTGGTATCGATCATGCGACCATTCAGGTTGAAAAGACTCTTCAGGACGATAATTGCAGTCCTCACTGCCTGTGATCTGGTTGTAGAAAGTGCCCAAAAATCCTACCTTTGGCTGAATACAAAAACCAGTCATGAAAATCAAAGAATATATCGATCAGCACCGGAGCAGATTTCTGGATGAACTTCTCGACCTGCTGCGGATTCCTTCTGTAAGTGCAGATAAAAAATTTCGTGAAGATGTAATGCGCACGGCTCACGAAGTTCGTGACCGCCTCAGGGAAGCGGGTGCCGACAAGGCCGAATTATGCCATACCGATGGATACCCCATCATCTACGGCGAAAAGATCGTTGACCAAAATGCCCCGACGGTCCTTGTTTACGGTCACTATGATGTGCAGCCGGCAGATCCCTATGAATTATGGGATTCACCTCCATTCGAGCCTGTGATCAAGGATGATAAGATTTACGCCAGGGGAGCCTGTGACGACAAAGGCCAGATGTATATGCATGTCAAGGCGTTTGAGACCCTCAATCACCTGGGTGAAATGCCCTGCAATGTTAAATTCATGATTGAAGGAGAGGAAGAAGTGGGCTCGTCCAACCTCGAAATTTTTGTGAAGGAGAATGCGGAGAAGCTGGCATGCGATGTCATCCTTATTTCCGATACGGCCATGATCTCCATGGACAATCCTTCCATTACGGTTGGCCTTCGCGGTCTGAGCTACGTCGAGGTTGAGGTAACAGGGCCCAACCGGGACCTGCACTCCGGTGTCTATGGCGGGGCAGTGGCCAACCCCATTAATATCCTTTGCGAAATGATTGCCTCCCTGCATGATGAGAAGGGCCGCGTGACCATCAAAGGATTCTATGATAAGGTACAGGAACTATCAGACGATGAACGTGCCGCCCTGAACCGGGCGCCTTTTAACCTGGAGGAATACAAAAGAGACCTGGCGATCAATGCGGTGCACGGGGAAGAAGGGTTTACTACAGTAGAACGGACCGGAATCCGGCCGACGCTTGACGTGAACGGAATATGGGGCGGATATATCGGCGAAGGAGCAAAGACCGTTCTGCCCTCGAAAGCATCGGCAAAGATTTCCATGCGCCTTGTTCCGGACCAGAATTCTTCTGAAATAACCCGGTTATTTGAAGCGCACTTTAAATCTCTTGCACCTGACAGCGTGAAGGTAAAGGTTACGCCGCATCACGGCGGACAGCCCGCAGTGACGCCCACGGATTCCGAAGCCTATGCCGCCGCCAGCAGGGCTTGTGAAGATGTGTTTGGGAAAAAGCCCATTCCCACGCGGGATGGAGGAAGCATTCCCATCGTTTCATTATTCAAGAATCAGCTCGGTGTGGAGACGGTACTGCTTGGGTTCGGACTAGACAGCGACGCGATTCATTCTCCCAATGAGCACTATGGGATAAAGAATTATTTTCTAGGGATCGAGACCATTTGTCACTTTTACCGTCATTTCGGAAATAAGTAAGTTGGACGCACCGTTATCAAATTCTCACCCATAAATTGACCATGCTGACATGATCAAGAGGCTCTTAATTCTCGTAATTCTTCTGACCGGGCCCGGCCTGTGGGAGAATGTTCAGGCGCAAATTCTGGAAACCACCAGCTGGGTGACTGAACCGTCGTCAAGGCAAGTCCGGGTTGGAGAGGAGGTGGATCTGATCTTCAAAGCAACCATTGATCCTAATTGGTATCTCTATTCGAGTGATTTTGATCCTGAATGCGGACCAATCGTCGCCTCCTTTGATTTCGAGTCACACAGCAGCTATGAGCTGGTGGGAGAACTCAGGGCGATCAACCCCGAGGAGAAATATGACGAGATCTTTGAATGTACGGTGAGGATTTTCAAGAAAACAGGGGAATTCCGTCAAACGGTTCGCATTCTGTCCGGTAACCCGGTAATCCGCGGATCATATGCATTTCAGACCTGCTCAGACATCGACGGAAAGTGCATTAATTTTGAAAAGGACTTCCTGTTCAATGATTTTCAGGTCACAGGGGGTAACGATAATCAGGAAGAGGCCCCTCCTCCCGAAAACAATGAGAAGCCGGAGGATGTATCGGTGGAAGATCCAGGGACCGAAAGTGCTGAGAGGGACGATCCGGTTCAGGAGCAGGAGACAACCTCCGAAACTGATACGACGGAAAACAATGCCGGTGTTCAGGCTGGTGCAAGTGCCGGCTTCAGCAATACGGTGGAAGGACCGATCCTTGATGAGTCTGTGTTTAGCGGTGATGTGGGCGTCAAAGAAAAGCAAACCATGTGGCTGTTTATGGTTTTAGCTTTTGTCGCAGGATTGACCGCGTTGCTGACCCCGTGCGTGTTTCCGATGATCCCCATGACAGTCACCTTTTTCACGAAAAGAGCCGGAACGGGGAAAGCCCTGATTTACGGCCTGTCCATTATCCTCATTTATACCATCATTGGCTCTGCGGTTGCTCCGCTGATGGGGCCGGAGACCGCCAATCACCTGTCTACCGAGTGGTTGCCCAATATTATCTTCTTCCTTGTATTTGTCATTTTTGCGTTGTCATTTTTTGGCTTGTTTGACCTGACCCTGCCAAGCTCGTTTGTCAACGCCATGGATAAAAAATCGGACAGGGGCGGATTGATCGGTGTGTTTTTCATGGCCTTCACCCTGGTTCTTGTGTCATTCTCCTGCACCGGTCCGATCGTCGGATCTATTCTGGTAGCTTCGGCCGGAGGTGAATTTCTGAAACCCATTCTCGGCATGTTTGCGTTTTCGCTGGCATTCGCCATTCCCTTTACCCTGTTTGCCATATTTCCAAACTGGCTCAGCAGCCTGCCGCGTTCCGGAGGGTGGCTGAATTCAGTAAAAGTGGTACTCGGGTTTATTGAACTGGCGCTGGCGTTCAAATTTTTAAGTATTGCGGATCAGGCCTACCACTGGGGCATCCTGGACCGCGATCTGAATATTGGGATATGGATCGTCATTTTCACCCTGATGGGGTTCTATTTGCTGGGACGTATCAGGCTTCCGCACGACAGCAAGCTTGAACATGTCAGTGT
>CAZLZD010000082.1:0-1180 GCA_964563925.1 uncultured Roseivirgaceae bacterium | reverse complement strand
GACTATGAGCAGGCGCTCGCCTGTGCACGGAGTCAGAACAAACCCCTGTTTATTGACTTTACCGGCCATGCATGCACCAACTGCAGGGAAATGGAGGCGGTGGTCTGGTCAGATCCGGAGGTGTTGCGCAGGTTAAAGGAGAATTATGTGCTGGTAGCACTGTATGTTGATGATAAAACCACCCTGCCCGAATCTGAGTGGTATGTGTCGGAATATGACAACAAGGAAAAGACTACCATCGGAAGGCAGAATGCCGACCTGCAGATCCGGAGGCTCAACAACAATGCTCAGCCTTTCTATGTGCTGCTTGGAGCGGATGAAAAGGTATTGATGCCCCCGCTAGGGTATGAAAAGGATGTGGAGGAATTCATTAAATTCCTGGATGAGGGCAGCGCACGCTACCAGGCCAGATACCCTGGCAGCGAGTCCCTCTAGATATCCTTCATCGGATCGGGATGGATAAAATGGTAATCCAGCTTCTTTGTGATCTGTGAGGAATCAACAATTTTAAAGGAGTTGGTATCTTGCTCCCCCGAAAATCGGGGCGGGGGTAGGCCCAGGCTCAGGGCTGCCCTGATATAAAATTCTTCACGTGAGGGATGCCCGGGAGCCACTGCATTATAAGTTCCTGGTCCGGAATCCTGAAGGATCAGCTTAACCATAATATTTACGATATCTTCCTGGTGGATAAGATTTACCGGTGCACGTCCGTTGGACAACCCGGTTTTTCCGGCCAGAAAGTTACCTGGATGGCGGCCCGGACCGTATAATCCTCCCGGCCTGAGAATGACCGACGGACAAGCGGCCTGTACGGCTTTTTCCAGATCCAGTAAATCCACGCCCGAATGTGAGGAAACCTGGTGCCTGGCATCTTCCTCCGTTACTGTTTTGCCGGAAGCCGGGTACACCGCCGTTGAACTGATCATTAATACATTGGAGCGGGATTTTGCCAGGATGGATGTAAGCCAATCCAGCGAACTGGCCAGTTGACGCGGTGGAAGACTAAGAACGAGCCATCCCGTCCCGGTCATTACATCCTCCGGAAGACGGGGGCGGTTACCTGTATCAAGTAATACCGGGTTGATCCCATGCCCGGATAATTCCGGCAAACGTGATAAAGTGGTTGTTGAGCCCCACACCTCGTATCCGTGGCGGATCAGAGACTTACCAGCGGCCATTC
>CAZLZD010000081.1:0-11995 GCA_964563925.1 uncultured Roseivirgaceae bacterium | reverse complement strand
CTCAGGGAGAAAGACTATGACTTTTCAAGTGACCGGGCCGCGGTAATATTCGGGGTAATGGCCACCTATCAGTATTCGCAATATGTGTATTTTATGTCGGGGCTTATGATCGCGCTGAACGGAACCCGGTTTGACTACGACGGGGCTGACGGCTTCGGTTATAATTTTACCACGCTCGTGTTGCCCCTGCTAGTCGGATATGCCGTGATCCCTGATCTCATCGTATTTGCCGGGTTTCAGCTCGGGTTTCTTCTGGCCGCGGAGGATACGGAGGGGGATGACCTTAAAGACTACCTCAAGGGTCTCGATTTCGGGTTTAAATTCGGATTGGCCTATCAGATCACTGAACTCTTCCGTGCCCAGGCGGCCTATACCCTTGGATTGTCGGATGTTGCGGAGGACGATTACGAAGGAAATGACATAAAAACCGGCATGTTCGAGATCGGCCTGGTCTTTAATCTGTTGCGACGTAATTAAATCAACGGATCATTTGGAATCCCGCTTCACGGCGGGATTTTTTTATTCACGATACTACCTTAGCGCCGAACCTGTAGCTGGTAGGCGAGCACAGGCTTCCCCTCCATCAATACTTCTATACTATGCATACCAGACCTGTTAATCTGTGCGTATATCACATATCCATCGCCATTTCTTTGGCTGCGGACAGCCCGTATTTCGCCGTGCTGTTTACACCTCAACGCGGGCGATTGCCCCTCCGGGCTGCGAAAATGTATGACTAAGGCAGTATCCTGTTCAATTTCCACCTTGTGGGTGGTAGGGAATAATGGAGTCACCCTGTATGCATAGGAAAACTTGCCGGAAACAGGAGCGTTCAGAAAATCCCTGAGCTGCGGGGCATTCTCCATCAAAATCCAGCGCGTATCCTTAGGATAATGGGAAAGTACAAACAGGGCGGGATCTGCGAGGAAATAAATATCATTATACTCGGCAATGAACCGGCCATCGCGGATATACCCGCTTGACCAGGTCGGGTCACTCAGGTACCACCGGCCATCCAGTTTAACGGCATTCCAGGAATGATTGATCAGTCCATCCCCGCCAATATTGGAGGAAGCTGTACGCCCGTAACCGTCCACGACTTCGGCGGCAAGTCCGGCATGACGGGAAAGTTCCCGGAGGAGGTAGGCATACCCGGTGCACAGCGTGGAACGTTTGGTCCGGAGGGTGTGAAATACCTTAGGTGCAAACTTTCTGTTCCAGGCTTCGAGCTTTTCGGGCTGATCTTTCCACCGGACCAGTTTTCGTTTGTGCCGGGTGAACAGGCTGTAGTTATTGGTTATGTTCGTGCAAACCCAGGTATACAGGGCCCTGAATTTTTCACGGTCTGAACACAGGTTCCTGGTTAGTCTGTCGGCAAGAAGAGCCGGATGGTCGAGAGAATGACCGGAAAACAGTCCGGCTATGCTGTCGGCCCGCCCGTAATCGGGCGGACCATCCACGGCCGGTTGGGCAAGCAGCAGGCCCGGCCACCAGCACAGCAAAAAAAAGACTGTCTTCCGCATTCTCACAAGACTAGTTGAAGATTCCCTTCACCCGCGACCATAACCGGCTAACCCCGGAAACAGTGGCTTGTCCGGCTACAACCTCCACCTCGCCGGTCAGCTCAGCAAAAAGCTCCAGTTCGATTTCAATAAAGGCAGGTGTGTCCACGGTAATCTCATACTCCCTGGTTTCGTATCCCACAAAACTGAAGACCAGGATATCTCCCGGCTGCAGCTGGCGGGGAAATTCGAAGGCCCCGTCCAAATCGGCCACGGTACCCACGGCAGGTGACCCTTTAAGGAATATGTTAGCCCCGGTAAGCGGTTGTCCCTCCTCGTCTTTCACCACACCCTTTACGGTTTGCAGTTGTAGTGCCTGCAGGGGCATGCGTACGGGAGAATGAATAACAGGACGCACATCAGGTGCCTGAAGTTCGCGCGCGTTCACTTCGAGAGTGCCCACAAGCACAAGGAGGCCAAGGAATCCGGTCATCCTGGTCAACCGGAAAAACGAGCGGGAAGATGGATGATTACCCAGCTGGTCTTTCCGGAATGTGCCGCAGGTTTTGCCCTTTTCCCTTGTGAACCAGGAGCGGACTTCGGCATCAGACATTTTGGTAAAATCAACCACCTCCTTTTCACAAAGCGGACAGAATCCGCCGTTTGAAGTGGGCATAAAGGCACTCCGGTCAGCGGAGCACGGCTTGTCAACAGTAATGGTAAATGGATCTTTCATAGCGTTTTTATTTTCAGGATGCGCTCAGCGGTAAAATTCCATACCTGCCCCTGAATTTTTTTCACTATTTTGCCTGAATCGCTTCCGGATGGAAGGTGTCTACACCAATATTTTTGCCTCTCACATGAATCGTTTTATATTCGTCCTGGTCATAATCAGCAGTTGTATGAACACTCCCCCGGAGGAAGAGGTGATCGTCATTGGTGGCGGACTCATGGGCAGTGCCACTGCCTGGAAACTGGGCGAGGCCGGCACTTCGGTCTTGTTGCTGGAGCAGCAGGATTCGGTCTATTCCTATGGGTCAAGTTTCGGAGAAGCAAGGATCTCCCGCAGCCTGGGGGCAAAGCACGATATATTTGCCTGGCTGCAGCAAACCTCGGTGGCTGAGACCATATCGCTGATCGCATACCTGAATACTCATGCAGGCGGGGGTCATTCCATGGAGGACATCTACCACACCTCTCCGGTCACTTACCTTTATCATGCGGCGCAGCAGCGCGAGATTGATAATATTCTCTACCAGCAGGCAGATACCTTTAACTATGCGGCCGGAAGCACGGAAGCCAGGGACATGTTCGGAATGAACGTGACAGAGGAGGCCCGGGTGATCCGGGAATACAAAAAATATTCAGGCACACTTAACCCGGGGGTGCTGATCGGCAAGTTACACGAGGCAGTGCGGACCTCCGGGAACCGGGTTGAATACGGACAGAAGGTGACTGCACTCACCAAAAAGGATGATCACTACGAGGTTCAGGTCCTGGACCAGCACTCCGGCGAAACGCGGATTCTACGCAGCCGTAAAGTGGTGGCTGCTGCCGGACCCTATAACGGCATGCTTACCCGTGAGGTCGCCCCCTATTTCGAATCGCTGATCAGCCCGAAGCGGTTGTTCCTCAGCTTTATGCAAATCAACAAAGCAGACTATGAGAAACTTTCAGATTCCGAACGGTCGCGCCTGGAGGAATCTCTGCCCGCTGCCTTTCTGGATGATGAAATCTTCTATACGATGATAGAAAATTTTGACGAAAACGGGGTCCCGCTGATCAAGGCAGGCGGACATATGCTCAGGACCGATATTGCCGACCTTGACAGCATATGGCAAAAAGAATTAACTGAAGAGGAGATCAACTGGAGCCGCAGGAGGCTTGCCGAATACCTCCGCATGCTGGACATCCCGGTGGAGGCCGGCAGGCTGGAATTCAGGTCAGGCTATTCCTGCGTGTATTCGCTGACCGGGTCCGAAATTCCCTATGTCACGCCACGTATCGACGATTCGGGAAATATCGATACCTCTTTTCTCCTAGTGGGCGGCATGTCGGGAATTGGCGCCAAAGGTACACTGGCCTACGGACTTATCGCTGCTGATCTTTTGCTGGGAAGGGAAAATAACTCGCCCATGTACCGGAAGACAGCCCAGGCAATGGGGTCCGGGCGGCTACAGGAAGATATTGAAATGCTGCGTTCAGATCTGGGGCCTCAATAACGCCTGCCCTGGCTGCTTTAGTCCTGCTGACCTAATTCTTTCAGCCTTGAAATATTCATCTGGTCAACCAGCTCCCAGGTTTCTTCGGGTGTGAGCTTCCGCGTATTTACAAGTACGCCGAATCGTTCATCAAACACGAACTGCAATTCAGTCTTATTAGCGTCAGAATAATAGGTCTGCCGTGCTTTGAGACCGTTTCGCTCCAGATACTGAGCGTGCCGGGTACTTGTTTTTATTTCCTTTTGAAAATCTGCGATCATCAGGTACCCGACCAGCAGGGTACTTCCGGAAGGCCCTGCCCCATCCAGGATTTCGATCTTAAACAGGCTGCCTTCCCCATTCTTATAGGATCCCTCAATGGATGATACATTCATTACCCCTTCGCGGTCCAGGACATAGCTGGATCTTTCGTATTCTCCCAGCGACTCGGGCAACCATCCCATCCACTCCTCATTGGTTAGCGGGGTCATCTGACGTAGCCTTGCGGAAATTTCATGGACGCCGCCCTGATCACTTACCGTTTCCCTTTCCTTTGTAACCTTCGCGGTTTTTTCCGATTCCGGGGAATTGCAGCCAAGGGCAAATACAAGGACCGCCGGCAGGCAGTATTTGTAACAGCAGGAGAATATTTTACAGTTCATTGGATTCGGGTTTATGCACATTCATGGTCAGTTTATTCGATTCATGGCTGACCTCTACCTGCTTGGTCGCCCCGGATGCCCATGGGTTACCGGCCGCTGAGATTTTTTTTGGATCCCGGGCTGAATACCGGTAGTCAGATTGTCCGCCGCACAAGTTGCCGGACAAAAAAGTACCTGGCCTTTATGGAATTCGCACGCTCCGTTCATCCTATCCTAAAACACGCGAATTATGAAGAAAACATTTACCCTCCTGTCCCTTCTCTTTATATCCTTCTTCTCCATCGCACAAACCCAGCTTGTTAAAGGGCGCCTGCTGGCCGATGACGGAAGTCCGCTTCCGGGCGTGAATGTAACCGTAAAAGGAACCACGACAGGCACGGTCACGGACGTGGATGGTAATTACGAGATCCAGGCTCCCACCGGAGCGATCCTGGTTTTCAGCTTTGTGGGGATGGAGACCAGGGAATTGCTGGTAACTCCCGGGATGACCACCAGCGAGCCGGTAAAGCCCCTCTATACTCCCGAAGAGAAAAAGACACTTGACGCATTCATCCCGGAAGCAGAAGATACCATCGGCGTGGCTGTACTGAGAAAAAACTCACCTACCTATAAAGCGGGCAACAGCCTGATCCCACGCCAGATCCGAAGGATAAAACAGCTGAGTGCCGATAAATTCCGCATCCAGTCATTCAGGGATGCACAGGTATCAGAGGAAATGAAATTTCAGTTTACCACCCGGTACGGATTCAAAACGGCTAACAGTCTCCCTGCCCTGCAAAACCGCTATTCCCAGGGGATCCCTCAGGATGGGGCCCCGGTTTGGACTGGCCCGGACCAGGGCACTCCGTTTTCGTGGGGGCCATCCATGAATCTGCTGGAGTTTGACGGTTCAGACTACGCCTGGGACAAGAATGGCCGGTTAATGATGCGTGACGGTACGGGATTACCTGCCCTCACGTATGACAACAACCAGTTTCTCCAAACCGCTCAATCATACGGCAACGAATTTATCCTTGACGCTCCCATTGCAGTTGGCGGAATACTGATGGTTTCCCTGAAACACGACAAAGAACAGTTCCTTATTCGCGGAGGTGACCGAAACACCTTCCAGACGACAGTAAAGGCAACTAATATTCAAGCGGGAAGTTGGGAATTCGGCGGCAATGCAGGTTACCGCCGAATTGCAGGTTCGTTGTGGCCGCACGGTGCATCCCTGGCCCGGGTCATGGCAGGAATGCTCACTGCACCGGTATCTTTTGACCTTGCCAATGGGTTAAGTGCCTACCGGGCTGCCAGGTCTGCAGAAAGCTACCTCCTGTCGCCAGGCATCGAAAGAACATTCTCCGACAATTTCAGCAATCCCTACGGCCTGATCCGGGAACTGCCTGACCAGGACAGGCACCAGCAAATAACAGGTCGGGTCAATATCCTGAAGGATTTTCTGAATGAAGATTATACACATACCCTCCAGGGAAGCCTGAGCATTTATGGCGAAAAAGACAGGCTGAACTCGGAATTTGGCGTCCCGGAATTGTATACATCGCCGGGCAGGAATACCCAACGGATCGTGGATCAGCTTAATGCGGGCGGGGAATTAAGCCTTCAGTACAGGTATCATGATCATCCTGTTTCCCTGGAGGTAATTGGTAAATACCTGCCGGGAATACGTCATATTAACCTTGACCGGACTGACCGGTGGGGCCTTACCGGAACCGAATCCGACAGCATGCTCCTGGTAAACCAATCGATCCGGCGGATGGTCCATGAAGGCAACCTTGAAGCCAGTCTGCAATTGAGGTGGCTGGACCTGCATGTGGGAAACCTGTTTTACGCCTCCTCCACGGCTCCCTTCTATGGGTTTCTCCCGAATGCGGGCATTGAATTAAATATTGGACGTTTGCTTCAGGCCTACCTGGGCGGACCGGATATCGGTGTGTTCTATAACTTTTCGCGAAATGTACGTGAAGGCAGGTTATTGCAAACCGACTGGTCATATGCCTCCCTCGGCAAACCGGTGAGCCGGTTCCAGGAGGTATATGAATCGGGAGAGGTGTTTTTCCAGGATGATCTCGATCCGGAAATGCACATACAATCTGAATTAGGTATGAATGTATCCCTGTATAATTTCCACTCCACCTTCAGGCTCTTTCGCCAGGTGACCGAGGATTTCATTACGTTCGACCCTTATCAATCCCGGTTGATCAATGCGGGCGAGGAACTGCGTACCGGCCTTGAGCTGGAAGCTTCCTACCAGTTTTACGGACAAGGCACCTCCTTAGGAATGACCTTCTCCACCTGGGATTCTGAAATCAGGAAACTGAATACAGCCTACAGCATTCCGGTGGCTGGCTTTGAGTCGGCAGTGGCGATGCTTTCCGAAGGAGACCCGGCCGGGACCTTGTACGGCACATCCTACGAGCGGGATACGGAAGGCCGCCGTCTTATTGGTCCGGATGGATTCCCTGTCAGGAGTACAGAACTGCGACGCCTGGCCAGTCCGGTCCCCGACTGGCGCATCGGGCTGAACAGCACGGTACGACTCGGCCGGTTCACCATTCAGGCTGCCGTGCTCGCTCAACGCGGAGGAAAGATGTGGAACGGAACCCGGGCATACCTGGATTATCTCGGCAGAAGCGAGCAAAGCGGGGAATTGCGCTACGTTTCCCGCTATGTGTTTGATGGGGTGACGGAGAATGGCTTACCCAATAACACCCCGGTGAGCTTCTATAATCCTGACTTACCACTCGGGGAAAACCGGTGGGTTCGCTACGGACCGGAAGGAGTCGCTGAAGATTACATTGAGGACACTTCCTGGATCAGGATCCAGGACATTTCCGTGAAATATACCCTGCGTAACCTGTCGGTCCGGTACCTGGACGAAATCGACCTGATCGCCGGGGCCGGCAACATCCTGCTTTATTCCGCCTATGACGGAGTGGACCCGGAAAGTTCCCTTTTCAGCTACAGCAAAGGTGCGGGCCTCGACCTGTTTAATCTCCCTGCCGCTACTCAATTCACTGCACAAGTCATCGTAAAATTTTAGCCTTATGAAAAATTCGCTGCTCCTTTTATGTATTGTCCTGTTTTCCGGTGCCACCCTGTGGATCGATCCCTATAGCCATTGGTTCCAGGCCATTGAGTCCTATAATTCACAATTAAGGTACGAAAAGGTGTATCTGAATACAGACAAGACCTTGTACCTGCCAGGCGAAACGATCTGGTTTTCCGGGTTTATCCTGGATGCTACCGATCATACGATATCCAGGCAGAGTGATGTACTCCACGTGGATATCATTGCTCCGAACGGCTCAGTTGCCGAAACGCTGGTGCTGCCTGCCCTGGCCGGACTGGCCAGGGGATCCTGGGAAATAAAAGAATCCATGCCGGGCGGCCGCTATATGATTCGCGCCTACACCCGCTGGATGAAAAACTTCGGCGAAAGTGAATATTTTGAAAAGTTGGTGCCCGTCCAGCGGGCTACCCTGAGCCGGCTTCTGATGACCCTTGATTTTGCCCGTGACGGATATGGTCCGGGGGACAGCGTGGTGGCCACCCTGGACCTGCGTGATCGTAATGGTGATTTCATCCCTGACGCTGATTTAACCTATGAAGTACGGATTGACGGGGCGAAAGCGCTGGCCTCCACAGGCACCACGAACCAGGAGGGGAAATCGCAGCTGCGGTTCATTCTCCCGGAAACCCTTGACACCCCGGATGGAATCCTTGAGGTGGCCGTCCGTCATGGAGGTATTTTCGAAACGATCACACGCTCGATACCCATCCGCCTTAACCGTGTGGATATCCGGTTTTTCCCGGAAGGAGGCAGCTGGACCTATGCGAGCCGCCAGAAGATCGGGTTTAAAGCGGTGGATGCCTTTGGGAATGGCGCGGATATATCGGGCGAAGTGCGAAACGAACAGGATGAAGTGGTTGCCTCATTCACGAGCCTGCATAAGGGTATCGGCAGCTTCGAAATAACCGCCGAACCAGGCCATTCCTATACCGCCTACCTGTTTACAGGAAGCGACGTACAGCAAGCGGAGTTACCTGAACCCGAGGTCGATGCCTATCAGCTGAGGGTGGAAGATGCCGGGGAAAACCGCATCACATTGGAGGTCACGGTGCCTGTCAGTGACTCGGTCATGGTGCTGGGCAGGTCATTCGGACGGGTTGCGGCACACCGGGAAACCTGGCTGCCTGCCGGTACCCACTCCATCACGCTGCCGCTGGATGAATTCAGCACCGGGGTGGGAGTCTTTACGCTGTTTGACAACCTGGGGCTACCTGTATGCGAACGATTATGGTATGTACGGCGGGATGACCTGCTCAATATAAAGATCATCCCTGATAAGGATCGTTACCTGCCTGGTGAAGATGTGACCCTGTCGATACACACCAGTGTCGACGGTAAGCCGGTTCCTGCCCAGCTTAGCCTGCGGGTTGCAGACGAGACCCTTCTGGAGATGGTGGATGACAAGCAGGACCACCTTTTGTCCTATATGCTCCTGTCTTCCGAAGTACACGGAAAAATCGAAGAACCGATTTATTACTTCGATTCCACCGAAACGGACCGTTTTGCAGCTATGGACAACCTGCTTCTGACCCAGGGGTGGCGACGCTATAACTGGAAGGAACTCAACCGAAGCCCTAACCGCCGGAATTCTCCCGAGCGGGTAACGCGTATAAGTGGGCGGATAAAAAGAAAATACGGCAAAACCCTTCCCTCTAAAGTACGGCTGGTTGAACTGAACGAAGGCCGCCGGATCATTGAGCTGGAGACCAATGCGGACGGTTCGTTTGCCTTCGAGCAGGTTGATCCGGAAAGCATGTACATGCTCGTCACAAATCCTGAATACAACTTCCAGTTGGATCAAAAGGATCGGATCAGCCAGGTGTCAAAGCGCACTGAAGTTGAATATTCATCCCCTGAGGCAGACGTGGAGGATTTTGATGTTTCCATGACCACCCCGCTGCAGGAGGAAGAAACCGAACTGGTTATGGATGTCCTGATGGATTCCGACGTGAGCCAATTGAGCGAGGTGGTTGTCACCGGTTACGGTACGCAGCAACGCAGTCTGACCGGAGCCGTCAGTTCCTTTTACTCACAGGAATTGTCCGGATTAAACTCTATAGAAGAAACACTCCAGGGAAGGGTCGCCGGAGTGCGCATAATACAAAACGGACCTGTGAATAGTGCGGTCATGATCAGGGGATATTCCTCGTTACGAAATTACGGTCCACTGGTCGTAATAGACGGCATCCCGGTGGGGCCTTATGTATCCGGACAGGTTTCACCGCTGACTGATATTTCCCCGAACAGTATCAACACCATTTCCGTCATACGAGGTGCCGAAGCCACGGCCTTATACGGCAGCGCTGCCACAGAGGGAGTGATCATTGTCACGACCCGGACAGGCCTGGCCCACCGGCATTCGTCCAACGCCCTGCAAAGGGAAAAATTCACCACGGCCATACTCAGCCCTTACCAGTTCTCATTCACAAAGGAATTTTACCAGCCCGACCCTACCCCGGAAGGTGAATCCCGTAAAAACTTTAACACTACTTTGTTCTGGGACCCGGTGGTCGTCACCGACGAACAGGGCAAGGCCAGTGTCACATTTCACACCAATGATGCACTGACCCTGTACAAGGTGACCGCCGAAGGGTTCAGTCCGGCCGGCAACCTGGGTATCGGGGTATCCAGGCTCAGATCCTACCTGCCGGTCTCGGCAGAAGCAGCCATTCCCGATATGCTCGGACTTGAAGACACCGTACAGCTGCCTGTCCGGCTTACCAACATGACCAACGAAGTACAGGTAGCCAATGTCTCAGTCAGGTTTCCGGATAACGCGTTCTCACTGACTGAACAGCGGCTGCGCCAGGTGACTATCGGGCCGGGAATGGAAAAAACCATTTATTATAAGCTGGCCACCAAACAGCGGGCGGGCCGGGTTCCCGTGGAAGTTCGTGTGGAAACAAATGAACATTCGGATGTAATGCGGGACAGTGTGGAAATACGGCCCATGGGCATCCCGGAAAGCAATACCTATGTATCCAACCGGCATGACACGACCTTCTCCCTGTCCCCGATATCCGTGGAAGGAAATACGCTGAAAGTGGGCCTTGATATTTATCCCAACCTGCTGGCCGACCTTTTTACCGGGGCGGAGTCCCTGCTGCGGGAGCCCCACGGCTGTTTCGAACAGGTTTCCGCCACCACCTTCCCCAACATCCTGGCCCTCCAGTACATGAAAGCCACCAACACGCTTGATCCGGAAATCAGGGATGTAGCGCATGAATACCTTGAGAAAGGATTTCAGAAACTCAGGGCTTATGAAATCCGGGGTGGCGGGTTTGAATGGTTTGGCCATCCGCCTGCACACGAGGGGCTCACAGCCTTCGGACTCATCGAATTTTACGAAATGAACAAGGTGCATCCGTTGAGCGATCCGGGAATTATCGAACGGACCCGAAAATGGCTGCTAAGCCGCAGGGACGGAAAGGGCGGGTTCAACCAGGCCAGCGGCAAGTATGGATTCTCCGGGGCTAAAGAGGAAGTCACCAACGCGTATATCGTCTATGCGCTCAGTGTTACTGAGACAAAGGAGAATATACTTCCCGAATACGAACGTGCCCTGCGTGAAGCCTGGGCATCCAAAGACATGTACCGGATGGCGCTCATGGCGAATGCCGCCCATTATCTCAACCGGGAAAAGGACTACGAACGGCTAACCGGGTGGTTCCGCTTCGTGACCGGGGACCGGGGCTACCAGGGCTGGCAGGCCGATCATTCCATCGTTCGCAGCCACGGACCTTCCCTGACGACCGAAACCCTGGCCTTCTGGACGCTGGCCCTGCTGCAGCGATCAGAAAATATGCTGGAGGCGCGGGAGAATGTGGATCAGTTATTAAAAAAACGCTCGAACGGCCGGTTTGGCAACAGCCAGGCGACCACGGTTTCCCTGATGGCACTTACCCGGTTTGCCAGGCTGACACGCGAAATGCAGTCCGACGGCGAGGTGATTGTATATGTTAATGAACGCCAGGTTCGAAAAATCCCGTATTCCCCGGAGCACAACGAAACGATCAGGGTGGCCGGTCTTGAGAATTACCTGGACCACGCAAAGGAGAACAGCGTCAGGGTTGAGGTGGTCACCAGCGGGAAGCCGGTGCCGGTGGCCCTTACCCGGTCGTGGTCGACCCTGCAGCCCGAAAACCTCAAAAAATCCAAGGTCGGGCTAACCACACGGTTAGCCGCGGACCTGGTGGAGGAGCGCCGGTCGGTGCGGCTTGAAGTGGTAGTCAGCAATGAACATAAGGCGCCCTTGCCCATGACCCTGGCCAGGATAAATATACCGGCCGGACTCGAGTTACAGGTCTGGCAGCTGCGTGAATTGCAGGAAGACGGCGTGTTTGATTATTACGAAGTAGCGGACAACGAATTATACCTGTATTGGAGGGAACTGGACAGAGCGACGGAAATCATTGTGCCCCTGGACCTGAAGGCGGTGACGCCCGGCAAATTCAGGGCGGGGGCGAGCTCGGCCTACCTGTATTATGCCGATGATGTGAAGACCTGGGTAAACGGTGAGTCAGTCCGTATTCTCCCGGACGCCCCATGATGATGGTT
>CAZLZD010000080.1:0-13448 GCA_964563925.1 uncultured Roseivirgaceae bacterium | reverse complement strand
ATCAGGATGACGGGGATAATAGATACCGTGGAAACACGGAGTCCAGCCGGGACCTTGACCTTACCCTTCCTCAAAGCGGTCCATGAGTTTTTCGAAATTGAGAAAGTTGGATGCCTTCAGGTAGTTTGAGTCGTCGAAGTAGGCGAAGATCGCGGTGCGGTCCTTGATCGTATTGATCACCTTTTTGGAGACGTTTTTAGGCAAGGCGGGGCAGCCGAAGCTGCGGCCGATTCTCCCGTAGGTCTTCACCCAGTCCTCACTGACGTAGTCCGCTTCGTGCATCACAACAGCCCGTTCCCGCATCCGGTCGTTGACGCCTTCCTCCATACCGTCCAGCCTGAGGGAATACCCCTTGCTTCCGATATAGGTTTCGGCAGTCACGTAAAAACCAAGGCTGCTCTGATTGGAGCCCACCTCATTGGAGAAGCTCTCCGCCAGGTCACCACCGGTATTCTTCCCATGGCTTACCAGGGTATGGTAGAGCACGTTCTGGTTATCCAGATCAAGCGTATAGAAACGTTTATCACAGCTTGATTTGGTGAAGTCAATGATCGAGATCAGGTTACGTTCGCTCAGTACACTATCCTGCTGCAGGCCGTAAAAGCCGACCATGGCGTGCCGGAAGACTTTATACTCCAGCCCATATGCAGGCAGGTCGATCGCTTCGTACAGCGACCGCATCGAATCCTCAAAATTCAGTCGGTTCAGTAGCTTCTGTCCGGAGGCACCCCTCACGAGCCGCAGGGAATCGGTGTAGGAATACGGCACATTCTCCAGTGCTTTATGAATACTGTCCTCTAAAGCATCTTCGCGCAGGCTGGCCTCTTCATCTTTACCGTCATTTTCCCGGTCGGGTGACTGGCAGGAACAGGCAAAAAATGTAATCAGCAGTAAAAGTGTATATCTTATCATGAGGAATCGTTCTTTTCTTCTCGTAATAGGAATGCGTAAGGTTCCATCCCCGGAATATGGCTGAATAACACCATAACAATGCCCAGGTACGGGATGGCGATAATCATGCCCGGGATGCCCCAGAGTATTCCGGCAAGTATGACAATGAGAATGGACATCATGGGGTTCAGGTCCACCTCCTTGCCAACCACCAGGGGCTGCAGGACATAGCTTTCCACGAATTGGGTGAGGGTAAACAAGGCCACAACAAGCAGCGCACTCAGGGCATTTCCATAAAGCAGGGCCGTAAGGACTGGCAGGGCGCCCCCGATGAGGTTCCCAATGTAGGGGATCAGCGACAGAATAGCCGCAAGTACGCCGTAGAAGACGGCGAATTTAACCCCGATCAGACTGAGTCCGACCGAATAGATTACTGCCAGCAGGGCAACCAGCATCATTTTCCCTTTCAGATAGCTAAGTGCTGTCACCACGGATTCTTCCAGCACTCCGGTCACATTCTTCCGTTTGGTATCGGGAAACAGACGGATGACGAATTTCTTGAAGTGCGTGCGATAGAACAGAAAGGTGTAAATATAGACCAGCATCAGCAGGATATCGGTGGTGGAGTTCAGGAGTCCGATCAGGAAGCCCTGCGCAGAATTTTTCACCTGGCTGAGGCTGGATTCCTTTACGGAGGTCTTGAACTGCTCTTCCGTGATCCCGGTATTGCTGGTTATAAAAGCGGTGACCTGATCCACCTTTTCGTCTGCCTTTTGTTTTAACTGGGTATAGTCTTCACTGAATTGTTTGCCCTGGTAGGCAACCAGTCCGACTACCGATCCCAGCAGCAGGACGACGATCAGGGTACAGGTAAGGGTGCTCAGCCACCTGGGAGCCTTCCAGCTTTCCAGCTTTCGGGCCACCGGCAACATGAGAAAGGCCAGCAGCAAGGCTACCGCAAGGGGTTTGAGAAAGGAGGCCGCAAAATAGAGGCCTCCGAAAAACAGCACCATAAACAGCAGGAACAATACAGCCCGCTTAAATTTTTGTTCAGGGATCATCAGTTTACCTGATATGGAACGGACGATATCTGGCAAGAATGAACATATAGATACCGTACAGGACGAGTCCGGCTGCTACTGCACCCATCAACCACGGTCCGCTGCTCATCTGGTCAAGGAAGGCGAATGCTCCTTCTGAACCCTGGGCCTGGGAAGCGTTGTGGGTGGCGGCTGCCTCGTAAAAGAACCAGGCGGTAATGGCCACGAGGATACCTCTTGCAATGTAACCGGCCGTTCCGGAGATCTTGACCGCTTTGCGTGCTTTTTCCGGATCCACATCATTCTGGCGCACATATTTGTAAAAATCATTTTTTATGACCTTGGCAAACTGGGCGATTGCCTTCGCGGCGAGTCCGGCTGCCACCGCATAGAAGAAGATTGGTCCCCAGGATTGAGACATAATTTGCGAGAGGACGCTTTGTTTAGAGCTACCTCCGCCGCCTCCGCCGCCGCCAGCGACTTCCATGATTGCATATACAGCAAGTGCAAGATACACAAGCCCACTGACCACATAACCCGCTTTCAGTGCTTTGCGCTTTCCTTCACTTTTGCTCTCCAGTCGCTCGGATTTACCGGCCACCAGCATGAAACGATAAAATGCGTAGCAGGCAAGGCCTACGGCCATCAGGATAAGCAATACCTGTCCGAATGGCTGATTCTGCAGGAATTCGATCACGCCTGTTTTTCCTGTGGTTTGTCCGCCCCCCATATTGAAGGCTGCCTGAAAGGAAAGTACACCGGCAATGGCATACACCGCACCTTTGGCGACGTGCCCGAAGCGGGCGAATTTTTCTTTCCAGTCGGTATATTCAAAATGGCTCCTGGCCTGACTGGCCGAATGTGAAATGTCTGAAGTGTTCATTGGTTCCGTATTTTGGTTGTGCATTACTACCGGTACGAAAACCATGCCCCGTGCCAGAGGCCGGCTGAGGCAATATGAGTGGGTATTTCAAGTGGAATTATCTCTACAAGCACACACGATTTCTACATTCGGTATGCGGTGCAATCCGATGATTTGGTTAGTTTTACCGGAGAATTTAAAGCGATCACACCTATGAAAAAACTCATTATGCTTGTCTTTACAGCGGCCGCAATGATTGGCTGTCAGTCATCCGGTCAGGAGGCAGAATCCGGGGAGGCCAGCGGCACCCTCTACGGGGAAGCGTTCGAAATGGATGGTGCCAATGATATAAACTGGCTCTCGGAGAATGTGATGTCGGGAGACTCCATCCCGGTGAAGCTTACCGGCGAGATCACTTCGACCTGCGCGATGAAAGGGTGCTGGATGAAGCTGAAAGGACCTGAACAGGATGTACGCGTGGTGTTTAAGGATTACGGATTCTTTGTGCCTAAAGAAGGGGTGGAAGGAAAAGAGGCCGTACTGGAAGGTTATGCCGTGCGCAAGATCACCGATGTGGAGACCCTGAAGCATATGGCCAAAGACGCCGGTAAATCCGAAGACGAAATTGCCGCCATAACCGAACCGAAAGAAGAACTGATCGTTACTGCGAACGGGGTGGTGATACGGTGATATTTTTCCTTTCTTTGCCTGCCCAAAGAAAGAAACAAAGAAAAGGCACCACGATCAAAGCCGTCCTTTGCGCCAGCCGTGCTTATGCACGGATTTTCCAACCCACGGGCCCGGACGGCCACACTGATGGGGATGCTTTCTCATAGTCTTAGTCCTAGTCTTAGTCTTAGTCTTAGTCTACTGATAATACCCCTCCTTCTTCTCTCCGCCGCGAATCATACTCCCGGCCCAGCTGCCCAAAGCGGCAGTGAGTCCGCCAAGGGTAGCGGTGATCAGGATCAGGAAGGGTTTATCCACCGACAGGAGGGCGGAGACACGGTCGGTCAGGATGCCGGAGGTTTCCGTGTCAATGTAAAACGACATGGACCCCCACAGGATGAAAACGGCAATGAATCCGATCAGGAAGCTGGACAGATGGGAGCTGCGTACAATTAAACTGGCCAGGAAGCCGGCTACGGCCACTCCCCAGAAAGGGACCACATAACTGGACGCGTAGGCGAGGATCAGGATCAGGATGAATTTGGTAAAATGGTTCATTGAGCTGCCGGTCTTACAATTTGGGTGAAGACCACATTTTTATTGGTTGGCTTTTTCATGAGTTCCAAAGGTATGTATTCTCCGTCACGCCACATATCAATCATATTATCGTAAAGCGGACTCCCCGGGTTGCCCGATTGTCCGCCCGGATAGATCCCCCATGCCTGGGGCGGGTCGCTGAGCTGCACCACCATCCGCTGTGACGGTCCGTGATTACGTTTCACCGAATTAATCGCATCGGTCTCTCCGCCGGTCATCACGTGATACCTGCTGAATGGTGCCAGGCTGCCGTTCACATCGGCCAGGTGACGGATAAATGTGTCTTTGTAATGCCCCCAGTTGTCTTTACTCTCACTCTCACTCTCATTCTCCTCCGCCCATTCATCAAACGCCACAATGGCTGAATCCAGCGCCATTTCCACGATATCAGACAGGTTTTGCTCCCCGTCAAGGCCCTGGTGGTCAATGAATGGATGGCCATCGTTCCGCTTCATGAACAGTGTGGTGTAATAGTCCGACGGATAAGTGACAGGGAAATCTCTGCTGGCGAATTCATCCCACAGAAGCCAGTAGAAATTGGAATACCAGAGGTCAAAATAGACCGGCGCTACCTTGTCGGCATCGTAATAATACCCCCAGTTCTTCAGCTCCCGCAGTACTGCATTCTCCCGCTCAGAATGGGTCATGCTGTCGGTCTCCTGCAGAAACAGGGGCAGCACCTCCATCGCCTTCAGGCCGAGCGACTGGCTGTGCATATCCATCATGTCCTTGACCGTAATGCCCTTCATGGTATCAAGCTGGTTATTGATAAGCCGGTTCCGGTGGAATTCATACGTCGGGTCCCACACCCAGTAAGGATACAGGCTGTCGACAGAATGCTGGTTGGCCGAACTCACAAAGCCGCGCTCCGGGTTATGCTGGAACGGGCTCTGTTCCTTGGGGATGTAGGTATTCCATTCGTTAACCGGATTGCTTCCTTCCATGAGGAATTTTCCCTGTCCGGCTGCCTTCAGCGGAAAGCGTCCCTGGTTCCAGATGGCTATATCCCCGTGCTTCGAGGCAAAGATGATGTTTTGCGGGGGTGCATCCCAGTATTGGATGGCGTCGAGGTAATCCTGGTAATTACTGCTTTTGTTAAGCTGGAGAATGGTCCGCAGCACTTCCGACGGGTCCTGGCCGATCCAGCGAAGCGCGTAATTCTTCAGCGGGTCCTGGTCGCCGAAGGTGGCATCATATACGACGGGTCCGTGTACCGTATGCCGGATCGTATCGTAATAGGTGTCGCCGCCCCGCACTATAAATTCTTCCACGGACAGGGTCACCTCGCTGATGCTGCCCGCATAGGCATACTGGGTCATGGCCTCGTCGATGAAGCGGATGCGGTACCAGTCACGGTGATCCCGGGGTCCGTTGGTAAAGGCCCAGGCGTTGGATTCATTAAAGCCAATGGTAATGCCCGGCTGTCCGGCAAAGGTGAAGCCCATGACATTCATATCCGGGCTGTTCAGTTGCATCACGATCCAGAGTGAAGGCAGGTTCAGCCCCAGGTGGGTGTCATTGGCCAGGATTGCATCGCCGGAAGCGGTCTTACGGCCCGACACCGCCCAGTTGTTGCTCCCGTTATCCGGATCCGGTTTGGGAAAGATCGTCTGGGTCTGGCTGGCGGCAAAGGTGATCGAATCGTCAGGAGGGGGAAGCTTGTCGAATCTGTACCGGTCATTGTCCTTTCCGGTGGGAGCCACCGGTTGTAGGCCCGGCGGATTTTCCGGGAACAGAAAATTGAATTGTTCCTCTCCCAGCCAGGCCAGGGTGTTGGTATTCTCAAGGTCCTCATCGTAACCGGTGAGCTCGTCGATCATATACTGGAGAATAAGGGCTGTTTTGTATTCCGTCCATGGTTCAGGTTCATAGCCCAGTAGTTTATATTCGACGGGAAGGTCTCGGTAAGACAAGGTGCGGATGTAGGCATTCGCTCCCTGGGCATAGGCGGTGAGTACCTCGGCCGTCTCCGGGTTTTCCATGTCTTTGGCAAACGACGCATCGGCGCCGGTGAGCATGCCTTTCCGGCGCTGCATCCGGTCGAACGACAGGGCGCCCCGGCCGATGATCTCGGAAATTCTCCCGGCCGCGGCGTGCGTCTGGAATTCCATCTGCCAGAGCCTGTGCTGGGCAACCACATAACCCTGTGCGCGGATCAGGTCGGGGGTGTTGGTGGCGAACAGGTGGGGGATGCCGTAGGAATCGTAGGAAACGGTCACCGAATCGGTCAGTTCGGGGATATTCACCCCGTCCGGATACGGAAACTCCTCAGACTGCGCATTATGCCAGAAACCGTTGAACGGGTCCAGGAACTTGCCGAGCGGAGGTACCGGTGTCCCCTGGATGACCCAGCGGTTGGACAGGAAAAAGCACCAGGCCACGGCAAGCAAAATGACTAGTCCGGGTTTCAGTAATTTCATTGTGGTTAAGTTACTCGATTTTTGGGAAAGATAGGAACCCTTTTCATCATACCAGAGAGGAAAGTTCTCCATGTCGTCATCCCCGAGTGGAATGTTGAATGAGATCGGCACGCTTCCCTCTTCGTCATCCTTCTGATCGTCACGCTGTGGTAAAACAGAACGTCATCCCGGCGAAGCTCCGTGGTATCACGGAGTCCAGCCGGGACCTGTAAATAACCCTAATAGGTCCTGATCGGAATCCGGTTGATCCCGGGTCCCCGGGTCAAGCCCGGGGCAGGCATGCCCGGGACCGGATGTTGATCAGGATGACGGTAAAAGAAGGATAATTTGCATTTTACTAATTATGGTATAATCATTGTAATCATACGGTAAAACGCCATTGCTTATGAATTACTCTTTAGCACTTATCCTCGTGACTGCGCTCTTTGCCACCGATCCGATTGACCGGGAGGCCGTCTACCAGGAAGAACAAAAGATTGTAAACCGGATTACGGAAGCAGGTATCGGGCAGAATGCCACGGTGGAAATCCTGCCGCTGGTCCCGGAGGATGACGGTACGATCTGCCTGGAAAACGTGCACAATAAGATCTTTGAGATCGATGAACGCCTGTGGACGACCACCGGGGAGAATGCCGCCCCGCAGTGCGACCAGGGTACGAAGCAATGGCCCAGGATCAGGTCCTTGATCCGGCTGAAGAATTGCACAAACATCACCTTGCGGCCGGTGGCCGGAAGGGAAATGGGTCTCATCCAGGGTCCTAATGCCACCGGCGGATGGAAGGACGATGGTGACTGCAAGGGCGGTGCCTACGAGGCGCAGCACGGCATCCAGGTGGTGGGCTCAAAGAATATCCGGATTGAGAACCTGGACATTTCCAATGTGTACGGCGATTTTATCTATGTAAACCGCTCTTCCAATGTATGGATAGACAATGTGAAAGGGCATCATAACTGCCGCCAGGGCATTGCGGTGGTCAACGCCAATCATGTGCTGATCGAAAATTCTGACCTGTTCGAGATCCGCCGGTCTTCCATCGACCTGGAAAACAACGGCAAGAAACAGCAGATTGAGGACATTGTGATCCGTAATAATAAATTCGGCCGTTCCCGCTTCAGTACCCTTACCGCCGGCGGGGGAGGGGATGTCAGAAGGGTATTCTTCCATGACAACAAACTCTATGACGAACCCTTTGCCGCTTACCTGAAGGGCAACCGCAACAATGACCGGGAGCAATTCTATTTCTATAACAATACGTCCGATGCACCCATGGGGGTCATCCGCGGAGGTCATATCTCGGGCCACGGCATCGTGAAAAAGATATATGCGTTTGATAATCAGATCACCTCTCAAAAGAACAGGAATATGCACACCTTCAGCATGGATGAGGGTTGTGAGGATATACGCTTTGAGAATAATACGCTGGAGAATGGCACGGACGGGGTGCGGATAAAGAGGAGGCAGGGCCGGAAGAAGCAATAGTGAACTGCAAATAGTATCATGATAATTCTTCCATTTATACGGTACCTTCTGTTACTCAATTTACGTTTAAAGACACTTACTTTTTTTATCGGGTAATAAGCAATTATCTTTGGTGCCAGTATGGAATCCATTCTCAAAAAGTATCCTGAACAATTTCTGGAAAAGGCCCGCCAGATCCGGGCGCTTGTATTTGATGTCGATGGTGTGCTCACCGACGGCGGAATTTATCACTCCAATAAGGGGGACGAACTGAAGCGTTTCTTTGTGCGGGACGGACAGATCCTTGCTCCACTTCGTGAGCATGGATTCATTCTCGGATCAATTACCGGCAGGCAATCCGAACTTGTCAGGATTCGTATGACGGAATTAAAAGTGGATTTCTACCACCAGGGTGTGAAAAATAAGTTTGCCATGATGGAAGACATGAAACGGGAATATGAGCTGGAATGGCACGAAATAGCCTACGTGGGAGATGACCTGATTGATCTTGCCTGCCTGGAGAAATGCGGGCTGGGATTTATGCCGGCGGATTCCCCGGCCTACCTGCATGATTATGCCGATATTATTACCGAGGCAAGGTCAGGGTACGGGGTCCTGCGGGAAGTGGGTGATTTTCTGCTCGCGGCCAAAGGCGTCCTTCAGAAAGCCGTGGATGATTACCGAAGCAGACGCTGACCTGTATTTTTGATAAAAACCACAGAATTATATGATCACTAAACTGGTCAACGCATCGCGGGGATTGATCCTGGCATTCAGATACGTCAGGACCTTTGATATCAGTTTGTTTAAAGGAAAGCGCGTGGCTATTGTGGGTCCGGCCGATTCAGCCTATAAAGAAAAGAATGGCGAATGGCTTGATTCGTTTGATTATGTGGTCCGGATGAACAAAGCGCCGTTGTTGCTGGAGAAGGAGAAAAACCTGCCCTATATCGGAACGCGCTGTGATGTACTTTTTCATAATTTTTTTGAAAACAACGAAAGCGGGGGAGGCAAGCTTGACATGGCGCTTTACGAGGAGATCGGCATTACCTATGTGATCAATCCGCGTAATACCTTTGCCGGGCTCAGAAGGTCTTTTAACTTCTACAAAAAATACCTGGAGCCTTATACCACCTACACCCTTCCGCGGAAGTTCTACCGGGATATCGCGAAAACACAGGGTGAATACCACCCCACCATGGGGCTTTCGGCCCTGATGACACTCCTGAGGTCTGATTTCAGCGAACTGTACATTACCGGCTTCACATTCTTCCGGACACCCTTTGGAGAAGGCTACCGTGACCAGATGAAGGACCCGGTAACCTATATCAAAAAGGCGGGAGTCCATGATATCGACCTTGAGTTCAGTACGTTTCTTGCCGAGCTTAAAAAGCAGCAGCACAAGAATATCATTATGGATGAGGATTTGGAGAATATTGTAAAGGAAGCCACATGAAGCTTCTTTATTACAGCACGGCGTATCATTCCGGCCACGGAGGAAGCAATCATTCCAGGGCTTTTGTGCAGGAGGCATCGTCGCATCCGGATGTGGAGGAGGTTCGTGTATTTCCACCTGGCACAGCCGGCGGAGGTACGCCTGCTTCAGGCACTTCCCTGCGTGACAACCTAAGAAATATTTCGCTGTTTCAGATAGCGTTCTTTTACCGCAGGAACCGCTTCCACCTGGAGGCACTGTATGCAGAAATTGAATCCTGGAAGCCCACGCACCTGGTGATGCGCCTTGATTCCAATCTCATCCAGATCGGGAAAATAAAAAAGCGCTTTCCTTCCCTTGTTGTGGCTACCGAGGTCAATGCATCCCCGTTTGACGAATCATTCAAAAACATTGCCTTCCGGAATATCTTCAGAAACCTGGAGAAAAACTGGATGCGGGAGGCCGATCATAACTTCTTTGTTTCGGATGTCTTGCGGTCTTCGGTCATGGGTCCCGTCATGGACCCGAAACGTGACCATGTGGTGCACAACGGGTACCATCCGGATAAGTTCAGCCGGCAGGACAGTTCTGGTATCAGAACCAAACTGGGGCTGGACGACTCCCACCTGGTTATAGGGTATGCCGGCACGCTGGACCGTCATAAAAAGGTGCCCCTGCTGATTGAGGCATTTTCCCTGGTTCGGGATCATGAATCCAGGCCCCGGATGGTCATTGTGGGAGACGGACCGGCCGGCGAGGAACTCAGGCAACTGGTTAAAGAAAAAGGGCTGGAGGACCATATTATATTTACCGGCTGGATTCCCCATGACGAAATGCCCCGCTACCTGAGCCTTTTTGATATAGCAGTCCATCACAAGGCCATGGATTATATGAGCCCGCTAAAGCTGTTCGAATACGCCGGTATGGGCATCCCAACGGTTGGTCCGGATACCCCGGCAGTCCGTGAAGTCTTTACGGATGGAATACATCTCCTGCTGTCCGGGGAAAATCCGGCGTCAATACGCACCTGCCTGTTGAAATTAATGGATGACCCTGACCTCCGTACGACACTTTCCCGCCAGGGCGCCCGCCTGGTGCAAACAGAATATACCTGGAAGCAAAATGCCGCGCACATAATCCGGTGGTTGCAGCAAAACGCTTAAACAGTTTTGAAGGGGTTGGCACTTGCGGCATAAAGAGTCTATCTTTGTCAACTTATTACTGGAATCAATGAAGATATTCGATAAATCCACACGTATTGCAGATTCTATTGTCACCGGTAGCGAACAAATGACATTGTTTGCCGGTCCGTGTGCCGCCGAGAGCCTGGAAATCTGCCTGGAAACCGGACGTACCGTGAAGGCATTGTGCGAAAAGCTCGGGATCAATTATGTGTTCAAGGCATCCTTTGACAAGGCCAACCGCACCTCTGCCGGGAGTTACCGCGGGAAAGGAATGGAAGACGGACTTGACATCCTGGCGGCGGTGAAAAGCGAACTGAATGTACCTGTCGTGACCGATATACATGAATCCGTACAGGCCGCCGAAGTAGCGGAGGTTGTGGATGTGCTGCAGATACCGGCCTTTTTGTGTCGCCAGACCGACTTGCTGATTGCAGCCGGCGAGACTGGAAAAACCGTAAAGATCAAGCGCGGCCAGTTTATGGCGCCGGAAGATATGAAGTATGCCGTTGATAAGGTAAAGGAAACCGGCAATGAAAATGTACTTCTGACCGAGCGCGGAGCTTCTTTCGGGTATCATAACCTCGTGGTCGATATGCGCGGACTCCCCGTGATGCGGCAGTATGCGCCGGTGATATTTGATGTGACCCATAGTGTGCAACAGCCTGGCGGACTGGGTGGGAAAAGCGGCGGACAACGGCAATTTGCCCCGTTCCTTGCCCGTGCAGCGGCCGGAGCCGGGGTGGACGGATTCTTTATCGAAACCCATCCGGAACCCTCAAAGGCCTTAAGCGACGGACCCAATATGATTCCTTTGGCCGAAATGGAGGAATTCCTGGCCATGATTCATGATGCCTGGAAATGCGGCCGGAAGTATGTTGAACAGCGTTAGTCAGCTCAATGATCCTCTCCCACAAACACAAGTTCATCTTTATCAAGACGCAAAAAACCGCAGGCACCAGCCTTGAAATAGCGCTATCGGAAATCTGCGGACCGGATGATGTCATTACACCGATTTCTCCCAAAGATGAAGCCTACCGGAAAGAACTGGGTTACCGGGGACCGCAGAACTGTACGATTCCCCTTAGCACGTATTCCAAAAGGGACCTGGCCAAATCGGTCTGGGGACTGAAGCGGCTTGAATTTTATAACCACATTGGCGCCAGGGCGGTACGCCGGCACATTCCCGCAGACATCTGGAATTCCTACTTCAAATTCAGCTTTGAACGGAATCCGTATGATAAGGTCATTTCGCTCTATCACTGGTCTGGTAAGAGGGATGGTTTTTCTTCGATCCTGGAGTACATAAAATCGGGGAAAGTAAGTAAGATGGGGGGGTTCAACCTGTACACGGATAACTCCATGCCAATTGTGGATGAGGTATACCAGTACGAGCAAATGGAAGAGGCCCTACGGGATATTTCACAGAAGCTAAAACTGGATAAAGTGCTTCAGCTTCCGCCAAGGAAGGCGAAGGGAAGTGTGAGAAAAGATAAACGGCCGTACCAGGAAGTGCTGACTGAAGAGGAAAAGCGCTGGATTACACGGATTTTTGCAAGGGAAATTGCTTATTTTGGATACGAAAAAGAAGAATAATGCTCTTCAATTCTATTGAGTACGCGGTTTTCCTTCCCGTGGTTTTTCTCCTTTATTGGTTTGTGTTCAACAAAAACCTGAATAGGCAGAATTTATTTCTGCTGGTCGTTTCCTACCTGTTTTATGGCTGGTGGGACTGGAGGTTCCTGGGCCTCATTGCGTTCAGCTCGGTTGTGGATTTCCTTGTTGCTCTCGGCATCGAAAAGAATCATAACTCTAAGAGAACAAGAAAGGCATTGTTGTTTATAAGCCTGGTTGCTAATCTCGGCATGCTGGGCCTTTTTAAGTATTTCAATTTCTTTATTGAATCCTTCGCAGAAATCATCAGTGCATTTGGCTTTAACCCTAACGTTACCTCCTTATATTTCATTCTCCCGGTAGGCATAAGCTTCTATACCTTCCAGACGTTAAGTTATACGATAGATGTTTACCGGGGAAAGATGAAAGCATCCAATGATCCGGTGGCCTTCTTTGCCTATGTCAGCTTTTTCCCGCAACTGGTGGCCGGACCAATCGAACGTGCTTCCAATCTGTTGCCTCAATTCTTGATTCCGAGAAGATTTGATTTCAAAAATGGCCGCGACGGATTAAGGCAAATCCTATGGGGATTATTCAAGAAGGTAGTTATAGCCGATACCTGTGCGATACTAGTCAATGACATATTCTCAAACTACACCGAATACTCAGCGCCGACATTGATATTAGGTGCTGTTTATTTTGCCTTTCAGATCTATTGTGATTTTTCCGGATATTCAGATATCGCGATTGGTACAGCCAGACTTTTTGGATTTGATCTGATGCGTAATTTTGCCTATCCCTATTTTTCACGGGATATGGCAGAATTCTGGAGAAGATGGCATATTTCGCTGTCAACGTGGTTCAGAGACTACGTATACATTCCCATGGGAGGCAGCCGGGTAGGATTAAAGAGAGCATTGTTCAACGTGGCGGTAATATTTGTTGTAAGTGGTTTCTGGCATGGTGCCAACTGGACGTTTATTGCCTGGGGCGGCTTAAATGCCGTCTATTTTATACCTCTGATGGTGTTCAATTTTAACCGGAAGAATTTGGATACGGTATCCGGCGACTCAGTGGTGCCTTCCCTGGGTGAGTTGACTTCGATTATTGCGACTTTTTCATTGACATGTTTCGCCTGGATATTTTTCCGCTCAGCAACCATGACCGATGCCCTGAATTACATCAGAAGAATACTTGAATTTGAGCTGAGCACGGATGTGATTTCTAAACTAAAGTATCTTCCAGTCATAGTACTTCTTGTAACCTGGGAGTGGCTAATG
>CAZLZD010000079.1:7339-13632 GCA_964563925.1 uncultured Roseivirgaceae bacterium | reverse complement strand
GGCCCGGTATGACGAAAAGTTGGAGATTGGCCCGGTATGACGAAAAGTTGGAGATCGACCCGGTATGACGAAAAGTTGGCCCGGTATGACGAGATTTTAACTCCTTAGCCGTTAATAATAACCCCAACTTCCCCTTTACTTTGAAACTTACCCAAGGGCTTTATATCGTACCCCTGTAATTGCATAAATCCTTCGAAATCCTTTTGTTTCTCAGGGTTGACGCTGATAAGCAACCCGCCCGAGGTCTGCGGGTCGGCAACCAGGCGGTAATCGTCCCCATTCAGTTTGATTCGTTCACCATAGCTCTGCCAATTTCGGTGGGTTCCTCCCGGAGAAGTACCAAGTGAAAGGTAATACTCCGCACAATCCATGGCTGGTATAGTGTCGATCACTGCGGTTAGTCCGCTGCCTTCAGCCATTTCCAGTAAATGCCCTGCAAGTCCGAATCCCGTTACATCCGTCATCGCATGTACATATGGCTTGGTGGAGAAAAGCGACCCGACGCTGTTCAGTTTGAGCATCTGTTCGCGTGCTGCTTTCAGGTCCGTCTCCCGTGCCTTGCCCTGTTTCTGGGCGGTGGTGATGAGCCCGACCCCCAGCGGCTTGGTCAGGTAAATCAGGTCATTCTCCCGCGCCTTCGCATTCTCCAGGATTTTGAATTTAGGCACCTTGCCCGTAACCGCCAGTCCGAATATGGGCTCCGGCGTATCGATCGAATGGCCGCCCGCCAAAGGAATCCCTGCCTCTGTACAAACCTTGCGCGCTCCGTTCAGGACCTCACGGGCTACGGATACCGGAATCTTGTCGACCGGCCAGCCCAGGATGGCAATGGCCATCAGGGGAGTACCTCCCATGGCGTATATGTCGCTTATGGCATTCACCGAGGCGATACCGCCGAAATCTGCCGGGTCATCCACGATCGGCATAAAAAAATCGGTGGTGCTGATGATGGCGGTTTCTCCGTCGAGGTCAATCACGGCCGCATCGTCTTTCTTGTCATTACCGACCAGCAGGTGGGCAAAGGCCTCCTGCTGCGAACCGGACAATATCTCGGAAAGTACTGCCGGCGAGAGTTTACAACCGCATCCGGCACCATGACTGAAGGAAGTGAGTTTCACGGACATATCCAAGGCGTTAGAGGTTCGGGCATGAGGGCCAAATATAGCAAATTCTATACGTCTGTCCGGCTTTTACGGCCGAACAAGGATTAGGATTCCATAAAAAATTAAAGTAGTTTTTCCGAAAATTTCCATCAATCATTCGCTTTGACACCGGCGAGAACTAACTCTTTTTCCGATGAAAAAAAGGTACCAACTGCTGCCTGTCATGGCCTTGTTATTTTCCGTTTCCTTATTTGCCCAGAAAGGCCCGCTGTTTGAAAGCCGGATGGCTGACCTTGGCGATATTACTCTGGAATACCTTGATTTTGGCGGGGACGGGTTGCCGCTGATCTGGATACAGGATTATCATATCTATCATGACGACACGGTCATTTACCGGGATGACCTGCAGTATTATAAAAACCTATCGGATGAGTTCCGGGTGCTTGCCCCCATCCGCCGCAGTTACGGGCGGAGTTCGGATACCGATCACGGGTATGATGTAGCCACCCAGGCCGAGGATATCCTGCGTTTTCTCGATTACATGGATATCGACCGCGCTGTCTTCTGGGGGCGAACGCCCGGTATGGAGGAGGCCATCTGGATTGCCGAGCACCACCCGGAGCGGACTGCCGGACTCATCATCTGGATGGGCATCCCGGGAGAGGGCTGTTTCAACTCACAAAATCCGCTTATCGAAGAATTCAACCGGAATTACGGAGTCACGGCTTGTGACCTTGAAGAACGTTTTCTGAAGGTAGCCGGCCCGCGGGAGACTTTTAAACCCCATTATTTTGATACGCCCGGGAAATCGATCGACGTGCCGCTGCTCCACTATACTGACCTGCCGCTGGATACGCTCCGGACCAACAGTATGGAATTGAGACGGGTCGACCGGTTTGAGCGTATGGGCGACCGGATCAGAAGTTCGGAGGCCCTGGAATCCAATTTTTGCGGCAACAGGGAGGCCCAGCAGTATTTTGCCGATTTGTTTGGCGACCCGGCACGGGTTGAGGAAATAAGGCAGGCTTTCAGGGAATGCAACAATGTGCAGTGGGCGTATGAAGAGTTACTTGACGCCTTTGGCGATCAGTACCGGCGGGGTACTCCGTATACACCTGGCGATGACTACCTGGAACATGTGAAAGTACTTGAAGAGGAAACCCGGAAGTTCATGCGGGAAGTCGGGAAAAAGGAGAATGACCATTCTTCCCGATGAGGTAACGGTCGTGCGACGCCCGGCATGAGTGCTTGCCCGGGAATCCTTGGCGGCAATCATGCACCGTATCCACAGGATGGATGTATAAAGGAAAAACCGGATGAAGGTGACCGATGGAGGCGTTCCGGCACTTACCGGATACAGGCGGATAATCGTTAAGTGGCCTGAATAGGTCAGGTTTAGTTGATCAGCAGGGTTTCGGCAAGGGTGCGTGCGACCTGGGAATCATCTTCGTTTCCTACCTCGATGACGGCCGCAATTTTATCTTCATTCTTTTCCAGTGATTTCGCGTACCGTTTATCGTAATAGGCCAGCAGCATGGCAGCAGCGGCTTTAAGGTGCCCTTCTCCAATAAGTGCCTCCGCTTCTTCGGTATGCCGCTTGCCCAGCTTACGGGCGATGCCACGCGTGGCTGCAATCAGTTTCTGTTTTGGCATTTTGCCGTAGTCCTGGAGAATGTTGTTCAGCCGGCGGTCCTTCTTTACTTTCAGCAGGTAGCGGGGACTGTTCTTCATTTGTTCGAATAACTCCTCGGGCATGCAGGCACAGCCGATACAGAAGGATTCGTCTTCCACCCATATGGGTGCTGTGGGGTTAAGTGCCCGGAACGCGGCATAAAGGTTATTCTGGAATTGTTCCGTGGTTGGCTGGCCGGTGGATTTCTGATACCCGAATGTTGATCCCTGGTGATTGGCAAGCCCTTCCAGGTCGATCACCTGATGTCCCTGATTTTTCAGTTCATGGAGAATGCGGGTTTTACCAGACCCGGTGTTTCCGGTCAGGATATGCAGGTTAAGCGGTGCTTCGAAATAGGCATGAAGGGCCTGCCGATAGGCTTTATATCCTCCCTCCAGCACGTACGTCCGGCTTACCAGCTTGTCGAACAGCCAGGCCATAGATGCCGAGCGCATGCCGCCCCGCCAGCAGTGCAGACGGATTTCATCGGCCCCGAGGGCATCCACTGCCTCCATGTATTTCTCCATCTTCTTACCGGCGATGCTGAGACCTGTCCGGATGGCCGCTTCGGGTGAATCCTGTGTGTAGGTGGTGCCGACCTGAGCACGTTCCCCGTCGTCAAATAAGGGGATGGATACCGCCCCGGGGATATGTCCGGCTGCGTATTCCCCGGGCGATCGTACATCGACCAGCGGAAGGTCACTCCGCAATAGGAATTCATCAATGCCCAGGGATTGCATTATGTAAAGATAAGGAAAAGAAAAGGAGAATGAGTCGCAGGAAATGGGGATGATCCTTTCAAGCCTGACCTACGTAGGTCATTGGCGGGGCTACAACTACATATAACACAAAAACAGCCACCGGCAGGGCAATGGACCAGATGGAAGGCTCATGCGGGACCAGAATTTTGGTAAATACCTGGCCTAAGGCGCTTAACAAGGTGAAGGAATTGGCGGAAGACTAAGCAACCCATGGGATCTTCCCCGGGTTAATTCGCTGTTTTTAAATATGCCTGAGCCATGGCGATTTCCTTTCGGGTTGACTGATTATTCTTTGTCAGATCCATGAGCTGGGTGTAGTACTGTACGGCCCTGGCCCTGTCCTGCACTGCGGCAGCTGCAGCCGCCGCACCGAAGACACCATTGAAGCGGTTGGGATGTCTATCCAGGTCGTCTTCATACGCGCTGAGTGCAGCGTTCGGATCCCCGGCTTCCATCAGGAGGTCACCCAGAAGTTCGTCTGCCGGCAGCACCTCACCGGGCGTGACCGGGTGTTTGGCTGTTTTCTTCTCCATTTCCGCAGCTTCGGTCATTAGTTGAACCGCTTTTTCACTTTCCCCGTCGGCCAATGCGATCCATGCGCGTGTTGTTTTAATCTGAATATGAACCTGATTGGCTTTATAGTCATCCTTTTGCGTCAGAAGTTTGGTTCGCAGTCCTTCCATAACTTCCAGCTCTTTTTTCGCGGCGTCCAGGTTGTTTGAATGAATGGCACCCAGTGCCCGGCCAAAGTGAAGGATCGCTTCCTGCCACGGAAAATTCTCCCATTCAATCCCGATCATGGGTAGCTCTAATTGTGCTGCCGCCGCCCAGTCCCTGGTTTCCAGGGCAATCCGGGTTGGGACGGCTGCTGCGGTGTAGGCAATCTTGAAATTTGGAGGGAATACCTTCTTAAATGTTTTCAGATATTCATATTGTTCCATTGCCCTCTGCGTGTCGCCGGTTTGCAGATAGGCGTAAACCAGGTAGTCGATACCGTGCAGTTCTTCATCCCAGTGTGCCTCCGGATCGATACTTTCACTGTAGCAAAGGGCCGACGATGTGGAATTCAGGTTCGACATGATGGATTCGTCCCACAGTCCCAGGCGGGTGAAGATGTGGGAGGGCATGTGCTGGGCATGCGCAGAGGAAGGGGCGATCTCCGCATACCTTCGGGCGGTGGGAAGTGCCCGTTCGGCCAGCCCGGGGTAGTCATAGTTGTGGATAATATAATGGGCAATCCCGGGATGGTTGGGCTGATCGGGAAAGATGGATTCCAGGATCTTTGCTGACCGGATCTGCTTTTTGAAAGTCTGGTCTGATGGATCGGCGGACGCCGTCAAAGCGAGTGCATAAAATACGGCCGCTTCCTTGTCCTGGTCGTACTTTTCATAGACCTGGCGCATTGCCTTCTCGAAGTTGCTGATCCGCGTCGTACGGTCCGTATTCTCCCAATCATCATAGAAGGCAGCGATGGCATTGATATAATCAGCCTCACGTTCGGATTTCGGCAATCCGGCCGCGGCCTCCAGTACCTTGCTTCCTTTTTCAAGGTAATCCGTGCCGGACTGCAGCCAGAGCGAATGAAAATTGCTCATGGCAACTCCCCAGTAGGCCATGACGCAGGAAGGATCCTGATCAATTACCTGTACGAATGCTTTTTCCGCTTCGGTGTATTCGAATGAATGGAGGAGTGACAGGGCCAGCCCAAACGATTCCTGCACGGCGGGCGTGCACGCAAGGGCAAAACTGATTTCCCCAAACTCGGGATTGCCGCACAACGCAATGTCACCGCGCAGCAGACCGATTGATTCCAGGTCTGTAGTTGCCTCAGGGGTTTGATTACAGCCGGCGGTGAATAACAGCAACCCCAGTGTTGCGGAGAATAAACCGTAATTCTTTCGTGCAAGCCTCATCCTACCTCCTGTTATGGTGAATCGATCGTCGCCAAATGATGCGGAAGCCAAACCGCCAATTACTACAAGGTAATGAAATATATTCCAGTAACCTATTCTGGATGAGTGAGTTAGTGGCATGGGCTGTATTCGGATTCTGCTTGTTTTTCTTTAGCCATACATAGGGTGGTTACAGACAAGTCGCAATTGATTTTCTGAGAATGGGCATTTGCTCCGGGTCTGAGGCCAACCATGTCATAAACACTTCTTCGTTTGCCGGTCTCACAGAAATTTCTTGTCGGATTTCTGTTGATTTTTTCGTACATTCTCCTGCCAAAACAATCCAACAACCACTATCATGAAAAAATTTATTATTGAGCGCGAAATCCCCAATGCGGGACAGCTATCCCGGGAAGAACTTGCAGCGATAACCGCCAAATCCTGTAATGTCGTCCAGGATATGGGTAAACCATATCACTGGATACAGACTTATGTGGCAGATGACAAGCTTTATTGTGTACACATTGCAGAGGATGAGGCGACCGTGAGAGAGCATGCCGAACGCGGCGGATTCCCGGCCAACCGGATCATGGAGGTCCATGAGATCATTGATCCTACGTTTGAGTAGGTAATCTGTCTTGTCATCCCGGGTAATCTCCGTGATGATCCCCGGTCGTTGCCGGGGACGGAGTCGACCCGGGACCTATAAAAGCATATAGTAACAACTAACACGTTAGGTCCCGTGTCGATACCGGTTGATCCCGGGGCAAGCCCGGGACCGGTAATTTCACGGGATGACGGAGAGGGTAAACAGGTCCCGGGTCGGTCCCGGGTCCCCGGGTCAAGCCCCGGGGCAGGCAAGCCC
>CAZLZD010000079.1:5023-7239 GCA_964563925.1 uncultured Roseivirgaceae bacterium | reverse complement strand
GCAACTATTTTTTATTCGATCACACCCTTCGCTTCTTCCACCAGCTGGACGTTCTTGTCGTCCAGGCAGGATTCGATGAACTGGTCGATCTCGGAATTGCGGACCAGCCCTTTTTCCAGCATTACCCCCAGTGCGATCATCACGCCCATCCGCGTACCGGTCTTTTTCACCGAGGTATTGAAAAGGGCTTCGAGTTCTTCGTAAGGGATGGATTCAGCCAGGTTCATGATGCTTGCCTTGGCCTGTTCCCGTTTCTTACCTGAAAGGTTGGCGAATTTCTTACTGATCTTTTTCAGCTCGTCGATCGGTTTCCGCTGTCCCTGGCCGGGCTGACCGCTTTGACCGGGTTGAGCCTGCGGCTTACCGGCTGCCGGCTGCGTTTTATTCTCCGGCTTTTGTTTCGCCCAGGAATCCCGGAGTCCGACCGTTTTATTGAACACCAGCTGATCCGGCGTGGAGGTTTTATCCAGCGTGAAATAGCCCACACGCTGGAACTGGAATTTGTCATCCGGCCTGGCATTCTCCAGGAAAGGCTCGAGATAGGCTTCTTTAATGATTTTCAGGGAATCGGGATTTACGAAATCCATAAAGGTTTTGTCCTCATGCCCTTCAGGATCTTCTTCCAGGAAGAGCCGGTCATATTCGCGCACCTCGGCGGTGATGGCATGCTGAATGGACACCCAGTGCAGGGTTCCTTTTACCCTTCGACGGCTGGCTTCGGTACCGCTGCCGGAGCGCGAATCCAGGTCGCACGAGCAGTGGATCTCTGTGATATTGCCATTGTTATCCTTCACAACGGATTCTCCCTTGATGATATAGGCGCTTTTGAGGCGTACTTCCTTTCCGAGTGTCAGCCTGAAGTAGTCAGCGCCGGCATTTTCCTGGAAATCTTCCCGTTCGATATAGAGCTCCCTGGAGAATGGAACGTCATGGTTTCCGGAATCCGGATCCTCGGGGTTATTCTCCATGGCCAGTATCTCCGTTTTGCCTTCCGGGTAATTGGTCAGCACCACTTTGACCGGGTCAAGTACAGCCATGACACGGGTGGCGGTTTTGTTGAGGTCTTCACGGATACAGAATTCGAGCAGGGAGACATCCGTCACGCTGTCGCGTTTTGAGATCCCCGAGAGCTCGGAGAATTTTCGGATTGAGGCCGGGGTATAACCGCGGCGGCGTAATCCGGAAATCGTAGGCATTCGCGGGTCATCCCAGCCGGTAACGGTGCCCGACTGCACCAGTTCGAGCAGCTTGCGCTTGCTCATGACCGTATAGCTGAGGTTTCGTCGGGCAAATTCACGCTGTTTCGGGCGTTGCTTATCGGGGTCCGCGATCTGATCGAGGAACCAGTCGTAGAGTTCACGGTGCGACTTGAATTCCAGGGTACAGAGGGAATGCGAAACCTGTTCGATGTAGTCTGACTGGCCGTGGGCCCAGTCGTACATCGGGTAAATGCACCAGTCACTCCCGGTGCGGTGATGAGGTTTATTGAGAATGCGGTACAGGAGCGGATCGCGCATCAGCATATTGGGAGAGGCCATGTCAATTTTCGCCCTGAGCACATAGGTGCCGGCGGCGAATTCACCCTCCTTCATGCGCCGGAACAGGTCCAGGTTTTCTTCGACAGATTGATTTCGGTGCGGACTGTCTGTCCCGGGTGAGGTAGGCGTTCCTTTTTGTTCGGCGATCTTATCGGTGGATTGTCCGTCGACATAGGCCTTGCCTGCTTTAATGAGTTCGATTGCCCAGTCATAGAGCTGCTGAAAATAGTCAGACGCATAGCATTCGGTGGCCCACTGGAACCCCATCCATTCGATGTCGTATCGGATTGCATCGACAAATTCCTGTTCTTCCTTGGTGGGGTTTGTGTCATCGAAACGGAGGTTGACCGGGGCATTGTACCGCTGGCCGAGACCAAAGTTCAGGCAAATGGAAGCTGCATGACCAATATGCAGGTAGCCGTTTGGTTCGGGTGGGAAGCGGAAGCGCAGCTTGTCGGGAGATAATCCGGAAGCAAGATCTTCCTCGATGATCTGTTCGATGAAATTGAGTGATTCGTCTGACATTTTGCAAAAATAAAGACTAGGACTAAGACTAGGACTAAGACTAAGAAAATTTTAGGTCCCGGCTTGACTCCGGATGATCCCGGGTCAAGCCCGGGTCCGGAGGTTTGCCGGGATGACGATCGTGGGAGCATTTGGCCGGGATGACGATCGTGG
>CAZLZD010000079.1:0-4923 GCA_964563925.1 uncultured Roseivirgaceae bacterium | reverse complement strand
GCCGGGATGACGATCGTGGGAGCATTTGGCCGGGATGACGATCGTGGTAAAAATACGTCATCCCGTGAAATTACCGATCCCGGGTTTGACCCGGGAACAATCGGTATCGACACGGGACCTGTTTACCCTCTCCGTCATCCTGTGAAATTACCGGTAGCGGGCTTGCCCCGGAAACAATCGGTATCGACACGGGACCTGTTTACCCTCTCCGTCATCCTGAAAAACGTCCGGGCCTGACCCGGACTCGATTCAGGACCTGTTAAGCAACTGGAGGTCCCGGTTAGGTCCCGGCTAGACTCCGTGATTCCACGGAGATTCGCCGGGATGACACAGGTGGAAATCCGGTATCTTTTAAGCCGGAGTCGACACGGGACCTACTCCACCGCCCATTCTGGCAGGTCGGCGGTGATCCGTACTTCCGGTAATGACTGGAGACAAGAGGAGTCGACGGGTTGTTCGGGGTCGGTCATAAACCGGGTGATCAGGTCTTTCCAGCAGCCACGTTCCCGGGGTGAGGGCGGACCGTGTGCCATGCCGGGTGTGGTGAAAATCTGCAGCTTGCTGAACCAGGGAAGGTGGGTTTCGGCATGCTCCCGGGTGGAAACCGGATCATGCTCTCCGTGAATAATCATAGTTGGCACATCACTTTTAAAAGGAGCCATATCCTGTGTGGCCGCAGCTTCAGGCGCCCAGTATTCACATCCCAGGTTAAACCAGGGTACATTCGAAAAGGCAGGGTGCAGCCCTTCACCATAGGATTGAAAATCTCCGAAGGCTTCCGGGGTGTAATGGTCAATGCATTCAACGGCAATACTCATTCCGGAATCAAAGTTGCTCGCAGGACTACCGTATTCGTAGGTTATGGCACGCCGTATCACTTCCTGATCCTGCATGGCAAAAGCATGAATTAATGCGGGCAGATGTGTGATCCTGGATTCATCGAAAAGCTGAAAGTAGATGAGCTGAACAAATTCATACGCATTCAGGGTAAATTCCGGGAATTCAAATTCATCCAGGCTGACTGCCAGCTTCATCGGGTTATTCTCCAGCTTTTCATATGCCTGGTAAAATTCCTGCTCCAGATCGGGAAATGCCGTGTTGCATTCCGGGTTTTTCTCACACCTCCGGAAAACAGCAGTCAGCGCGTCATACGTGTTACGCTGGTCATACAGGAGGAAATCACGCATATCCAGGTCGCCACCGCTGGTGATGACTACCGACCGGATATTTTCCGGATACAGGCGCATGATCATTCGTGAAAAGGGTACCCCGTACGATCCGCCGTACAGGTTCCATTGCTCATACCCCAGGGCTGTCATCAGGTCATGCACATCGTGGGCGATGGTTTTGGAGTTGTACATAGTAATGTCAATACCTTCCTGAATGAGCTGGTTGCGGCAGTCGAGTATTGCGCCGGTTTTCATTTGCCTCGCTTCGGCCAGGGTCAGGTCCATTGCTGCAATCAGGCTGTTGGTCTGCCTGAGCTGGCGGCACATGGGCGGACCTGAATATCCCGTACCCCGCGGGTCGAAGACAATAAACGTACGATCATCGGGCATATAACTGTCGATGATCCGGAGAAAGCTCTTGCCAACAGGAGCTATGCCAGGTCCGCCCGGCAACAACACCACCGGGTCTTCCGTCGCATTGGACGGGGTTAACGTCGTAAACATTATCTCCAGCATCCGTCCGTCGGGCTTTTCACGATTTTCCGGCACCGTTAATTTTCCGCAAAAAACTTCGGAATCAGGAAACCGGGAAGCATCGAACGGACATTCGCATTCCTTTATTTGACCGGGTTGGGCGGCGAGTGTATTGGCCAGGAAAAATAGTATCAGAAAGATGAAGGCAGGAGCGGGTTTTAAGGACATGCTGTAAACGAAGATAAATTTTGGAGTAAGATATAGAAAATCAGTCATATAGGATATCCCCGAAAATCAGTATTGTGTCGTTATTACCGAATTCTCAGATCCTGACCTGCGCCCCTGGCCGGACAGGAATAGCTATCTCCAACGCTTTTTTATATATTGATTTCCGTATGGCACATCTTTTCAGGACCGGATTGGTAGTGGTCATGGTTGGCTTTCTTTTCACCGCTGCAGATTGCTTTGCAGCGGGTCATTCTCCAGATACAACTCAACTCGAGAGAGAGGCATCCCGTCATCTTGAAGACAGGAATTATGACAGTGCTGCTACCCTTTTCAATAGAGCGGTAAATCAGTTGTTGAAGGATATGGATACCACGGCGCTTGTCCGTTCGGCGATCGGGCATTCTGTTGCACTCCTGCGTCAGCGCGACTACGACCAGGCGCTGGAAGTGCTAACGACGCGTCTTCCTTTCACCCCTGGCCAGGTACGTGATGCGTTTATGCAGGCTGCCTGGTATCGTTCGATAGCTGATGTCTATTACTATAAATATGATGCATTTTCTGCATTGGAGAATTACAGGCATTATTACGATTACCTGAAAAAGAACGAACCGGGAAGCAAGGAGCTGATGGACGCGAGCCGCGACATGACCATCTTTCACCTGAATGCGGGCCTCATGACCCTTGCCACACGTTACGCGGCCGAATTCAAAGAGCTGGCGGTGAAGGTGGAAGGCGAATACAGCGAGCCCTCGGCCGACGCCAGTAATTTCCTGGGAATGCTGGGCCGCTATACCGGGGAGCCACAGGTTTCGCTGCTGAACTACGAGCAGGCCCTGGAGATTGCCGAAAAGCTGAATAAAGACGGTGCCGGTCTTCCGTCCAATATCCTGCTGTCCAACATCGGAATGCTCTACATGCATGAGCTTTATCAGCCGGAGCTGGCCCTTGACTACTTCGAACGAAGCCTGGTTTTTCTCCGTAATTCCGGCGGCGATCCCTATGATCTCGGACAGATCCACGGGAAATTTGCCCGCTATTACGCCGACAAGGAGCAATTTGAGTCAGCCTACTATCACCTGGACCGAAGTGAGGCAATCCTGCGGACGGCAGACCGTGCGGAGATGGCCCTGTACAATGCGCTTACGCTCAAGGCGGATTTTTACTACCAGGAAGGGCGCTACCAGGAAGCACTGGCACAGCTGGATGAAGCCACCCGATACCGCAATGAGGCGATCCCGGGAAATGCAAAATTTAACCGGCCCACCGACTACCACAAGGGCAGGGTATGGCTGGCGCTGGAGCAGCCCGACAGTGCCCTGCATTACCTCCATGCTGCCCTGGTATCCTATCTGCCGGATGCGGCACCCGGTCCGCATGAGGTTCCATCCTATTCCGGCGATCACCCGGAGAAGCTGATGATTACGCGCATTCTCCAGGAAAAGGCGCGCGCCTATGAAGCCCTTGCGATCGCGGGTGATGCCCCGCAGCGTGAACGGGCATTTACGCATTACCAGGGAGTGCTCGACTGGCTTTACCAGATCCGTTCATCGTATGTCTATGGTGAATCAAAAACGTTCATCTCCGAAAACATGCAGGAGATCATCGATGAAGCAATGGACACGGCGGTTAAGCAATATATTGTGACCGGGGAACGTCGTTACCTGGAATTCATTCACCATACCATTGAATCAAATAAGTGGGTCGAACTAAAGGAGGGTTGGCTGATGGCACAGGCACGGATGCCCGATGCCTTCGAAGCCTCTAACCAGCTCGAATTTCTCAGGAAACGAAAGGCGTACCTGGAAAAGCAATTGGCTGAAGCTTTGCTGCCGCCTGCCGATTCCATGCGGTTGGTCGCCCAGCGACTTAACCTGGAAAAGGAGATTCGCCGGATAAGCGGGCAACACCGGATGCTCACTGAAAATGAGACGGTCAGCTTAAACGAGATACAGGCCCTGTTACTCAAAGAAGATGAGGTTATGTCGGAATTCCTGCTTGGAAAAGACCGCCTGCATCAGTTACTCATTACCCAGGACACCGTTCTGTATCTTACACACGAAAATCCCAAAAAGCTGGAGGAGGAAGTTAACTTTCTCAGACAATCAGTGAGGCAGGGAAATCCCGACGACTTTTCCGGTCCGGCCCTGGTCCTGTACCAGCGCTATGTGGCTCCGGTAATGGATTTGCCAGGATCCCCGGTTCGGCGGCAGCTTGTAATTCCCGACGGGTTTATCAACAACCTGCCTTTCGATGCGCTGCTGACCACATCCCCTGAAAATATCCAGGAGTTTCCAGCTTCGGGATACCTTATCGAGAAGTTGGCGACCCGCAAACACTTTATGGTACCTTCGGTTCCGGACAACCAAACGGATAAGGCAATCCTGCCGGGCCAGGTTATGGCTTATTCTCCCAATTTTACACAGGAGAATGTGCAGGAGGTTCACGAAAGGGCCGGCGAACTGATAAACCTCCCTTATGCCGTGGAAGAATGCCAGTCACTTACTTCACGGTTTGACGGGCGATTTTACCAGGGTACCGAAGCGACCGAGACCTCGTTTAAAAACACCTCTGGGCAGGCTTCGATCATTCACCTGGCCACCCACGCGATCATGGAGGAGGACACGCCCGATCGTTCCAGGCTGCTGCTGTACGCCGATTCCCTGAATGACGGCATGCTCCACAGCTATGAGATCAATGCACTCGATATTCAAAGCGAACTGGTCGCATTGAGTGCCTGTAATACGGGAATGGGCGAATACCGGGCCGGTGAAGGAAATATGAGCCTTGCCCGGGGATTCTACCTTGCGGGAACCCGCAGTGTGCTGATGTCCCTCTGGACGGTGGATGACCATTCGACCGCCGGGTTAATGGAAAAGTTTTATGATTATTTAGATGAAGGCATGGCCAAGGACGAGGCGCTTCACCAGGCAAAACTTGATATTTTGAAAGGAGCGGATAACATTCACAGGAACCCGTATTACTGGGCGGGGTTTGACCTGGTGGGTGATACGGCTCCGGTTACAGAAGAAAAATCACCCTGGATGATCCCGGC
>CAZLZD010000078.1:0-13663 GCA_964563925.1 uncultured Roseivirgaceae bacterium | reverse complement strand
AAAAAGAGGTTAACCTGACAGGACAAAAAAAATCCCGGATCTTCCATTTGCCGACCAACTCTTACATGTTATTTAATCCACGGGATTCACCAAAATATTCACTCCTGATAGCTGAAAGAACGTACATAATGCTATCAAGGCAGGTATTTGACATGGTTACCATTTACCTGTGGCCAGTATACAGATGTAAGTTTCAGGGAAAATCTGAACCTATTGTTGGCTATAATTTAACGTATCATGAATTCTTCACAACTTAAAAGGACTCAGTTACTGGAGGAAAACAGGCGCCTTTCCTATCTCGTAGGGAAATATCAGCGTAATGTGCGGAATAAGTCGAGCCAGGATTTACTTGACACAATTAACCGGGAAATAAAAGTCACAGAAAACAGGATTTCAAAACTGTACACGTACATTCAGTCCATCCGGTAATGCGAAGTGTGTTCTACTTTATCAGGCAGGCAAGCGCGTCTTATTTCTTAAAGTTTTGTTCTACGGCATTCCGGCTATATAGTCCGGTTTGCCTAAATTTACGGGTGTATCCGGGATGATCCTTTCCCGGATACTTACCTGACTATCGCCAGATGCTTCGTATTGCACTCCTGCTGTTCCCCGTCCTTTTCTTTTGCTCCTGCCTTTCCCCGGCTTCAAATAATCATGCGTATACCCCCGCAGGTATTGCGTTTATTCATGCAACGCTTGTGGATGGTTCCGGTAAACCGGCACGTACCGGTCAGACTTTACTGATCGCTGACGGCCTGATCTTGGAAACAGGAAATGACGGCGAAGTATCCATTCCAGACAATTTCCAGGTCGAGGACCTCTCTGGTAAAACCGTGATTCCCGGGTTTGTCGGAATGCATAATCACCTGCATATGCCGGGATTCCCCTTTCTGGGAAGTGCAGGGGCCCGGTTATACCTGGCCGGAGGGGTTACCACCATGCAGACCTGTGGCGCTGCCTCACCCTTGCAGGAACTTGAACTCGCGGATAAAATCCGGCAGGGAGACCTGCCGGGTCCGCATATACTCACCAGCGCCCCCTATATCACCGGTCCGGGTGGAAGCTCGTCCATGATCATCCCGGAAAGTGAAACCCATCTTCGCGATACGATGCAGTTCTGGCTGAATAAGGGAGTACGATGGTTCAAAGTGTACCGTCACATTCTACCGGAAGACCTTGAGGTGGTGATAGACGAGGCACACCGGCAGGGGGCAAAAGTAACCGGTCACCTGTGCTCCGTCACCTTTGCCGAGGCGGTTTCCATGGGTATTGACGGGATTGAACACGGACTGAACAGTGCCTCCGATTTTCGTACGGGTAAATCAGAGGGAGAATGTAACGGTGCGAGGGAATATATGGACCAACTCGATGTTACAAGTGCACAGGTTCACACTTTATTCAGGCAAATGATCGCGAACGGGACCTTCATGACCTCCACCCTGGCCATTTATGAATCCAGTATCCCGCAACGTTCGGCGGCGGATTCACGTACCCTGGCGGTGATGTCGCCGGCTATGGCGGATCGGTATCAGCAGGAGCGTGAACCCGGCAGCCCTGATCCAGGCGATTCCGTTCGTCTGCGCCGCCTGGCCCGGATCATGGCCTTCGAACGTGAATTCAGCCGGATGGGTGGAATCCTGGTGGCCGGTACCGATCCGGGGCGATACGTGGTTCCGGGATTTGGCGATCAGCGTAACTTTGAATTACTCCGTGAAGCCGGATTTTCGGTTGAAGAGGCAATCCGGATTATGACTTTCAATGGCGCCGGCGTACTCGGATTAACCGACCGCGGAATGATCAGGCCAGGTCTTCGCGCGGATTTTATCATCCTCGACGGCGATCTGACCACACATGATCCCGTAATACGGGAAGTTTCACAGGTATATCTGGGCGGAACCTCCTGGGATTCTGCCGACCTGCTCGGTGAGCTGAGGGGCCAGCTTGGCTTGCCTGCGGATGATTAAACCCGCTACACGCGGTTGTTAAACATCAGCCGTTTTATCTTCCAGCTGTTATCAGGCTGTCGCTCCCAGAGGGCATAATAATTTAAGGTAAAATCCATTACTTCGCCGTTTGCCCAATGCTGGGTCTCCCGGTATATCCCGCGATGCATGGCATGCACACCCATGACCTCAAATTCCAGAATCTCATTTCCGGTTACCTCAAATTCTGACATACCGAAAGCCTCCTCATAGTGGGCCCTGATATCCTCCAGTCCCTGCTCGGGAAGGCCCTCCCCAAAAACAAGGACGTCAGGCGCGTAGATCTCAAGGCTTTTTTCCACCTCTCCGGCCCGGACAGCTTCCATGTAGTTCTGCCACACACCTTCGATGGCATTACGGACTGTTCCTGCATCTCCCCTGGCGGGCATAACACGCAATGCCACATATTTCCAGCCATCACCTTCCTTTTGCATCAGGGCGGTGGCTGAGTCCCAGTAATCCGGGATGGGCATTCCTGCAGGATCCTTACCGCCGGCAAAATGCGCTTCAATATTTACAAGCGCCAATTTCCCGGAAAGGAAACGGATATCCCTGATATCGAACTGAGCAGTGATGCCTTCAGGCTTGTCCCAGACAAAGGCCTGGTGAATCGCCTCCCGGCCCCTGATCCAGTCACTAACCGGAAAGGTAAGGTCTGCATTCTCCGAGAAAAATGACGCAATTCGTTCCGGGTCATTCTCGTCCCAGGCAGATTTAAACTGTTCGCCGATCAACTGACGTATATTCGCCAGATCTGCATCGGTACCCACGGTAGTCGGGGTACAGGCGGCCATGCATATAAAAGCGGAAAGGAGGAAGAACCTTCCTGGTGTGAATAGTTTCATAGTGGTGGTGGTTTAGTGGTTGGATCGTACGCAGCTGCGTTGGTTTCACGTGCCGGCAGGTCACGTGCATCGTTGGCTACAATAAGTTACGAAAATTGTATGCGCGGGGCAACCGAAACGCCCGGAAGTTCATACTGATTATCAATCAGTTAACCGCCTAATCGTCCTTTGCGGAAACAGAATGCCGCTAAACCAACCATCAGGGCCTGGGAGAACAGCACCACAGAATGCCCGGCCGTCCATGCAGTTCTGTTCGGCGGAAAGAGCGCACCGGAACTGTTTTCCATTGCGGAAAGGGGCGGATAGATAACCCATTCACCACCAAAAGGAAACGGGTTCAGCCGAACCATATACCAGGAAAGTACCAGTACCAGCAAGGCGGCAACTACTGCCATCACGATATAAACCCGGGAACTCCTGAAAAGCCTGATGAGACGCACGGAGGTTAAGATAAAGATGCTTCCGCTAATAAAAAGAAGAAAAAATAAATGCCAGAGTGCAAAAACATAATATGTATCGTGGAATTGGATATCCAGGGTGGTATCAAACCCTGCCCCCCATCCCGCCACCAGGGTAGCAATACCCGCTGACACCCCGGATAAACCGAGGGCTCCTGTCACATCAGAAGTAAGAGAGCCTGCTTTTATTTTTCCCATGGGGTCTCTCCTTCCACCTCGCTGGCTTCAAGAATGGCAGTGGCTACAAACAGGTTTTCCTTCAGGTAATTACCTCTCAGTGTCAGGGTTACTTTATGATTGTTGCGTTGCAGATCGTTCAGCGTATACGGTTTGATGCGTTCATATTCATCTTCACTGGTATATACCCTGACCCGGTTCCCTGAATCGGTCATCAGGTGGAAATAAGGCTTGTAAAGTAATCCTGCCGTTTTGAGTTCATCGAAAATTTCGGGAAGCCTCGCCTCATCAGACCCGGGATCAGAAACGTTACGAAGACTGTCAGTCACGCGCTCAATTTCACTGACCTGTAGCGGAGTGGCACCATACAGGGAGCCAATAGAGATAAGCTTGAAAGCCAGTTCACCTTTAAGGATCTCCCCTTCGGAATTTTCATCCAGCTCCCCGCTTCCGGAAAACTGACAGGAGGCACACAGGCCAATGAAAAGCAGGGAAAACAGAAATTTTACCATATCGTTCTTGTTTTACAGGCATGCACATCCGAAGAGGTCAATGCTATCACTCCAGAGTACTGCAAACGTTCCATTATTCATTTTCATAACCAGCGACCGGCCTGGATACATAAACTGATTGGAGGGATCCAGGGTATCCGTATAAGTGAAATAAAGAGCCGGAACCCCTGCTAATCGGGCAAAGGTCTTCTGAGGCTCATATTCAAACTGACAATCAAAGCAATCGGCATTGAAATTACGTGCGAATTGCCTTTCCAGTAACTCGTCGGTGGTAAATTCCACGATGATCGCGCGCTGTGTGGCGATAAGAGGATATCCTGGCACCTCGCTTAATTCATAATGATAAAATTCCAGGCATTCATCCACCACAGCCCCGAAATTAACAATTTCCGCCAGCTGCGTTCTCTCCAGACCGAGCAGGTAAATTTCACCTTTACCAATTTTCTGTTCAAATAAATCAGGGTAGAATATAATAGAGTCAGTTGCCTGGGACCGTTTCCAAAGGTCGGTTTTTTCAGAAAGCAGCTTATGTTCCCACGTAATATCCGGACATACGGAATCCCTCCCGCTTATTCCCTTCAGGCATTTATACCGGGGTGTTTTTACAAAGCCGAATCCACCGGGAACAATTTTAAACACCGCGTTCAGAGGCATCTCCATGGCAGGCATTCTGGCCTGAGTCTCCCAATCAGTATCCAGGAAGTCAGCAATGTCCTTTACGAAGGCCAGATTTTCTGCCGGTACCGACGGGTCGGTCATTGCCGCCTCCAGCACATTCTTATGAAAATAATCTGCTTTTACCGCTTCCGTACTGTCACGTCGCACCCAATAATCCTCACAATCCATTTGGCCGAACCCGTCCCAACTCAACAGGATCATAAGTAAACAGGCCGGTAAACTGATCGAACCAGGGCAATCATTTGTCATCCCATGAATATAATCAAATTATTACTCTAATTATAACGGGACAGCTCAACCTCGTTTACGATCGGGGTGCATACCAGCCCCTGCATAAAAAAAGACAGCCCGGAAAGAGCTGCCTTTTTCTGACATAAGGTGGGTCTGGTTATTGATTTTTAATCAGGTAGGACGTAAAGGATTGTCCGTCCACCTTCGTATACTTAAAATCCTCCGTTCCTTCGAATTTCACGTTTTTGATATCCAGCGGATTGCTGAATTTGGTGTACTTGAAATTGGCCAGGTCAAGGAAGCGGGCATCGGCGAAGGAGGCACCGCCCGGAAATTCTGCGTACTTAAAATTGGCCTCCTCTTCGAATACGGCCTCTGCAAAGCTGGTTCGCTTAGGGAATTTGGCATATTTGAAATTGGCATCATCCTGAAAGCGGGCCCTGGTGAATACCGGTGCTTCATCAAATTCGGCGTACTTGAAGTTGGCTTCTTCATCAAAATGGGCCCCGTAGAAATCCACCTGCTCGTCAAACTGTGAATACTTGAACGCTGCCGCTCCGTCAAACACACAATTTCTGAAAATTACATCTTTGTCAAAATTGGCGATGAAGGTATCATTCTCCGATTCATCATTATAGTAGGCAATCACATCATCTTCAAACTTGCAGTCCTCAAATTGAAGGAGTACCTCCACTGTACTCTCGTATTTATGATAGTCCTTATCCAGCCAGTTTCGGTCCTTCCGGGTCACTTCCCTGTTGGCCAGGTCGGTGAGGTCCAGGGTTCCGGTTATAATCACGTTTTTGTATCTGACGGATTCCCCGTTATTTATCTTTTCAATAATCGTATTGGCGGTAACCATATCCTGGGCCATAGACTGGCTCCAGATCAGTCCGCTTATGAATAGCGTAAGTATCAGGCGCATGTGGTAATTAGTTTGGTCTGTTTGGTCGGGCACAAGGATTGTGCCATGCCAAAAACATCCATTTATCTTACTTACAGGTGATTGGGAAGATTCGGATCGTTCGGAAACGAACAGGCTTGTGCGATCATGAACAAACAGAAATTCTGCGGGCTCACGGATAAGTCAATCCCCGGCATAGCCGTATTTAGCGGCCTTTTTCTGATACCGTATCGCTTTTTTATCCTCTCCCATAGCAGCGTATACAAGGCTCAGGTAATGGTATCCCACACCCAGCCGTTTTTCACGATTGGTGAATTCCTTCAGGTCAGCCAGCGCCTTGCCGTATTGCTGTTGCCCGTAATAAAATTTTCCACGTTCCAGGACATACATGGTATGGACCGGGTTGTTCTGAATCAGGCGGGTAAGGGCGTTTTCGCAATGAAGGGGCTTGTCAAGTTTCTGCGCCAGGTCAAGCAGCTCCCGGTGCACATCTTCGCGGCCGTACAGCCGGACGGAGGCGCTGTCCAGGCTCACCAGGGCATCCAGCGAGTCCTCCTGGGCAAGTTGCGCCGAATGCATCAGGTACCAGGCCTCCCCGTCTTCCGGCGTAAGTGTAAGCAGGTAGTCCAGGTCCTTTTCCGCTTCGCCGAACTTTTGAAGTCTGCTGGCCATCAGCGCCCGGTTAAAAAACAGTTCGTCGTCCAGGCTGTCCAGTTTTATTGCCTCGGAGAAATCGTCATAGGCAAATTCAGTTTTGCCAAGTTCGCCCAGGATCAGCCCGCGTTTCTTCCATCCATATTTCTCACCCGGGTACTGATCAACCAACTGGTCAAAGTCGAGGAACGCCGACTCCATGTCGCCGGTCTCAATAAGCAGATCGCCCCGCTCGGCATAGGCAAAGGCGTGCAGCGAATCGGCCTTAATGACGGCATCATAATGAGGTATGACCTGCTCCGGGCTTTTCCAGAATTCATTGGCCATAACCGCGTAGAAAGTGAGTCCGGCCGGGGTTTCCTCCAGGCTGTTGGCCGATTTAAATTGTTTCCGGGCCGCGGAAAAGTCTTTTCTGATCATTTCACAAATCCCCTGTTCGAGGATAAGCCGGGTTTCCCCGCGCATGTCGTAGTGGTCAAAATAATAATCAATAGCCTTTCTGAGGGTCTCGTCCTTTTCAATCTTTGAGGTAAAGTTAAACCGTGACTGGGAAGTGGTGTCCAGGGAATACGCCTCACGGTACTGCATCACGGCCTCGTGCCACTGTTGTTTTTCGATGAGCAATCCGGCCCGCATGAACAGGTAATGATAATTATCGGGCGACAGGCCGATCAGGCGGTTAAGGTCTTTTTCGAATACCTCCATATCCCCTTCTGTAAGCAGTGCAATAATTGCATGCATCACGATGCCGCGTTCCCATTCGGGGGAGACCCGCAATCCCTGGTCGAGGAACTTCCGTGCGCGGCGCACGTGTCCGCCGTACATCGACAAGGTGACCAGCGGGCCGTACGAATCCATAAATGTGGAATCGGCCTTAATGCTTTCCTCGAAGTAGGTAATCGCCCAGGACACACCCCCCCGGTCGAGTACTTCCATGGCCAGGCCGTGAAACCCCATAGCCTCGTAAGCCGGAATGTCCAGCAGGTCTTTAAACAGTGCCTTGGCCGTTCTATAATCCTTTTCTTCAATGGCCAGCATACCGAGCATATACTTTGCCTCCAGGAAAAGAGGCTGAACACTCAGGGCATCGTTAAATTTCCTCCTGGCAGCTTCAAGCTCTCCATTCTCCAGGTAAACCACCCCCATGAGGTAATGAGGGACCGGGACCGATCGGTCAAATTCGATCAGCGCCTTCAGGGCAGTAAGCCCGCCCTCCGTATTTCCTTTGCTGATTTTGGTAAGTGCCTCCTCGTATTTTTGTTCTGCCCAGGAGGTGGGTCCGCCTTCATTCACCGGCTGGTCAGTCGTAACCACCGGCTTAATGGCAAACAGGTCATCCGATGCGTAACGCCGAACGTCAATCTGAGCGGCCGCGTGTAAGGAAATAAGAAAGAGCAGGAGAACAGGAGAAAGTTGGCGCATATGCTGACAGGTCTGAAAGACCAAATTAACAGATGACAAATAAATTCACAGGGAAATAGTGATTTTTTATGCGCTTTCCTTGCCCGCGACAACTCCAACCTCATAGATACCTGTCTCGGATTGCTTTCCTTTCAATACCATATCCTCCACAAATGATATTTCAAAGCCATTCTCCCGTTCAAGCTTCGTTTTATAGAATTCACTGACCAGCAAGTTTTTTCCCAGCTCAGAGCAGCGGTCCAGCAGGCGTGAGCCGGTATTGAGTACATCCCCGTGATAGGCGAGTTCCTTCCGGCGATGTCCCATCTCGGTCACCACCACCGGACCCGCATTTAACGAGGCCTTGAAGCCGGGCACGACAGCATACTGGGCGTGGTAATGGGAGGAGTCTTCGGCGATGGTGCTCAAAAACCTCTGAAACAGGTGGACCGGCTGGGAAAATTCAAAATCGGGAGTAACCAGCCAGGTGACAACGGCCTCATCGCCAACATACTGATAGATCTCCCCGTCGAAATCGAGCGTCAGCCTGGAAAGGGTGCTGAAAAGCTTATTGAGCATTTCGCTGTACTTCGAATGCCCCAGGTTTTCGGCAAGCGTGGTGGAGTCGTTAAGGTCAATAAAAAGGAATACCCGCTCTTCCTCAATCGGCTTCTTGTATTTCCCCGAAATATAATTGACCAGCAGTCCCGGTCCGAACCGGTTACCCATTGCCCGGAAGAAGTTCAGCACACCGCCCAGGAGCATCAGGTAAATGTAGAGGGAGAGAAAAATATCGGTAAACATAAATTCACGGATCAGTTCCCAGGTGCTGCTCAGTGAATGGCCCTGGATCAGCGATCCCACCATTACCTGAACGAGTAAGGTGCTGACCAATATGACCAGGGTAAAAAGAAGGATTCGGAGAATGATCAGTATCGGGACCGATTTGATGTGGAGCCTCGGGAAAAGTTTGAATTCGAGCATCGCAAACCCCGTTCCGATTACAATGCCGGATATCGTCGGGACCGACCAGTGAAAGCGATAGGCATTAAAGAGGGATTCCATGTAGGTTTCACTGAGCCCGCTCATCTTAAAGAAAATGAAAAGATTGGCCCCCAGGGCGAAGCCTATGATCAGGATAAAGGCATCAACCCATTCGGGGTTATCACGGGCAATTACACGCAAACGGTTCATGTACGTTGAAGTTTTTGAAGCGTCTGCCAGGTACGTGTGGTTATTTCGCTGCCGTACCAGCGTTCAAAATCTTTCATGGCATCGGGGGTTCCTCGGGTTTCAAGGTCAAGCACCCAGCACACCAGGTCGGGAGAGCGGTGCACTACCTCAAAGCCTGAAGTCTCCTCTTCACCACCCTCGCGGGCCGCAGGCTTCTTGAAAAAAGTGACCTGCCATTTAGCCTGCATATTATCGGGCGCATGCTCAAACGGATCCTCCAGCAATAACTCCCGGATACGCGCCGCTTCACGGACCATCACGGGGATGGGAAAGCCGAAAGCAGCAGCCAGCTCTTCCTCAAGCCGGGATTCCAGTTTTTCCGGAGAGGCAGACTCCGCTTCCAAGGCCACATTTCCTGAATTGAGGACGGTGCGTATATTCGAAAATCCCATTCCTGAAAGGAACTCACGCAACGCCGCCATGGGCACCTTGTGACGCCCTCCTACGTTGATACCCCTCAGAAAAACAAAATATTCAGTCATTTCACTTGTCATTTACACGTATCCAACTGATGCGCATCAACGGATCTGACCGCAGCGGCATCAGGATCAAGGTATCACCGCTAAATTCATACCGCCGTTGGACCGGTTCCCCCCACATCCACGGACGGGCATCCGTATCGATGTGATGGGTGATGACCTTGCTGGCTGTATCTATCGTGTACCTGCCAAAATATATGAATTGTTTCTGAAACAGTTCAAGATCTTTACGGGAAAGGCTGTCAGGACTAACTCCCTGAGTAAGAGGGTACTCCTTATATCCGGCAGGAATATGGTGTACCCCCATTCCCCCGAGTCCGTCATACAGGATATACCCCGAACGCCCCGCCATTGATTCCGGCACCACGAATTTCCCGTCCGGTCCCTCCCGGGCTATCTCGTGCAATTTCCAGCGGCCACGAAACCATTCCCTGGGATCCTGTGGCAATTCTTCCCCGGTTTCCGGGGCCGGGGAGGTACAACTCACTAACAGGCAGAAAAGCAGAACGGTGTTTTTCATACGGAGGAGATTTTTATTAAATCTACAACCCCTCGGGAAACAAAGAAAATGAATGGGAAATCTATTGTAACTGTTCGAGGACTTGCGAGGGAAGAATGTTCTTCAGGAAAGGCAGTTGCTCCTTCTCCATCACAACAAAATGCCAGTCGGTGGCTCCGTCTTTGGAAACGGCACACACCGTTTTCTCTGCGTAGAGCTTCCAGAATCCGGTCTCCGCTTCGTAGGACACATTCTCCTTTCCAAATAATTCTTCCAGTGACAACCGCGTCATGGTCATCCGCTGTTCAAATTCCTCCTGCGTCTCTTCGCCCTCACCGGTCAGGAACTTCATGCGGATAATGCTCAGGTATTTCATGAGCGCAAAATATTCCGGACCAATGCGCACTGGTTCTTCTACGGAGGTGACTTGTGCACGCGAAAGTTCGTATTCGATTTCGGGAGAATTAAACGTGGCTTCCATCATCTGCACCATCTTATCACGGGGCACGAGCTCAAAGAATTTCTCATACGTGTACTCCATGGCCTGGTCGAACTCCTTGGCGATAATGTGATCCACATAAACCGTAAAATCTTTTTCGATGGCTTCCTGGTAGGATTGGGCCCCGGCCAGGGAAGGGAAAATCAGGATCAGAATAAGGCTTGTATATTTCATAGGTTTCGGGATAACGTGCAATCCACCTCCGCTGATACGGCAGTGTGCCTATTTTTTCCCCTGGCGGGCGGCCTGAAGGGCCAGCGTAAACTGCTCCTCCAGGACATCAAAGGGTACAAAACCCTGTGAAACCAGGTAATACTCTTCCTGTTCATTCCTTAAAACCACCATAGGAAACCCCTGTACCCCGAGTTGCTGCGTAAACATGAACTCCTCACGGGCCGCGTAGGCATTGTCCTCCGCATTAAGCCGCCTCAGGTATTCAGACCGGTCAATACCGAATTCTTCAGCCCGGTCGGCATACCCTTCCATGTCTTCCGGGGCCATTCCGTCGAAATATATCGCTTTTTGCAATGTGGCCGCGAATGGCACCTGCTCCCCCGGGCGTAACTGCTTGAATGCCGTCATGGCCCTCGCGGGCGGGACGGATGTAAAAATATCTTTTCCTTTTTCCAGGATACCTTCCAGGAAAGCCTTGCCGAATGGTACGCCGGTTCGTGATTCCACTTGTTTGTAGGCCTCGCTGATATAGGCAGCCACCTCCCCGACAGGTCCTGCCCGTTCACCGGTAATCATTCCTCCTGAAATCACCTCAAAATTCAGTTCGTCACGGTGATGCTCATAAAAGCGCTGTATCACCGGGGAAAATCCATAGCACCAGCCACACAGGGCATCATAGATGTAATAGAGCGTCATGGGGCAAAGGTATGCATCCGTCACCGCCTTTCACAGACTGGTGAATAAATCCTACTTCCCAAACAACTTCTTCACCTGGTGAGCCACCTTGTTTCTGCCAGGGTTGCGCGGAGAGATCAGGAAGGCAATGGGCTGGAGCGGCTCCACATGATCGCAGATCACCTTAAACATCCCTACAAACGGCACAAACAGGAACATACCGGGTATGCCCCAGGCAAGGCTGCCTATGATAATTATAAAAATGGTGAACAGCGGGTTGATGGCCACCCGGCCCCCGGTGATGGTAGGTGTCAGAATATTATTCTCCGTAAACTGGATTATCAGAAACAGGATGAGCACATTCCAGATTTTATCCGGCTCGGGTGATGCCAGGGTATAAAGAATGGGAAAAGCCGCACCTATCAGGGTACCGAAATAAGGGATGAAATTCATCAATGCCGAAAGAATGCCGAACATGACCGCATATTTGATACCCACAATCAGCAGTCCGACCGAATTTAAAAAACACAGGATCAGGACCACGATGAATACTCCGCTTACATAGTGCTTGGTTACGTCGCTTATTTCCCGGAGAATGATTTCCAGGCGGTCATGATGCTTTTTCCTGACCACCTTGTAAATGAATTCCCTGAAGTGATCGCGGTAGTACAGGAGAAAATAAACGTACACCGGCTGGAGGCCCAACCCTACCAGCGTGCCGGTCGTAGCGCTGAACACATCCTGGAGTAATCCGTTCTGCGCACCCATCGACTGTACAAGTCCGTCTACCAGGGTGTGATTCGGATCAAAGGATAGTGGTGTATTCCGGTCAAGATACTCCTGCAGGGACTGCAGGTTTGTTCGTGCATTCTCCCGCAATGCAGGAAGGTCATCCAGGAAAATGGAGAATTGTTCGTAGAGAAAGAAGATAAAGCCACCCAGTACCACGATGGATATCACTACCGAAAGCAGGGTAGCCCCGATCCGGCTGCGAATGTAGCCTTCAAGAAAGTTCGCCAGCGGGTAGACCAGGAAGGCCAGCAGAATTCCCAGGCACAGGGGATAAAAGAAATTCCTGGCGATGACCAGCAGGGTGCCAAGGGCCAGGATTGTCAGCACAATCAGGCAATATCGTATGATTTTCAAACTTCCTGTAGATTCAGACATAGTGTATCCGGACAAAAGCCTGCAAATGCGCGTCCATCTTTCAGCCTGAGCGGGCCCTTCGTCAATATGGTCGCGTATTTGATGGGTAAAGAAGTGAATTAATCTCCGAAAACCAATGAAAATCAATATAGGTCATTACCGTAAGCGGGTGCTGATGATCGGGTTGGTTTCCCTTGTGCTGCTGGCCGCCGGCTCATATTCCCTCGGACAGATCGGCGGATACGAAGCCAGGCAACTCCTTAAGTCATCCCTTACCGGTATTCAAACCCTCTGTAATACAATCGTCCTTGCCTCTGCCACCATCCTGGCCTTGCTGCTCACGCTGCTTGGACTGAGTGCCAGCTCCAACTCAAGGCTGAAAAAGGATCATTACCACCATGTGCTGCAGATAGCAAAGGTGGATACAATCGTTTTTACCTTATCGGTGCTTACCATGGTGATTTTCAACCTGCCCCTGACCGAGTCTGATAAAATTCCCCCGGACTGGTTTGATACGGTTTATTATATCGCCATCAGTCTGATGAGCCTTCTGAGCGCCGCTTTGATCGTCGTCGTGTATATGCTGTTCAACACCGTACAGAATATCATCAAAATCGTCGGCCTCGGCGAAGAAGACCACCCACTAGTCCAGCAGGAGGACGAATAAGCGTAACGTGTATAATTCTCCACATATACGCTGCATCCGGTACACCTTCAACAGTACTATCATAGTTGGGTAGCGATCAGCAGGTTCTATATCCGCCAATAAAAATCCTGTCAAAAATTCTCCCGCTGACATTCGTTATCGCCATCCTGTCTCCTATATTTGCGCCCTCACTCAAAAAGACACGAAGCGAATGAAGACCTGGTACAACTGTAAAATCAAGAGCACGAAGGAAACCGAAGACGGATCAATCAAGCAGGTAACGGAGGCCTTTCTGGTCGATGCGGTAACCTATACCGACGCAGAAACCCGTATCAACGAGATCGCTGAACGTGATATCCCCGGCGAATTCATGATCACCCAGATCACCAAAACCAACATCGGTGAGGTGATCCCGTCGGAGGACAGCTTCACCTGGTTTAAGTGCAAGGTGGTCTATGTCACCGTTGATG
>CAZLZD010000077.1:6821-13810 GCA_964563925.1 uncultured Roseivirgaceae bacterium | reverse complement strand
TACTCACGATCCGATCTCCAGGATAAGTCCGGTTACCTTGCCGGTCGAAGGATCCACCAGCAGTTCCATGTAATCCGGCGCACCGCCGAATTTCTCCATCAGGTCCATCTGGTCGCCGCGGTTTTCCTGTGCCTTCAGACGGGACAGGGTAGGTTCATCCATTACCATCTCAAAGACATTCTCCCCGTCAAGCAGCACCGGGATATCCGATGTGCTCACCCGCATACGGGCAAGCACCGGTTCGCCGGCATCGATATACTCAAGCAGGATACCCGGCATGGTGATGTACCAGCGGTCCCCGTATTCAGTGCCCACGCGGCTGGAGTCCGCAATGGTGCCCACTGCGCTAAGTGCTTCAAAGGAAGGGCCTGGCTGGAGAATATCTTCCAGGTCCACACCGTTTACGGTCAGACCGGCCGAGGAGGGTGCACGGATGATGTAGCGAAGGCTTTGCGGCTGCGACACGTATTCCAGGCGGCCGATCATCGGCGAACTTACCACGCGCCTGTTTTCATCCACAGATTCCAGTTTGTACTGCGCCCTGACCACCCCGGCATTGAGCCTTAGCGTGGAATCGGCAGGGTTATACGCCCATTCTCCCTCCATGACCTGGTCCCCGATCAGGCTGACAAATACATTGTCATTCTTCAGGACCTCGTACACGTGGTCTGTTTTATAGGTATCCTTAATACTCATATCCTTCCCCTTGTAGGTCCATTTTACAAGCTGCCATTTCCCGCGGAGATGTTCGGGTGCCTGGGCAGAAGTGAGGAAGGGGATGGTAAGGAAGGTTAACAGTATCATCAGGTATTTCATGGCCTTATTAGTTTTTACGATTTATTCGCTGATACTTAGTGGCGGGAGAAGGGAAAAGGTTACCGGGCCCAGAGTACGTCATGCCGGGTAATTCCGGCGATAAGCTCCTGTATCAAGTACAGGACAGGCTCCGCCGCCCCGGTACCTAAAACAATATCCATTAGGTCCTGAAACGAGTCCGGGTCTAGCCCGGACGTTTTTCAGGATGACGGAGTTTAGAAATCAGGATGACGGAGTAAAAACAGTACGTCATGCCGGCGAATCCCTGAGCATGTCTCAGGGTCTAGCTGGTACCTGTGCTTATTCACTAGGTCCTGAATCGAGTCCGTGTCGAGCACGGACGTTTTTCAGGATGACGGAGTTTAGAAATCAGGATGACAGAAGGTGGCTTGCTTCCACCAAACATTCCCCGTATCTTGATAAACTTCTCAACCCTATCTTCATGGCACAATCCGATGAATCATCCCGCATTAACCGGCGAAAATTCCTGAACCGCAGTCTGGCCGGGTACACCGGGATCGGACTCTCCCAGGGCTTGTCATTCTCCCTGATCAGCTCCCTGTCCTGCACGGCAGAGGGTTCCGGACTCAAGACCGCCCACGGCGCCTGCTACCATGATTGTCCGGATACCTGCAGCTGGTCGGTCACGGCCAACGAGGGTAAGATCACAAAATTTGAAGCCAGCAAATCCAATCCCTATACCGCGGGAAAACTGTGCTCCAAAATGGAGAATTTCCCCATGGATGTGACCTTCCATCCCGACCGGCTGCTGACTCCGTTAAAGCGGTCCGGCAAAAAAGGGGAGGGAAGCTTTACCCCCGTGAGCTGGGAAGAAGCCATTGCCGATGTGGCCGGACGACTTAATGCGATCATTGATGAACACGGGGCCACTTCCATTCTGCCGTATGTGTATGCGGGCACGGAAGGACTTGTACAGCGCAACGCCCTGGGGGCCCGTTTCTTTGCCAAACTCGGGGCCAGCCGGTTTAATGGCACCATTTGCGGGGATGCCGCGGTTGCGGGTGTGATGCCGGTATATGGACAAACTACTGGTGTTTTGCCTGAGGAGATTATTCACAGCCGGTACATCGTTTTCTGGGGCACGAACCCCGTCCTGTCCAACCAGCACCTCTGGCCGCTGGCGGAGCAGGCCCGGCAAAACGGGGCAAAGATCATTGTGGTGGACCCCTTCCGGTCGGCTACCGTCGAACTGGCCGATCAGCACATCCAGCCGAAACCGGGCACCGATGTGATCCTGGCGATGAGTATGATGCAGGTGATCATTTCCGAGAATCTCCATGATGAGGAATTTATAGCCACCCATACCACTGGTTTTGAAGAACTGAAAAACCATGTAAATCAATATTCGCCTGAGATCGCGGCTGAAATGACCGGACTGGATGCACAGGAGATCATTGAATTTGCCCGTGCGTTTGCCGCCGGGGACCCTTCGCTGATCCGGTTCCTGATTGGGATGGAACATCAGCTGAACGGTTCGAATGCCTTCCGGGCCGTTTCCATGCTTCCGGCACTGACCGGAGCCTGGAAGAAACGCGGCGGCGGCTTTATGCACATGACCTATGAATTATTTGGAGAAGCGCTGAACTGGGAAAGTTTATCCACCGCGGATCAGATACAGGACACCTCACTCCGGCAGATCAATATGGTGCAGATCGGACGGGCACTTCTGGATGAAAAGGACCCGATCAAAGCGATGATTGTTTACAATTCCAATCCGGCGGTGATCGCCCCGGATCAGAATGCGGTGATAAAGGGACTCGAACGGGAGGATTTGTTCACCGTGGTGCTGGAGCACTTCTTGACGGATACCGCCCGGTATGCGGATTATATTTTTCCGGCCACCACTAACCTGGAGCATTGGGACCTTTTCTCCTCGTGGGGACAGAGCTATATCACGCTGAACGAACCGGTGATTCCCCCGCTCGGAGAATCTAAGCCGAATAACGAATTCTTCCGGCTGCTTGCCACCGCCATGGGGCACACGGATGACTTCCTGTTTGAGTCGGATATGGATATCCTGAAACGGACCCTGGATTCGCAGCACCCCTATATGGAGGGGATCACCTTTGAAAGCCTGCGCAAGCAGGGGTGGGGCCGGCTGAAGACGCCGGAGGTGATGATGCCGATTGCGGAGGGTACATTCAAAACGCCGTCGGGAAAGATTGAATTCTACAGTAAATCCCTCGAAGAAGCAGGATTCTCCCCGTTACCCGTCTACCAGGCGGCAGTCCGCACGGAAGAGGATGTCGCCAGCCACCCGCTGCAGGTGCTTACCATCAAAAACACGAAGAATTTCCTCAATACCAGCCATGCGAATGTGGCGCATCTGCGCGAAAAAGAAGGGAAAGCGAAACTCGACATTCATCCGGATGATGCGGCGAACAGGCAAATCTCGGATGGCGATGAAGTGGAGGTGTACAATGGGAAAGGCAGGGTATTCCTGACAGCAAAAGTGACCAACCGGGTGAGCCCGGGGGTGGTGTGCCTCCCGCAGGGCTTCTGGCCGTCACTGATGAAGGGCGGCAGGAGCGCCAACGCGCTGACCGCTGACAACCTTACCGACATGGGCGAGGGCGCCGCGCTTCAGGATACGTTCGGGGAGGTGAGGAGGGCATAATTTCCCCCTGTAGTATTTGCCTGTCACCTTGAGGGGACTACAGGGGTGTCACACCCCCCTCATGGGGGGAATATTAGGCCGTGTACCCTCAAGGGTACACTTAATGAAAATCTCCAAAATTTCTACCTATATTACTCTATGATCACATTCCTCCGCCGTATGCGTCACAGGCTGCTTCGCGAAAACCGCCTGACCCGTTACCTGGTGTATGCCTTAGGCGAAATCGTGCTGGTTGTCGTCGGAATCCTGATCGCCCTCATGATCAACAGTGCCTGGCAGGACCGCCAGGACCGGATTTATGAAAAAGAAGTGCTTCAACAGTTCAGGATTTCCCTGCAAGAGGATATGTCATCATTAGACGGTATTTCAAAACGTACAGACCAACGCGCAGCAGCGCTCCGTACCTTAATAACAGCCATCCATTCCGGACAGACAGAAATGGATTCCGTTTTACTCAAAGCGTACTGGGACGTGATTGACCTGGGCGTTTCATTTGATTACAATACGAGCATATATGAATCACTCAAGCTAAGAGGGGTGGAGAAGATCCGCAATGATACGTTACGATTAGAAATACTCAGCCTTTATGAAAATGCGCTGCCGAGGCAAAGGCGATTTATCAATTCCTATGATGATGATCTTTCCATAGATCAAAGAGCCATTGACATGCAGGCCGTACTATTCACCGCTGAAACAGTAACAGTTGAGGACGGCTCGCCCTCCATTCAGCTTATCCCGGTGGATGGGTTTTTGCAAAAGAAGGAATTGTTGGTAACCCTGATGCTGTATGATATGGAGGTGAAGCACTTTTTCACTAGAAAAAGACAATTGCTCTCACACCTGAGATACAGACTGAGACTCATTAACGAGGAATTGGAGAGGCTTTAGTACTTCACGCTTTAAATGTCATCCCGGAACCTGCCGTTTACGTCCATTGAAGCTGAGCGAAGGTGAAAGGAGGAGACACGGGATCCTGTCTGACGTGGTGCAGAAGAACTGACCGTCGGAGCGTGTATTGCTGACCTGAGGGTACCGCCTTCCAACAGATTGGAAAAACTCGCGGGTCAGAGATGTGATTTTTACAGCATCAGAATTAACGACCAAGGGAGAATCATTTTTCAATGGGAAAATGGACAAGCTTCAGAGGTAGAAATTATTGATTATCATTAGTTATGAAAAAGTTGCCAAATATTCATCCCGGGGAAGTCCTCCGGGAAGAGTTTTTAATCCCGCTTGGTATTTCCGCTTAAAGGTTGTCAAAAGATATTGGCATACCGCAAACAAGAACCAGTGAAATTCTCAAGGGCAGAAGAAGAATTACCGCCGATACGGCGCTGAGGTTGAGTCACTATTTTGGAGTGAGTGCAAAATTCTGGCTGGGCTTACAAAATGACTTTGATCTGGAAGAAGAGTCGAAAGCAAAGAAAGCAGAAATAGAAAGTATTAAAAAGTATGAAAATGACGCTGCCTGACTGGCTGCCTTCTGCCTGCGTAGCTTTCTCTGACCTCCATAGCTTTAGCGAAGGAGGTAGCGAAGCAGGGCAGGCAGGCTTTGTGAGATCCTCGGCGAAATTCCTTTCAATGCGAGTTCGCTATTTCCCTGGCTTTATTCAAATATTCCTCAACTTTTTCAGGATCGCCTTTATATCGCCACGCATCGGCCATGCTATTGTAGCAATTGGCAACATCGGGATAGGCCTCAATATTAATTTCAAACACGGCGATGGCATTCTCATACTCATCCTGGTACAAATAAGTATACCCCAGACTGTTTAACAGACTGTTGTGAAAAACAACGGAATCAGGACGTGTATTAAAAAGAGATTGGGAAAATTTCCTGGCTGCCGGGATGCCTTTTTCTTCGATTTCTTTTTTAACCAGGTCATGGACAAAAATCCTGCTGTGGTTACGGGTCATTTCGATTTGTACTTCCTCTTCTCTGACTTTTCTGCCTTTCAGGTAACTATCTCCGCCTACACTGATCTCAATACTTTCTATCGCACCCGTTTCATCCCGGCTGAAGTGAAATACCTCGCTGGAATCAAGTACTATCATATTCCGGTCATCGTAAACAGATCGAAAAAACCGGTCATCACCTGATCCAGCCAATTTTAATAATGTGCCTGTTTCCCTTCCGAATGCATTTATCTTTAGCAGAAGAAACGGTTGAAAAACTTCCGCCCTGATAAGGAACTCGCCTCCTTCATTCCCCGGAATGTCGCCCCGGTACAGGCCAGTATATGGGATCAATTGATCGTTGGAAATAGACTCGATTCGTATTCCTTCCGTAGTGGCTTCTTCTTTTGGGAAAGTAAACACAACATTCAAAGCGGGCAGCCAATTCGAAATGGCCTGGCGATGATAACCGTCTTCCGACTGTGTCATGATAATGACAATGACGCTGTCTTTTATATAGGCATCACCCAGCGTGCCGTCACTGCCCCCATGTCCGAACCTGTCAGGAAGATCGCCAACTATTGCCTTTGGCGGTTGTTCCAGTTTCCAGCCTAATCCATATCCATACGGACCTTCTTCCACCACACGCATGCGTAGCATTTCTTTGACCGATTCTGGTGTAAGAAACCTTTTATCTTGCCAGGAACCCCCATTCAGGATCATCTGGAGGAAAAATGCGTAATCCTTCGCGGTGGAAAACATGCCCCAGGCTGCCGGATAATACGGCATGTATACTTCGTCCCGCTCATAGCGGATCAAATAGTGCTTCACATCATCATTCCAGCGATACCAGGTATGTAACTGTGACCGATCGGCCGGATCCGGAGGAAAACCCGTAAAAGTCTCCTTCAGTCCCAGCGGTTTAATGATCCTGGCCGTAATGAATTCTTCAATTTTGTCTCCCGTTAGTTTTTCAACAATGTACCCGCAAGCGGCAAAACCAAAATTGGTGTAATCATAAACACCAAATGTCCCTGATGGCTCCACGAGCGACCATTTTTCGACCCATTCTCCCAGGGATTTGACCGATAGCCGGTAGTCTCGATAATCATATCCCTGATATCCGCTGCTATGCGACAACAGATGGGCAATGGTGGTTTCAGGATTTCCGGCATATTCAGGTATATAATCAATCACCCTGTCATTCAGGGAAAGCTTCCCTTCCTCTACCAGCATCATGATGGCCACCGCGGTGAAGGGTTTGGACATGGACATGATAGACCACAAAGAGTTCTTTTTCAGCGGAATTTCTTTCTCACGATCTGACCACCCGTATGATTCGTGAAAAATCGTTTGATGACCTCTGATGATCAGTACTTCCCCTCCAACCATATCTCCATTGTCCGTCATACGCCGGATCTCTCTGTCCAGGACTTCCAGTGCTTCATCTGACCTTGCGGATTGTCCCCGAGCAGAATCATAGATCAGGAAAAAACAAAGGCTGATGGCTAATCTCAGGCAGTAAGATAATGGGTTCATAGGGTGTAAGAGAATATAAAGTAGAAAAAGATAGTCATTCAAAGGTTTGTATACAAGGGAGGAAGGGATCCCGGTATGTCTCATAGAACGTCATGCCTGG
>CAZLZD010000077.1:0-6721 GCA_964563925.1 uncultured Roseivirgaceae bacterium | reverse complement strand
AATAGGTCCTGAACATGGCCCGGACTTGATCCGGGCTCGGCTCCGGTTGTTCCCGGGGCAGGCCCGGGACCGGATGTTCATCAGGATGACGAAAGAAAAAAAATTACTATCTTCCTTCCCTAACCAAAACCCACTCTTTTCATGCACTCATTTCTTCGCTCTTTGGTATTGCTGTGCCTTGTCTGCACGGTCACTCTTTCTTTCTCCCAGCGCAAGCGCAACCAGGCATCCGCCCCGGCTTCTTCCGGGGTGCAGGCCGAAGCGCTGTCGGCGCTGACGTTCCGTAATGTAGGTCCGGCGCTTACTTCGGGCCGGATCAGCGACTTTGCCGTAAACCCGGAAGACCACGCCGAATACTATGTCGCGGTCGCGTCCGGTGGGGTGTGGAAAACCACGAATTCGGGGACGACGTACGAACCAATATTCGACGGACAAGGATCCTATTCCATCGGCTGTATCACGCTCGATCCCAACAATCTCCAGGTGGTCTGGGTCGGGACGGGGGAGAATAACGGCCAGCGCTCGGTGGCCTATGGAGATGGCGTATACAAATCCATTGACGGGGGGGCGACCTGGAAGAATATGGGCCTGAAGGAATCCGAACACATCGGCATGATCGTGGTTGATCCGCGGGACAGCGATGTGATCTATGTCGCCGCCCAGGGTCCGCTCTGGAGTGCCGGAGGAGACAGGGGATTGTATAAGTCCACCGACGGGGGCGAAACGTGGAATGCCATTCTCCAGGTAAGCGAACATACCGGTATCAGTGAGGTGCACATGGATCCGCGGAATCCGGATGTGCTTTACGCCACGGCCTGGCAACGGCGCCGGCATGTGTGGACGTTCATATCCGGCGGACCGGAATCGGCTATTTACAAATCGACAGACGCAGGCGAAACATGGGAAAAGTCGCAGCAGGGCCTGCCGAAGGGCGACCTGGGCCGGATCGGCATGGATATCTCGCCGGTCAATCCGGATGTCCTCTACGCCGTGGTCGAAGCCTCTGAAGGCGAAGGCACCTATCGCTCCACCAACCGCGGGGCTTCCTGGCACAAGCAGAGCAGCTATGCAACCAGCGGGAATTATTACCAGGAGATCTTCGCGAGTCCGCACGATGTCGACCGCGTATTCTTCATGAACACCTTCGCCGGGGTATCCGACGATGCCGGCAAGACGGTGCGAGTGCTGGGCGAGAAGAGCAAGCACGTCGATAACCACGCGATGTGGTTTGACCCGAACGATCCGGACCATTACCTGATGGGCTGCGACGGCGGGATTTACGAGACATGGGACGATGCGGAGAACTGGCACTTCAAGCCCAACCTGCCCGTGACGCAGTTCTACAAGGTGGTGGTCGACAACGCCGAGCCCTTTTACAACATCTACGGCGGGACGCAGGACAATTTCAGTCTCGGCGGACCGAGTGCGAATGCCAGCGCGTCGGGCATTCCTAACAGCGACTGGTTCATTACCAACGGGGGCGACGGGTTCGAATCGGCGGTGGACCCGGAGAATCCGGATATCGTGTATGCCCAGTCTCAGTACGGCGTGCTTGTGCGGTACGACAAGAAAAGCGGGGAACAGATCTCGATCCAGCCCCAGCCGGACAAAGAGGGCCCGGCGCTGCGCTGGAACTGGGATGCGCCGCTGCTGGTGAGTCCGCATTCTCCCACCCGCCTCTACTTCGCGGCGAATAAACTGTTCCGTTCGGATAACCGCGGCGACAGCTGGACGGCGGTGTCGCCCGACCTGTCGAGGCAGCTGGACCGCAATACACTGCCCGTTATGGGTCAGGTCTGGGGCATGGATGCCGTGGCGAAGAATGTGTCGACCACGATTTACGGAAATATCGTGGCGCTGGATGAATCGCCTTTGGTGGAAGGACTGCTGTACGTGGGCACGGACGACGGACTGATCCAGGTGAGTGAGGACGGCGGGGCGAACTGGCGGGAGCTGCGGACCGAATCGATGCCGGGCATCAGCGAGCGCGTCTATGTGAATATGCTGCTGGCCTCTCGCCACGATGCGAATGTGGTCTATGCCGCGCTGAACAACCATAAGAACGGCGACTTCAAGCCGTATGTGTTTAAGTCGACGGATCGCGGACGGACCTGGACTGCTATCCAGAATAATTTACCCGAGCGGGGCTCGGTGTACAGCCTGGCCGAGGATCATGAGGAAGCTAGACTCTTGTTTGCGGGTACTGAGTTTGGCGTATTCACCAGCGTGAACGGCGGGGGAGAATGGCTGCAAATGAAATCCGGCTTGCCCACCATTGCCATTAGAGATATTGCGATCCAGGAAGAGGAGAATGACCTCGTGCTGGCTTCGTTCGGACGGGGATTTTATGTACTCGATGATTACACGCCGTTGCGTGTATTAGCAAGGCATCCGGACGTGCTGGAAGAGCCGGCAGAAGTCTTTCCTGTGGCCGATGCTTTACTGTATGTGCCGAAGACACCGATCGGGGGACGCGGCAAGGTATTCCAGGGTGAATCGTATTACATCGCGGAGAATCCAGCGTTCGGGGCCACCTTTACCTGGCATCTGAAAGAATCCATCCAGACGATCAAGGATCAGCGGCAGGAGAAGGAAAAGGAATTAAGGGAAGAGGGGAAAGCCGTGCCGTATCCGTCATTTGACGAGATGCGGGCGGAGGATGACGAAGCCGAGCCGTACGTGCTCCTGACCATCACGGATGCGGACGGCAACGCGGTGGACCGGATCAGGGAGCCGGCGAAGAAAGGCATGCACCGGACGACGTGGAATTTGCGCTATCCGCCGACATCGCCTGTGATGCTGAAGCGGGACGAGCCAACGCTTCCATGGCAGCTTGAAGATGACGGTCCGTTCGTCCTCCCCGGCACCTATTACGTCAGCCTGGGGACAGTAGTGGACGGAGAATACACCGAGCTGGCTGCGAAAGTGCCCTTTGAAGTGAATACCCTGGACAACACAACCCTGCCGGCCGAAGACCGTGCCGCGCTGGTGGCGTTTTTAAAGGACGTGGAAGAACTGGGCCGTTCGGTATACGGCGCAGTGCGGGTGCAGCGGGACCTGAGCAACCGGATGGATTTCCTGAAAACGGCCATTCGTGAGACCCCTTCCGCCCCGGTGGAGATGATGCAGCAGGTGCGTGAAGCGGAGAAGAAACTGAACGAGATCCGGCGGAAACTGAACGGGGATTACAGCCTGGCGAGACGGCAATTTGAGACCATGCCGTCCATCACGGACCGCGTGGGCAGCATTACCTACGGCATGTGGTATTCGACCTCGGCCCCGACCCGGACAGCACAAATGAATTACGACATTGCCGCGGAGGAATTCACGCCGGTGTACAATGAACTGAAGGCGGTGTATGAGAATGTGCAGAAGATGGAAGAGCAGCTGGAAGGGTACGGCGCGCCGTATACGCCGGGGAGGTTGCCGTTGTGGGAATGACCCAAAGGTGTCATCCCTGACTGCCGTTAGGCAGGCTGGACCTCCGCCGTCTCCGTCCATCGAAGCTCAGCGAAGATGGAAGGCCGAGGATTCGGCGTCCCCTATCATATGCTGTCATCCTGTGGCTCATTCCGTTGGAGGAATGAGAACACGGGATCCCCTGACTACGAAGACCGGTTTTCATAGTGAGGGGATCCCGGGCTGCCACCCGCTGGTAGCGGGTGACCCCCAGGATGACAGGTAAGGAGGGGATCCCGGGCTCTGCTCCCTTTGGTCGCATCCCCAGCCTGCCTGACGGCAGTCAGGGATGACAGCCAGGGGGGATATTATGGGATAACTCCCTGATTTTTATTATTTTCCCGGATGAAAGCTCTTTCCCTGGTGCGTTCGCATCCTGAACGCCAACTCTTCCTGCTCACTGCCGTTTGGTTTATTGTGGTTAATCTGGTTGGATTCGGTCCGTCGTATTACTTCCGGTCATCGCCGACTCCCCTTAAACCGTATATCATCATCCATGGTATTTCCGGAAGTGCCTGGTTTATCCTGTATCTGGTGCAGTGTATCCTGATTTCCGGACGTAAATTAAAACTCCACCAACTGCTGGGCTGGCTGGCGATCCTCATTGCACCGGTACTGACCTTATCCGCATTTTATGTCCAGACCTTCCAGTCGGTGCTTCAGGACCGTCCGCCGGCGGCTACGTTCTTTTCAATCCAGGGTGCCTTTTACTTCCTGGTCGCGGTGATTCTTGCCCTGGTATGGAGAAAGAAGAGCTTTATTCACAAACGGCTGATACTTTTTGCCAGTATCTGGCTCATGGGTCCGGCGGTCGACCGGGTGCAGAATGTCCTGCAATTATCGTCGGAGATCATGTATTTCACCTGGTTTCCCCTGGCCGCCATGGTCGTGTTCGACCTGGTGTACTACAGGGGTAAAAAGCTGTTAAGCCTCTGGCTGCTGCTGGGTTTTATTCTCTATTATCAGCTGGAAATATACCGTGTTTTTTTCCTCGGCGGATTTCATGAATGGTTCATCCAGCTTCTTAAGGACGTGTTGATTACAACACCAGGCTGATCACTTTTTTTTGCGGGCACGGCTAACGATCAGGGCGAAGGCAAACAGGAACAGTCCGAGTCCGACCGCGGATAACGCCCAGGACATAACCGGAATCTTGCCCTGCATTTCTGAATTCTCCACCTTGCCTGCATTGATGGACATATACCGGATCTTCCATTCGCCGTCTGTCTGTTGCCAAACCTCCGTATTCACCCAGGTAGCGCCTTGTTCCTGCACCGCGTACGATGCCACGTATTCCTTCTCGTTCAGCTGACTGATCGTAAGACCGAAGATGGTCATTTCGGTAGCAGGTATTCTCCAGGTCCTGATCATCTCTTTGATATTCGGGCCCATCATTACATCGTCGCCGTCATGGAAAATGGCATCATCCATGAACATATTGGCGTACGACTCATTATCGCCGGAATAGAGTTTCTGGTTCATTTCCTCAATGACTGATTTGAGCTCCCCTTCCGGTCCGTCCGCCTCCGGATTTTGCTGGCTGAAAACTGGCGTGGAGAGGATAAGTATAAGGGGGAGAATGAGTTGCTTCATGGAGAATGGTTTTTTTCAATATAGGGAAAATTTTGAAAACTGAGGGGGACGTGCAGAGAGTTACATCTTTTCCAATTCTCCACGCACATGCCGGAGAATGGAAAGATTATACTGGTGAACGTCCTTGTATTCAGCCAGGCAATCCTCGGCGTCCACAATTCTCCAGGTAATGTAATCTTCAAACGTGGGGTCACGCAGGAGGGATTCAATGTCAGACGGAAAGGCGGAGCCTCCCAGGGCCGGAATAAAAACAGTCATGAACCTGGCTTGCCGGAGGTAGTGGCTGAACGAGAGCTGGGCATTCAACTGCCTCAGCTCGGCCCGGTCTTCATTCTCGGCCAGATCCCTAATGACATCTTCCCAGCTGAATAAAAGATTCAACAGCGAATCATTCCGGATCATGTGGATGTCCCCCGAAGAGATGCCCGAGCGCAGGGCTCCGTTGCGCGGATCAAAGGTCCAGATATAGGAGAGCGATTGAAATACCGTATCCAGCTGATCATCGGCCAGGAGCGGACCTCCCTTGATCATCTTCTGGGATTTGAACGCTGCATCCAGGATATATCCCTGGTAGGTCATTATTTCTTCCAGTTGTTCGAGGTTGGACCTAAACTCAAACTCCAGTGCCTGCAGCAACGCCATTCGGCGGGTGTTATCCTTCCGGTCCTGGTTCCAGTCATTGACCGAAACCGCGATTAATATCCCGATTACCACGAGCGTGATCTCCCCGATGGCATAGAGAAGGTACTTTTTGAATCGCTGGTCCCCCAGTAATTTCCTCCGGATATTTCGCAGAAATAATAGCATCCTTAAAGCCTTTAAAAGACCGGATAATATACGTTCAGGGAATGGGTTTTCCTAGTCTTTCCACATAGCCACGGTTTCATGGAAGGGGATCCCGGAGATCCCGTGTTCTGCACCAGCCTTCGGCAGCCACATCCACAGGATGAAGCCAACGAGGAGGTCCCGTGTCGACTCTGGCTTTTGCCAGAGGTATCACGGGATGACGGTGATGGAAGGGGATCAATGCCTATCGTACCTTATTAATCATTCCCCACAAAATTGGCCCTTCCAAAAAATCTTCGATTCACGAAGTTATTGAGGTTAGAACCAAACCGATAATTAAATCCAAACCGGGTATCGATGTTATACGCTGAGGGCAGGTTGACTCTCCCGCTCAAAATATCCTGTTCGGTGTAATCTCCTGCTGCCAGGTAAATCTGGTCCTTTACGTAGTTGCCTTCGGCCCTGACATAAAAAGAAAAATTCCCGGTGACACGGACTTCGGCACTAATATTCAAACCTGTGGACCAAAAGCTGAAATCATCCAGATAATTTCTAAAACGATATCCTATTTCCAGGTTTCCCCAACGTTGATTTAGTCCCAGGCTGGCTCTCAAACTATGGAGGACCCTGGTTTCTTCAGTGGCACCGTAAATCGTTTCTTCGACATATCTGTTATTCCTGACTTCAACCCCATAATTCACTCGTAGAAATTTGGTATTCTGCACTGATTCCGGAAAAAAATTGTACTCTACCGCGGGTCTGAAGCTGGTCTGAAACTGATAATTAAAGCGGGTATTCTGACGACCTGCCATATCATATCCATACGACCATTGGGGTGAAATGGACTTCACAAGCTGGTGACTAAATCCAAATTCTGATACAT
>CAZLZD010000076.1:0-14321 GCA_964563925.1 uncultured Roseivirgaceae bacterium | reverse complement strand
CCCGGCATGACGTTATACGCCGGATCACTACTTTTGGTTATTTTAAGCATTTCCCCTTCTTTTTCAGGGGATTAGCACAGGTGTTACATAGGAAATGTCTGGCAAAATAGTTACTTTCAGGCATTCTATCCGATTCCTTTATGCTGATTATCCGCCGTGTGCCGATCCTTTTGCTTGCACAGCTCATACTGTGTACCTGTTTAATTACGGCTTGCACAGAATCATTACCGGAAGACATTGAAACGGCTTATGCCAACCTGCCTGAAACGGTGGACTATAATTTCGATGTAAAACCCATCCTCTCAGACCGGTGCTACCAGTGTCACGGACCGGATGTCAATACCCGCAAGGCAGGATTACGCCTGGATACCGAAGAATCGGCGTTCAGTGCGCTGGCAAATGGGAACAGGGCATTTGTAAAGAGTAAACCAGGCAAAAGCGAGGCATATCACCGGATCATTAGTACGGATCCTGAATATATGATGCCGCCGCCGGATTCCAAACTGGCTTTGACCCCGCGTGAGACAGCGATCATCGTCAAATGGATTGAACAGGGTGCGGAATGGAAGCCGCACTGGGCTTTTATTCCTGTAGAGAAACCAGCCGTCCCCGCTGCCCCTGACAATTGGCAGCAATTTAACGCCATTGATAATTTCATTCAGGATAAGCTCATCCAGGAGCAAATGGAACCTGCTGTACTGGCAGATAAAGAACGGCTTCTTCGAAGGGTGACCATGGACCTCACAGGTTTACCGCCTGCGCCCGAAGATGTTGATGCATTTCTGGCCAACGATTCTCCCGATGCGTACGAACAGGTGGTGGACCGGCTGCTGGGGACCGTCGAGCATGCTGAACGCCTGACCATGGAATGGCTGGATATTGCGAGGTATGCAGATTCTCATGGGGTTTCCCTGGACGGGTACAGGGAGGTCTGGCCCTACCGTGACTGGGTGATCGATGCCTTTAAGGATAATATACCCTACGATGAATTTATCAAGGTGCAGGTTGCCGGAGACCTCAGGGAAAATGCCACCATGAAGGAGAAGATCGCGACCGCTTTTTACCGGTTGAATCCCATGGAAACTTCCGCAGGTTCCATTGATGAAGAGAACCGGGTGGAATATGTGATCGAACGTACTGCCCTTACCGGTACTGCTTTTCTCGGGATGACAATTGGTTGTGCTCGATGTCACGATCATAAGTTTGATCCGATCAGCCAGAAGGAATTTTATCAGCTGTCCGCATTCTTTAACAACCTGAATGAACGCGGATTAGGTATCGTGGACGGAAACCGGGCCCCTGCCTTGCTTATGTTTTCTGAAGAGCAGTCCGGGACCCTTGATTCACTCAGTGAAAAGATTTCTGAACTGGACGACAATTTGTCGCAAAGGATGTCACATTTCAGGAAGGTGGCCAATTACATTAAGGATCAGGAGGCGGGTCAGACAGCACCTTATAAACCAATCGCCTCTGCCTCATTCGAATCCTTAAGGAAAGTAAAGGAAGAGATTAAGAGACCGAAATTTGTCCCGTTCCTGCCCGAGACCGAAGAAGAGAAAAAGAAAAAACAAGAGGCAAAAAAGAAAGAGGAAGAAAAGAAGAAGGAAAAAAGCGAAGAGGAGAAAAAGAAGGAAAAACGCACCAAGGAAATTCAGTGGGTTGATGAGAATGAAAAAGTGGAAGCCAGCCTGACCGTCACTCTCGACGACGGTTATGAGGGAAAAGCCGCACGATTCAAGCAGGATTACGATTACATCCACTTCGAAAAAGTTGGCAACTTCGAGCTGTATGAGCCGTTTTCCGTGGGAATCTGGATTAAACCCGGTACCGATCCGGTAGGAGAATTACAGACCCTCATCGGTAACAGCGGCTACTTTCAAAGCGATTTTCGCGGGTGGGAGTTTTACCTGGATGAAAATAATCACCTTGCATTGAATTTAATCCACCGGGTTCCGGATGACTGGATCAAGGTTGTGGCCGCTGAAGACCGTATAGAGGAGGAAAAATGGACTCACGTGGGATTTACCTATGACGGAAGCGCGGAAGGCAATGGCGTCAGGCTGTTTATGAATGGAAAGGAAGTAAAAACAGAAACACGTTCAGACAACCTCAAACGATCCATACATCCGGTCAGTGAATATACGTTGAGACGTGACACGGTTCCCCTGCAGATGGGTAAGAGTATGCGCGAAGGCTCCGGCGACCAGGGGGTATACCAGGGTTTGATGGATGAATTCAGGTTATTTGATAAGGAGATCTCCCCGTGGGAGATGGCGCTGCTCGCCAACATAACGGATGAGGAATTCCTTGCCGGATTAATCGAAGAACATCAAACCAAGCGATCCGCTGACTATCTGCACCGGCAAGCAGAATTGAAGGTGCTGAGGAAGAAACGCCTGGCGGTGTATGACGAGGTTCAGGAGCTCATGATCATGGAGGATGGGGTTGAAGCCAGGAAGACCTATCTTCTCCAGCAAGGCCTCTACAACCTTCCGGGGGAAGAAGTAACGGCGGGAACTCCAGCCCAAATTATGGAATATGATGACAACTTGCCTGGCGACCGGAGTGGTCTGGCGGAATGGCTGGTTGATCCGGAAAATCCGTTGCCCTCGCGCGTGATAATCAACAGGTACTGGCAGCTGCTTTACGGAAAGGGGATCGTTAAGTCCGCAGAAGATTTCGGGAACCAGGGAGACCTGCCGACTCATCCCGAATTACTGGACTGGCTGGCCGCCGAATTCATGGAGAGTGGCTGGGACCTGAGGAAAATGATCAAGTTAATGGTCATGTCCTATACCTACAGGCAGTCTTCCTCGGGCACTCCCGCTTCCAGGGAAATGGATCCGGAGAATAAGTTCTATGCCCGGATGAGTTCGTACCGCTGGCCTGCTGAATTTCTCCGTGACAATGCACTTGCTGCCAGCGGCCTGATTACCCGCCAGGTGGGTGGTCCCAGTGTCAAACCGTATCAGCCGGAAGGTCTGTGGACCGACCTGAGTGAATTTTCGTACCGCCTCGCAAGGTACAGGGCCGACACCGGCAGTAATTTATACCGACGGAGTATTTACACGTTTACCCGAAGGCATATGCCCGCTCCGTTCATGGTGAATTTTGACGCTGGGAACCGGGAAATATGTATCGCACGGCGGATAAGTACCAATACGCCGCTACAGGCACTTAACCTGCTGAACGACCCGCAATTTGTAGAAGCAAGCCGGGTGCTGGCCGAACGCGTGCAGGTGGAAACCGAAGATATTCGTGATCAGATCACCCTTGCTTTCAGGTTACTTACCGGGATCCGCCCGGCCGCCGAACAGGTAGATATACTGGAAGAACAATTTGAACATAACCTGGAGTATTTCTCAGGCGATAACACGGTGCAGGCTGATTCGCTATGCATGGTGGGAGAAAAACCTGTTGTCAGTACGCTGAATACGAGCAAGACTGCCGCACTGACCATGGTGGTAAACACTATCATGAATTTTGATGAAACTTATATGAAACGCTGATGTGCCACATACATAAACCTATCGACCGACGAGAATTTCTGACCCGTACAAGCCTGGGGCTGGGGGCGGTATCACTGGCGTCTTTATTAAACCCGACGTCCCTGCTTGCCGGGACAATGACTGATGGAATCAGAGGCACCCATTTCGCTCCCCGGGCTAAACGCGTCATTTATCTGTACCAGGCAGGGGCACCCTCTCAGCTGGACCTGTTTGACTATAAGCCCCTCCTGATTAAGCGGAACGAAGAAGAGATGCCTTCCAGCATTCTTGGCAGGGTCACCGGAATTACAGAGTCACAATCCTCCCTGCGTATTGTCGGTACGAGGTGGGATTTTAAGAGACACGGACAAAGCGGGATGTACATGAGCGAGCTCATGCCCCACATGTCTCAGCTGGCAGACGAACTATGCATGATAAATTCGATGTATACCGAATCGGTACAGCACGAGCCGGCGATGATGTTCAACAATACAGGATCCGAACTGCCGGGAAGGCCTTCTTTCGGTTCCTGGATAAGTTATGGCCTGGGATCGGACAATGAAAACCTACCGTCGTTCATCGTACTTAAAACACCGGGCCGGGAAGGCGGGTTTGCCGGTACCTATTCGAATGCGTTTTTATCTGCCGAGCACCAGGGTGTGCGCCTGAGGTCAGGGAAGAACCCGGTACTGTACCTGAATAATCCCAAAGGTGTTTCAGAAGAACTTAGACGGGATCAGCTGGATTACCTCGGTAAGCTTCAGTCAAATGCATACGAAGCCTGGGAAGATCCGGATATCAAGGCAAAAATGGCTCAGTACGAAATGGCATTTCGAATGCAAACTTCCGTTCCTGAAGCAGTAAGCGTAGATAAGGAACCGGATTATATTCATGAACTGTATGGCCCTGAAAGTAAAAAGCCCGGAACGTTCGCGGCGAATTGTCTTCTGGCACGACGGCTGGCAGAACGTGATGTGAAATTTATTCAGATATACCATGGAGGCTGGGATCATCACTCGTCCCTGCCCAGGTCAATAGCCAAAATGACCAAAGAAACAGACCAGGCGAGCGCAGCATTACTCACCGACCTGAAACAGCGGGGCATGCTTGAAGATACACTGGTTATCTGGGGAGGTGAATTCGGTCGAACGAGCTTTTCAGAGGGCCAGATCACAAAGGAAACCTTCGGCCGGGACCACAACCCGCAGTCCTATACCGTATTGCTCGCCGGAGCCGGGGTGAAAAAGGGCCTGGTATATGGGAAAACGGACGATTTCGGCTATAGGGTGGTGGAAAACCCGGTCCATGTACATGATCTGAATGCCACGCTCCTTCACCTTCTGGGACTGGACCACGAAAAACTCACTTACAAATTCAAGGGAAGAAGGTACCGCCTCACGGATGTCCACGGCAAGGTGGTCAGGGATATTATTTCGTAAGGCGGAGACGCCGGCAATGGGTATTACCGGCCCTGTCCATTACACAAATCTGAGGATTCTCAAGGGGTTCCAGGGGGACTACCGCTTTCCACAGGTACTCGCCGTACCATTGCATTTCTGTTTGCTGACGCTCCCTGGCGGTTTGAAACTGTACATACCTGAAGTCATGTGCGGCAGCCGGACTCTTGTTATCATGAATGCGGGCCAGGATGGTTCGGGTTCCTGCCACGGAATCAATTCGTTCGGCATACAGGGCAATTACCGGCGGACTGGTATCCCTGCCAACAGAATGGCCCAGGAAAATCCGCTCCTCCAACGCATCCTTGCCTTCTCCCTGGCCCATGACAATATCCGGCTTATTGTCTCCATTCAGATCGGCAAGTACCATAGACAAGGTAAATGGGGTGGGAGCCCCCATCAGGACAGGCTGATGCAAACTGAAGTGCCCATCGCCATCGTTGACCAGCAGTCGGTCTTCACCGGTTAACGAACTCAGCAGGAAATCCGGATCTCCGTCTGAATCGAAGTCCAGGAAAACGATGTTATTGTCGTCTTCGCCGATATTCTCCGAAGCTGGCCAGTATTCGTCAGACACATCCCTGAAATACTTACCACTGTCACTCAGGAATAGGTGTTCCCTCCGTGACCAGGAGTTGCCACTTACAATCGCCCCGTCATTCACCGTGACCAGGTCGAGGAATCCGTCATGGTTTACATCCATCGGTTCAAATTCATAATTGTTGGTATAGGCCGGAAGCATTCTCCGTTCTTCAAACCTGCCACTGCCGTCGTTAACAAATATGCTGCTCCCGGCGCAACGCTTGCATGAAACAGCAATATCCAGGTCAAAGTCATTGTCGACATCCATAAACTCAATATCCCATGAGAACCGGATCAACACCTCCGGCATAGCATTCTCCGTGACATCTTCAAAATGGCCCTGCCCATCATTGAGCCAGAGCAGGACCGGTCCGCCGGTATTCTGCATATTATTGCCGGGTCCCCAGTCGGTAAGTACAATATCAAGGTCTCCGTCCATGTCCGCATCACCGAATTCGAAATCGCCGATGCTGGCAAGTCTTTGAGGAAGATGCGAGGAGGTGGCATCACGAAATTTCCCGTTACCTTCGTTCAGATAGAGCCTGGACTGGGTCTGATAGGTGGTTCCGATGAATATGTCAGGCAGGCTGTCAGCATTCACGTCACGAACCTTTACCACCCGGGCCAGGAATTTCTCCTCTCCAAAAATGTCGCTGGTGACCTCGGTGAATTTTGACGAATCGCCGGGATTCAGGAATATACGCAACGGCTCAGGTTCTCCGGGTTCGGAATAATTACCACCATTGGCAAACAGGATATCAATATCACCGTCCAGGTCAAGGTCGGCCACCTCGGCCCGGTTGGTCCATTCCGCTGTAACCGGCAGATACATGTCGGTCGCATCCTTCCAAAGGTCAAACGGGACCTGCCGGCTTTCCTCTTCCTGTGCTTCCCAATTGCACCCCGCACAAATACACAAAGCAGCGAGTGATAAGGTTCTGATACTCATAGAGATGTGTTAACGACGTAATCTACGATATTTTTTGTGAATTGACTTATGACGTGAAGCAAGCTGACCAAGATCAGAATCCTGAATATCCGGGATCATACCTATTTGAAGAAAAGATAGGGAAATTCATATATAACAATAGGTAAAGATCATGTTACTCGTTATGGATAAATCGCCTGAAGCCGCCAGAGTGGCAGACCAGGCAATACGCAAAACCAGGAGAGAGGTGCCCGCTTACCTCAAGGATCTCCTGGATAACAAAGAGGAAAAAGCGAAAAGGAACAAGGTCCGGTCCGGACTCTACGCCAGTATGGGGTTGTTTTTAAGCCTGTTGATTGTCGTGTTTGCCTTCAATTACAAGGTGTACGACCGGGAAACGGTAGAATTACTGGCGATCAATGAAACGCTGGAGGAAATGCTGGATATTCCTGTAACCGAGCAACCTCCGCCGCCTCCCCCTAAAAATGCCATTCAGCAGCCTTCCATTGTAGAGGTGCCGGATGAGGAGGAGATTATTGAAGATATTCAGGTTGATTTTGATATTGACATTACCGCGGATGAGGCGATCTCTGAGAGCGAATATGTCGAGATCGGTGCCCCGGAAGAGGAGAAGGCTGAAGAGATTTTCACTATTGTCGAACAATCCCCGGAGCCGAAGATGGGTATGCAGGGGTTTATGGCCTATTTATATGAGAATATTGAATATCCTACGCAGGCACTCCGACTAGGTGTACAGGGTAAGGTCTTTGTCCAGTTTGTGGTGAATTCCGACGGTACCCTGACCGATTTTGAAGTGATCCGGGGCATAGGAGCCGGTTGTGATGAAGAAGCATTGAGGGTATTGGCAGCGGCCGAACCATGGAACCCCGGCAAACAACGGGGAAAACCGGTAAGGGTGCGCATGGTGCTTCCGATCCACTTTGTATTCCACGATCGTTGATCAGATCAGGAGCAGGAGGAGTGCGGCGGCAAGTCCGCTGATACTCAAAATAAATGTCATAAGGCTGAAACGCAGGTATCCTTGCCGCACGGTCATCCCGGAGAAACGCGTTACAACCCAAAAGAATGAATCATTGGCATGGGAGACCGCCATGGCTCCGGAGCCGATGGAACCAATGAGCAGAGCCGTTTGCCAGGGGGAGAGTGCTGCAGAAACTAATAGCGGGAACATGATCGAACTGGTTATTACCAGTGATGCAGTACTCGACCCCTGGGCGGTTTTCAGGATCAACGCCACCAGATATCCCATGATCAGCAGCAATGCCGGCGAACCCCCGGCATCGGAAAATGTTTCCTGAAGGACCTCCGCCATGCTGGATTCCTTCAGTACCGCCCCGAATGCACCGCCCATGGCGGTGATGACAATGATCGGCAACGCGTTCATAAAGCCATCTTTCCAAAGCATTGGCTTTCTCATGTCGGTTGGTATCTGTACCCAGGCTGCCAGGCACGCCAGTAATAAGGCTGTTACCGGATGGGTCAGCCAGACAAGCCATACCGGTACGGTATCCAGCCATAGCGAGGACAGGGAGCCGCCTGCGATAATAGCCAGTGCAAGTCCGATGGGTAGTAAGGTCAGACTGCTTCCGGCTGAAACAGTCGAAAGAGAGGCGCCAGCCTCAACGCGGCCACCAAACAGGTACCTGATGCTCAGTATGAGAACAATAGTAATTACCACACTTATGAGAATGCCCGAGAGAATGACGAGGCCCAGCTGATCGCCCATTCCGAGATTGCCTGCTGCGGCCACCGGACCCGGCGTCGGGGGGATCAGGGTATGCGCTGAATAAAGTCCGCCCGCAAGTGCCACTGAAGTAAGCCCATGTTTCACACTGAATTGCTTTTCCATCTTTTTGGCGGTGGAGGCCAGGATAATAAACCCGGAATCACAGAATACAGGAATTCCAACGACAAGTCCGAGTACCGCCAGCGCGGTGACCGGACGATCTTTGCCGAACCATTGCAATACACGTTGGGTCAGCACCTCCAGGGCTCCGGAAGATTCCATCAGCCGCCCCAGGATCGCCCCCAGGGCAATGACCACGCCGATACCGGTGAGTATCCCAAGGATGCCTGACCACATGGCACGCAGGATCGTTTCAAAGGTAAGTCCGAGTACCAGACCTCCGGCCAGGGCCGCAATCCCGAGGGTTACCGCGGGATGGATTTTAAAGACTGATATAAAAAGGATTATCCCTGAGACCAGCAAAGTGAGGAACACAAGAAATTCGGCAAGCGGACTCATACACGGATTGATTTTCCGGCAGACAATATAGGAAAATTATTTCTTGACCGGTTCCCTTTAGTGAGACAGCAGCTTAGGACGACAAGTCCGGTGCATCCTGCGGCGGTAGTGGTAATTACTGAAAACCAGGACCGGGGGTACCGGGGGCTTAATTGGGGGGCGTCATTTCCCTGACTGTTTTTAATGTGCGCTCTATGTGCTCCAGGTCTGCACCGAGATCACGTGGTTCTGTGGTGTCAACGGATGCATTTATTGCAGGACTGCCCTCCTGCAAGGTAAAATCCCCATCCTGGGGATTGACAAACATCGGGTCACCCTGGATGATTTCACTGCCCGTATATTCATAATTGAGGTTGTAGTCGCTTTCAACCGGGTCCAGGAATTTGGGCGTGGTGATCAGGTTGTTGAAGATGGTAATGTCTTTCGAAGTGAATAATTCGCCAGCCTGATCCGCAGGGGCGAAGCTGGCTATTTCAAAACCCTGGTTATTGGTGACGATATTGTTATAGACTTTCAGGTGGCTGATACTGGCTGACCGTATGTCAATACCCCCTGTGAGTCCGGCCCAGTGGCCCTCTGATCCGTTATTGAAGACTGTATTATTGTATATGGTGATATTTTCCCTGAGCAGGTCATGGCCCCACTGGCCAAAAAAGACTCCTGAAGCATTGTTGTTGTAAAGCAGGTTGTCATGAATGTGCACATCACTCAGGTACGAGCCTTCGCCTTCCACGGAAATCACGGCTCCCCATTCTGAATCGTGTACCACATTGTATCGGAAGACCACATCGGTCAGGGTGCCGAACCAGGCGTCGGCATAGAGGCCCTGCCGGGGCAGGTCGTGCAGGTAATTGTGATGTACCACGCCGTGCTGGCTTACCTCCTTCACATCGATCCCTTCCTTGTGGCAGTGGTGAACTTCATTAAATGATACCTCAAAATGTGTGGCCCCGGCCACTGTAAGTGCCTCATGCGGCGCTTCTCTTCGCAGGGGTACATCCGGCCGGCGGATATCCTGGTTATTGGCGCCCACGATCTCGCAATAGGTTACGCGGGCTGAATCCACGTACCAGAGACTGATTCCGGATCCATACGTATTTTCGGTATAGCAGCTTGTAATGTCTATATGATCACTTTGCCGGGCTTTGGTACCAACCAGTATACCAACATCATGGGAGTTTTTCACGGTAAGGAAACTGACCTGAACAAAGGATCCGGCAACCCATACGGCTGCCCCGGGTTCCGGCTTTTCACTGATGCCTGACGCATCAATTATTGTGGTATAATCGGGCTGCCCCATGATCACGACCGGATTCTCCCTGGTGCCGTTTTTTACTATCTGAAGCGGTTTTGTGAGAAAAAATTCACCAGATGGAAGCAATACCGTATCACCTGCAGATGCCTGTTCGATCAGGGTGTGAAGGGTCTCAGCGTCAGGGTTGCTGGTTGTCCCTGTTTCCTGCTGACAGGAGAGGGTAAGGATACAGAATAGTAATACGGAAAGTAATCGAATCCATGCCATGGGCCAAAAATAGCGAAGAGGAGAATAGGACGTGGCCTGTGCTTACCTGTTTGAGTGGGAGAATACCATTCTCCGATAAAAAAAGCCGCAACCTGTCACCCGTTTTGTCCGGGGGAAGGCTGCGGCCATATTTGAATGTAAATCGTATCACTAACGAACCACGAGTCCGGTCGCCCGGTCAGGCAGTCCGCCGTCGGTATCAATCAGTGTCAATGCACCGTCATGCCCGATGGCAAAAGTCAGGATCTCGTCACTGCCACCGGCCAGCGTGTAAAGATAACTGGAATTCCGGTTGACGATGGCATCGAGCGGACCATCTCCCGAAGCGGTGGTGAGTCCGTTGTTGGCAAAATCCAGCTGGCCGCGGCCCTGAACAGACAGGGAGGATACGTCGTCACTGGCGGTATTTGTTACGAAAAGTGTTTGCCCGTTATTGGCGGCAGCAACCCAGCAGGCTGCCGATCCGTTGGTGGCAAATGGTCCGTCTACCAGTGTCACAGTACCGCTGGCGTTCACCTGGTAGGCCGATACGGTGCTGGCTCCGGCCGCTCCGCCACTGGCCTCAGAGACGAAGAAGACATTGCCGTTTCCAAAGGAAAATCCAAAGGGAGTGACGCCGGCGGAAGGAAAGGCTGAGGGCGCACCGGCCAGTCCCTTGCTGACCGCATAGGAAGTAATGGTATTGGTCGCTTTTTCCGTCACGACGAGGGCCTGTCCGTTCGGACTGAAAGAAATCTGTGCGGGCCCGGCGGCATCCGAACTTAACGGCTGCACCGAGTTGGGGATGTGTACCAGCTCACCGGATGGTGTGAATCCGAATCCGGCAATGTTCCCGGTTCCCCCCGCATTCAGGACATACACCAGGCCATGGTGGGCGGTGATACTGATGGGGGTTTCTCCCTCGGAGGGTACCGTATCGATGAGTTCGGGCGTCCCGTCGTTCCGGATGTAGAAGGCACTGATTTCATTGCTTCCGGCATTGACTGCAAACAGCAGGCGACCGGACTGACTGAGTGCCAGAGCGCCCTGGTTGCCAAGTCCGCCGTCGGTCCCGGCTCCGCCGGTGGCATAGCTGCCCCCTTCGGTAAGGGACCCGTCGGCGTTGCTGTGAAAGGTGATCAGACGGTTGCCGGCCGCTTCATTGCTGAGCGTATAGACGGTGGAGGAGGAGGAACGTGCCGAACCGGAGAAAATATCTCCCTGGCCAAATCCAAGGGCATCCAGGATGTCTCCTTCGTCAAACAACAGGTTTCCGAAAGCCACCTGGTTGTCGGCCGGTGAGTTCAGGTTCGTAATCTCCTCATCCTTTTCGCAGGAAGCCAGTACGATGAGAAGTACCGGTAGAATGAATAATTTGCTTACATTTTTCATGATATAAAGGGTTTGTGATTGGTGAAATATTCTCCTGTAAACTTTTTAAAATGCTATCACGAAAGAATCACGAAGGGTTAACAATTACTATTTATTGGAAATTGCATGGCTGAACGATGAAAATGAGGCGGATTATTCTTCTGATATGCCGGAAGATTTCCCCGTATGTTGTATTTTGTATAGGTATAAAAAGAAATAATGGTCGATGAGTGAATTCATATTACGGGACAAGGCGCTTCAGAATAAGCTGCGCGAACGGAAAATACTGACCCGGGAGGATTTTGATAAAATTGAAACAAAGCAGGATCTGCTGGATGCCCTCGAACGCAGGGGGCGGAATATTGAGAAGATCCAGTTCAATATTGATTATGAAGACCAGCTGCGCAAGCTGCAGGCCGAGTTGGTCAAGCTGCAGACCTGGGTGCTGAAGGAACGGAAGCGGGTGGCGATCATCTTTGAAGGACGTGACGCAGCCGGGAAGGGGGGTACGATCAAGCGTTTTGCCGAGCATCTGAATCCGCGGGCCATGCGGGTGGTGGCGTTGAGCAAGCCGACCGACAAGGAATTGCAGCAGTGGTATTTCCGAAGGTATATCCGGGTACTGCCCGAAGCGGGAGAGATCGTCTTTTTTGACCGCAGCTGGTATAACCGGGCGGTGGTGGAACCGGTGATGGGATTCTGCGATGAAGACCAGTACCAGCGGTTTATGCGCCAGGTGCCTGAATATGAACACATGCTGTATGAAGACGGGGTGCACCTGATCAAGTTCTGGTTTTCGATCAGTAAGAATGAGCAGATGCGCCGGTTCAGGGACCGGAATGACAATCCGCTCAAGCAGTGGAAGCTGAGTCCGGTCGACCAGAAAGGACAGGAGCTTTGGGACAAATATACCTATTACAAGGAGCAGATGTTCAGTCGGACGCATACGACATTCTCCCCCTGGACGATCGTCAAGACCAATGTAAAAAAAGAAGCCCGGCTGGAAAGCATGCGGTATGTCCTGTCGCAGTTTGAATACGATGGCAAGGACGAGGCGGCAGCCCGGGTACTGCCCGACCCGAATGTGGTCATGCGTTTTCACCGTTCCATCTATAACCAGGAATGACATGGGATATACATTAAGTGACAAGGAACTCCAGCTGCTAAACACCAACAAGGCATTGAAGCTGATGCTTCAGTCGAACGGCCGGGTACAGCCGCTGAAGGCCAAGAATTATGTGAAATACGAACGGGAGGTGGAGCGGCTACAGGTGGAGCTGATCAAGCTGCAGACCTGGGTGATCCAGGAGAAGAAGCGGGTTTGCGTCATCTTTGAGGGTCGGGATGCGGCCGGAAAGGGGGGTGCGATCCGCCGGATCAACCACCACATGAACCCCCGGCATTACCGGGTGGTGGCCCTGCCGAAACCCACGAAACAGGAGAAGGGGCAATGGTATTTTCAGCGGTATATCAATCAGCTGCCCAATCCGGGGGAGATCGTCTTTTTTGACCGCAGCTGGTATAACCGGGCGGTAGTCGAACCGGTCAATGAATTTTGCACGGCGGAGGAGTACCAGCGATTTATGCGCGAGGTAAATCACTTTGAGGAGATGATTACCAACGACGGGATTATTTTGCTGAAATTCTATATGTCCATCAATAAGAAGGAGCAGCGGGAACGGTTTGAGGATATCAAGTCGGATCCGCTGAAGCGCTGGAAGATGACGCCGGTAGACGAAAGGGCCCAGGAATTGTGGGACGTGTACACTGCGTATAAAGAGAAGATGTTCGCCGGTACCGACACGGAGGTGGCACCCTGGATCATCATTAAGGCAAATAAAAAGACGCAGGCGAGGCTGAAGGCGATGCGGACCATGCTGGATAAGGTACCCTATACCACCGGCAGCGGAACGAAGGAGGACGGGAAGGCTCCGGAGGCTTGACGCGGGAAATGATCAGCGGGGGCAGTAATGATTTAAAATTTTATTGATGGAGAATATCCTGATTGTAAAAAGTATGCGTTAAGATTGAACTATGTTACAGATCAGGAAGTACAGGAGTGAGGACCGTCCGGCGTTGGTGGCGTTATTCAGGAAGAACGTGCCGCGTTATTTCGGGGAAGAGGAAGAGGAGGACCTGGTGCATTACCTGAACGAATATGCCGCGACCCATTATGTGGCCGAAGAAGGCGGGCGGCTGGTTGGTTCGGGAGGATTTGTAGTGAAGGAGCGGGGGAGTGGTGACGGAACAGAACGGGAGGGTTGGCTTTCCTGGTATTTTGTCGATCCGGATGTGCAGGGGAATGGCGTGGGCAGCCGGCTTGTTGACCATTCGCTGGAACATTTACAGTCGGCCGGGGCTGATGAGATCATGCTGAATACATCCCAGCTGGCGGAGCATTTCTTTGCCCGGTTTGGCTTTGAGGAGACCGAGCGTGAGAAGGATTACTGGACCGAGGGATTAGATCTTGTGGCGATGCGGTATGCCGGCGGGGAAGATGACGGCTAATAATCATGAAATCTTCAGCGAATGCATGGAGAAAATCACAGGAATGTGTAAAATTGCAGTCGCATTCAGGCACAACGAAACATTCTGTTGTCTCTGAGACAGGGTCGAAAGGAGGATCCTGAAAAAATAATAAAGATAGTGATTTGCATACGTGCAGATCGGGGCCTATAGCTAAGTTGGTTAGAGCACCTGACTCATAATCAGGTTGTCCCTGGTTCGA
>CAZLZD010000075.1:0-14390 GCA_964563925.1 uncultured Roseivirgaceae bacterium | reverse complement strand
GTTATTCACCAGAAGGTTTACAAAAGATCAGGAAGAATCTGAAGACCTGATCTTTTGTAAACCTTCTGGTGAATAACTCAAGGGTATCCTGAAGTGAGGCTATTTGATGGTTGAATTCTACAGCAGTCATAATGGTATTGTTTAACTATAATGATTTAATCTTAAACAAAGATATTACATATACGCACAAAGACAATGTTTTGTTTAATAAATCTTTAAAAAGATTAAACAAAAATGTTTTCGTTATCTATATAGGTAGAAAATTCGTGCTAATAATGCCGGAAGGTATCGGTTATTTCAATTTTGAGAAGGAATTCGCCAATTCATGCGCATCAGTAAAGATTTTCACATTAGCGGGAGTTTCCATGTCCGAGTGGAGGAGCGGGTATCCTGTCATGTATATACCACAGTTGGGGAATTTATTGGACAGTGATTCAACGAATTTTTTCAGGGCGGCTTCATCCGCAGCGTGCGAAATGTTAGTCACCAGGTAATCAGGCTTGTAGACTTTAGCTGCTTCTTCCAGACTCATCAGGGGGACGTGCTGTCCCAGGTAGAAGGTGTTGAATTGCATCTTGCGCAGCAGGTAATGAAAGAATAACAGACTGATTTCGTGGAGTTCATTCTCGGGAAGGAACAGCATCACTTTGGGGGCATCCGCTTCCTGGCGGATACTCAGGCCGTCGATGGCCACAATGACCTTTTGCCGGATAAGGTGGGACATAAAATGCTCCTGGATCGGGTTGATATTATCCGAGAGCCATAGTACACCCACTTTGCGCAGGAAAGGAAAAACAATTTCCACGATGGTTTTCTCAAAACCGAATTTGAGCACATAGATGGACAATAGCTTTTCAAATTTAATCTCATCCATTTCAATCATGCACACCGTCAGCTGCTCCATGTAGGATTCCACATCATCGAAATTGTCCTCAAGCCGGGCAATTTTTTCAGTAAGCTGATCAAAGGAGAGGTGGGAGATCTTGCTGATCTTATACCCGTGTCTCGAAAGAAGTGAAATATTAAGCAGCTTCTTCAGGTCCTTATCAGAGTAGTACCTGATGTTGGTATCGGTTCGGCTCGGATTAAACACATTATACCGTTTCTCCCAGGTACGTATCGTGTGCGCTTTTATGCCCGATAACTTTTCAAGTTCCTTAATTGAGTATCTTCCCATACACGTTTCCTTATCAAAATCTAAACGCGAAGTTGAACCTTTTGTTTAAAAAAACAAGCAAATTGTTAAACAAAAGTCAGCGGGCAAGGGAGAACTTGAGATAGAGCTGAAGGGCAGGAACGGTCTTATCCACTGTACGTCCGTATCCCGGGATGGCGTAGGTGTCTATAGGTTCAAATTTTTCACGGTCGATCAGGACACGCAGGGTAAAGTATCCGCCCATGACGAACCGGGAAGTCCCCAGGGTCATTTCCGAACCGGTTACTACCTCGGCCCAGGTTGCGGTCAGGTCATTTCGTTCAAAGAATCCAGTTTCATCGGGCCACAGATTGCTGCTTATGACGAATGATCCTCTTTCGGAGAATGATGAAGATCCGTACCGTCCCCCGACGATAAGCCGGTTCTTGCCGGAACGGTCCAGGGCAATGTAATATTCAAGTCCTGCCCTCCAGTACGTTCCCTCCACGGTGTATTCTCCGTTTTTGATGGCCTGTTCGGGGTTCAGCTCACTGATTCCCGCGAGGAAGGTGGGGGCAACACGGCCAATTCTCCAGGTAACCCCCCCCTCCAGCTTTGATTCAAAATCCGTCATGTAAAAGGCAAGCTTACCGTAATCTATCCAGATCTCCGGTCCGCTTCCGGGGCGGGCGCGGGTGCTGTCCTGACCTGCAGCCGTAATGGCGATGCACACGCTAAAAATAAAAAGTATAAAGTATTTCATCGGTGTTACATGTATCTGCACTGCATTGGACTTTGACAGAATCGAACGAATAGTCGGTGAGCCCCAGGCTGTATCCCCGCTGCCTCACAACCCGCTCTTCGAAAAGTGTTTCTACCTGGAAAGACACCGTTGCCTGTTCCTGGTAGGTTCCGTACTTAATAAGAAAGGTAACTTCACCCGCATTTCCGGGAAGCGGCAACCCATAAAATTCCCTCGGAAAATCATAGGTTATCTGTTCCTCGGACTCCAGCGCGGTAAGAAAATCCAACGTGATAATTCCCCGTGAGAGCTGACTCACCGAACTGCTCAGGGATGACTTGATCTCCTCCAGCGAATCCAGCCTGGTGTTCAGAACAAGGCGCTCTTCGGTATAATCCCCGGGTACCCCGGCATCCTCCAGAGAATCTATATAGTCCAGGTCGTCGGAAACAAACAGAATTTGTCCGTCGATCAGGGATTGCCTGAGTGTCAGCTTATTTACACTGTCCACCGGAATAAACTGACTCCTGATCACCGCTTCGCCGGTCACCGGCACGGGTGGATCCTCCACACAGGCAGTGGCCAGGGGTACAAGCATGAGAAAACTACACAGCAGCCGTGTTGTCATTTAACAAAGGTAATGATCCTCCTAATACGGATCGACATCGAAGACGATTTTAAGCTGTTTGAATACTTTTTGCTGCTGCAGGGAAGCGGCGGCAATTCGCATGGCATCTTTTGCCTTCTTTAAATCTATACCCGATCGTTCCAGTTTAACCAGGATATCACAAAGGAACTCATTTCTGACTTTGTTGATCACCGGTTCATGCGGACCCAGTACGCGGGATTTGCCCAGTCCTTCAACGAGTCTTTCTGAAAGCTGCCTGCCCCCTTCCCTGACCACCTGCCGGTCCCGGTGCTTCAGGTGGATATGTATGATCCGGGTAAAGGGCGGATATCCGTGCATTTTTCTTTCTTCAAGTTCCCGTTGGTAAAAAGACTCGTAATCATGATTGCGGATAAATGTGAGTACAGGGTCTTTCACATCCCGGGACTGGATGATCACCTCACCCTTAACTTTCTTTCGGCCGGCCCGGCCGCTTACCTGCAGGGCCATTTGAAAGGCACGTTCGGTTGACCTGAAATCCGGAAAATGGAGCATCCGGTCAAAATCCACAATCCCAACCGTCCGGACATGGTCAAAATCCAGGCCTTTGCTCACCATTTGAGTTCCGACAAGAATATCGGCCTCCCGTTTTTCGAATGCCTGTAAAATCTTTTCGTAACCGTATTTGCTGCGTGTGGTATCAAGGTCCATTCGAAGCACCCGGGCATTGGGAAAAAGCAGGGCGGTTTCTTCCTCAATGCGCTCCGTGCCGAGTCCGACGGGTTGCATATGCACGTTACCGCAGGCCTCGCACTCCGCAGGCACGGGTTCCTTGTACCCGCAATAATGACAAACCAGGTTTTCACCAAACTGGTGGTAGGTCAGACTCACCGCACACTGCGTGCAATCGGGGATCCATCCGCATTGTTCACACTGCAGGTAAGGTGCATAGCCGCGCCGGTTTTGAAAAATGATAATCTGGTTATTTGATTCGGTGGTCGTCTGAATGCTTTCGGCAAGTACGCTGGAGTAAGACAGTTTATTCTTTTTCTTTCGCTGCTCACTGAGCATGTCCACTACCCTGATTTCCGGAAGCGCCGCTTCACCGTACCGGTCGGTCAGTCGTACCAGGCCATATTTACCCTCCCTGGCCAGGTAACTGCTTTCCATGGACGGCGTGGCAGTGCCAAGCAGTACCCTTGCATGGTGCATCCCGGCCAGCATGATCGCTGCATCGCGTGCCTGGTACCTTGGTGCCGGGTCGTACTGTTTAAAACTGTGTTCATGCTCTTCATCCACCACCACCAGGCCCAGGTTTTCAAATGGGAGGAAAAGGGACGACCTTACACCAACCACAAGTTTAAAACGGCCCGACAGCACACCGCGCCAGACCTCTACCCGCTCATTATCGGAAAATTTGGAATGGTATACCCCCAGCTGGTCCCCGAATACCCGCCGGAGACGGTTCACAATCTGGGTGGTAAGCGCGATTTCCGGCAGCAGGTAGAGTACCTGCCCTCCATTCTCCAGGGCCTGGCTGATCAGGTCGATGTACACGGCAGTTTTACCACTGCCCGTTACCCCGTGGAGCAATACCACCTTTTTGGAATCGAACTGAGTCAGTATCTGATCACGCGCTTTTTCCTGCGCAGTGGTAAGTGTTACCCCGGTGAGGGTATCGCGATGAGCGGGAAACCGCGACACCACCACTTCGTATTCCTGAATAATTCCTTTGTCTGCCAGGCCCCGCAGTGCACCGGCCGAAACTCCCTTCGAGGTCAGTTTCTTTTTAGAGACTCCCCTTTCATTCAGTTGCGTATCCTCGTGAACAGGCAGGAGCTGGAGAATGGCCAGCAGTGCCTCTTCCTGCCGGGGTGCCCTGCCGACTTCCCCGAAGACGGCATCCAGGTCATCCAGCCTAGACGGGTGGATTCGCAGCCGGCGTTGTTTTCTCGGAGAATACTTTTCACGTACCTCGTCAAATACAATGATCGCATCTTTGAGGATCAGGTTGTGAATCAGGGAATATATGTTCTTGAGCCCGGTAAACTCGGAAACCTCGGTATAGGTCATGGTATCCCGGTCCTGAAGTGCACGAAGCAGGGCATATTCCTTGTCGGACAGATCGGCATGTTCGTCCGGATCAAAATGGGGGTGTATCTGAATCTTTGATTCGCTGCTGATCTTTAATCCTGAAGGCAGCGCCGCGGTCAGTACTTCTCCGATGGCGGACATATAGTACGAAGACATCCAGTTGAGGAAACGCAACTGTATCCTTGTCATCACAGGATGATTATCCAGGATCTCCAGCACCAGCCTGGCTTCGTACTTAACCGGCGGTTTTTCATGAATTCTTCCGATCACACCGGTAACGATCTTTCGTTTGCCAAAGGGAACGATCACCCGCATGCCCTCCATTAACTGATCGCTCATTGATTCCGGAACCCGGTAGGTAAACAGCCGGGGAATAGGGACCGGGAGAATAACATCCGCAAAAAATGTTTGTCGTTCTTTATACAATGCCTTCTCAGTCTAATTGATCCATCGCTTCACCGACAGTATGCACGGGTAATTTACAGGTTTTGTTAAAGCAAACATAGATAGTGGTCCTGTTCTCCAATAGGTTTTTACCAGCCAGTAACGGGGGATAGTCAACGGGCTTTCCGGATCCCATGAATATGGAATTAGGCATAAAATTACGGGTCATTTCTGCCCGAACAGTACCTGCCTTTTCTCCCACAATGGCGATCTCCGCTGTAGGAGAGGCATGAAAGGAATACAGGATGGCCCAATTGGAAAGGTAGGCGGCATCCTGGCCGATCACGGGCTGGATACGACCGAGCATCCGGTCTGACAAATCACTGAATCCAGGTTTGTCAAGGTACAGTCCGAGTAAATATAAATTTATAGCCATCTGGCTGTTGGACGCCGGTATTACATTATCGAAAATCTCTTTTTTCCGGGCGATCAGTGTTGACGAATCACTATAAAAGAACATGTCTTCCTTTTCATCCAGGAAATGGTTTTCACAATAGGAGGCAAGCATATCCGCCGTCTTAAGCCATTCCTGATCAAAGGTTGCCTGGTAGAGCTGCAGAAACGCATCGATCACATAGGCATAGTCTTCCAGGTAACCATAAATCGTTTGCCGTGAAGATGGCTCCAGGCGCAGTAACCGCCCGTCTTTCACCAGGCGATCCCGGAGATAATTTCCATTTTTGAGGGCAAGTGACAGGTAATATTCGTCACCGAAAGCCTCGTAAGCCTTAACCAGTCCGGCTGTCATCATCCCGTTCCACCCGGCCAGAATCTTATTGTCGAGTCCCGGAGCCACCCGTTTCTGCCGGTATGCAAGCATGGTCTGCCGTGCATTCCCTATAATATCTTCAAGCTCATCCATGCTAATCTCATGGGCTGCCGCCACGTCTGCGGCCGGACGGTCTCGACGGAGAATAGTAACACCCTCCCAGTTGCCCTCTTCGGTTATATCATAGTAATCGGCTACAATTTCTGCATGTTCAGGCAGCAACGCGGTAAGTTCTTCCCGGCTCCAGACATAGTATTTGCCTTCAATGCCCTCACTGTCGGCATCCAGGGCGGCATAAAATCCGCCATCCCCGCTCATCATTTCCCGTTCCAGCCATTCGGCAGTCTGCCTGACCACTTCCCTGTATCGTTCTTTTCCGGAACGTTTATATGCCTCAGCGTATAAGGCTACCAGCTGACCGTTATCGTAGAGCATTTTTTCGAAATGCGGGACCAGCCACTCCGAATCGGTCGAGTACCGGGCAAACCCGCCACCTATCTGATCGTATATTCCTCCATCAGCCATCGCATCCAGGGTACGGAGGGTTTGTTCAAGGGCCTTGTCGTTGCCGCGTAGGTGAGCATAGGTCAGAAGGAATTTCCAGTTGACCGGCATGGGAAATTTGGGAGCCCGGTTAAAGCCTCCCTTTATGGTATCAAATTTCGGAGCCAGTGACTCATAAAATGTATCCAGGTACGCCGGGTCATACCGGACCTCGGTGGCCTTTAGTTTATACTTTAGTAATTCACTTACCCCGAGTGCTTCAGCCAGTTCGTCTGCGGAGGCATCGATCTCACTGCGCTTTTCACGGAAGGCGGTATGTATATTTGTCAGGAGGGCAGACCAGTTTTCAGGGGGAAAATAGGTACCCCCGTAAAATGGTTTCTGGGCAGGGGTGAGGAAGACATTCAAGGGCCACCCGCCCTGCAGGCCCATGGCCTGGACTGCCTCCATGTAAACCTGGTCCACATCCGGACGCTCTTCGCGGTCTACCTTAATATTCACGAAATATTCGTTCATAAGCGCCGCGATACTGTCATTCTCAAAACATTCTCTCTCCATCACATGACACCAGTGGCATGATGAGTAACCGATACTCACCAGGATAGGCTTGTCCTCTTTCTTCGCCTTTTCCAGGGCTTCGCTTCCCCAGGGATACCAGTCAACCGGGTTGAAGGCATGCTGTTTCAGGTAGGGGCTGGTGGAAAAATAAAGCCGGTTGGCTCCATCGGGTAATGTTTGCTCACTCATATCTTGTTCGTTTGAGGTACAGGAAGACAGTGCACCGGTGATGATCAGTAATAAAATCCATGACCGCCTCATCACAGGGAAGCGATTTTGTCACGAATTTCAGAGAGTTCGGGCGACAGGTCAATATGTGCTGACAGGGCTTCCGCCTCAGATTTCATGCGGTCCAGGAACGTGCGGTAGGCTGCAGATCCCGGATGGTTCGGACGGTGCGCCAGTTGTTTTTGCAACGAGGCGGTACGTCTTAACAGTGACTGGTCATCCTCGCTGACATAGACTTCCAGAAATTTTGACCAGATGTATTCTTCTGCCACCTGGGAAGGGTGGATAAGGTCGCGGTCATAGAAGCGGTAATCACGAAGGTCATCCATCATAATCTCAAAAGAAGGAAAGTAATCGGTATCTTCCGCTGCCAGCTGGTGGGTGGCATACCGCAGGATGCTTTTGCTCACATTGTTTAGCGGAAGGGTATCCCGCGTGTGCCTCACCGGCGAGACGCTCAGGATAAAGCGCACCGAAGGCAGCGTATTTCGGAGCTCCCTGAAATCCTGTACCACCTCTTCGGGTGTAAGGAGGACCCGGTCAAACCAATGCCCGGGATGTTTATGGCAGTTGCTCACGATCCCTTTCCCGTTGGTAAGCCGGTAGGAGAAGGCAGTGCCGTAGGTCATGATAATGGTGTCGCAGGAAGGGAGGAAATCAGCCACGCGACCTATCTGCTCATTGATCCGGCTCACAACTGCTTCCGGATCCAGGCCGGAGAATTCAGAGTGAAAGTCATAATGCGAATAAATGCCCTGGTACTCCACCAGCTCATTGGTCGTCACCTGGCGGTTTTCTGCAGCGCGTAAAAGCAACTGATGGATCGAGAGGGGATTGTAAACGGTGCCGAACGGATTGCTGAGTGCGGTGAATTTATAACGTTCGAGCAGGTCACCCATACACCGGGAAAAACAGGATCCTATGGTAAGGACCGGTTGCCGGAAGGAGATCGGCCGGGACGAAGGGGAGACACGTAATTCAGTCCGGAACATACTACAAAACTACACCGGATGACGGATACAAAAAAGGCCCGGCAATTAGCCGGGCCCAATGATCAGGTTTGCGTGTGCTATTCAGCCACTACCTTAACGGTGATCTCGTGGTGAACATCACGGTGCAGGTCAATGATCGCAGCATACTCTCCGAGTTGCTTGATGTTCTGGTTGAAAGAAATCTTCTTGCGGTCAATGTCAAATCCTTTGTCCCTGAGGGCTTCAGCAATCTGAATGGTAGTCACTGCGCCAAAGATCTTTCCACTCTCACAGGCTTTCGCACCGATCTCCAGGGTAAGCTCTCCAATTTTTTCAGCAATCGCTTCCGCATCCTTTTTAAGCTTTTCGGCTTTATGCGCAGCCTGCTTGATATTCTCGGCAAACTTCTTCTTGTTTGATTTGCTCGCAATCACGGCAATTCCCTGGGGGATTAGATAATTTCTTCCGTACCCGGGCTTAACGTCAACTGTGTCATTCTTATAACCAAGCCCCTGAACGTCTTGCTTCAATATTACTTCCATGGTCTCCTCCGGTTATTTTAATGAATCTGTTACGTAAGGAAGAAGTGCCAGGTGACGGGCACGTTTGACCGCCTGGGTCACCTTCTTCTGAAATTTCTGACTGGTTCCCGTAATCCGGCGGGGCAAAATCTTGCCCTGCTCGTTTACAAACTTCAGCAGGAAGTCGGGATCCTTATAGTCAATATATTTAATGCCATTCTTCTTGAACCGGCAGTATTTGTTCTTGTTTTCTCCCCGATTGATGGGTTCGTTAATCAATGTCATGATACCGGCTCCTCCTTAGCCTTCTTTTTGTCTTTCCTGAATGCTCCTTTTCTGCGTTTCTCGTTGTATTCCACTGCATGCTTATCCAGTGTTACAGTAAGGAACCGCATGACTACTTCGTCACGTCGGAATTCCGTTTCAAGCGTTGAGATCACTTCCGGTTCAGCCCCGAATTCAATCAGATTGTAAAAGCCGGTAGACTTGTGCTGGATTGGATAAGCCAGCTTACGCAGTCCCCACTGCTCTACATTAATGATCTCCGCTTTGGCGGATTCCAAAATCTGAACGAATTTCTGGACAGCATCCTTCATCTGATCATCAGATAAAACGGGATTTAAAATGAATACCGTCTCGTAGTTGTTCATAATTAGAATTGTTTAATTTTTCGGACTGCAAATTTAGTGAAAATTGTTAATTATCAAATGTAATGGGGAAATTTAGTGCCAGACTTACCAGACTTAAGGGTATGGGTTCTGCGGGTCTGTTCCGGGCGTCCCGATTGGTCGCGGTGCTGACAAACGGTCAATCGATACATCCGGATACCCGATTTGCGCGTACTTTAGATCATATGATTAAATACAGATTATTGCTTTTGCTTGTTCTTGGTCTGGCATCCTGTCAGGCACAGGAACGTTCCTCGGTGACTTCTCCGCCTTCCCATGATCGCTGGGATGCCCTGTTAAGGAAACATGTAGATGCTTCCGGGATGGTGGATTACAAGGGATTTCTTAAAGACCGGGAAGAACTTGAGAACTATCTTGATCAGCTCAGCAGGAATGCACCCGATCCGGAAACATGGACTGAGGAAGAACGGGTTGCTTACTGGATTAATGCGTACAATGCCTTTACCGTAAAACTGATTATCGATAATTATCCGGTGAAAAGTATCCAGGACCTTCATCCAACCATTCATGTACCAGGGGTCAGTACGGTATGGCATAAAAAATTCTTTACCATTGGAGGAAAGGAAACTTCCCTGGATGAGATCGAACACGATATTCTCCGAAAGAAATTTAATGAACCAAGGATTCACTTTGCCATAAACTGTGCCTCATTCTCCTGCCCTCCCTTGCGAAGTGAGGCCTATACCGCCCCAAAGCTCGATGCGCAGCTTGATGAAATGGCGCGCCGGTTCATTAACGACCCTGACCGCAACCGGCTTTCCCCGGATAACCCGGCGTTATCCAAAATTTTCAGCTGGTTTACCGGTGACTTTACCCGTACCGGCTCATTGATCAGTTTTATCAACCAGTATGCCAGCATCCAGATTAACGAAGATGCGGATGTAGATTACCTGGAGTATGACTGGGCGCTTAATGAGGCAGAATAAATTCCACTGGTCAAATCGACCTTTATCGGTGTTTACAGACCCCTTATCACGATCACGTTGTAAAAATGACATTATGATCATATATTCATTGATCACGATAAGTCATTGTCATGCAACAACATTATAAGATTTTGGGAATCCTCTACCTGGTTTATGGTGGATTAACGATTCTGGTTGGTTTTATGATTGGCAGTTTACTCCATCTGGTTGCCAATATGCCCTTGAATCATGAAGAAGAAATGGTGCTGGGCATCATTTCAACCGTTATTCCTGTGGTGCTGGTACTGATCAGTCTGCCAAATATAATCGCCGGGATCGGCTTGTTATACAATAAACGCTGGGCGTTGATCATGAGCGTAATTCTGTCAATCTTCAACATCATGAACATGCCCTTCGGGACGGGCCTGAGTATTTACAGCATATATGTGCTGGTCAAGGAAGAAGAAGACAGGAACAGTCTCAAGCGCAGGCAGCAATGGACATAAAAAAAGGGAGATGCTGCTGACATCCCCCTTATTTAATCGTATCAGGATCTATTTAACCACGAATTCCTGTCGTCCCATCAGGTAATCATCCGTATAAACCTCCAGCAGGTAGGAACCTTCTTCATAGTCGCTGCCTTTATCATACTCAAAAGTGAGTTGCTGGCGTGAATTGTCAAACAGGATTTCCTTATTGGCCGTGAAGAACTCTTCTTTATCGTTTAACATGAAAGTGCCCGACCCTCTTTCCACATCGAAAATGATCTGTCCTGAGGGGTCGACAACCCGGATCATTACATCCTTGCCTTCAATCGGGGCCACATTGTTTTCCGCAATATTAAATACCACCTTCAGCTTGTCGATCTGACGGGCCCTGAAAGGTGAATCCCGTTCACGTCCCCTGTCATTAACCGCAAAAACCTGTATATTTTCAGCCTTTAGCCGGCTGGCAAGCTCGACTTTTGAATTCAGTTTTTCAGCAGTCTCTGTAATTGTGTTGATAGAATCGGATAATTCATTCTTCTCCGTCTTGAGGGTCGTATTTTCAGTAAGCAATTCATCGTTAATTGCCTGCAGGTTCTTGATTTCCTCGTCTTTACGTTTCAACAGTTCTTCGTAGCCGGAAACCTTTCCGCGCAGGGTGCGTATTGCCGCCTGGTTACGTGAACGTTCCGAGCTCAGTTCGGCTTCGATCTCGTCACGTGCCGCTTCCAGTTCGCTTATGTCTCCGCCAAGAGAATCTATCTCAGCGATTTTCTGATCCAGCTCCGCCTTGATATCGGTCAGCTGCTGCATGGTCGTGGCCAGGTCTTCTTCGGTGGCCACCTTCTCATTTTCCGTCTGGGTCAATTCCTGATGATTAAGGTAAATGAACACCCCCTGAACGATTATGATGATCCCGAAGATCACCAGCATCACTATATATTTACGAGAGCTCTTAGACGGATTTCCGGTTTGATTGGAAATATTCTCACTCATTGTGTATTTTCTTTGATGGTTAATGCATATTAGAATTTCGGGCTAAGATAAAACAATTCTGGGTTATAAACGATTAATGGCGCAATGACAATTCACACCGGGAGGGAGCAATACTGGTCTGGCCGATATAACGCCAGGGATACCCCATGGGACGCCGGTACAATAACCACCCCGCTCAGGGAATTCATCAACTCCCTTGGCCGGAAAGACCTGAGAATCCTTATCCCCGGGGCAGGCAATGCCTATGAGGCTGAATATCTTCACCGACAGGGATTTAACGAGGTGTATGTAGCCGATATCAGCCCGGTTCCCCTCAGGACGCTCTCTGAACGTTGTCCGGATTTTCCTCCGGGCCATCTCCTGTGCCAGGATTTTTTTACCCTGGAGGGGCAGTATGACCTGATTCTAGAACAAACTTTTTTTTGTGCGATTCACCCGTCACTGCGTACCAGCTATGTGGATCAGAGCCTGGCACTGCTCAGGCCTGGCGGACGACTGGCGGGGGTTCTTTTTGACGATCCCTTATTCACAGACCACCCGCCCTACGGAGGAACTATGGAAGAGTATGCATCGTTGTTTCTTCCCTTTTTTGCCTGCAGGGTAATGGAGCGCTGTTATAATTCCATTCCACCCCGGGACGGCCGGGAGATATTCATTGACCTGCAAAAACCGGGTGGGGTGTGGAATCCTGTCCATTGATTTGTGTCCTGATCGAAACAACCCGGACCCCTAAAACCTCCTGTGTGGCGGTTTAAGGGGATGGAACGAATTATGCGCTATACCAGGTACTATGGAAAACAAGAAAATTATAAGCGAATTAAAGGATATAATCAATTTGAATCAGGACAGTGCAAACGGGTACCGCCATCTTGCAAAGCACCTGGAGAATAATGAACTGCAGACGGTCATGAACCGGTTGTCGCAACAGCGTAAGCTTTTTACTGAAAACCTGCAGAATGATGCACGTGACCTTGGGGCAGACCTGTCGGAGGACGGTACGTATAAGGGATACTTTCACCGAACCTGGATGGATATCAGATCCTCAATCTCATCTTCCGAAGACGAGGCAAGGATTGATGAAGCCATACGCGGTGAGAAACACCTCATTGAAGCCTACGATAAGGCCCTGCGCAAAGATGACCTGCCTGATTATATAAATGAAAGGCTGGAAGAACAGCGCACCATGATACGTGGCGCAGTGAATCAGCTTGAAGAATTTGAACGCTCCATGGTATAACGTACAACCCCTGACCTGACAATTAACCTGAAAGGGACGGTTCTGCTGTCCCTTTTATTATGTTTCAGACAGGGAATCACCAATTTCCGGACGCAATTACTCCCGGGGAGGAAAAACTTCCACACTTTTCTGTAACTTGAATGTGGAAATAACTTCCTGCGCACGCCTTAACCACACTGGCACATTTTTTACATGGTTATGCGGAAGAATGCATCTCCGGCAGGAAGTTTTCCGGAAAGAAGGACAAATCAACGAATTCATGTCAGAAAAAAACACGCAAACTAAGACAGCCCTCGTGGAAGAAGCTGCAGCATATGTAAAGGAGTTGCTTAAAATGAACCTGCCTGATTCTATTCAGTATCATGGCATTGCCCACACGGAGGATGTGGTGGAAGCCTGCGAATTGCTGGGTGAAAAACGCGGCCTGGGTGATGAGGAAATGGAAACCCTGTTGCTGGCGGCCTGGTTTCATGATACCGGCTTTGTGAAGTCAACCGAAAACCATGAGGAGCAGAGTGTGCAGATTGTTTCTTCATGGCTGAAGGAGCAGGAAGTCGATGAAGATAAAATCGATGCGATAAAGGAGCTTATCATGAGTACCAAACAAGGCAGTAAGATTGAAGGCTCCCTCGCGGAGATCTTGCATGATGCCGATTTGTCTCACATCGGCCGGAAACGGTTTTTTCGTCGCGGAGAGCTTTATCGGGTCGAACTGGAGAAAGTCCATAACAAAAAATATTCAGAGCTTTCATGGGAGAAGAACCAGTATGAATTTCTTGTGAACCACCAGTTTCTGACCAAGGAGGCAAAGGAGGAATATGGTAAACGCAGGGTTAAGAATATAAAAAAGCAGCGGAGCAACATTCTTAAAGCCCAGAAAGTAACCACCAGAAAAAAGACAGGAAAGGACTTTGGCCGGGGCATTGATACCCTGTACCGTAATAATTACCGGGCGCATATTAATTTCAGTGCCATTGCCGACGGAAAGGCTAACATGATGATCAGCATCAACACCATCCTCATTTCGGTCATTGTCACGCTGTCCGGTGCGAGCCTTTCCGTTTCACAAGGGTTTACTGTAGAGAGGTTTCGCTACACTATTCCCATCCTGGTATTGCTGATCGGGTCACTGGTTTCGGTACTGTTTGCGGTGCTTTCCGCCCGCCCCAAGGTTACCGAGAAGAAGGTGGATATGGAGGAGGTCAAACAAAATAAAATCAGTCTGCTCTATTTTGGCAATTTCCTTGGCATACCCAAGAATGATTTTGTGGAATACCTGAATAAACTTAAAGAAGATCAGAAGAAGCTGTACGACAGTATGTCAATTGATATCTACAACCTTGGGATTGTACTGAAGGAGAAATACCGGTTGCTTTCAATTTCTTACAATGTCTTTATGATCGGCCTTTCCCTCTGTGTGATTGCCTTCATCGTAATATTTATATACACAAATAATAATTAATAATTAACCAGCTAACATTCTATCAGACACCTTGCCCACCATA
>CAZLZD010000074.1:0-14669 GCA_964563925.1 uncultured Roseivirgaceae bacterium | reverse complement strand
GGCTGCGCCGGAGTCGCCACGGGACCTACACTATTCTTCCGAAAGAAAAGGATAACTATAGTCAACCGGAGGAACAAACGTCTCCTTGATCGTACGCGGTGAAACCCAGCGAAGCAGGTTGAGTACGGAACCAGCTTTGTCATTTGTTCCTGAACCGCGGGCTCCGCCGAACGGCTGTTGTCCGACCACGGCTCCCGTGGGCTTGTCATTTATATAGAAATTACCGGCAGCATTCACCAGCTTTTTGGTAGCCAGGTCAATGGCATACCGGTCGCGGGAGAAGATGGAGCCGGTTAGGGCATAGACCGAGGTCTGATCTACCAGTGAGAGCGTTTCTTCGAAATTATCCGCATCATACACATAGATAGTGATCACCGGTCCGAAGATCTCTTCACACATGGTGAGTGATTGCGGGTCTTTGGTCACAACCACCGTGGGTTCGATAAAGTAACCTTTCGATTTGTCGTAATTACCACCGGCGATGATCTCGTTCATAGTGTTGTCCCGTGCCTTTTCAATGTAAGAGGCAATTTTGTCGAAAGCCTTTTCATCAATCACCGCGTTGAAGAAATTGGAGAAGTCTTCCGTTCCGCCCATTCTGACAGTTTTAAGGTCAGCGAGCAGGTGCTCCTTTACCTCATCCCAGAGATTGGAAGGAATATACGCCCGGGAGGCAGCCGAACACTTCTGGCCCTGGAACTCAAAGGCGCCCCGGGTGATGGCCGTGGCCACTTCTTTGGCACTGGCCGATTTATGGGCCACAATAAAATCTTTTCCGCCGGTTTCCCCGACTATTCTGGGGTAGGTTTCATAATGATCGATATTCGCACCGATGGTCTTCCATAAATGCTTGAAAACACCTGTGCTTCCGGTGAAATGAAGTCCGGCAAACCTGGGGTGCTTGAAAACAATGTCCCCGGCTGTTGGACCGTCTACATAAATCAGGTTGATCACTCCGTCCGGCAGTCCGGCTTCACGAAATACCTGCATGATGACATTGGCCGAATAAATCTGGGTTTCCGCTGGTTTCCAGACCACCGTATTGCCCATCAGCGCCATGGACGAGGGAAGGTTGCCGGCAATGGCGGTAAAGTTAAAAGGAGTGATGGCAAAAGTGAATCCTTCCAGCGGACGGTGCTCAAGGCGGTTCCAGACACCCGCGGAGGAACCGGGTTGTTCCGAATAGATCTGGGTCATGTAATGTACATTGAACCGGAGGAAGTCAATCAGTTCGCACGCCGAATCAATTTCAGCCTGATAGGCACTTTTGGATTGTGCCAGCATGGTGGCGGCATTGATCTTCGCACGGTATGGCCCGGCGATCAGTTCGGCTGCCTTCAGGAAGATACTAGCCCGCTGTTCCCAGCTAAGTGCTGCCCATTGCTCACGGGCATTTAATGCAGCCTGTATTGCCTGCTCCACGTGAGAAGCGTCCCCGTAGTGGTAATGACCCAGCACATGCTGATGGTCATGAGGAGGTGACATCGGACGTTTGTCGCCGGTTTGCACAAGTTCCCCTCCAATGTACATCGGTACATCTGTTTGTTTGCCCCGGGCTTCTTCCAGGGCTTTCTTCAGGGCTTTCCTTTCCGCTGAACCGGGGGCATAGGATAAAACAGGTTCGTTGACCGGCTGCGGTACGTTATAAATTCCTTTGGGCATCGATGAGTGATTTTGTGTTATGAGATTTGCCCGCAAAATTAGCCATTTGGCTGGAAAATGACTTCGTTTTTTACAGGATATTACGCACTTCGCTGAGACAGCTGATCTCGTAGTGTGGGGTGAATGAATGTCGGTGACGGGCCGGATTGAAATAGGCGGCATGCCACCCTGAGTTCAGTGCCCCGGCTATATCTGCATGCAGGTTGTCCCCGATCATGAGAGATTTATCAGGATTTACATTAGCGCAGGTCAGGGCATGGCTGAAAATTTCCCTTGAAGGCTTGCGGTGGCCGGTTGTTTCTGAGGTGATGACCTGCCGGAAGTACTGGCGTATTGACGCATTGGTTAATTTTACTTCCTGCACATCATCAAAACCATTGGTCAGAATAAATAGGGGGTATTTACCGGCGAGATAGCCAAGAATTTCCGTGGCATGTGGAAAAAGGGAAGTCTTTCTGGGGCATCGCCGGATGTATTCGTCGGACAGCGTATCGGAAAGTAATTTATTCTCCACGTACCAGGCCTGGAGAATATCCCGAAAACGACGCTCCCTGATGTGTTCCCGGTCGATCTCCCCTTTGTTATAGAGATCCCAGAGGGAGTGATTCACCTTACCGAAATGTTCCAGGAACTGCTGACCTCCGATACCGTATTTTTTTTCGAGACCGAATTCCTCGTGCAATTCGCACAGCGTACTACGCGAATTGGTCTCGTAGTCCCATAAGGTATGGTCCAGGTCAAAAAAAATGGCGTCGTACCTATTCATCGTTGCCAGGTTCGTGTTTCCAGTTTGTTTACAGCTAACGCCCGGTTGGAGTACATAGTTTTATAATTCTCAAAATCCTTATTCAGGGTCTGGTCCTTTTTAAGAAACTGGAAAATCTGGTCGATAATATCCAGTACTTCATCCTTCAGGAAATAGAACACCCACTGGTCCTGTTTCCGGGCATTTAATATCCCAGAATTTTTGAGGTAAATCAGATGTCTCGATGTTTTCGTCTGGGTGAAATCAAGGACCTGTTCAAGATCAGAAATGCACATTTCCCTGTTTTTAAGAATAAGGTGCAGAATCCTGAGCCTTGATTCGTCCGAACAAGCTTTAAAAATCTGTGAGCCAAAAGACAAGCTGAAATTCTTGAGTCGCATAACCTTTGGTAAAGATACGATAAATTATCAGGTACGGCCGCCGGTATATCGATGGGCGGTGGTTATTCAGGCAGAGTGTTAATTATTGCGAACAAATCATGGAAAATTGTCGTTCAATTGATATCTTCGATGAATTATTGGGAGTGAACCAGTGACGAAAAACTACCTCAGACACATATCATTAACCGTCTTCATCCTGTCCGTCGTGACGCTTTTGTGCCTCACGGCGCAGGACAGTATGGGTCAGGGCCAGCGTAAGATCATTCAGCTTTCGGGAATTATCCTGAGTGAAGAAGATACCACAAGCGGGGTTCCCGGAGTACACGTATATGTCCCGAAAGCAGGCCGGGGTACTACCTCAAACCGGGTCGGATATTTTTCGATGCCGGTTCTGGAAGGTGACGAAATTGTAATAAGCGCCATCGGGTTTGAAAAGCAATATTATAAAATTCCCAAATCAGAAAAGGATAATCTGACCATCATCGTGGAACTGATGACGGATGTAACCTACCTCGATGAGGTGGAAATTATGCCGTTTCCTACCGAGGAGGTCCTGAAGGAGGCTGTAATTGCCCTGAATTTACCGGTAAATGAATCCGTCAACGAGCAAAACCTCAATGACGAACTTTTAAGGCTGATGATCGAAACCACACCAATGGATGCCTCGCTGAATTCCAGCTGGTACCTGAATAACTGGGTGGAATACCAGAATGATGCGTTTGGACCGCGTCCTAACCCCCTGCTGAATCCGTTCAACTGGGCCAGGTTTTTTAAGTCTCTCAAGAAGAAAGACTGATCCTTACAGGAGCAGCGTGGTCAATATGCTGGCTGCCAGTATGATGTAAATCACTGCAATCATCCATTTTACGATATTGATCTCTTTACTTTTCATGGTCTGGTGTGTTGATCCGGAAATCATATGCCACAGATCGTGCCAATTTATCAGATAAGCATTTCTATCATCGCATGAAAGGACACGGCCGGATCTGCCTCCGGTTCAGGGAAATATTTCCCAATTTGGGAAATCATGGGCCCGGGTACTTCATATCCCTTGTATTTACCTGTAAATCAATGTATTTTCACTTAAAAAAAATGATGCGTCGTTTCATTCTCCCCCTTCTTCTTTTATTCAGTGTTTCGGTATTTGCAGTCCCTACACGGCTTATGGTCAGGGCCAAGGCCAAAGACGCCAAATTCATTGGAAGCTCCATTGGCGGGGCCTATGTAAAGATCACTGAGGTCATGTCAGGTAAGATACTGGCCACCGGGTATACCAGCGGAAGTACCGGTAATACAGACGTGATAATGCGACAACCGCATGCCCGGTATGGACGATTGTCAAACGATAATACCGCCGGATACCTTGCCATGCTTGACATTGAAGATCCGGTTTTTGTGAATGTGGAGGTATGGGCACCCGTAAATCAGCGTCAGGCGACCGTACATGCATCCACCCAGGTCTGGATGATCCCCGGAAAGCATATTGAGGGGGACGGACTGGTAATAGAAATTCCCGGAATGGTAGTGAATGCCCTGGCTCCCCAGACCCATGAATCACTGCGTATAAGTCAGCTGAGCATGGGCATGGTTGATGTACGGGCAAATGTGGTCATGATGTGCGGGTGTACGATCAGTGAAGGGGGATTGTGGGATTCCGAAGACCTTCAGGTCAGGGCACTTGTTTACCGTGACGGAGAATTAGCCAAGGAGGTTCCCATGCTGATCACCAGCAAGGTGAATACGTTCGCTGGCAGAATCCCTGTGGCATCACCCGGCAATTACGAAGTGGTTATTTATGCCTATAATGCCAAAAGCGGCAATACGGGCGTCGATAAGGTGAATTTTATCATTCAGGAATAACCTTTAAATAGATATATCCCACTGGATCCTGAAGCGGTTGGCCGTGGCGTCAGGGTTGAGGGAATCTTCCTGGTAATACAACCGGGCGAATTCGATCGTGAGCTTGTTTTTGTGACCTGCAAAGAAATAGTTAATTGCGGTGGCAAACTCTTGCTCGTCTACCAGGTATCGTGTTTCGGTAGGGATGGTCTGATACGCGTACCGCATGGCCAGTTCAAGTTTTTCAGGTACCCAGGGCAGGGCATTATGGAGAAAATATCCGGCCTGGAAGTAACTTCCCGACAGCGTGGTAACGGTATTATTGATTCGATCCTCTATTTCCTTGCGGTGTGATTCATGCTGCCACGCAAATCCCCGGTATTTGAAGGCTGTTTCAAACATTACCTGGTTAATCCTGTAATCACCCGGGTCTTCGCTGTCAAAGCCGACAAGCTGACCGCCGCCCGAGGTGGAAAAGCGAGTAAACCGTCCGCGCGTGGTAAGTGCAGCCGCCGCGATACTAAGGTCAGGCAATGGTCGGTTGTCAAGGTCACTGCCACTCATCTCCACCTCACGCCCCAGCACATTCCACTGTAATTTGGCCACATACATCAGGTCTTCATCTTCATTGAACCGTGCTCCGCGACCGGATCCCGTAAATACCGACAGCCAGTAATTGAAATCACCTGGCTTCCCTTCTCTTACACGCCCGTAGAAGGCCACGCCCTGCTGACGATCAATCGTAAAAGTCCGGTTAATTATGGAGCGGTCCAGGGTTTGCTGAGCCCCGGAAGAGATGGTCCTTTCCCGTGTAAAATCTGCTTTCCATTGACCGACTTTCACATTGAAAAATTTCCAGCGCTCAATCATCATCCGGTAATCGAGCAAAACGCCGGCAGAAATTTCGTATTCCCAGTAATATTTCAACCAGGGTTTGTACCCATGACCTCCTACTTTCAATCGTGCCCGGTTAATCTTGAAAAGGTGACGCGTCTCATCCCTGAAATCCTGAAATGTCACCGGGTTTTCATCGTTGGGATAAGCGTACCGGAATTGTAGCCTGGATTGAATGTTAAGAGAGAATTCCTTGCCGGGAGCGGTAAAATTAAAACCCCGGGAACCATAACTGAAATAATCAGAAATGCGTTCGTCTTTCAAAGAATCTGGTTGGGCTGTTTCATTCTGGCCATTTGCAATTAATGAAATGAACAGAAGTGCAGGCAGGAGAACCCTGAACATAATAGTGGTAAGGTTAAGGCGGTATTACTAAATCATTAACTTAAAATGGCCGTAAAGTTACAAATCCTGTTTAAAAATCAATGAAAAATTGGATTTGTTACAGGAAAATTACATCCAGGACCGCTGAGTGGTTTCAGCCTTACGGAGGCTGTAACTAACAATCTTCTTAACCAGTCCGGCCGGCAGATAACGAATATTCACTTTTCCGGAGGCGGTGTGCAGGGTTAGGTGTGCCAGCTGACGGCGCCGGATAAAGACATTATCCGAAAAACGAAAGGCCTGGCCTTTGTAATAGGAAAGGATCGTCCGCCTGGGAAAAATCCACCCTTTTCTTATCATCATATACTCGTTGAAAAAAGTAAGGCGGACACTCTTGCCGTATTGATAGGCAAAAAATATGATTACCGGGAGAACGAGCAGCGGCAGGTACCAGAAGATCGGGTAAATCTGGTACTGTATAAAAGTCCAGATCAGTAGTGGAAGGCCGAATATCATGGTATAAAACCGGGTATAGGCCCATTTATCTGCATGAACAGAGCTGTCCGGCCGGGGTACCTGTTCGTCATAAACCAGCTTTTCCAGGGATGTGGTCTGATCAGGATAGCAGGCAGGAATTTCTACGCGTGTCTTTTTTTGTTCCCGGCCAGGCTGGACCTGGAAAACGCTGACCGTTTCAAATCCAAGCTTTTTCCGCAGCGGATTCGACTCCCATCGCAGGTACTGGATTTTATGAACCGGAATCCGAATTTCCTGCTTTTTAAGCAGTCCGCTGCTGATCTCCACCACATCCTCGGAAATGGCGGCCCTGAACTGATAGAATTTAAGCACAGTGCGGCCCAGGGAAATAAGTACACTGACCAGGATAAAAGCCACCACCATGGCAAGAATGAGGGCAAGACCAGCCCGTACGAGTTGGCCGGGTACATCTGCCATATACTCTGCGACATAGGATTCCACGTATTCCTGGGCGAAATCAAGGTACTGAGTAATGTATCCGTAAACCACCAGGATAGCCACAATGCCATTGCGAACATGATTCTCCGTCAGACCTACTTTGAGAAGGTCGATCGGCGAAAGCGCGACAAGTACCTTATGCGTATCTTCCTTTTCAGGCATCTCTGCAGGAGCACCCGGCTTGTCTTGCATCACCACATTTTGCTTTAAAACGTCCCTGAAGGCATAGGCAACAGGTTTTTTTAATGCGGCAATTTCAAGTTCCTTACCAGTGCTTCCGGCCGAATCTATCTTAAGTCCGACTACCCCCAGGGCTTGCTGGATGATGTTTTGTTCAATGTGTACAGACTGAATGCGGCTCAACGGGATGCTTTTCCGGTCCTTTACGATCACACCACGGTGGATGATCAATTCACCCTGGTGGACATGGAAGGTGAAATTACGGTACTGAAGATAGGATATTACCGCGGTGAGGAGGATACCTGCGCCAAGTCCGCCGACCACGTACATCATGGCATTCGGCGCGTTATTTCCGACGGCAAAGGCGGCTATGCCAAGGCTGAAGATAATCCGGCCATTTCGGAGAAGGAACACCAGCACCCCGATCAGGCTTTGATGCTGCGGTGTACTGAAGGGAGCCGGATCAATCATGGTATTTAGATATAAAATCTCGCAGGCGCTGTGCCTCTTCCCGCGGAAGTCCCGGGATACTCAGGTCTGACGAAGATCCTCCCGCGGTGTAGATATGGAGTGTAACGAGCCCGAAATACCGGTCTACAGGCCCCTGGCTGATTTCAGAATGCTGAACCCGGTTGAAGGGTACGGTGACATGACTGTAGAATATCCAGCCCTTTTTATACGAAATATCCAGCTCCCGTAATGCATAGGCCCTGATGGGAAAGCTTTTACGAATCACCGTAATAACCAGTAAATAGATAATTGAAAGCAGCGCAAGGGCGGCTCCGCCCCACAATGATTGGCCGAGAATGAACAATACGGCCGGGCCTGCCAGCATGATAACAAAGGGAATTGAACCAAGGAGCATTAATTCCTTTCGGAATATTTGAGGATGTCCCGAATGGGGCACCTCTTCCGTTTCAGGGAGCTCGTTAGGGTCGATAAGGCGGTTTCCAGGATCCATGCGCTAAATATAGACGCATTTAGTAAAAAACGATGTAAGATAAGGAAGATTATTCACCAGCCCGGCAGGTTACCTGAGGGGTTGTTTTCTGATCAATAAGGAAAGAATACAGTGGCATGCCGAAAGATAACATGAAAGATAAGTTACTGGCATTCAAGATAAAAAAGGAGCTGAGCGCGGATAAATCAAAAAGGACGTCACGGCTTTTGTTTTATGTTGGAACTGCCTACATGATCTTTGGATTACTGCAGTCATCCGCGTTCATCAATACCTTATTCATCATTTGCGTAAGTTTGGTGATTATCATGCTGGGATTGCTGTCCAAACGTCAATCCCTGCTGACACTGATCATCGGCTTTGTCATCCTGCTTCTCGCATCCTGCATTGACGTGGTGCAGTTTGATCAGATCGGATTTATCGGTCTGACCATCCGCATAGTATTATTAGGATTCCTCGCCTCGGGAATCTACCATTCCATGGCAGCGGATAAAGTACTTTCTGAATATGACGGGTTTGAAAACCAGTATCAGAAGTAATATCAGTTGTCCCTTCCCAGAGCTTTTTAGCACAAATTCTTCGATAACCTGCCGCTGAACCCTTCTGAGTTCAAAAAATTGCAGGTTTTTGGCTGATTTTTTTTTAAATTATATGTACTACCAACAGCCACTTATCATGAAGTACTTTGCTATAATCATTACCGCTGTTTTTGCATTAAATGCCTGTACTGCCCCCGATTCCGAACGGGAGGATATGCAGGCCGGACAAGAAGTAAATACAGACCCGGAAGAAGCTTCCCTGGAAGGTACCTGGGAGATGCAGTTTTATCAGTTATATGAGAATGATGAGGTTGTCGATACCGTCACCATGAACGAAGGATACCGGCAGGTCAAAATGTATTCTGATGGCCACGTGATGTGGAGCCGTCAGCAGCCCTTGGATTCAACCCAGATGTTTGGGTATGGCACCTATATGATCGACGGGAACACCTTTAGTGAAAATATGGAATACGGATCCCACTATATGATGGATATCCTGGATTCTATGAGAATATTCAACTGGGTCCTGGATATCGGCGAGGATTATTACGTGCAAACCGAAGTAAATGCAGATGGTGAACGTGTCTATTCTGAAACGTACAGGCGCATCAATTAAGGAGACAATTCAGACCCTTACCGCGTAATTTAAACGACTACTTTATAAAAATTAAAATATTAAATTATACATAAATAATATATCGCAACATATTAAAATGAATTAACAAAGGGTTTGTCTCAAAAGATTGCATCATATTCTTGAAAACAGTACCTTCTTGTCTATAGTTGTAGAATTTAATAACTTGACATGGCAGATTATTCCCAACTTTCTTTGGCAGACGGACTCGTCTGCGTGGGTGGAAAATCAGGTATGGGTGTGACCACATTCACCTTGAAAATGGCACATCATATGTCGTTTTATGAAAAAGTACTTTTCATAAGCTATCATGATTATGTGGAGAATCTGACAGACAAGCTGGGTATGGGAACCTATTCCGTCCAGGATTTGGTAATCGAGGATTCTCTTCCCTTTTTTGATTCTGAATATTGTGAAAATATTGCCCCCTGGTTGCAGGAGGAAGGCTTCGATACCGTGATCATCGATGACCTGAACTCGTTGTGCGGGAAGAAATACGAGGGGGATTTTTACATGTTTGAAGATGTAATATCAGGGTTTAAGGAGATAGCGGATACACTTGATATCCGGATTATTGTAAATGTGACGCTGGAGGATACCATCCAGAATAAAGGAACGATTAAGCCTTCCCTGAGAGATTTCCGGTGGGCACGAAATATAATCCATGAATCAGATCAGATCATTGCGCTTCACCGTCCGTTTCACTACGGAATTATTGAGGATGAAAACGGAAATTCCACGGCCAACAACATGGAAATCCTGTATCTGAAAGATTTGCAGAATAAGCCAGGAACGCTGGTATTAAGTGACTGGAACTGAAAGGTACATAACCATTATTTCCCCATAAAATAGCGATCTCCGGTACGAAAATTACCCAGATAGAAATCCGGCTTGCCGTCTCCGTTAAAGTCATGAATTTCCACGTCGATACCCATACCCTGGATTCCGGGGATCAGTGTCTCAGTCTGGTCTGAGAAGTACCCTTTACCATCATTAATAAAAATTCGAGGACGCTCAAGGGTCTGAAAGAACAGATCCAAATCACCGTCCAGATCTATATCCGCAAAATCGGCATCCACCACACTATGGAGATCGGTGAATCCAAGCCTGGCACTTGTTTCATCCCGAAACTTTCCTTCTTTCCATATGAGCATGCGCTGCACCGGCGGCATTCCCTGGAAGAGCGTTACATTCGCAAAGTAAAGGTCCACATGTCCGTCCCCGTTAATATCTGCAAAATCAGCTTCCCGGGTTTCTCCGTTTTCCTGGACAGATGTATCCAGCAATTGCACGGTAATATCACGGAAGTGCCCCTGTCCATCATTCTCCAGGAGAAAATTCTCCCGCTCGTTTCCAACCACCAGGTCCAGGTCCCCGTCGCCGTCAATATCAAAAGCCTCCAGGTCCTGGGTGATGTCATCCCGGTCGGGGAGACGGCTGCTTGTTTCATCAATAAACGACCCGTTGTTATTCCTCAGGTATACATTCTGACCATTATTGCCGATGAGTACATCGATCCAGCCGTCACCGTCAAAATCCCCGGCAATCACCGCATTTGAAACCCCTGTAACGGGAAGCTGTTCGGAAGCATCCGTGAAATAACCTTTGCCGTCATTCAGGTAGTATTCATTGATCTGATCATCTTCGGTGACGATCAGTATGTCAAGATCACCATCACGGTCAAAGTCCTCAAGGGCCACATCTTCTGAATCGTGATATGGATAATATCTCCACGGTTTAGGCTCCGCGGATCCGGTTTTGTCCGGCAACCGGTCAGACCCGTCGGTAAACAGGCCCTTCCCGTCATTAATCAGAATGACGTTTTTATAGAACTCGATGGCCAGCACCATATCCGGATCTCCGTCATTGTCAATGTCGCCGATACGCATGTCCATGGTATTGTTTCCGGATCGGACAGAGGCTGGCAGGTGAGTATTCGTTACATCTGTGAATGACAACTGTTGTGCCTCTGCAGGAGACTGGCAGGACAGGAATAAGGGCAGAAGGATTAGGTAAGGTCTCATGGTATCAGGGTAAGGTACATGGAATCAAGGTAATGTAAATGCGACATAACTGTCGCCTTTTTGGGCTCCTAATTTTTCTCCGCCACAGGCAATGACCACGTATTGCTTTCCAGCTGCCAGGTATGTGGCCGGGGTGGCAAACCCTGCGGCGGGAAGCTTTGTTTGCCAGAGTAATTCGCCCGTCTCACTGTCGAAGGCGCGGAGTTGTCGGTCTTTGGTCCCGGCAATAAACAGTAATCCGCCGGCTGTAACCACCGGTCCGCCGTAATTTTCCGAACCCGTGGGCTCCATACCGCGGGCAGTCAATTCAGGGTATTCGCCCAGGGGTACCTTCCAAAGGTACGTTCCGGAATTTAGGTCGATAGCGTTAAGGGTGCCCCAGGGCGGGCGGACGGCCGGATACCCGTCAGCATCCAGGAATTTGGTATAGCCTGATATCCGGTAGGCTGCCTCCTGATCTGCGGATATATCCAGTCCGGGCTCATCAAACGATATGTTTTCATATAAAAAGGCGATCAGCGCATTCATTTGATCCGGCGAAAGCTGGGGAAAGGCAGGCATCATTGCCTTGCCGCGCTGAATAATGGAACGGGCCTGGGCAGAATCAAGCCGGGCCGATAACGCATCCAGTGCCGGAAACCCGCTGGCCGGGTTGCCTTTACGGGATGCTCCGTGGCACGAGGCGCACAGTGAGGAATAAATCTGCTGCCCCGGGGAAACCAGGTCATCGGACTTGTTGGCAATCAGCTGTATGTGCCAGGCCATTTCATTACTGTTCACATACATTATCCCTTCCGGGGAAGTAGCTGCCCCGCCCCATTCAGCACCTCCGTCCAGTCCGGGATAGACCAGGCTTCCCCGTATACTCAGCGGAGTAAAGGGGCCTTCAAACCGCGAGGTCCGTACTATTTCAAGCAGTTCGTCCCGGTTAGAGGCAAATGGAGAAATATCCGATTCCGTCAACGTCTGCCTGGCAAATGGAGCCGGTTTTACCGGACGGGGCTGGGTTGGCCATGTATCTTCCCCCGGAATGTCGGATGGAGGGGCGGGAATTTCTTCTATATCAAAGAGGGGCGTTCCATTCTCCCGGTCGAAAAGAAAGACATAGCCCTGCTTGGTCACCTGAGCCACTGCATCCACCATCCGGCCATTATGGCGGACGGTCAGCAGGTTGGGAGTCGAAGGAGGGTCCCGGTCGAGTATATCATGATGCACCAGCTGATAATGCCATATCTTTTTTCCAGTACGGGCATCGAGCGCCAGGAGGGTATTGGCAAACAGGTTTGCACCGGGACGATTTCCACCGTAGAAGTCAAAGGCCGCAGAGCCGGTAGGTACATAGATGATACCCCTGGATGGGTCAACGGCCATACCCGCCCAGTTATTTGCTGCCCCGACACCTACATTGTTCTTATATGCCTCGGGAGGCCAGCTTTCGTAGCCTTCTTCACCGGGATGCGGGATTGTGTGAAATACCCAGGCCAGCTTACCGGTGGGAATGTGAAATGCCTGAATGGAACCCGGGGCGGCATCCGGACCTTCAGAAACACGCAACGGCATGATGATGAGATCCTCAAATACGGTTCCCGGGGTATTCGAGACGACAAATTTCTCCTGTGCTTCAGGGCCAAGTCCCTTTTTCAGGGAGACCCGGCCGCTGTCGCCGAAGGAAGGAATAAGCCGGCCTGTCGCTGCATCCCTCGCGATAAGCCACGACTCGTGGGTGTAGAGTATTCGCCGGTCGGAACCATTCTCCCAGTATACCAGCCCCCGGCTCGTGCTCAGAAAATTCCGGTCACCTTCAGGCGATACCCGCCAGATCTCCTCCCCGGTATCTGCCTTCAGGGCAAAAGGTTGCACTCTTGCCGTCATTCCATACAGGATTCCGTCAACTATGACCGGATTACATTGCATTTGTCCGCTGTCCCCGGTATGATATTCCCATGCCTTCACCAGTTGGGTCACATTCTCCTTATTGACCTGGCTCAGAAGTGAATACTGGCTTCGGTCAGGTCCCCCCTGGAACTCAGGCCAGTCTTCGGGGTGGGCAACGGAAGATTCTTCCGGAACGAAACATGAAAAACAGATACCGGAAAGAATGAAGAAGAGTAGTGTAAAGCGCATGCAAATAGAATTCAGATGGAATGAATTTACAAAAAGAATTGGTTTGTTGAAGATCGTCGCCGGTATTCATTGACCGCCACACCCATGAAATATTAATTCTTTAATAGTTTACTTTTCGTTTTTTTAGTATCTATGCTGCCTGTATCCAACGAATAACCATGAAAAAACTTCTAACCCTGATGATCATGTGTGCAGGTGCACATTTTCTCTTTGCGCAGCAAATCAATATGGAGCCTGACCTGGCGGATACCTCTGTCACGGTGGTAGGTCTGAAGGTACACCTGCCATCTTTCAAGGAGGGTGATCAAATATCCACGTTTTCGGGCACCTACACCGTAACCCTGAATACGTATCTGGGCAATAACTGGAGCCTGTATGCAGAAATGCCTTTTATAGTGGCTGATACCGAATTTGACACGGACAATGGCCTGGCCAATATTTTCGTCTCGTTCCGGAAATGGATCAATGACGAAAAAACCTCGGCATTAAGTGCGGGCCTGTATATCCCGACCATAGGCTCTGATAATCTGCTTCGTTCCAGCATCGGGTTATATTCCAACGTAGCCCGTTTGCCCATGTTCATCGAGTCGGCCTGGACGGTCTATGGAAATTATGCCTATACCAATCCGGCTGATCGGGCGGGAATTTTCAGTATATATGCGGGCCCCGATGTAGTTATTCCCACCAACGAAGGCGGGGACGTGGAAGTGCTGACCCACCTTGGCATGAAGGGCGGTTATAAGTTCGACGTTTTTCATGCATGGGGTGAACTCAATGGTATTTACATCCTGACTGAGGATGCCCTGTTTAACGATTCCAAGCTTGACGGTCAGCTGGTCCTGGCCGGTCAGTTTATCATAAATAATGTACGTCCCGGACTTTTTTATACGATATATTTCAATGATTTTATCACCTCGGTTTCGCCGGGGGTATTCGGACTGAAACTGGATGTGGGATTCTAATAATCCCGGTCGGGTGGAGGGCCATACCTGGTCAACCTGGCTTTAGTTCGAGTGGAAGGCAGTACTTTACACCAGCGGTCTTAGGATAAAAGGTACAATACCTTAATTTTAAGGTATGAAGAACTTAACCAACATATTATTACCGGTGCTTATCCTGGTAATTTCCCTGGCCGATACCGTGGCACAGGATTACCCGGAAGACTACCTGGACCCTGAGTTTCATAAAAAGAAGCGACAGGAGGTAATTGAGAAACTTCCTCCTAACAGTGTGGCCGTATTTTTCGCTAATCCGGTACGTAACCGTGCCAATGATGTCGAATATATTTATCACCAGGATCCCGACTTTTATTACCTGACCGGGAATCCGGAGCCCCATTCCATGCTTCTGCTTTTTTCTGAGCCTTATGA